>JACKEH010000012.1 GCA_020633125.1 Sandaracinus sp. | reverse complement strand
CACGAAGAACGCCGTCGTCTGAAGAGACGCGACGATTCCGAGCGCGACGACCATCGCCAGCCGAGCCTGCGCACGCATGCGACCACGAGTGTTGCGGGAACCGGCTTCACGGGCAACCGCGTCACGGCAGTTCGGGCCGGACCGCGGAGGCCCGGGCGACCGCCTCGAGCTCAGAGGTCTGGAGCACGCTGAGCCTGCGGCTTCCGTCGGGCAGGGTTAGCTGCACCTTCCAGCGCTCCCCCTCGGGTGCAGCGGACCAAGCTCCCGCCGCTCGAACGTCTCGCACCAACTGTTGAAGGCGAGGCGAGAGCGACGACGGCAGAGGGACGAGATCGAGAGGCGTCGCGGTGACGAGCTCGAGTGAGACCTCGTCGCTCAGCCACCCCCACAACGCGGTCGCGAGAAGCTCCGACGCCTCCTCCTCCGCATCACGAACGTCTTCCTCGCGCGTGATCGGGTGAACGACTCCGTCGACAGCGACGCGGGTCGCGACGAACGCAACAGCTACTCCGTCAGGGTCGTTCTCCGTCACCTGGACCAAGAAGAGCCGCACCGGCGATTCCGTCAGGCGGGCGAGAACGCGGGGCAAAGAACGGAGCTCGGGCTCGGCGAGCTCGCACACGAGGATCATCTCGTTGGGGGTCTCTGCCCGATGGATCCGAGCCGTCGCCTCCGAGGACGAACCACGACGAAATCCGAGCTCTTCGAGCGCTTCGTCGAGTCGACGTTCGAAGTCCGAACCGCGCGCGCAAATCGCGCCCCAACCGTGCGTGACCATGTTGCGTGCAAGAGTACGTCAACGCAGGCGCTCGAAGACCGAACGGCCCTCGACCTCGAACGCGACCGCGAAAGGTTCGAGCACCAGCACGCCCTCGGCGTCTTCGACGCGCCCGGCGACCCAACGCAAGGTTCCTCGCTCCGCCACCGAGGCCATGCGCTCTTCGATGCCCGTCGGCCCACCGCGCAGCGGCAGGAGCCCGCCGCTCGGGTCCTCGAGCGTGCGCGTCGCGGTTCGAAGGGCACGAACGGCCACGACGACGAAGGGCTCCGACAGAGCCGGCGCGCTCTTCGTCGCGGCGCGAAACCGCGGTCGAAGCTCTTCCACCGAAGGCACCGCGAGCTCGCCGAGGCGCCCCCAGACGTCCCGTCCGATGCGCGTCGACACGGCGTATTGCAGCAACCGAATGGAGCGCGGAGAACCGGCCAAGTCGACCTCGGCGAGGCCGGCCGTGACCAGACGCGGGCAGGTGCCGACGCTGCCCGTCTCGGGGCGGGTGCGCTCTTCGCGGTAGACCTCGCCCGTCGTGGTGCACGCGAGGTAACGCCGCTGAATGCTCGCGCGCGTGAGCCCCGCGATCCACTCGCGCCCGACCTCGACGAGCACGCGGTCGTAGACGGTCTCCCGCGGCGTCTCCGGATCGTTGGGGCGCCCGAGCCAGAGCGCGCGTGTCTTGCGCGCTTCGAGCTCGTTGCTGCCTTCCCGAAGCTGCGCGGCGATGCGGGCCGCCCCGTCGAGCAGACGCGCCGTGAGCGGGGCATCGCGCCGCTGCAAGGCGAGGCGCAGCCGTCCCACGAACCGGGCGAGACCCAGCGGTGGGTTCTTCGTCGCGAGCTCGACCAGACGCTCGACCGCTTCGTCGACCGACGCCGCGTTCGTCGCCGCGTCGACCCCGTGGCGCGCGACGGCCAACAAGAGCTCGTCGAGCGCTTCGCCGAGCGGATGCCGCGTCGGCTCCGCGGGTGGCGGCGGCACCATCGACTCGCGGGCTTCTTCCACCGATTCCGAAGCAAGCCCTGCCAAGAGGCGCAACGCCGTGCGCACGTGCGGACCGTCGGAGGTGCCGTCGGTGGCCGCGACCAGCAGCGCGCCGTCCGGCTGCAACGTGACCGTCACCAGCTCCGTGCGACCTTCCGCGCTCACCTCGAGGGTCACCCGACGAACGTCACCGGACCCACCGGCCCCGAGCCGACCGAGCAGATCACGCGCCGACGCACGCAACTGGCTCATGCCGCCCTCTGCAACGCGCGACGCCGACGCTGAATCTCGAAACGAACCGCCGAGGGCGCACGCCGTAGATCCAAATCGAGCGCTTCTCCGAGCAGGCCACGCGCCACGTCGTGGCGACCGTCGCGCTCCACCTGCTCCGCACGGCGCAGGAAGGTCTGCGCGAGCGCCCGGACGACCAAGGGGTTTCGTTCGACCAAGCCGCGGTCGGTCTCGAGCGCACGGCGAAATGCCGCGAGCGCTTGGGCATGACGCGCCTTTCGGGCGTGTGTCATCGCGACCGCGATCCACGGACGAGCCCACTCCGGCCGCAACGTCCCGGCACGCTCGAGGCGCGCGATGCCTGCCGAGAGCGCACCGAACGCGACGAGCACCGTGCCCCAGACGTACATGCGCATCGCGCGCATGCGCATCCCGAACGACGTCCTCGGCGGCCGCTCGTCGGTGGGCAGACGAATCGAGCGCGTCTCTTCGTCCTCGTAGTCCTCGCCGCGAAGCTCCATGCGCGCGACGATCGCGGCACGCGCGTCTTCGATGGCGCCGCGCAACGCGCCGATGTGCGTCGCGGCCTCGAGCTCGATCAGGGGCCGAAGCGCGCGGCGATCGCCGAGGCGCTGAAGCGTGTTGACCACCTGGAGGTTCAGCGACGCGCTCGTGCCGAGGAGGGCGAGCACCTTCTCGGTGTCTTCCTTGCTGCCGAGCAGCTCGAGCGCCTCGAGCGCGGCGGCGCGCACCTCGACGTCCTCGCGCGCGATCAGATCACGCACGTAGTCCGCGCCGCGCCGATCGCCGTGCGCGGCGAGCGCGCCCGCGAAGACCGCCTTGGCGACGTCGAGCACCGTACGCTCGTAAGCCGCGACCAACGCCGGCACGACCCGAGGGTCGTCGATGCGTCGAAGCGCACGTGCCGCGTCGAGCACGATCTCCGCGCTTCCGCTGTCGAGCAGCTCGACGAGCGAGGGCACCAGGCGCGGATCGCCCGCGTAGCGAAGCGATTCGAGCAGCTCGCGGCGCACCTCGCGGCTCGAGACACCGTCGTTGCCTTCGATCACCGCCTGCAGGTGCGTCATCACGAGCGGCGGCAAATCCCGCGCGTGCAACAGGAGGTGCGCGCGATCGTCGCCGGGCATGTCCGTCACGGGCTCCACTGGCGTGCGGCCGTCCCAGAACGCCGTGATGCGCGGCTCGAGCTCACTCACCAGACGCAACCAGCGCTCACGCTCCGTGCGGGCTTGGCGCCCCACCGCGCCTCCGACCCGCGCACGCGTCTGGGCGAGCTCCGCTTCGAGCTCCACGTCGCGCAACGACGCGAGCTCTTCGCTCGCCGCGCGTTGGTCGCGGTTCGAGAGCTGGTCCCAGCGCTCGCGCAGATGCCGGAGCACCGCGCGACGTTGACGCGTGCCGCCGCCGCGCAAGAGCCCGAGCAGGGTCTCGACGTCGTCGAGCTGCGAGACCGGGATCGCGTCACGCCCGAAGGACTCCACGCGGCCGAGCAGCGAGGTGTCCGCGCTCATGCCCTCGAGCGAGGGCAAGGTGGACGTGCCTGCACCCGACGAGAGCGGCGACGAAGGCGTCGTCGCCTCCGCGCTCGACGCCGCTTCTTCGGCGGGCGCGACCTCCTCGGAGACCCCACGACGCCCCGCTTCGGTCACCGCGACCGCGGAGACGATCTGCACGAGCGAACGCACGACGTCGCGATCGCTCGCCTCCGCCGAGAGCCCGAGCTCCGCGCGCACGTCGCCCACGTCCTCGCTGCCGAGCCCCACCCGCAACGCGTGCAGGAGACGCTCGATCCGCGGCTCGAAGCGGGTGCTCATGACGGTTCGGCGTGCCCCCCGAGCGCGAGCTCGACGAGCCCGGCTCCGCACGCGACGAGCAGGCTCCCGCCGCGTGGACGGATCGCGAAGATGCGATGCTCCTCCGGCACGCCTTCCCCGAGCCAATCCCCGCGCGACACGTTCATCCGACCCGATCCTGACCTCTCGCGAGGCAGCGCGTCGAGATCGAGGACGACGGAAACGTCACGCGACGCGTCGCCGAACACACACGCGAGCACCAGTCCGCGGTCGCCCGCCGCGACGTGCGACGCGCCGTAGAGCACCTCACCGACCCACGCGAGCACGTGGCATCCCGCGAGCTCGGGCACGCGTTCCCACGTGTCGCCGCGGTGTACCCACGGGCCACGCGGATCGCCTTCTTGGGCGAGCGCGACCTTCGCTCCGGCCACCGCAACCGCGATCGGCCCGCCGTCGCGCGTCATCCCCGGCGCGGCCGGCACGATGGCGCGAAAACCACGGCCGTCGTCGCTCGCGCGAAGCACGTCGATGCCGCCACCGAGCGAGCCACACGCGACGACGAACGCGCCGCTCTCGTCGAGGTTCGCGTCGACCACCGGCGCGGGCAGCACGGGCCCCGCCCAACGCGCGCCGAAGTCGTCGCTTCGGTAGAGCGCGCCGCCCGCCCACAGCCAGAGCCGCCCCCGCGGGTCGCCGGCCACGCGGCAGCCGACACTCGGCTCGTTGCCGCTGCGCCAACCGTTTGCGGGCACGAAGTTTCGGCCTGCGTCGGTCGAACGAAACGCACCGCCCAAGCGGGTGCCGACGACGATCACCTCGCCTTGCACCGACACCCCGAGCAGCTCCTCCGACTCGAGCCCCGCGGCGGGACAAGCGCTCACGCCGTCGTCCGCGACCCGCGCCAGCTCGTCGCCCACGAGAAAGAGCACGTCGCCCGCGAGGGACACGTCGACGACCGTGCCGTGGTAGCGCACCACCGCCTCGGCCGCGCGCGGCGGCGGCAGGCTCGCGCCCATCAGACGCACTTCGTCTTCGAACGGAAGATCGAGCTCGATGTCCGCGTCGTCCTCGAGCTCGAGATCGTCGGCCAGATCGTCGCCGGCCTCGTCCTCGCGCAACGCGGGAAGGCCGACCGGCGCATCGTCGCCTTCGAACGCGAGGCTCGCGGTCTCTTCGACGCCTTCTTCGCCTCCGTCGTCGACCGTCGCCACCTCGGGCTCCTCGACCTCCTCGACGAAGTCCGCCGCGCTCGTTCCCGGCGCTTCGTCCCCTCCCGTCCAGCCGTACTCGTCGCCGGCCGCGTCCACGTCGTCTTCACCGAGGTCGAGCGGTGCTCCGACCGCGTCGTCCAGCATCGAGCCTTCGCCCGCGAGGTCGAGCCCGTCGTCGAAGTCGTCGAGCGGTCCCGCCCCTTCGTCCTCGTCGGAGAGGCCCTCTTCGTTCTCGTCGACGTCGAGCTCGTCGGGCTGTCCGTCCGCGAGGCCGACGACCTCGTCGCCCTGCTCGAGCGAGGGCAGCTCCGGCAGCTCGTCGAGGAGGTCGAGATCGTCGTCTTCGCGGGGGTCGGGCTTCACGGCGAGCACTCTACCGTCGCTCGGCTCCCACGCACGCCCCCGTTTGGGCGAAACCGTCCGACGCTCCGGCGAGGCTGCCGGCACCGTCTCAACGCCGCGGCAAGGTGCGGCCGAGCTTTTTCACCACGGCTTGAAGATCGTTCCAGACCGGGCGTTTCTGCTCGGGACTGCGGAGCAGATAGGCCGGGTGGAACGTCGAGATCACGGGAATGCCGTTCCAGCTCGTCCACGCGCCGCGCCATCCCCGCGCGCCCGGCTCGATGCATCCGAGCCCCTCGGACGCGGAACGCCCGAGCGCGACGATGATCTTCGGGGCCACCACGTCGAGCTGCGCACGGAGGAAGCCCGCGCACGCGCTGGCCTCGTCAGGTTGCGGCGTACGGTTGTTCGGCGGGCGACACTTCACGACGTTGCAGACGTAGATCTCGTCGTCGCCGAGCCCCATCGCAGCGATCATCTTGTCGAGCAGCTGCCCGGCCGGACCGACGAAGGGTTGGCCACTCTGGTCCTCGTGGTACCCGGGGCCTTCGCCGACGAAGGCGACGAGCGCGCTCGCCGAGCCACGGGAGAAGACGCTCTTCGTGCGGCCTTCGTGCAGCCGGCACGCGGTGCACGACGCGGCTTCTTCGGCGAGCACTTGGAGACGAACGACGGGATCGCCTTGGCTGGGCGCCAAGCTCGGCGCGCGCTCGGCGCGAGGCTCGGCAGGCGTTTCCGATCGCGAGATTCGGCCCGGTGTGGGTGCAGCAGACGCGTGGTCGCTCCCCGATTCGGGCGAAGCTTCCGAGCGCGCCGGCAGGCTCCGGCCCAGCGCGGGTGCGGCAGCCGCGTGGTCGCTCCCCGATTCGGGCGAAGCTTCCGAGCGCGCCGACAGGCTCCGGCCCAGCGTGGGTGCAGCCGACGTGCGCGTTTCGAACGGGGCGTCTGGCTCCGCATGCGCCGTGGCCACCTCGGGAAGCGGTGGTGGCTCGACTTCGGGAAAGCCCGATCCGCCGAGCTCCTCTTCCCACGCGAGCAAGGCACGCGCGGCGTCGAGCAGCGCGAGGCGCTCCTCCTCCCAGTCCTCGTGCGAGTCCGCCACGGAGCCGTTTCTAGCAGGGTGGCGCCGAAGTTGCGCGGCGGTTCGAGGACGCGCGCGAACGCGTCCTCAGTTCGGCCTTTCAGAGGACCCGCCGCTTTGTCCCGTCCCCGCCGAACGATTCCGCCGCGGAGGGGCGAGCACGCAGGGCGCCCGCGAGGCCAGGGTTTGTCCGGCACCCCTTTCGTTTGACTCCCGGCGCCCTCGCCGCGTACGTTTCCCCAAGAATTTTCGGGAGGCTGGACCGGGTGGCCCGAGCAAGAGTGATCGCGGCTGGCGAAACCAACGTCGGCATGAAGCGAGCCCACAACGAGGACAACTTTTCCGTCGACGACGACGACCACCTGTACGTGGTCGCAGACGGAATGGGTGGACACGCGTCGGGCGAGGTCGCGTCCCAGATGGCCATCGACACGCTGCGGGAGTTCTTCCGCGCGACGAGCGCCGATCCCGAGGCGACGTGGCCGTACAAGATGGACAAGGCGCGTGGGTACGAGGAGAACCGCCTCATCACGAGCATCAAGCTCGCGAACCTGCGCATCTTCGAGGCCGCCCAGCGCGACCCGAAGCTCCGCGGCATGGGCACGACCATCTGCGGCATCTTGATCGTCGACGACGGCGTGCTCGTCGCGCACGTCGGGGACAGCCGCGTGTATCGCGTCCGCGACGGGAAGCTCGAGCAGCTCACCGAGGACCACTCGCTGCTCAACGACTACATCAAGATGAAGCGACTCTCCGAAGAGGAGATCGCGAACTTCCCGCACAAGAACGTCATCGTGCGCGCGCTCGGGATGAAGGAGTCGGTCAAGGTCGACACCCTGCTCGACAAGCCGCAGCCCGGCGACATCTACGTGCTCTGCAGCGACGGCCTCTGCGGCCCCGCGAGCGACGAAGAGATTCGCGAGATCGTCCACGCCGAGTCGAAGGACATCAAGGGCGCCTGCAGCAAGCTCATCGAGCGCGCGAACAGCAACGGCGGTCCGGACAACATCACGGTCGTGCTCGCGAAGGTGATGGGCACGGGCTGACGCCCTCGTGCTCGTGACGAAAGCCCTCGCTTCGGCGGGGGCTTTTTCGTGCGCGCACGTCGTCGGGAAGCCACGACGCGAGACCCGACGTCCGAGCATCCCGGCGACGCGCTCGACGCCTCTCACCTCGACGTGCGCTCACCGGTGAGGCGAGGGTCCCAAGCCCTCGTCTCGGCACGGTCGGCTTCGACGGGCGGGGCGCAAACGAGACCACTCCGGCGGTCTGGGCTTGAGCGCGAGCTTCGTCGTCCACTACGCCCTTCATGCCGAGCGCGAACCGTATCTTCTTCCCCGGAAACCCTTGGCGCGAAGGGCATGCCGTCGAGCATCTGCAATGGACGGGTCGCATCGAAGCCGACGGCCTCTACTTCGACCTCGATCTTCGATCGGCCAACTACGACGCCGAGCGCCGACTGGAGACCGACGATCTCGACCTCGATTCCTGGGAGTCACCGCTCGTGTGGGGGAACTACCACCGCTGCAGCCTCTCTTCGACGAAGTGGGGGCAAGACGAGGGCATCTTCGTCGCCGACGCCAAGGCACCGCTCGATTGGTCGACGCTCGACCAACGCATCTTCGAAGTCGACATGCGCACCTCGCTCGACGACGACGAGGAGCACGCCTTCCACATCTACCTGCTCGGTCACGACACGGTGTTGCGGCACCAGATCCACTTCTCCGAGCCGAGCCGAGGCACGTATCGACTGCGGTGGAAGGCGCACGTCGCCCTCACCTACGCCGGTGACGACGAGCTGAAGCATCGACTGGAGGTCGACGCCGAGGTCGCGTTCGAGGGGTTCCGCCCCGCCCCGGGCCTGTCGAACCCACAGGCGCACCTCGAGCGCTTCACGGGCGGAAAGACGGGCTACGCGAAACGTGCGGGGGTCTACGTCCCGAAGTGAGCGGGCGCGCGCGACGCGAGCAGGCTGCTGAAAAAGGACCGTGATGTGATTCGTGTGGTCCCGTGCTTCGAATCGCGCGTCCTCGAACCGAGGAAATGTGGGGCATTTTCGAGCGTGAGAGGATGGCGCGAGGCGGAGTGCGGGTCGCGCGAAGCGCACGCGGGACTTTTGCAGCAACCTGCTAGACCGACACCACGCGCTCCGGCGTCACGATGGTGTCGACCAAGTCGTCTTCGACGCGCGCGCCCGGCCACACGACCACACGCTCGAGTCGCACGTCGCCCACGCGTGCACCCGCGCCGACCACGACGCCCCTCGTCGATGCCCCCGCGTCGACCGTCGCCGTCGGATGGACGAGCGCGCCCTCCCCGGCCAACGCGACGTTCGCGTCGAGGTACGCGCGCAACGTACCGAGATCCTTCCACGGCGACCGGTCCGTCACGCCCGCGACCACGGCGCCTTCGTCGATCCACTTCCGATACGCGCTGCGAACGATGCAGCCCTCGGCCGGGAAGTCCGCGAACGCCCGCGGCGCGAGCACGTGCACGCCGGTGAACATGCGTTCGTCGAGCGCGCCTTCGAAATGCGGCGTCCCGAGCAGTCGACGCACACGCCCGCTCGCGTCGACGTCGATGGCGCCGAGCTTCTTCGCCGCCGGGTCCGAACGCAGCACCATCGTCGCCACCGCGTCGTGCGCGCGATGCGCCGCGAGCGCCGCCGACAGATCGGGCGAAAAGACGATGTCCGAGTTCATCACGATCACGGGCTCGCCCGGCTCCGTCAGCCACGACCCCGCGTTCGCCAGCGCACCGCCCGTCCCGAGCAGCACCGGCTCGTGCAGGTATCGCGCGCGCATCCCTTCCGGCAGATGCGGATCCACGAGCTCGGGCATTCGCTCGGCGAGGTGATGGACGTTGATCGCCACCTCGCGGATGCCGAAGCGATGCAAAGCCTCGAGCGTCTCGCAGACCAAGGGCCGCAGCCCGAAGGGAACGGCCGGCTTGGGCCGCTCTTCCGTCAGCGGGCGCAGCCTCGTTCCGAGACCCGCCGCGAGCACCATCGCGCGCACGCGAACCTCTATCGCACGCGCCCGCCGGGGCGTCACCTTCGCGGCACTTCCACGGCAGAAGAAGCGCGCCGAAGTGTTACGCTCGGCGCGCCGCCAAGGCGGCGAAGAATCCGATGCCCCGTCCCGTCGCGCGCCTCCGCCCCCGACCCATCCTCGACGGCGCCACGCTCCGTCTGGGTGACCGTGAGGTCCCCCTGCGTTCCGGCGCGATGCACTATTGGCGCGTCGCCAAAGAACACTGGCGGGACGGCCTCCGCCAAGTGAAGGCGCTCGGCCTTCCGATGGTCGAGACCTACGTGCCGTGGAGCGTGCACGAGGTCGACTTCGCCGACGGCGTGCCGACCTTCGACTTCGGCGAGCGCGACCCGCGACGTGACCTCGCGGCGTTCTTGGACCTGGCGGCCGAAGAAGAGCTGCTCGTCTTCCTTCGTCCCGGCCCTCACATCAACGCGGAGCTCACGGGGTTCGGTCTTCCTGCCCGCATGCTCGACGACCCGGAGGTCCAAGCGCGCACGCCGCGCGGCAACCCGGTCGTGCTCTACTTCCCGCCGCACATGTTCGCGGTGCCTTCGCACGCGAGCGAGGCCTACCGAGAGCACACCGCGCAGTGGCTCGAGGCCGTGGGCGAAATCGTCGCGCCACGTCGTTGGCCGGACGGCCCCGTCGTGCTGATGCAGATCGACAACGAGCTCGGGTTCTTCTTCCGCAGCGGCCCCTTCTGCCAGGACTACCACGACGATTCGGTGGCTCTCTGGCACTCGTTCCTGCAGGCGCGGCACGGCGACCTCGACGGCGTACGTCGCGCGCACCGTGCGACCTACGCGACGTGGTCGGACGCGAGCCCGCCTTCACGTTTCGCGGGTGACCTCGAAGGCGACGATCGGCACGGCGAGCTCGCGCGCCAGCTCGATTGGGCGGCGTTCGCCGAGCACCTCCACGTCGACTTCACCAAGCACCTTCGACGCCGTTTCGATCGCGCGGGCCTCGGGGAGCTGCCGACGATTCACAACGTCTCGGTCGGCGAAGGCGGCGCGCCCGTGAGCGTCGCGAGCTTGGGCGAAGCCGTCGACCTCGTCGGCCTCGACTACTACCACCCCACGCGCGAGCAACGAACCATCAAGCGCCGCACGCTCTACCTCGCGGGCACGGCACCGACCGTCTACGCGCCCGAGCTCGGCGTCGGCGCCCCACCTTGGTTCACGCCGCTCGCGCACGACGACTCGCTCGTCACCGCGATGACCGCCTGCGCCTACGGCCTGCGCGGTTTCAACCTCTACATGGCCGTCGATCGCGACCGTTGGTACGGCGCGCCGATCGACGTCACCGGCCACGCGCGCCACGAAGCCACCGCCTGGCGCCGCTTCCTCTCCGCGCTCGAGACCACCGGCTTCCACCGCGGCACGCGCCAAGCCCGCGTCGCGCTGCAATGGCCCCGCGAATACCAGCGCCTCTCGCGCGCGACGCATCTGCTCGGCACGGTGAGCAACGCGGTCCTCGAAGCGATCGGGGGCACGCCGGTCGAGCTCTGCCGGGCCGACGCGCTGGGCTTCTCGCAGCCGATTCAGCACGCGTGGTGGGACGAGCTCGCGCGCATGGCCGCGGCCCTGACCGCCGCGCAGGTACCCTACGTCTACGTCGACTCCGAAGCGCCGATCGAACGCTACGAGGGCTACGACGTCGTCTTCGCGCCCAGCTACGAGTACGCGAGCCCCGCGCGCTTCGAGAAGCTCGCAGCGCTGGCCGAGCGGGGTGTGCACGTGGTCTACGGCCCACGGCTTCCTTCCCGTGACGAAGCGCTTCACGCGGCCGACTTCCCACGCCCTGGCAAGGCCCCGCCGACCGTCGTCGACGACACCATGGCGCACGCGCTGGTCGCCGATTGGGTCGGTCGTTTCGAGCTCGAGCGCCCCTACGCGACGCTCCCACCCGTGGAGACGACCGTGCACGAGGTCGACGGGGAAGAACGTGTGCTCTTCGTCGTGAACCCCTCGTCGGCGCGTGAGGCCGAAATCGCGCTGCCGCGGCCGACCGTCGCCGTCGACGCGCTCACCGGCGAATCGATCACGGGCGAGACGAGCCTTCGCGTGGCCATCGACCGCGAGTCGTGCCGCATGTTCGTGCTCCAGAGCGAGCGTCGAAAGGCGCCCCGAGCCCGGAGGCGAGCATGAGAGACGTCCGGAGGCGAGCATGATCAGCGCCGAGCTCCGATTCGAAGGCTTCGACGCGCGGTCTTGGACCAACCTCGTCTCGCTCTTCATGCCGGGGCTACCCGACCGACTGGATCGCGCGGCCGATGCCACCGATTCACCGGTCGCGGCCAGCGGCCCACGTCCCACGGGCAGCGTGCTCGTGGTCGTCGACGAAGACGACGTGGTGCTCGCCGCGACCCACACCCAGCGTGGTCGCGTCCGCGAGCTCGCAGGTACCGCGATCGACCGCGAGTCGTTGGCCACGCTCGCGCTGAGCGCCGGCGCCCATCGCGTGCTCGTGGTGCGCGAAGGCGCGATGGAGGAGCTCGCCGAGCAACTCGGCGCACGCTTTCGCAGCGACGACACCTACCTCGCGCAGGTGCTCGAGCTGCTGCGTGCGGCGCGCGAGCTCGAAGGCGCAGGCGACCTCGCGCTCTGGCCGAACCCCATCGCCAACGTTCCGATCCCGAACGCCGCGACCTTCGATCGCGCGCTGGACCTCGTGCTTCCCGACGGCCGCGCCGGCGTGATGGTGCTCTGGGACGGCCCGGTGTGGACCGGGGTCGTGCTTCGCCGTCGCAACGGCGCGATCGACTTGGTCGCCGGACCCGACGCGCTCGTCCGGTGGACCGGCCCGCTCGGCGGCGATTGGCGACGCGACTACCGCGTCGTCGTCGACTCCGTCGCGCGCAGCGTCGCGCCGGTTCACTTCGGGCTCTTCGCCGAAGCCCCCACGATTCGCACGTTGCTTCGCGCCGCCGACGCCGGTCAGTGGGCGCAAGCCGTCGCGGTCCGGAACGTCGTGCTCAGCCCGATGCCCCGTACGGTCGCCGCCGCGCTCGGTGCCGACGCGGTGCGAGGTCTCGGGCGCGCTTCCGCTCGCGCGCTGGGCGGCCTCGATTTCGCCGGGGCGTTGCTGCCGCTGGTGCGCGAGGTGCGTGCACGCGTCACGCACGCGAGCACGGTCAGCGAGATTCTCGGCTTCGATCCGCTCGCGGTCTTGGGCGCGGTCCTGCGCCGAGACGAAGGCGAGCCGCACGAGTAGCGCGAGTCACTCGACGGCCGCGGGCCCGGCATCGGGCGGCCCGGCGTCGCGCACGTGCTCGTCGAGCTCGCCCTCGACGTGCTCCCGCAGCCGCCCCGCCGCCTCGACCGCTTCGGATCCGAGCTCTTGCGCCTCGTCGGTCCCCGCGATGCGAACCGCGTGTTGGTAGATCGTGTACCGCCCGAGCGGCACGAAGAGGACCACGTAGGCCACGACCGCCAAGCCCACGAGGGCCAGCGCCGACTTGGTCAAGCTGCGCACGTCGCGGCAACGATAGCGCTGGTTCCCCTCGCGTCGGCAACTTCGCGGCTGTGTGCGTTCGCTTCGCTCCGCGATGCGGGGAGGCTTCCCCGCAACCCCTCTTCCTCGCCGTCCTCCCTCCGCTCCGCTTCGGTCCGGCGGCCCCGGCGCTCCGCGGGCGAGGGGCTTCGCCCCTTCGACCCCGCGCTTCGAGACCGCGAGGCAGGACGCTCGGCTTCGCCATCGCCATTCGGTTGAACGACCCCAGGCGTGAGTGGCGCCTACTGACCGAGGTTCTTCTTGTACGCCTCGACGAACTCCCAGTCGGCGACGAGGCCCTTCTTCAGCATGAGCTGCAGGATCGTCGCACAGAGGACTTCCCAGCTCGCTTTGCCGAGCACGTCGTCGACGGCCGCGCCTTGGCCCTTCGCGAGCAACGCGCGCACGAGGTCCGCCGCGGTGAGCGCTCCCCCACGCGGCTCGGCTTCGGCGTCCTCACCACCCTTGCGAGGCGCCGGAAGCCGCACCGTGGTGCCGTCGAGCAGCGTCAGGGTCACGAAGCGCTGCTTCGGCTTCTTCGGCGCGCTCTCGCGAGCCTTGGCGCGCGCAGCCTCGGCCAGCGACACCTCGTCCTCCGCGGACGTCGGCTCTTCGGGCGCGGGCGCGGGGTCGGTCTTCGGGTGCGAAGGTTCGGCGGCCTCCACCTCCGAGGACACGGTCGGCTCAGGTTCGGATGCGGCTTCCGGCGTCGGTGCCGACGCAGCTTCGGGCGCCGACGCGGGTTCGGGCTCCGGCGTCGCGGCAGCCTTCGCCGCCACGTCCTGAATCGCGATCTCATCGGTATGCCGACGCGCGCGACGCGGTGCCTCCGGCGCCTTGGGCGCCATGCCCAAGTAGTACACGCGAATCGCGTTTCGAATGTCGGTCGGCGGCGCCACCATCGGTTTGACGGGAAGCCCGGACGCGCGCCTCACCTCGGCGATCGCGTCTTCGTTCGTGGGGTCGTCCATCGCCACGAAGAGCGTCTCGCCTTCGCGACGCACGACGCGCCGGTAGACGGGGATGAGGCCGTAGCGATCGGCGACGTCCGCCGGCACGAGATCCAAGAGCTCACGCGTCATCTCGATGTGATGCAGCGAGACCCACGGCACCGAGAGCTGATTGCTCAGCACCTGAATCAGCTGCACCTCGGTCACGAAGCCCAGCGCGACCAGCTCGGCGCCCAGCCGTAGGCCGGACTCCTTCTGCGACGCGAGCGCCTCCTCGACCTGTTCTTCGGTGACGAACCCAGCCGCGACGAGCATGTCGCCGATGCGCAATGCCATGACGGCGGAAGAGTACCCCGAGAGCCGATGCATTTCGCGAAAAAGCCAGCCCTCGCTAGCGAGCATCGAGGCGCCCTATCCTCTCGGCATGCGCGCCCTGCTGGTCCTGCTCCTCGTCGGCTGCTCCGGTGCCCCGCCCGTTCAGAGCGACCCTCCGGGACCGAGCGTCGAGCTCGTGGTCGTCAACGCCACCGACCAGACGGTTCATCTGGTGAACACGGTCTCGTGTGGCTTCGACGCGCTCGACGTGGTGGCTCCCGACGGCCGCCCCATGAGGCGCAACGCGGGACAAAGCCACTCGTGCGAGTGGACCCGCGGCACCGATCCCTGTCCGGTCGCCGGCGCGTGCATGAACCCGCCCACCCAAGCGCTCGAACCTGGCCAGCGTTGGTCGACCACGTGGGACGGTCGCGCGGTCGAGACACGGCACCAAGAGGCAACGGCCCCAGGATGCCCGAGTGATTGCAGCGTCTGGGTGCGCGTGGCCGACGGCGCCTACCGCGTTCGCGCCCGCGCCCACACCGGCTGCGAGGGGGAATGCACGGGTGAGCCTGGACTCGAGGTGACGGGCACGGTTCGGGTCGGAAGCGACCGACAGCTCGAGCTGACACTTCGCTGAGCACACACCCCGCGCGTACTTGGTCGGCAGTGAGGAGCCGGTCGAAGAGATCGTTCCCTTCGGAATGAAGGCCGTGGCACGCCGCCGTTCCACGAACCGACGTCCGTCTCAAGTGCGAACTCAATTGCGAAGGGCGGAACCCGAAGATCCCGCCCTCCGCCGACGTTGGCCGCGTCAGTGCGTCGTCTCGCCGCTGCCGTTCGCCCAAAGCGTCTGCCGCGTGCGCGTCATCCGCCCTTCCACGTCGGCCAATCGCGCGAGGCTCATGCCCGTCGCGCTCGTGAGCTCGACCTTCGCTTCGTCGCCACGCTGCGTCGCTTCACGCGCCGTCCGTACGAGCTCGGCCACGCTCTTGGTCACTTCCGCGTTCGCCGCGCTCACGAAGTGCAGCAGCTTCTCGCCGACCTCGTCGATGCGCTCGTCGAAGGCCTCGGCCATCTTCTCGGCCGCCGCGATCACGGCCTTGGGCGCCTCTTCCTTCGCCTTCTCCTTGAGCTGCTTGTCCGCGCGACCTCGGAAGACGTACGCGAGCACCGGCGCGGCGAGCGCGAGCGCGCCGCCGACGAGCACGTTCGAGAGCACCATCAGCGTCACGCCGAAGGCGCCGATCACGAACACGCCCACGTCGGCCGCGAAGGTGCTGACGTTCAGGTCGAGCTGCGGCGCGTCGTCGCCGAGCAGCTCGCGCAGATGTTCCGCACGCGCGGCCGCGTCTTCGGTCACGAACGCGATGGCCTCTTCGGCGACCTTCTCGAGCCGACGCGCGACCTCCTCGGTCTCCTGCTCCGCGAAACGCTTGAAGCGCTCCTCGAGGAAACCTGCGAGGTACTTCCTCAAGTCCTTCGCCTCGGCCGCCTCGATCTCGTCCGGAAGCTGCGCCGCGAAACGACGCGCGAAACCTTCCACGTCCGCACGCACGAGCGCTTTGACGGCCGCGAGCGACTCGCGAATGCGCGCCTTGCGCTCCGCCATGCGCTCGGCGCTGGTCTCGAGGTCGTTCTCGAGCGCCGAGAGACGCCGCTCGAGCTCGCCTTGCTCCATCGCGAGCGCGCGCTTCTGAATCTCGATGCCGGTGCGCAGCGTGGCCGCGGTGCGCAAACCGGCGTCGAGCGCGTTGTCGAGCAGCACGCGGCCACGCTCGTCCTTGAGGAAACGCTCGAGCTCGTCGGTGAGCGCCTCCATGCCCGAGCCGGCGCGGTCGCCCTCGAGCGCACGTTCGGCGCTGATGCCGAAGATCTTCGGCTCCTCGAGCAACTTGCCGAGGTTCATGCGCGCGTACGCGATGGCTTCCTGCCGCTCGTCGTCGTCGAGCAGGTCCATCTTGTTCACGACGAAGATCACCTTGTCGCGCGACTGCGCGAGCAGCTTGTTCGCGACGAACTGGCGCTCGCTCTCCTTGAGGATCTGCCCCGCGTCGAGGAGGAAGAGGATGGCGTCGCTGCGCGGGATGTAGCCGTAGGTGATCTCGGCGCGCGCTTCGTTGAGGTCGTTGACGCCGGGGGTGTCGACGAGGACCACGCCGTCCTTGAGGAACTCCGCCGGGTAGAACACGTCGAGGTGCTGCACCGCGTCCGCGAGCGCCTTGCCGTCGACCTCGTATTCGCCGAGCGCGTCCATCGGGACCTGCTTGACGAGTCCGTCCTCGCCGAAGGCCTTCGCGCTGCCTTGCTCGCCGAACTGGATGCGATGAATGACCGCCGTCGTCGGCGTGACGCCCATCGGCAACACCGCCGCGCCGAGCAGCGCGTTCACGAACGTGGTCTTGCCGTGGTTGAACTCGCCGAGGACGACGAGGTGAAAGCGTTCGTCCTCGAGGCGTGCGATGCGGTCTTCCCGCAACCCGCGCGCGAGGCTCTTGGCGCCGCTCTCTTCCGCGAGGCGCGCCACCTCGCGAAGACCGCTGAGGACCTGGACCTTGAGATCACCGTAGTCGATCACGTTTCCTCCGCTGCACGACCGAGCACGTCGCGCCAACCCCGCGCTCGGCGGGCTTCCGGGAGCCTACCGACCCCCGCTTCGTCCTGGAAGCACACACTCCGACCGCGCGTCTCTCGTGCGTCTTGGGCACGAGTCACGAACCGTCGCCGCAGGTCTCGGATTCCGCGCATGGCGCGTCCTACGCTCGACCGGCGCGACTTCTTTCACTCGCCCGAAGGAAGCGATGCTTCACCCGTCTTGCCGCCCTTGAGCACCTGCACGATCTCGAGGGTGCGTTGGTCGACCTCGTCCATCGAGAGCCCGCCGGAGAGGCCCAGGCTGGTTCGGTAGAGGTCGCTCTGCGCGAAGAGCTGGAGCGAGCGAATGCGCTTGGGCAGGTAGGGGTGCGAAGCGAAGAGCTCCGAGAAACGCCCCGCGCTCTCGCGACCGGCCTCGAGCTGCTCGAGGTACGCGTCGATGTTCAGCTCGTCGTAGAGCTTGGTCGAGCCACACGCCATCTTCAGGAAGGTGCGCGTCGCGACGTCGATGTCGCCGCAGCAGAGCAGGCCCGCGCGGTCGCAGGTGATCTCCGCGCGTCGACTCCAGGTCAGCAGCACGGGCTCGATCAAGAAACGAATCAGCTGCGCGAAGCCGCTCGTCAGCAGGCGCATCGCGGTGAGGTAGACCACGTGCCGGTTCTGGATGTGGCCCATCTCGTGGCCGATCACGAACTTCAGCTCGTCGTCGGTGAAGTGATCGACCAGCTTCGCGTGTACGACGATGAACGAGTCGTCGTCGGTGCCGTAGGTGTACGCGTTCATCACCGGACTGTTGGCGACGTAGAGCGTGGGCACCGCGACGCCGAGGGCGTCGGCGCACTCCTTCGCGATGCGGTAGAGCCGCGGGCTCTGGGTCGGACCGACACGAACCATCGTCCCGAGGTTCTGCGACGCGAGGAAGGTCCCCATCGCGCGGACCGCGGAGCCGACGAACATCTCGAGCGGTTTCATGCGGCGCATCGTCCGCAGCATCTGCAGGTCGGCCCCGAACGCGTAGCGCGTCGCCTCGTCGGTCCCGCCGCCGCGCACGGCGTCTCGGCGGGCCGAGACGAAGGCCGTGAAGGTGGAGAGCCCCGTGGCGCTGCGATCGTCGTTCATCGAAGAGAAAGGCTAAGGCCCCCGTACCCTCACGGCAACGGAGGGGCCCCGGCGGGAGCTTCGACACGGGCACACGCGGCGCGGGGCACGGGGTCGGGCGCGGGCACGGGCACGGGCACGGGCATGGCGGAAGGCTCGTGCTACTTCTGCGTCGTGGCCGTGACCCCGAAGCGCATCGCCCTCGTCACCACGGGCGGCACCATCGAGAAGACCTACGACGAGCTTCGCGGCGTGCTCATCAACGCCGTCTCGAACCTCGACGTCATGCTCGCGAGCATGGAGCTTCGTGGCGTCGCCATCACGCGGGTGCCCTTGATGAACAAGGACAGCCTCGAGATGACCGCCGACGATCATTCGCTCATCGCGCGCACCGCCGACGTCATGGCCACCTCGCACGACGGCGTCGTCATCGTGCACGGCACCGATCGCCTCGCCACGAGCGGCGAAGCGATTCACGCGCTCTTGCCGACCCCGCGCGTACCGATCGTGCTCACCGGCGCGATGCGTCCCTTCGCGCTTCGTAACACCGACGCGATGCAGAACCTGACCGAGGCGCTGCTCGCGGTGCAGGTCGCGACGCCCGGCGTCTACGTCGCCATGCACAACCGCCTGCTTCGTTTTCCGGGCGTCGTGAAGGACCGTCGCCACGGCACCTTCGTGCAGGCCGACGAGCTCGACGAATCCTGACGCGACGCCCGAAACGCGTCCGGATCGCGCCCGTTCCTCGTCGCGGACGGGCCCTTCTTGCACGACGCAGCGCGTCAGTGCCGCGCATCAGAACCCTGCTACGTGCGCGGCATGGGCATCACCATCGTAGGCACCGGTCACCACGTCCCCGGCGAGCCGGTCACGAACGATCAGCTCTCTCGCGTGATGGACACGAGCGACGCGTGGATCCGTCCGCGCACCGGCATCGGGCAGCGTCACTTCGTCGCCGAAGGCGAAGGCGTCAGCGACCTCGGACTCGTCGCCGCACGTCGCGCGCTCAAGGACGCGAACCTCGAGCCCGAAGACGTCGACTTCATCCTCTTCGCGACGATGACGCCCGAGTTCATCTTCCCCGGCTCGGGTGGTTTGCTCGGCGCGAAGCTCGGCATCCCGCGCGTGCCGGCCCTCGACATTCGCCAGCAATGCGCCGCGGTGCCCTACGCGCTGCAGGTTGCGAACGGCCTCATCGAGACCGGCGCCGCCAAGACCATCCTCTTCATCGGCGCCGACGCCCACGCGGGCTTCATGCCTTGGGAGGATTGGGACGTCCTCACGGGCGAGTCCGACCGGCAGGTGAGCGAAGAAGCGCTCGCACGCGGCAACCGTCACCGCGGCCTCGCGGTGCTCTTCGGAGACGGCGCCGCGGCGATGATCCTGCAGAAGGCCGAGCCGGGCCGTGGTTTCCTCGGCGCCGAGCTTCACACCGACGGTCGCCTCTACGACCGCATCTTCATCCCCAGCGGAGGCTTTCGAAGCCGCCCCTACTTCACGCCGGAGATGTTCCACCGCGAGGAGCACATCCCGAAGATGCAGGGGCAAGACTTGATGAAGACCGCGGTCATCGAGCTGAGCCGCACCGTGCGCTCGGTCTGCGAGGCCCACGGCGTCACGCTCGACGACGTCGATTGGTTCCTCGCGCACCAGGCCAACGACCGCATCAACGGCGCGGTGCGCCAAGCGCTCGGGGTGCCGGAAGCGAAGGTGCCTTCGAACATCGCGCGTTTCGGCAACACCAGCGCCGCCACGATCGGCATCTTGCTCGACGAGCTCCGTCGCGACGGCAAGGTCCGCGAAGGCCAGCTCGCCTGCATGTTCGCGCTCGGGAGCGGCTTGCACTGGGGCGCGTGTTTGATTCGCCTCTGACGGCGTTCGTACCACGCGCGACGAGGGCGAGACCGCACCGGGTTCTCGCCCTCGTTCGTTCGGCTCGTGACACACCGCTCGTGACACACCGCTCGTGACACACCGCTCGTGACACACCGCTCGTGACACGGCGCCCAACGTCGCGAGCGTCAGGCATCGCGCTCGTACGGCGAGCTACGCGTCTTCCTCTTCTTCGCGCGCCGACTGCCAACGCTCGCGTTGGTCCGGTGTCCCGAGCTCGCGCTCGAGAAGCCACTGCACGAGATCTTCGTCGAGCACGTCCACGACGGCCTCGGCGCGTTCGACGACGGCCTCCGCGAGACGCTCGATGTCGACGCCTTCGTCCGCGTCGAGATCCGCGTGCGCGAGCAGACGCCCTCGCGAATCGAGGCCGACCTTCACGTCCCAGTAGCGCGCGTTGAGCGCGAGGCACCACACGAGGAAGCTGCGGCCCGCGCCGGCGGGAGGCGCGACCGCCACGCTCACCCGAATCATCTCTTCTTCGGGGTCGTGATCGATGCAGAGCGAGATCTCGCCGAAGCGGGCGTCGACGACCGCACGAAGCCCGTCGGGCATGACCGTGAGTCCGTCGATCTCGTCTTCGATCCGACGGTGCAGCTCGGTGAGAAGGTCCTCGCTCATCGGCGCGATCATGCCCCCGGCGGCGATCACTGCAAGGCGTGCACGCACGGAGTGAGCACGTGGTGCCGTCAGAGCACGAAGGAGCTGCACTGTTTCGTGCTTCCTTCTCTTCGAGGGCGCGCGCCGCCTCCCCGAAGCGGCTCGCTCCACCAAGCCGCGCTGCACTCGCACGGATGCGTGCAAGCGGGGCCGCTCTCAGCCGCGCATGCGCTCGACCATGAGGCACCGGCTCTGCACGACGTCGATGCCCGCATCCACGAGCCGACCCGCGAAGGCGTCGTCGCGAATGCCGCTTTGAAGCCACACGGCGGGCGGTCCAAGCGCGACGAGGTCGGCCTCGTGCGGCGGGAGGTCCTCGGTTCGGCGAAACACACACACGAGATCGACGGCGCCGACCGCACGCAAGTCGCGTTGCACCGGCACCCCCAAGATCACGTCGACCTCGGGGTAGCGGGTCGGGACGGGCACGATCTCCACGCCGAGGCGTTGCAGCTTCGCGGGCACGTAATGCGCCGGCTCGTAAGTCCGGTCGTCGGGCTTGATGCCCAGCACGGCGATGCGGCGAAGCGACGCCGCCAGCGAACGAATCTCCGAGTCCGAATCGACGATGCGCGCCACGCCGCGGAGCGTACACGAGCCGACGTCGCACCACGAAGCGCGCGCGAAGGCCGAAAAGCACACACGAAAAAGGGGGCCTTTCGGCCCCCTCTTCTCGTCGCGACGCGTGGGTCAGCGAATGATCACCGGCCGCAGCGTGACCTGGTCGCCCTTCACGACGACCTCGAAGCGCACCATGCGGCACTTGTTCTTGGCCACCAGGCTCTCCGCGTTCTTCTGAAGGCGCTGAATGAAGCGGTCTTCGGGAATGTTCGACACGTCCTCGCCCGCCGCCTGCTTCGCCGCCACGTACTCGCGGTAGACACGCGCGTGGTAGTCCGCCTCCGACTCGGCCGCGAGCTTCGCCGCGAGCTCCGCGTCGGCTTCGTCGCCACCGCCTGCCGCGGGAGCTGCCGGCGAGGTGCCGCTGCCCGGTCCACCAGACTCGTCGACCGCCGCGAAGTTGCCGCTCATGCCGACCGAGCGTCCTTCTTCGTCCGTCTCTTCCGTGCCCGTGAACATGTTCACGAGCTGGTTGATCCGGTACGCGAGGCCACCGAACTCCTGGCTCTCCACGTCGATGCGCACATCCGTGCGACCGTTGATGATGGTGAGCACGCCCTCCTCGATCGCCTCGAGCGGCTTGAGGAGGCTGGTGCCGACGAGGAAGCCGTACACGAGGACGAGCAACACGCCGACCGCCATGAGGATCAGGATGATCTTCGCGCTGGCCGCCGGGGCCATCGCTTCGGTGCGGTCCCCGAGCACCGCGAGGGTGACGGGCTGGGACGCCGTGAGCGGCAGCCGCCGAATCGTGCCGACGTACGACGCGCCTCCGAGGTCGGTCTGAATCGCCGAGCTGGCGCTGCCCTCGGCCGCCGCCGAAGCCGCGCTCGCGAGGTCACCGCCGAGCGCCGAGTTGAGCGCGTCCGCGTTGCCGAGGTTCGAGCTGTAGACGCGTCCCTCACGCACGAACGCGACCTTGCGATCGACGAGCTGGCCGAGTCGCGTCGCCATGCCGTTGGAGATGTCGTAGCCGACGACCAGCGCGCCGATGACACCGCCCTCTTCGTTGCGCACGGGCGCCATCGCCACCGCGAGGAGCTTGCCTTCGTCGGCGTACATCCACGCGTCGTGCGCCGGCTCGCCGGCCAGGACCCGACGCACCGACGGCAACGTCTGCACGAGGTTCGTGCCGTTGAGTCGGTTGACGTCCGTGTCACGCGCGATGACGCGACCGGTCTCGTCGGTCAGGACGACCAAGTCCGGTCGGCCCCCACGTCCACGCGAAGGATCCTGGAACCACGCCGCGATTCCGTTCGCTTGCTCGTGCGCACGCGTGCGGCGGCTGTTCTCGTCGAGCGCGCCGTAGGCGAGGCGAATCTCGCGCTGCTGCGCGCGCCCCGCGACCTGCTGCATGAACTCGAAGGCGTTGAGTCGGAAGGCCGAGCTGACGACCTCCCCGTCCCCGGAGATCTCGTGGTCGATCCGCGCGCCCAACGAGCCCTCGAGCTCGGCGCGAAGGTAGAAGAACGACCCGAGGCCCACGAGGAGCACCGCCACGAGATTGCCTGCGATGATCTTCAGCCGCATGGAACCCAATCTCCCGTCGCCGTCGCCCGACGGCCTCGTACGGTCGCAATGCCCGACGCGACCCGCGCCGGTTCCGTCCTCGCCCCGACGCCCCCACGCGCCATCGTGCCGAAAAGCGCGAGAAAACGGGAACCTGAGCGTGATGGGAGTACCAAAAGCCCGTTCGTGAGGTCAAGCGTCGGCGACAGAACCGGGCTCGCGTCGACGATGGGGGCTCGCGTGGCCACGACGGCGTGGGGCGCGTTGCCCACCAGGTGCGCCACAATCTGCGGAATGCGGGTCGCTTGGATGCGAGCGATCGTCACCATACGCGGACGCGTTTCGGATTTTGGTAAAGTGACGCCGTGTCGCGATACCGAAGGGGTGAGCCGATCTACGCGGACGCAGGTGGAGCCCTGCACGTCGCATTCGACGATCACCTCGCGCGCACCGTCGACGTGAAGGTCCTGCGAGGCCGACGGGTCGAGGCGGAGCGGCGGCGCCTCGATCGGGAGGCGCGCATGCTCGGAGGCGCTCTTCACCCCGGCCTGCCTCGCTTGCTCGACGTCGTGTCGGATGGCGACACCCTCTGCCTCGTCTACGAGCATGTCGGCACGGAGACGCTCGCGGCCCGAGTCGCCGTGGCGCTCCCGACGACGCGACAAGCCGTGCAGTGGACGAAGCACGTCGCCGAGGCCGTCCAAGCCGCGCACGCGCAGGGGATCGTGCATCGAGACCTTCGCCCCGAGGTGATCGTCTTCGGTGGCGACGACATCCCCGTCGTGCACGGGTTCGGCCGCGCCCGACTTCGCGACGCGAAAGACGCCGACTCGAGCGGCGCCGACCGCCTCGACCTCCCGACCTACCGTGCGCCGGAGCTCTTCGTCGGCGACGAAGCCGACGTTCGTGCGGACGTCTACGGCGTGGTCGCCCTCCTCCACTTTCTGCTCACGGGTCTTCCCCCCGTGGACCTCGCTTCCGCGCGCGACACCGCCGAGACGATCGAGCTCCTCTCGCGAGGGGAGCGACGTCGCCTCGCCGGCCACAGCCCGCGCTTGGTGGAGCTCGTCGCGCGCGGCCTGGCGTCCGACCCCGCGCGAAGGCCGCCGTCGATGGTCGAGGTCGTCGACGCCCTCACGCGCGAGCTCGGCCGCGACACGGAGTTTCCGACCGCGAAGCCGGACGAGCAGGTTTGGCTCCCTGGCACCGAGGTCGAGGGCTACCGCATTCAGACGGAGCTCGGGCGAGGGGGCTTCGGACGCGTCTACCTCGCCACCGACCCCGCGCTCGGCCGCGACGTTTCGCTCAAGTTCGTGCTCGGTGATCCCACGCGCGCTCGAAGCGAGGCGCGTGCGCTCGCGCGCATTCGACACTCCAACGTGATCCGCGTCTTCGATCTGCTGGAGCACGCGGGGAGCACCGTCTTGGTGGTCGAGCACGTGCTCGGCGAATCCCTCGATCGTCGCCTGGCCGAAGGGCGCCCCGAGCTGCCGGTCGTGCTCTCGGTGCTCGATCAGGTGCTCGCAGGGCTCGAGGCGATTCACGAAGCGGGAGTCGTGCACGGGGACCTCAAGCCCGCGAACGTGATGGTGGACCCGCACTGGAACGTGAAGCTCATCGACTTCGGTCTGGCGAGCGTGCCGGGAGAAGAAGGACCGGCGCCCGGGTCGTTGACTCCGGGCTACGCGGCGCCCGAGCGCGTGATGCGCGACGCGAACGCGCTCTCGGTCGCGGCCGACCTCTACGCGTTCGGCGTGCTCGCGTTCGAGCTCGCGAGCGGTCGTCCCCCCTTCGCCGACCGCACGCCGCTCGCGACGATGAAGGCCCACCTCGACGAGCGACCGCCGTTTCTCTCCGACATCGCGCCGACGTTGGCGCCGCTCGGCGCGTTGGTCGGATCGTGCCTCGAGAAGTCCCCCGCGCGGCGGCCGAGCAGCGCGACGCACGCCCGCGAGCTCTTGCGCGAAGCGTCGGCCCGGCTCGTCGCCACGCGACGCCCTCGGCGCGTCCTCGTCGTCGACGACAACGTCGCGTGGACGCGTCTGCTCGTCGAGGTGCTCACCCCGCTGACCGACGGCGGTGGCGTCGAGGTCGCACACGACGGCGAGACCGGTTTGGCGTTGGCGCGCGCGGGGGCGTTCGACCTCGTGACGCTCGACCTGCAGCTGCCGAAGCGCAACGGCATCGAGCTGCTCGCGGAGCTGAACGCGACCTGCGAGCGCCCCCCACCCGTGGTGCTGCTCTCCGGCGAAGCGTCGACGGACGATTGGCGCGTGCTCTCGTCGCTGGGCGTGAAGGCTTTCCTCTTCAAGCCGGTCGACGTGCTGCTGGTGGAGTCGTTGGTCCTACGACTTTTTGCCGAGTCCGAGTGAGACCGGCACGCTGGTCGGCCCGATCACGTCCGACGAGGTCGCCGCGACGCGCGCGCGCAACGCGCACCACGGGAGCGTGTGCCGCAGCACCGCGTCCAGGCTCTCGGTCGGATAAGGCTCGGTGAGGCAGGCCTTCGCGCCGAGCGACTCCAAGAGCCGCCAATCGCGCACGGAGCCGCGACGCATCGTGACCACCCACGCAGGCGGAATGGGGCAGCTGCGCGCCGCGGCGGAGACTTCGAGCGCGCCCTGGTTCGGCAGCTCGAAGCTCACGACCACCAAGCCGACGGTGGTGCTCGCCAGCACCGCGAGCGCCGCGTCCGTGGTCGCCGCACGAATCAAGCGCGCTTCGGGGCAGAGCCGCTGCATTCGATCCGCGAGTTCGGCCGCGCTCGCGTCGTCGGCCTCGACGTGAAGTACGACCGGCGACTCGAGGAGCCCGGCTCGGTAGCGCCCGAACGCTCGGGCGAGCTCGCTCCGGAGCGCCCGCACGTCCGTGCTTCGCACCGCGGGGTCCTTCTCCAAGAGCCCCGCCACCCAGGCGTCGAAGGGCGTGAGCTCGTTGCGGGCCTGCGACACGGGCGGCGGTCGGTCGTGCACGTGGCGGCTCAGCAGCGCGAACGTGTCCTCGTCGTCGAACGGACGCGCGCCGGTGAAGAGCTCGTGCGCGATCACCCCGAGCGCGTAGAAGTCGACCGCGCCACGCAGCGACGGGCCGACCCGGGTGCCGGTGACGATCTCGGGTGCGCAATAGCTCGGCGTTCCTTCGAGCTGGGGCACCTCGGCCTCCATCGGAACCACCAAGCCGAAGTCGCTGAGCTTCACCTCGCCAGACGCGCCGAGCAGGACGTTCGCGGGCTTGAGGTCACGATGCACGAGCCCCGCGGCGTGAAGCCCTTCGAGCCCGGCCAAGATGCCGTCGAGGTAAGTCACGGATTGCTCGACGGTCGGGTTCTCGACGTCCAGCAACGAACCACCGACGAGGAGCTCCATGACGAGCACCGGACGGTCTCGATGCTGCACGAGGGCGAAGACCTCGACGAGGTTCGGGTGCTCGACCCGCGCCATGGAGGCGCCTTCGCGAAAGAGCTCTCGGGGATCGCGGTGCGGCTCCAGAACCTTCAACGCGACGGGCCGTTGGAGGCGATCGTCGAAGGCGAAGTAGACCCGCCCCGCCGCCCCACGGCCGAGCGGTTCCACGACGTGGTAGCCACCGGCGACGACCTCTCCGCAGCCGAGCACGAGGGGGCACTCCGCGGCGTTTTCCGCGGGTGCCGTCCAAGTCTCGTCCTCTGCCGCACCCTTCTTCATCGTCGTTCGGTCTTGCGCCCCGCCAGACACGAGGCGAACGGGGAGCGTGCTCCAGGCCGGTCGTGAGAGCACGTCCACGCCCGTCATCTCCCGACGCGCGGCTTCCAGCGCGCCGCTTTCGACGGCGACGCGTCAGGGGGTGACGCGCTCGGTCCCGAGCGACCGCCCCTCGAAGAGGCCCACCACGAACGCCGCGACGCCCAAGGTGATCGCGCCACCGAGCGCGTAGTCGCTGAAGGCCGCCCAACGGCGCCCCTCGGCGAGGTCGGTCTGAGCCTCGCTGCGCGCGTGAACTCCGAGACCGAGGCTGGCGCCCAAGCCCGCCGCCGCGAGCCCGGTGAGCACCCACGTCCAGATGCGACGTCCACGCACCGAGCGGTACTCGGTCGCCGGCGAGAGCCGCGCGTAGGCCGCGGTCACCGACCCCGCCTGAACGTCCACCTCGGCTCGAAAGGGCAAGAAACCCTCGCGAGAGAGCTCGAGCGCGTGGGCTCCCGGCGACACCGTGAGCGGGGCGGCGACCGGGGTCTCGCCGGCCGGACGCTCGTCCAAGGTCACGGTCGCGCCTTCGACCGTCCCATCGACCCGCAGCGTGCCGGTGCTCGGCGCGCTCAACGACGCCTGTCGCGCGGCCTCGACCCGCTCTTCGAGCGACGCGATGCGCTGCTCGACCGCTTCCCGATCCGGCGGGTCGACGCGATCGCGCAGGTACATGCGGTAGTGCTCGACGGCCTCGGCCAGGGACACCGGGTCGTGAAGCTCTTCGTACGCACGCGCGATGTTGAACCAGAGGTCGGCGCTCGGAACCGCCTGCGCCGCGAGCTGGAACGCGTGAATCGCTTCGCGAAAACGGCGTGCCTCGAAGTGCCCCATGCCCTCGCGAAAGCGCTCCCGCGCGACACGCGCCGCTTCCGCGTCTTCGGGCGCCGCCGTCGCTTGCTCGGCGTTCCCGGCGGGCACCTCACCCTCCTGTGCCCGCACCGACGAGGTGAACGACCAAGAGAGCGCTGCGAGCGCGAGCCAAACACACCACCGCATACGAGACGGGAGGGTATCAGCCCACCCAGCCTTCAAGCGAGCGTCGTCTGTCCAGGGCTCGATGGGCCGTCGCGGTCCGACGCCGATCCAGAAAATTGGGCACGTCGCACACGCCAGCTACTGTGCAGCCCGGCATGCGCGGGTGGACGGTCTTCTGCGACGAGCCGAGCCTGGTGGTCGAGCTGACCCGGCGCGCGGAGACGTTGGGCTTCGCGCCGAAGCTGGCGCCCTGTGACTTGGAAGCGGCACGCCACGCACGCTCCCGCGACGAAGCGATCGCGTGGGTGTCGCTGACCGTGCCCTCCGCGTCCGAGCTCGCGCAGCTCGCCGTGGTGCGAAGCCCCGCGCCGCTCGCGTTGGCGGTGCCAGGCAGCGATCGGCGCGATCTCGCCGCCGCGGCGGCGCTCGGATGGATCGCGTTGGAAGAGCTCGCGCCGCTCTCGAGCGCGTGTGTGCTCGCGGGTCTGGATCTCACGCCCCCGTTCCAGTTCTCGGACCGGCTGCTCGAAGCCGCCGACCGTCGACGTCTGGCTCGTCACCTCGACGCCCGACGGGGCTCCGACGCGCTTCGTCCCGCGGACGGGGGGCTCCTCGCGCTCGACCGAGAAGGAACCTCCCACCTACTCGGAGAGGCTCGTGACGTCGCGAGCGCCCTCGACGCGATTCGTCGGCGCGCCCCCGACCCCCGACCGGCCATGCCTCGGGTGGACGGGGTCGAGCCCCGCTCCGTGCTGGACGTGATCCTCGGACCTCCTCGCGAGCTCTCCGACCCCGCCAGCAAAGCCGCCCTCGCCGCCTACGACGTGCCCTTGCCGCTCGAAGAGGTGTGCTCGAGCCCGAGCCGGGCGGCCTCCGAAGCGGGTCGCATCGGGTTCCCCGTGCGTATCGCGCTCGCGTCGCCGGACCTGCGGATCTGGGATCACCCCGATCTGGTCGCCGAAGGCGTCGAGAACGCCGCGCGCGCCCGCGACGTGTTCCGCCAGGTGATGGCGCTTGCCCGCGCACGCGCGCCGGAGGCACGGCTGCTGGGCGTGACCGTGTCGGCCACCTCAGCCACCGAAGCCTCCTTGCACGTCGACGTGCGTTGCGTGCACGAGGGGTTGGCGTTGGCGGAGCTTCGTTTCGCCGATCCGCATGGGCTCGCCTGCGACGACCGCACGTACCTCGCCTTGCCCTGCACGCCCGCGAACCTGGAGCGGGCGCTGTCGACCCTCGAGGGCGCGTCCCTGCTCCTCGGCAACGGGCCCACCGATCGTCGCGCGCGAATTCACGCGCTGGGCGACGCCCTCCTGCGCGTCGCGGCCTTCACCCACGATTGGCGCGCCGAGGTCTCCGTCGTCCGCTTGAGGCCCCTGGTGCTGCTCGTGGACGGCTCGGTCGAGCTTCGTGAGGCGTCGGTCGTGGTGACGGACGCCTTCGAGCGCCGGCTTCAATGAGCCGCCGAAAATGAAAAAGGCCGGGGATTCCGGCCTTTTTCCATCGGGACGTGGTGATCAGCCGCCGCCGCCCCCCGGCGGCTGGAGGCCACGCTCCTGCGTCGTGCCTTCGTCTCCACCGCCGCCGAAGGGCGGGAGGCCCGCGGCGAAGGCGACGCCGAAGTACAGGAGCCCGAGGATTCCGAACACGATCGCGCCCTTCACGACCGGACTGGCGTCTTCCCAGAACGACATTGCGAGGCCTCCTTCTGCACCACAGGTCCACCACTGCGGTTCGAGAGTTTGTGCGGCGATGCTAGAGAGGTCGTAGCGATGGGGTCAACGTTTTTCGTTTCCACCCAAAACGGAAAAACCGCACCCAACATGCATGTCGCCTCGGCGAGACCCCACCGCTCGTGAGCCCACATCACACGGAGGCGAGCGCCGCCGAGCGCGCGAATCGTTCGGTGCTCATGGGGGCGACAGTCGCGTCGCCATCGTGACGGCGGCACGCATGCCGTCGTCGTCGGCGCTGCCAGCCGCCGCCGCGTCGTACGCCACACCGTGGTCCACGCTGGTGCGCACGTAGGGCAAACCCCACGTCACGTTCACGGCCTCCCCCCAATCGAGCAGCTTGGACGCGATCGTGGCCTGGTCGTGCAGCATCGTGACCACCGCGTCGCAGGTCCCGGCAGCGGCACGCCGAAACGAGGCTTCCGCGGGCATCGGACCGAGGAGCTCGGCGACCAACGACGCCGACGCTCGAATGGCCGGCGCGACGGCGCGGCTCTCCTCGTCGCCGAAGAGCCCGCCCTCCCCCGCGTGTGGGTTCACGCCCGTCACCTCGACCTTCGGACGCGGGAGCCCGAGCGCATGGCAAGCCGCGACGACGTGCGCGATCGTGCGGTGCACGCGTGCTTCCGTGACCGCAGCCGCAGCGTCGCGGACGGACAGGTGCGTGGTCACCAGGCCGACGCGGAGACGCGGTCCGAGGAAGAGCATCGTGACCCCGTCGTCGTCGAGCCCGGCCCGCTGCGCCAGGCGCTCCGTGTGGCCGACGAAGTCGACCCCCGACGAGGTGATCGCGGCCTTGCTGACCGGCCCGGTGACGAGCGCCCGCGCTTCCCCACGGGTGACGACGTCGATCGCGGCGTCCAAGGCCACCAGCTGATCCCGCCCCCCCTCGGGCGTCGGAGCGCGCGCCGCGATCGTGGCGTCGCTCCAGCGGGCCACGTCGATCACCGACACGTCGCCCCGAACACGAGCTTCGGTTCGCAGCGGGACGCCCGCGGCCGCGAACGCCCGAGCGAGACGCGGCCCATCGCCGAAGACGACGAAGGCGTCGGTCTCGCGAAGCGCGGCGATGGCGGAGACCCCGACTTGCGGCCCCACCCCGGCCGGATCGCCGAGCGAGACCGCGAGCGGACGGACCGCGCTCACGGAGCCTTCATCTTGTAGCCGACGCCGCGGACGGTCTCGAGGTTGTTCACCGCGTTGCCGAGCTTCATGCGCAGGCGACGCACGTGAATGTCCACGGTGCGGCTCGAGCCGTAGTAGTCGACACCCCAGACCCGCTCGAGCAGCTGTTGGCGGGAGAACACCCGCCCACGTTGCTGCGAGAGGAAGCGAAGGAGCGCGAACTCCTGCTGGGTCAGCGAGACCGGTCGACCATCGACGGTGACCTCGTGGGCCGCCAAATCGATGCAGAGCGCGCCCATCTTCACACGCTCCTGCGCGCTGAAGTCCGAGCGCCGCCACTCCGCGCGTCGGACGCGCAGGTAGAGCTCGGCCGGCACGTAGGGCACGAGAACGAAGTCGTCGAAGCCGTCGTTCGCGTCGAGGCGCGTGAGCCCGGAGACGCTGACGGCGACGAGCGCCGGCACCTCCAGCAGCGTCTTGACTGCTCGCAAGCGCTGCAGCGCCGCGCGGCCCGCGTCCACCTCGTCCTCCGCCTCGACCAGGATCGCGGTCGGTGGATCACGCGTCAGCGTGGGATCGTCGAGCGAATCCCAGAGATCGCATGCCTTCACGCGGCATCCGAGCTGACGCAGCACCTCGGCGGCGCTCCCCTCCCGATCGTGCTTGGCCTCCGGCCCGACCACAAGAATCCACATCGCGAGCTCTCGCTTCCCCCGAGGTGGCGGAAGTTACGCCGAAGCTCCGTGGTGGTCCACCCGTCGTGACGGTCGCTTGCCTTGACCCCCCGAAGGACGCGGGGCTAACGTCGCCCCCGGAACACGAGGTCGTGACGGTGCAGCGGTGGCGGATGGTAGTCTCGGACCTCGGAGGCGACGCGGTTCGTGCGGAGCTGACGGTCGAGTCCGACAACTGGATGTCGGCGCTCCGAAAGGGTCGTGGTGAGCTCGGAGAGCAAGGTGGCGTGCCCACTGGCTCGAGCTGCGCGGTCGCTTCGGACGGCACGGTGACGATCCTCGACCCGGTCGAGCGACGTCGTTTCACGCTGGCCCCAGCGCCCGCGTCGGTGCGTCCCCCGGGTGGTCTTCGAATTCCCGCGGACGAAGTGCCGCGGCCCCAGTCGTCTCCTCCGCCCCGCCCGTCGTCCTACGTCCCACCCCCGCCTTCGTCGCCGCCGCCGGCCGCCGCGCCGAAGAAGGTGGGCAAACAGACGGTCGCCTACATCCCTGCGGGCGCCATCCCCGCCCCGGCCCCGGTCGCCGCGCCGGTTTCACCCGTGTCCCCCGTTTCGCCGGCGTCGGCCCCGCCCGCGCAGGTTTCGCCCGTCGTTTCGCCCGCGTCAGCCCCGCCGTCGCCCGTAGCCCCCGCCGTCGCTTCGGCCCCGCCGGGTGCGACGACCACCCCGGAGACACCGCGGAAGAAGCCCGCGAAGATGACGGTCGCGTACCTTCCCGGCGCCGAAGCGCTGACCGCGCCCGTCTCTCCGCCCGCTCCCATGGCGCCCAACCCCGTCGCGCCGGCGGCTCCCCCTCCCGAGGCTCCCGCTCCCGCGCCGGCGGCTCCCGTCTCGGCCGCGCCCGCCGCGCCCGCGCCAGCTTCCGCGAAGAAGCGGGCGAAAATGACGATGGCGTACCTGCCGGGGGATGTCGCGCTTCCCAAGGCCAGCGAAGTGGTCGTCGGCACCCCGTCGACGCCCGCACCGGCCCCCGTCGCGACGCCTGCTCCCACGCCCGAGCCGCCCGAAGCAGTCCCCACCGCGGCCTCCGATGCAACCGTCGCCGAGGCCGCTCCGAATCCGGAGGTCACCGATCGCCACGCAGCGGTCGAGGCCGAACCCTCCGAGATCCGCGAAGGCACCACCGAAGGCGTCACGTGGAGCCTCCTCGTGGGTCGCGATGCCGATCCGACGGCCGAGAATCCGCTCTGCTACCGCGAGCGCAGCTACCTCGTCCCCGAGGGCACGCCTGGTGAGGTCGCCGAGGCGATCGCGCGCGCCCGCGTCGAGGAGCAGCAGGCGATTCTGGCCGAGGCGCCGCCGGGTCGTTTCGTCAACGTGGCCGTCTTCGACCACGCGTGGGCGGACCGTCCCCAGCGCCCGCCGGCCGCGACGGCGCAATGGAAGGATTGGCAGGGCGACGTCGCCATCGACCGCCCGCTCGAGCGCTGGCTCGCGAGCCAGGCCCCCACGCCCAGCACGCCCGCACCAGCCCCGGCTCCGGCCCCCGTGGTCGCCTCGCCCCCGCCGTCGACGCCCGCACCTGAGCCGTCCGCACCCGCGCCGTCCGCGCCTGCGCCAGCGCCTAGCCCCCCCGAGGCCCCCGCCGTCGTCGTGGCCGCCGAGCCCGTCCCTGCCCCTCGCACGCGACGCACGACCGACGACCACGATCAGCGGCTCGCCGACGCCTTCGAGGCTTGCCAGGATCTCTTCTTCCTCGGGTCCCCCGTCGAAGGTCTCGAGTTCGCGGTCGAGCTCCTTGGGCAGCTCGTGCCTCACGAAGCGGCCAGCGCGTGTCTCTACGACATCGACGAAGACGTGCTGCGTTTCGTGGTCGCGAACGGCCCCGGCGCCGACGAGAAGCGCTCCGACGCCGTGCCCGCGAGCGTGGGCCTCTTCGGCATCGCCGTGCGCATGGTGGGGTCGGCACTTCGCGTCGACCCCCTCGGCACGGACCCCCGTTACGATCCTGGCGTCGACGGTCGCTTCGGCCTCGAGCCGGAGAACGCGCTCTATCTCCCGGTGGTGGGACAGGGACGAATCCTCGGTGTCCTCCAGCTGATCAACCGCGAGATCGACGTGACCTTCTCGCAGGGCGACGCCGACCTCGGGCTCTACGTCGCGGAGCAGCTCGGCAAGTTCCTCCAGCAGGTTCGGCTGCGTCCTCGCCGCTGAGCGCCGAGGCCTGCGCGGGCGCGCGATCGATCGTCGTGGCGCAACTCGTGGGTCCGAGGCATGACGCGCCTCGCTTGGCCCCTGCGTCCCGAAGCTCCCTGCGTGCGGTCTGGACCCTCGCTGGTCCGGCGATCGCCCAGCAGCTCCTGCACACCGCGGTCTTCCTGGTCGACCGAGGCATGCTCGGACACTACGGCGCCGACTCGTTGGCTTCGATGCAGATCAGCAGCCCGGTCGTTTGGTCGACCTACTCGCTGCTCTCCGCGTTCACCGTCGGCACGGTCGCGGTGGTCGGGCGACGCATCGGCGGCGGCGATCGCAGCGGCGCCAACGCCGCCCTTCGCGCGTCCCTGGGCCTCGCGACCTGCCTCGGCCTTCTCGTCACGCTCGCGACGCCGCTGCTGCTGCCCTTGGTCCTGAACGGCCTCTTTCCCGACGCCGGCCCCGCCGTTCACGGCGAAGCCACCGGCTACCTGAGCGTCGCGTTGCGCACCATGCCGCTCACCCTCGTGAGCTTCACGGCGGCGGTCGCGCTGCAAGCGGCGGGTGACACCCGAACCCCCTTCCTCGTCGCGGCCGCGGGAAACGTCGTGAACGTCGCCGCGACGTGGGCGCTCGTCTTCGGCGAGCTCGGCTTCCCTTCGCTCGGCGCGCGTGGCGCGGCCATCGGAAGCGCCCTGGCCTTCGGCTTCGAGACCCTCGCGTTGCTCGCCGTGCTCGCTCGCGCTTCTGGCCGCGTCTCGTGGCGAGGTCTCGGCGGCGAACGCGAAGCCTCGCGACGCATCGCGCGTGTCGCGACGCCGAGCCTCGGCGAGCGAGGGCTTCAGCACATCGGCTTCCTCGGTTTCGTCGCGATGATCGGCGCGCTCGGCCCCGAAGCGATGGCGGCGAACCAAGCCCTGATCAGCATCGAGAGCATCGTCTTCCTGAGCGCGGACGGCTTCGGCATCGCGGCGGCCGCGCTCGTCGCGCAACGCCTCGGCGCGGGCTTGCCCGACGACGCGGAAGAGGCCGGCCTCGCGGCCGCACGCTTGACGGTCTGGGTCCTCGCAGGCGTCGGCGTGCTCTACGTCGCCATCCCCACGTGGCTGCTCCGCGCGTTCACCCGCGACGAAGGCATCGTCGCGCTCGCTGCGCCGTGTTTGTACGCGGCAGCCCTCGCCGCCCCCCTGATGGGTGCCGGCGTCGTGTTCTCGGAAGCCCTTCGCGGCGCCGGCGCGACCCGCGAGGCCTTGGTCGTGACCTTCCTCGGAGGCCTGCTCGTCCGCCTCGCGGTGACGGCCACCTTCGTGTTCGTCCTTCGCTGGGGCCTGCTCGGCGTTTGGCTCGGAAGCACCGTCGACTGGGGCCTCCGCGCGTGGCTCGGACGTCTCGTGTTCCAGCGGGGTCGCTGGAAAACAGCCGAGGTCTGACCACGAAAAAAGCCACGCTTGGCGTGGCTTTCTCGTTCCGTGCGCGTGTTCGCTCAGCGCATCACGCGCATCTGCGGCCGATTCGGCACCAGGCCCTCGCGCTGGAGCACCTCCATCGCGAGGTTCTTCAGCTCGGGGTGGGCGCCCTTCTGGACGAACGCGCCGAGCTGATTCGGGTCGATCTTCGCGAGGCGCATCATCGCCGTCCGAGCACGACCCTTCTTCTTCATCTTCAGCCACGTGAAGACCTGCGCGCGCCACAAGAACGCCGAGACCTCGCCGTACTCGGGGTCTTCGGGCGAGTAGTCCTCGAGCACCTTCACGGCCTCGGATTCCTTGCCGGTACGCGCCCAGCACTCCGCCATCACCGCGGCGTAGAGCGCCTTCTGCTTCGGCTGCGACTGCCCGTCGAGCTTGATCTCGTCGACCAGCGGACGCGCGTCCTGAGTGCGGTTCTGCACGAGGTACATGAGCGCGAGCTGCGCCCGCACGTCGTTCTGAAGCAGCTTCGGCGCCTTCTTCAGATCGATGCCCTCGAGGATTCGAACCGCCTCCTTCGGGTCTTCCTGCGCGACGAGCTGCGCCTGGGCGACCGCCGCCATGACGTCGTTCGAGCCCTTGTCGGAGAGCGCGGCGATCGCCGCCTTGCGGCCCTCCTCGCCTTGCGCCGACTTGAGGATGTCGACGATGGCGGAGGACTTGCGCATCAGGCGCCAGACGTAGAGGCCGAAGCCCAACACGACCGCAGTCAGCACGCCGGCGACGACGAAGCCCCAGATGCCAATCCAGGAGCTCAGCATCCCCGCGATGACCCAAACCACGGCCACCGCGACCCCGATCTGCGCCAGGATCTTCCAGTTCAGCTTCGGGGCTTCCAGCTCTTGGAGCGCCTCCGAAGGATCTTTGCGCCCGCCCGGCGCGCTCGGCTTGTTCGACACGACGGGGTGTCTTTCCACGCGCCGAGCCCCACTGCAATCGCCCGCGCCGAGTCTCCGTTCCCTCGCCGGCGCACTGAAAGTTTGACCCTGATCATCCGACGCTGTACATCGGTACCGTAGTCTCGTCGCCCACCTGCACATTCCATCAGCGAGGCGAGCGGCTGCGGCCTACCAAGTGGCCGGAAGAAATGGGCGGGGAAGAAGAAGGCCGAACGATGCAGAAGCTCACCGAACGCCAGCGCGCCGTGCTCTCCTTCATTTCGGCGTCGATCGACGAACGCGGCTACCCGCCGACCCTGCGCGAGATCGGCAATCACCTCGGCATCAAGAGCACGAACGGGGTCAACGACCACCTTCGCGCGCTCGAGCGAAAAGGCTACCTCACCCGCGAGGACATGAAGTCCCGCACCCTCCGCCTCGTTCGCAGCGCGGACGGTTCGTCGTCGGCCCCTCCGCCGCCCGAGCCCGACAACGACGTCGCCGACATGATCGAGATCCCGATCCTGGGGCGCGTCGCCGCGGGTCTGCTCCAGGAGGCGATCCAGCACCCCGAAGACACCGTCCGCATCGACCGCATGCTGGTCGGCCGAGGCGGCGACGTCTTCGGGCTTCGCATCGTCGGCGAATCGATGATCGACGCCGGGATTCATGACGGCGACTACGTCTTCGTGCGCAAGCAGCTCACCGCCGGTCGCGGCGACATCGTGATCGCCCTCGTTGGCGACGAAGCCACCTGCAAGTACTTCTTCTCCGAGCGCGATCACATTCGCCTGCAGCCCGCGAACGAGACGATGGCGCCGATCCTCATTCCGAAGACCGACTGGCGCGGCACGCAGATTCTCGGGGTGGTCGTCGGGGTGTACCGCCGGCTGCACTGAGCGAGACGGTTCGAGGAGCGCGGCGCGTGACGTCGGGGACGAGAATGTCGGGGACAATGACGTCGCGCCTGTCTCCCCTTCGCGGTAAAAACCTCCCGTGAGCGCCGAACCCCTGCTCGTGATTCTCAGCTCCCCCTCGGGCGCGGGAAAGACGACCCTGACGCACCGCCTGCTGCGCGACTTCAACGGCGCGATCAGCTTCAGCGTGTCGCACACGACGCGCGCGCGACGTCCGAACGAGGTCGATGGGCAGGACTACCACTTCGTCGACCGCGCGACCTTTCTCGCGCACGTCGAAGCGGGCGAGCTCGCCGAGTGGGCCGAAGTGCACGGCAACCTCTACGGCACCAGCGTCCACGAGATTCAGCGCGCGCGCGACGTCGGCAAACGCGCGTTGCTCTTCGACGTCGACTACCAGGGCGCGCGCCAGATCAAGGCGAAGTTCCCCAGCGCGATCGGCGTGTTCATCCTCCCGCCTTCGATGGCCGAGCTTCGACGCCGGCTCGAAGGGCGCGGCACCGAGACCCCGGAATCGGTCGAGCGCCGCTTCGCGAAAGCGAAGGAAGAGATCGAGCACTACCCCTTCTTCGACTACCTCGTGCTCAACGACGACCTCCAGCAGGCGCTCGCGCAGCTCACCGGCATCGTGCACGCGGAGCTCTGCCGTCGCGCGCGGCTCGCCCCCGACGCCGAGCGGCTGTTGCGCGAGTGAGCGCACCGCCCCGGCGAAGCACGCGTCCTTCGGCCTTCGGCGCGCTGGCCTTCGCGATGCTCTGCGCCGTCGCGGACTCGCGAGCCCAAGCCCCCACGATCGCGCTGCTCGTCGACCAACCGCAGACGCTTCACGTCGACGGGCGAGGCGAGATGGAGGTGCGGCTCGAGGGTCCCTTCACGCTCCTCGGTCAGACCCGGAACGCCACGGGGCTCGACGTGCGCGTGCAGGCGAGCGCGATCGGCGGTGGCGTGCTGCACGTCCGTGACACCGACGGAGCTCGTCCCCTCGCGCTCCGCGCGTTGGCCCTTCGTCTCGAGCGCGAAGGTCGGCCGGTGGAAGACGCCCTCTCGGTCTCCCGAGGCGTGCCCAACGACGCGGGCCTTCCCCGATCTCCGCGTGCCGAACGCGCCGAGGATCCCGAGGCGTTTCGGATCGTCGTGGACGGTGCGGCCTCGAACCTAGCGCGCATGCGACGGCTCGAGCCCGTCACGGGCGTGCCGACCGACGAACGAAACGTGGTGCTTCACGACACGCCCCACGGCCGCGTGAGCGCCTTCTTTCGCTTGGTCGCGGACGCGCGCGACGCACAGGCCCCCGACGTGGGCTCGCAGCTGCTTCGGGTCGCCCTCGGCGACGTGGTGGAGGTCGAGATCGACGGCCTCACCCGACAGTGGCCCGTCGGCCTTCCCGGCGACGCGACGGGCCCACGCGCGCGACGTCGCGCCCGCGTGCGTGCCCACGTCGTCCGATGGCGAGGCATCCCTGCGGTCGGCGGCAGCGACGAAGCGGCGCGGCAGCTGGTGCGCGACGAGATCGCCATCGCCAACGCGCTCTACGCGCCCTGCCACGTCGACTTCGGGGTGGCGCGCGACGTCGACGTCTTCGTGGTCGACGCCCCGCCCCCGACCTTGCTCGGCGTCGCGGACGGCGACGGTCTTCCGGCATCCGGAGGGACGGTGCGTCTACGCGCCAACGGCCGTCGCATCTCGGTTTCGATCCCGACCGGGAGCTCTGCCGTCGACACCGCCGAACGAATCGCGGGCGCTTTACGTCGTGCAGGCTTTCGCGCGCGTGTGACGACGAATCCCCGCACGCGAGGTGGCGCCGGTCCGAGCGCCGACGTGCACGTGCGTGACGCGTCCGGCGAGCTCGTGGAGCTCTCCGCCGACGGCGACGCCCCTTTGACCACCGACGCTCGGCAGCGCTTGCATCTCGGCGTCGTGAACCTCGACGACGGCCTCGACGGCTTCGAAGACCACGACGCACGCGCAGGCCGACTCGAAGAACGCGCGCTGATTCACGCGCTCGCGGATGACGACCCCACCACGATCGAGCTCGTGATCGTGCCGGACTTCGCGCGTCGTGAACGGCGTGGCGAGGCGTTCATTCCGAGCGACGGATCCGCCGTCGCGAGCGCCCTCGTCGTCGACCGCGAGGGCCTGCTCGAGTCACGTAGCGCCTACACCGTCGCGCACGAGCTCGGGCACGTCCTGCTCGACCTGCCGTTTCACCCCGACGAGCTCTCGGAGGCCTCTCCGACACGGTTGCTCTCGTCGCGAGGCTCCGACGCCACCGTCCGTGGTCCCAAGCGCCTGACCGCCGACGAGTGCACGCGCCTACGCACGCGCGGCGAGAGGCACGGGCTGCTCCGTCCCGCGCCTTGAGCACGGGTCACGCGAACGGATCACGCGAATCACACAAACGGATCACGCGAACGGATCACGCGAACGGATCACGCGAACGGATCACGCGAACGGATCACGCGAACGGATCACGCGAACGGATCACGCGAACGGATCACGCGAACGGATCACGCGAACGGATCACGCGAACGGATCACGCGAACGCACCGTTCAAGAAAGGGCCGCTTCGAGCGCCTCGCCGAGCGACGACACGGGCACGAGCGTCACACCCTTTCGTTCTTCCTTCGTGAGCCGCTCCGCGTTCGCACGCGGCAACACGAGGCGGGCAAAACCGAGCTTTCGAGCCTCGGCGATTCGCGGCCCCGGACGCGGCACGGCGCGCACCTCCCCCGCGAGCCCGACCTCGCCGAAGACCGCGAGCTTCCCGGCGAGCGGACGCTGCCGAAAGCTCGAGACGACGGCCAACGCGAGCGCGAGATCCATCGCCCGCTCGTCGACCCGCGCGCCGCCCGCCACCGACGCGAAGACGTCGCGCTCCAACACGCGTACGTCCGCTTTGCGATCGAGCACCGCCAGAAGAATCGCCAGGCGGTTTCCGTCGACGCCGCTCACCACCCGACGTGCGGCGCCGTAGAGCGCGGGAGCCACCAGCGCCTGAAGCTCGACGAGGAGCGGCCTTGTGCCTTCGGCCGTCGGGACGACCACCGAACCCGGCGCATCGGTCGGTCGCTCGGCGAGAAAGAGCGCGCTCGGATCGGGCACCTCGCGAAGCCCTTCGCGGTCCATCTCGAAGACCCCGATCTCCTGCGCGGGTCCGAAGCGATTCTTCGTCGCACGCACCACCCGAAACGCGTGGCTGCGGTCGCCTTCGAACGCGAGCACGGTGTCGACGAGATGCTCGAGCACCTTCGGTCCTGCGAGCGTCCCTTCCTTCGTCACGTGCCCGATCAGGAAGACCGCCACGCCGTGACGCTTGGCGAGGTCGACGATGCGCCCCGCGACCTCGCGGAGCTGGCTGACGCTCCCCGGCGCGCTGCCGAGGCTCGTCGCGCGAAGCGTCTGAATCGAGTCGATCACGGCCACGTCGGGCACGTCGCCGACGATGGCGCCCTCGGCGTCCTCGAGCTCGGTCGTCGCGAGGATGTGCACGTCGTCCATGCCCTCGCCGCCGAGGCGCCGCGCACGAAGCGCGACCTGCGACGCGCTCTCCTCGCCGGTCACGTAGAGGACCTTCTGCTTCCGCGCCGCGAGCCCGGCGAGCGCCTGCATCAGCAGCGTCGATTTGCCGATGCCGGGGTCGCCGCCGAGCAAGATCACGCCGCCACGCACGGGCCCGCCACCGAGCGCTCGGTCGAGCTCCCCGATCCCGGTCGGCAGACGATGCGCGTCCTCGGTGCTCACGTCCCGCAGCGGGATCGCCTTGCTCGCGCCGGTGCGTTCTTTCGCGCCCGAGCTCGTCGGTGGCCGCACCACCTCTTCTTCGAGGGTGCTCCACGCGTCGCAGGTGCTGCAGCGCCCCATCCACCGAGGGAAACGCGCGCCACACGCGCTGCACACCCAGCTCGTCTTGGTTTTCGCCACGGCGCACCTTATCGCACGCGCCCGAGACGTTTGCTCCGACGAGCACGACCGGCACGTGACCATCACGACGGAAGAAAAACGGGCGCCCGTGGGCGCCCGCTTCCTTGCATCGACCGTCGCTCAGAACTGCACGCCGAGGATCAAGCGGAGAATCTGCGCGTTCTTCAGGTCGACCGGGTCGAGCGCGCCCGCCGGGTCGCCGAGACCGTCGAAGGGGAAGAGCACGGCGTAGTGGAACTGCGCGTAGAAGCCGTCGAAGGTCTCGGGGCCGTCCTCGCTCCGGTAGTAGAGCGAGAGGTCGAGCTCGAGGCCGAGGTTCGGGTCCGAGCCGTAGGTCTGCACTTCCTGCGAGGCGCGGCTGTAGACCGCGTCGACGCCGAGCCCGAAGAGCTGCCCGAAGGGGCTGCGAATGATGTCGTAGCTGACGCCCGGACGCAGGTAATACGCGCCCGCGACGCGGCCCATCACGTTGCGCCAGAGGATCTGGTCGATGCGGTAGTTCGGGTGGAACTGGAAGTGGCTGACGGTGTTCGTCCCCGAGCCGCTGCCGTTCTGCACGAGGATGCCCTGACGATCCGAGAGGCCTTCGATGTCCGGGTCGCCGCTCGCGTAGCCCGCGTAGAGACGAATCGAGAGCTTGTCGGAGAGCAGTCGGTACTCACCCTCGAACGCGAAGCCGAACTGGCGAATCTTCAGGTCTTCCTGACGGTAGCTGTCGTTCTGAATGTTGCGAACGCGGCCGCCGATGTAGCTCGCCTCGAGCTCGAGCCGCACGCCGCGCATCTGGAAGCGCGCCCAGAGGTCGGGGATGAACGCCCGCGCGTCGCGACGCACGAAGTTGTAGTCCGCCGACACGGGGAAGGCGTTCGTGACGCCGGCCGAGCTCAAGAACTGGTGGCGGTAGACGAAGTAGAGACCACCGTCGAGCACCCAGCTGCCGCGCTGGAGACGATCGCGGGCCTCTTCCGGATCCGTGCGGCGCGCGATCGCGAACACGAACTGGCGGATGTCGTCTTGCGGCGACGCGTCGTACGAAAGGCCACGCACGTCGTAGGGCGAGAACTGGCGAAGCACACCCTTCGACGCGAAGTCGTAGGCAGCGACGACGTACATGCCGGCGATGCGCGTGAGGCCCATGATGCGGTCGGCGTCGGTCGAGAAGTCGCTGTCGATGCCGTTTCCATCGTGCGCGATGAGGCCGAGACCCCAATGCGAGGGCATGCGGCCGAAACGAAGCTGACCGAGACCACGGTTGGTCACCTCGGCCCACGCGTGGCGCACGTAGATGCTGTCGCGCAGCGAGTTGCGGTAGTCCTGCGGCGGGTTCTGGCCCGTCGTGAACGAGTCGAGCGGCACGCCGGGCACACGGTCGGCGCGCACGAAGCCCGTGCCCTCCTCGTATCGGTAGGCGTAGCCGTCGGGCGTCGAGCCGAGGACCATGTTGTCGAAGACGTCGAGGGTCATGCGGACCCGGACGTCCTCGCTCAGCGCGAGCGTCGGCTGCAGGCGAAGGCGCGTGTTCGCGAAGCGAAGACGGTCGCCCTTGCAGGCGAGGTCGTCGTCGGCCTCGGGCGTCGCGGATCCACGGCAGCTTCCAGCCGGAATCGTGTCACGCGCGGCGGGGCGGAAGAGGTTGAAGGGCGCGTCGTCGCGGCCGAGGTAGAGGCTGTCCCAGAGCTCGCCACGCACGCGGAAGTAACCGTTGAGCGTGAAGGTCGTGGTCGGCGCCCGCCAATCGACCTCGGTCGGGTTGCCGGACGGGGGCGGCGGCTCGGCTTGCTGCAGGAGCTGCGAGTCTTCGTTCGCATCGCTCGCTTCGGCTTCGTCCCACTCGTCCTCGGCGACCGAGGGCATCTCGAGGCTGGGCGGGCGCAGGGTCGGCTCTTCGCCGTCCTCGCCCTCCTCGTCCGCGGCTTCGTCGTCGTCGGTCTCTTCGCCGTCGACCGGCTCGGCGTCGAGGTCGTCTTCCTCGGCGGGGGTCGTCGCGGGCTGCGCCAACGCGGGTGCAGCGAGAGAGAGCAGGAGCAGGGTTCGAAGAAGGAGACGCATGGTGTCCTCGGGGCGGCGCGGGCGTACCACGCTCGCTTTCGCAGGGTCAACGCAACCTCGTGCGTGTATTCGAGGGCTCAGAACTGGACGCCGAGCACGAGGCGGGCGGCCTGGGCGATGCGGAGGTCGAAGCCTCGCGGGCGGTCGGTCTCCCCGGCGAATTCGACGAAAGCGAGCCCTTCGAGCGGGAAGAGCACGCCGTATTGAAGAAGCACGTGGAACCCGTCGAGCAAACCGGGCCCGTCTTCGGAGCGGTAGTGCAGCCCCGCATTCAACTCGAGCCCGAGATTCGGGTCGGAGCCGTAGGTCTGAACCTCTTGCGCGGCGCGGCTGTAGATGAGGTCGAAGCTCGCCCCGAAGCGCTGACCGGTCGGCGTCTTCACCAGGTCGTACGTGACGCCCGGACGGAGATACCAAGCGCCGGCCACGCGACCCATCAGGTTGCGCCAGAGGATGAGGTCGATCCGGTAGGCCGGATGAAACGAGAAGTGGCTGAGCGTGCGGTCCTGCGTCAGCTGCGTGATCGTGTCTTCCCGATCCGACAGGCCGTTCACATCCGGATCACCGGTCGCGTAGCCGGTGTGAAGGCGAATCGCGAGCTGGTCCTCCAGCAGGCGGTACTCGCCCTCGAAGGCGATGCCCATCTGGCGGACGAGGTATTTGTCCCCGCCGCCGAAGACGTCCGACTGCAGGTTTCGAATGGTGCCGGCCACGAACGCGGCTTCGACCTCGAGGCGCAGCCCCTTCCACTCGAAACGTCCCCACAGGTCGGGCACGAAGCTTCGGAACCCGCGGCGCGCGAAGATGTACTCGGTTCCGTCTTCGTTCGGGAACGGGTTGGTCGTCCCCACGCTCGTCAGAAACTGCGTGCGGTACGTGAAGTCGATGCCGCCTTGAAGCACCCAATCACCGCGCGCGAGACGTTCACGGCGTTCGTCTTCCGAGGTGAGCCGAAGCGCCTGGAAGTGAAACTGCCGCAGATCGTCTTGGGGCGTGGCGTCCCAGAAGGTCAACCCGCCGCCCGCCGTGTTCTGCGCGCGAAGCACGCCCTTGGCGCCGAAATCGAACGCCGCCGAGAGGCGGAAGCCGGCGAGCTCGGTCGTCGCCTCGACGCGATCGACGTCCGAAGAGAAGTCCTGGTCGATGCCCGAGCCGTCGTTCCACAACAGGCCGAGGCCGTGGTGAGCGGGCATGCGGCCGAAGCGCAGCGTTCCGAGCGTACGGTTGGTCACCTCGGCCCAGACGTGTCGGACGTAGAGGCTGTCCTGAATCGAGTTCCGGTAGCCCTGCTGCGGGTTCTGCCCCGACGTCGCGAAATCGACGGGAACGCCAGGCACTCGGTCCGCTCGCTCGAAGCCGCGGTCGGTGTAGCGGTATCCGTATCCGTCGGGCGTCGACCCGAGGACCATGTTGTCCATCAGGTCGAAGGTCGCGATCACGCGGACGTCGTCCGAAAGCGAAAGCGTCGGACGCAAACGCAAACGCATGTTCGCGAAGCGCGCGCGATCTCCACGACAAGCCACCGAGTCTGCGCTCGCCAGCATGGGCTCGTCGCCGCAGCTTCCCGCCGGACGAAAGCCCTCCGTCGCCACCGTGAACGCGTCGAAGGGCCCATCACGCCGCCCGAGCGAGAACGCATCCCAGAGCTCCCCACGAGTCCGCAGGTACCCTTCGAGCCGAATCACGGGTGCGCTCGCGGTCCGCGGCCCCCGACGGATACGCCGCTCGAGCATCTCCGGCGTCGCGCGTTGCGCTGGCGCCTCGGGCTCGTCGTCGACGAGCTCCGCTTCCAGCTCGTCCAGCTCCGCCTCTTCCTCGTCGGAGAGGTCGACCTGCGGCATGCCGACCGAAGGGGCACGAAGCGAAGGCTCGTCGCCCTCCTCCTCGTCTTCCCACTCCGCGTCTTCTTCTTCGTCCACCTGCGCGGACACGAGCGAGCCTGAGGCAAACGCCGCGAGCGCGAGGACGAGCCAGATCGGGAGCCAGCGAGTCACGAGTGGGCAGCCTGCTAGCACGGCTCGGACCCAGGTCCAACGATCGAAGCACGGGGGTCGTCCGCGGGTGGCCCCCCTCCCCACCTCGTGACAGCCTGCCGCCGATGGAGCTCGAGTCGCTGACCTTCGTCCCCCTCGGAGGCCTCGGCGAGGTCGGAATGAACTGCTTCTGCCTGGAGACCGACGGCGACTTGCTCGTCGTCGACTGCGGCGTGAGCTTCCCCGGACGCACCCACGGCGTCGACCTCGTCCACCCCAAGCTGGACTACGTGTTGGCCCGCCAGCACCGCCTCAAGGCGATCGTGCTCACCCACGGTCACGAGGATCACGTGGGCGCGGTGCCTTACCTCTTGCGGGCCCTGGACCGCCCGGTGCCGATCTACGGGCCGCGCTACGCGCTCGCGATGGTTCGACGTCGCCTCGAAGAGCACGCCGACGCCGAGACCGGACCGATGCACGCGCTCACCCCCGGCAAGCGCCAGCGCATCGGTGCCTTCGAGCTCGAGCCGGTTCGCGTGAACCACTCGATCCCAGACGCCACCGCGATCATCTACCGCACCCTCGCCGGCACCGTGATTCACAGCGGCGACTTCAAGATCGAAGAGCGTCCGCTCGACGGAGAAGCGTTCGGTCACGACGCCCTCCGCGCCGCCGGCGACGAGGGCGTCGACCTCCTCCTCTCCGACTCCACGAACATCGACGTCGAAGGACGCAGCGGCGAAGAAGCCGACGTCGCGGTTCGACTCGAGACGCTCGCGCGCGAATGCGACGGCCGTTTCGTCGTCGCGCTCTTCGCCAGCAACGTCTACCGGATGAAGGCGGTCGCCGCAGCGGCCAAGGCCACCGGACGCAAGGTCTGCTTGCTCGGCCGCTCGCTTCACACGCACTCCGAGGTCGCGCGAGAGCTTGGCATCGTCCCCGAGCTCGCGGGTCTCCTGGTGACGAGCGACGAAGCACGCCTGCTTCCGCGCAACGAGGTCTGCATCCTCGCGACCGGCACCCAAGGCGAGCCGCCCGCCGCGCTCAGCCGCCTCGCCAGCGGCAACCACCCCGCGATGGCCCTCGAAGCCGGCGACACCGTGGTGCTCTCGTCCCGCATCATCCCGGGCAACGAGAAGATCGTCTTCGACATGATCGACCGCCTCGAGCGCCTCGGCTGCAAGGTGCTCGATCGCAAATCCGACCCCGACGTTCACGTCAGCGGCCACGCCGCCCGCGAAGAGCAGCGGCACTTCCTCGAGCTCTGCCGCCCGAAGACCTTCGTGCCCGTGCACGGCACCTTCCATCACCTCCGCAAACACGCCGCCCTCGCCCGCGAGACCGGGGTTCGCCAGACCCTCGTCGTCGAGAACGGCGCGGTGGTCGCGCTTCGCGACGGATCACTCGAGGTCGTCGACCAAACCGAGACGGGCATCGTGCACGTCGATCGCGGACGTGTCGTCGACCCCGGACAGCTGCGTGATCGCGAGCTCCTCGGCGAGCTCGGCCACGCCGTGGTCACCTTCACCGTCGACCCCCGCGCACGCTACACCGGCTCGCTCGACGTCGTGCAGCGTGGGTTCCTGCACCCGAGCGAGGAGGACGCCGTGCTCGAAGAAGCGGTGCGCTACCTCGACGACGATCTACGCCGCGCGCGTGAAGACGACCTCGACGGGATGGAGGATCGCGCCCGGCGCGCCTTGAAGCGTTTCTTCGCCAAGCGCATGAGCGGCGCCAAACCGCTCGTCACGGCGATCGCCCTCGAGGTCCCCCGCGGATGAAGCCCACGCTCGTCGTTCTGCTGCTCTGTCTGGCCTGCGGCAGCGCGACGCCCGCGACCACGAGCACGACCACGACGGCCTCGCCCACCACGGAGCCGACCGCGCCGGCTCCTACGCGACCGTCCGTCTCACGGCCCCTCGACCCCCGCGAGCGGGCCGCGCTCGATCGCCTGATCGGCGCGACGGAGCTCGCCCGCGACCTCCGGTTCGTGCGTCACGTCGACGCCTTCGTGCAGTCGCCCGACGCCATCGCCGCGCACGCCGACACCCAGCTCGACGACGAGGACCTCGCGGAAGCCGGCCTGCTCTACCGAGGCCTCGGCATGATCCCGCCAGACCTCGATCTCCGCGCCCACCTCCGCGAGCTGCTCGGCGAGCAAGTCCTCGGCTACTTCGACCCCGAAGAAGATCGCCTCGTCCTTCGCGACGAGGTCGTCCACATCCTCTCCACGCGGCCCGGAAGCCCGAGCGCCCTCGACGCGCGTCTGGTCGTCGTCCACGAGCTCACCCACGCGCTTCAAGCCCACCACCTGCGCCTTCGCGAGCTGCACGACGTCGAGCGAAGCTCCGACGCCGACGTCGCCTTTCACGCGCTCGTCGAAGGCGACGCGATGCTCTCGATGCTCGTCGACCTGAGCGTCGAGATGAACGTACCGCTCGAGAACCTCGTGACCGACGCTGCGATCGATCAGCTCGCCAGCGGCGCGGCGGGTGGCGGCAACGACTCCTTGCTCGCCGCGCCTCCCATCGTGCGGGTCAGCCTCGTCGCGCCCTACGTCGCCGGCCTCCGGTTCGTGCGCGCGCTTCACGCGAGCGGTGGGTGGCGAAAGATCGACGACGCCTTCGCGCGTCTGCCGGCGAGCATGGAGCAGGTCCTTCACCCCGAGCGCTACCTCCAAGGCGAAGCGCCGGAGCCCCTCACGCTTCCCGAGTTCCCCGCCTTCGCGGCCGCCGGTTTCGAGCGCGTCGACGAGGACACGCTCGGGGAGCTCGAGCTCTCCGTCTTCTTCGCGCGGGGCACCGGTGAGGACACCAACGCCGCCGCCGCCGCCGGCTGGGCAGGCGATCTTCTCCGCCTGTATCGCGCCGGCGACCGCCCCGCGATCGTCTGGGTGATTCGCTTCGACGACCCCCGCGAAGCCACCGAGGCCGAATCCGCGCTCCGCCGCGTGGCCGACCCGAACGACCGATTCCACCGCGTGAATCGCAGCCTCCTCGTCTGCCGGCACGTCCCCGAGGCCGCCGAAGCCGAGGTCCTCACGTGGTTTCGAACCGAGGCCGCCGGCCCGACCGTCACGCGCGCCCCCACGGCGCGTTGACGGAGGCGACGCCCGGGACTAGTTACGCGAGTCCCGCCGCGCCCCGTCGGCGGTGAGAGAGGCTCCAGGTTCCGTCGTGCATTCCGAGGTCAGCGAGATCAGCCCCATCCAGGTCGAAGTGAAGGTTCAGGTTCCGTGGGAGCGGATCCGCAAGGACCTCGACCTCTCCTTCTCGCGTGTCGCGAAGACCGCCAAGATCAAGGGCTTCCGCCCCGGCAAGGTGCCCCGTGACGTCGTCCGCAAGGTCTACGGCGCCCAGGTCCGCGCCGAGGTGGCCAGCAACCTCATCGAGGCCGGCCTGATGCACGCGGTCGAAACGCACGACCTGCACATCGTCGCGCAGCCCGAGATTTCGCCGCCGCCCCTCTTCGACGAGGTCGACTACGAGTTCACCGCGAAGCTCGAGGTGCGCCCGAAGCTCGAGAGCGTCGAGCTCGGCAAGCTCGTGGCCAAGGTCCGCCCCTCGGCCGTCGAGGAAGGCGCCGTCGACGCCGAGCTCGGCCGCATGCAGAAGCAGCAGGCCGACCTCCGCGAGCCCGATCCGATGCGCCCCGCCCAGGACGGCGACCGCCTGACGATCGCCTACACCGTCGCGGTCGACGGCGAAGACAAGCCCGAGCTCGAAGCCGACGAGCGTGAGGTCGACCTGGGCGACGAGGAGCTCCTCGAGGGCTTCGCGACCGGCCTTCGCGGCATGTCGCCCGGCGAAGAGAAGGACCTCGAGATCACCTTCCCCGAGGACCACCCGAACCCGGACCTCAAGGGCAAGAACGCCGTCTTCCACGTGAAGCTGAGCGCGATTCGCGAGCTCCTCCTCCCCGAGCTCGACGACGAGTTCGCGAAGGATCTCGGCACCTTCGAGACGATGGACGAGCTTCGCGCCGACGTCCGCAAGAAGCTCGAGGACCTGGCGACCCGTCGCCGCGAGGCCGAGCTCAAGGACAAGCTCATCGACGCGCTCATCGAGACGAACGACGTCATGGTGCCCCCCTCCCTCGTGCAGGAGGAGAAGCGCCAGATGCTCTATCAGATGATGCAGTTCGCTCAGATGATGGGCCGCCAGATCTCGCCGTCCGACTTCGACGACCTCGACAATCGTGCGACGCGTCGCGTGAAGGCTGGCATCCTCCTCGGCGCCGTCGCGCGCCTCGAGAAGGTCGAGGTCGACGACGCCGCCATCGACGCGAAGCTCGCCGAGATGGCCGAGTCCTCGGGCAAGAACCTCGCGAAGCTCCGTGTGGAATATCAGGGCGAACGCCGCGATCAGCTCCACAGTCAGGTGCTCGAAGAGAAACTCTTCGCGCTCTTGCGCGACCGAGCCACCATCGAAGAGACCGAAGAGGCAGGAGAGAAGAGCGAATGAGCGAACGGTCGATGTGGGTCCCGTTGGTCGTCGAGCAGACGCACCGCGGCGAGCGTGCGTGGGACGTGTACAGCCGGCTCCTCAAGGACCGGATCATCTTCCTCGGGACCCCGATCGACGACGACGTCGCCAACGCGATCATCGCGCAGATGCTCTTCTTGGAGAGCGAGGACCCGGACAAGGAGATCACGCTCTACGTGAACTGTCCGGGCGGCGTCATCACCGCCGGCCTCGCCATCTACGACACGATGCAATACGTCCGCTGCCCAGTGGCGACGGTGTGCATCGGTCAGGCCGCGAGCATGGGCGCGTGGCTCCTCGCCGCCGGAACCAAGGGCTACCGCCGCGCGCTTCCCAACAGCCGCGTCATGATCCACCAGCCGCTCGGCGGCTTCTCGGGTCAGGCCACCGACATCGAGATTCACGCCCGCGAGGTGCTCAAGCTTCGCGAGTGGACGACCGACATCTTGGCGTTCCACACCGGCCAGAAGCCGGACCGCATTCGCGAGGACACCGAGCGCGACCGTTTCCTCACCGCCGCCGAGGCGAAGGAGTACGGCATCGTCGACGAGGTCGTCACCCCGCGGAAGCACCGCTGACGGCCTTCTCCTCTCTTCCGCTCCCCCATGTGGGGACACCGCCGGCTGAGAAATCTCTCTCACCGGTCGCCAACTACTCGAAATTGCGAATCTTGCCGGGCATTTTGCGCGGCGCTAGACTCCACGGGCCGCTCCTCCCGGAGCGCTCCCCCTGAAACCGAAGGACTCCGCGTGGATCGACGGCGCGACGACGGACACGGAAACCTGCAGTGCTCCTTCTGTGGCAAGTCCCAGAAGGAAGTGAAGAAGCTCATCGCAGGACCGACGGTCTACATCTGCGACGAGTGCATCGCGCTCTGCAACGACATCATCGCGGAAGAGGTCGATCGCGACGACAGCCTCGCGACCGGCACCCCGCTGCCGAAGCCGGCAGAGATCAAGGCGATCCTCGACGAGTACGTGATCGGCCAGGATCGCGCGAAGAAGATCCTCTCGGTCGCGGTGCACAACCACTACAAGCGCATCGACTCGAAAGTCGGTGACGACGTCGAGCTGCAGAAGTCGAACATCTTGCTCCTCGGCCCGACGGGCTCCGGCAAGACGCTCCTCGCGCAGACGCTGGCACGTATCCTCAACGTCCCCTTCGCCATCGCGGACGCCACGACGCTCACGGAGGCGGGCTACGTCGGCGAGGACGTCGAGAACATCATCGTCCAGCTGCTCCAGAACGCCGACCACGACGTCGAGCGTGCGCAGCGCGGCATCGTCTACATCGACGAGATCGACAAGATCGCGCGCAAGGGCGACAACCCCTCGATCACCCGCGACGTCAGCGGCGAGGGCGTGCAGCAGGCGCTCCTCAAGATCATCGAGGGCACGGTCGCGAACGTTCCGCCCAAGGGCGGCCGCAAGCATCCGCAGCAGGACTTCCTGCAGATCGACACGTCGAACATCCTCTTCATCTGCGGCGGCGCCTTCGTGGGCCTCGACACGGTGATCGAGCGACGCATCGGTCAGAAGACCCTCGGCTTCGGCGCCGAGATCGCCTCGCGCAAGGACAAGCGGGTCGGCGAGCTCCTCGAGCAGGTGCAGCCGGAGGACTTGCTCAAGCAGGGCCTCATCCCCGAGTTCATCGGCCGCCTTCCCGTCATCGCCACGCTCCACGAGCTGAACGAGGACGCGCTCATCGACATCCTCACCAAGCCGAAGAACGCGCTGGTGAAGCAGTACGGGCGCCTCTTCGAGCTCGACGGCGTGAAGCTCACGTTCTCCAAGGGCGCGCTCGCGGCCGTCGCTCGCGAAGCGCTCAAGCGCAACGCGGGTGCTCGCGGTCTTCGCGCGATCATGGAGCACGCGATGCTCGACATCATGTACGACGTCCCGTCGCAGAGCGGCATCAAGGAGGTCGTCGTCGGCGAAGAGGCGATCACCAAGGGCGAGAAGCCCCTCATCGTCTACGAGAAGGAAGCCGAGCTGGCCTGACCCAGCCGCCCCTCTCTTTCCACAACTCGACTCGCCCTCTCCTCGCCGCGACGTGAGGTCGCTCCGGAGCCCTTTCGGAGACCCTTCGGGCTACCTGGGCGGGCACCCTGGAGACCTGGCTCATGTTCTTCCACAAGAACGACAACGGCGAGAAGAGCGACGACGGCGGCAAGCGGGGCAAGGTGGTCCCGCTTCTTCCGCTGCGCGACATCATCGTCTTCCCGCACATGGTCGTCCCGCTCTTCGTCGGGCGCGAGAAGTCGATCAACGCGCTCGAAGAGGCGATGAGCCACGAGAAGGAGATCCTCCTCGCGGCCCAGAAGAAGGCGAAGACCAACGACCCGACCCCGGAGGACATCTTCGCGGTCGGCACCGTCGGCACCATCATCCAGCTCCTTCGCCTGCCCGACGGCACGGTGAAGGTGCTCGTCGAAGGCAAGCGCCGCGCACGCATCCAGCGCTTCATCCCCAACGAGGAGTTCTTCCTCTGCGAGGTGGAGGGCATCGAGGAGACCAAGTCGACCTCCGTCGAGGTCGCGGCCCTCATGCGCAGCGTGCAGGAGACCTTCGAGAGCTACGTGAAGCTCAACAAGCGCATCCCGCCCGAGATGTTGATGACCGTGCAGGCCATCGACGATCCTTCGCGCCTCGCGGACACGATCGTCGTGCACCTCACGAGCATCAAGCTCGGCGACCGCCAGGAAATCCTCGAGACGACCGATCCTGCCAAGCGTCTCGAGCGACTCTTCGAGCTGATGAACAACGAGATCGAGATCCTCCAAGTGGAGAAGAAGATCCGGTCTCGTGTGAAGAAGCAAATGGAGAAGTCGCAGAAGGAGTACTACCTCAACGAGCAGATGCAGGCGATCCAGAAGGAGCTCGGCGAACGCGACGAGTTCAAGAGCGAGCTCCAAGAGATCGAAGAAAAGCTGAAGTCGAAGAAGCTCTCGGAAGAGGCACTGACGCGCGTCAAGAAGGAGCTGAAGAAGCTCAAGATGATGCAGCCGATGAGCGCCGAGGCGACCGTCGTCCGCAACTACGTCGACTGGATCCTCTCGCTCCCCTGGGACGACAAGAGCGAAGAGAACTACGACCTCCGCCACGCGGAAGAGATCCTCGACGAGGACCACTACGGTCTGAAGAAGGTCAAAGAGCGCATCCTCGAATACCTCGCGGTGCAGGCGCTCGTCCGGAAGCTCAAGGGCCCCGTGCTCTGCCTCGTCGGTCCGCCCGGCGTCGGCAAGACCTCGCTCGCGCGCAGCATCGCGCGCTCCACGGGCCGCAACTTCGTCCGCCTCTCGCTCGGCGGCGTCCGCGACGAGGCCGAGATTCGCGGCCACCGCCGCACGTACATCGGCGCCCTCCCCGGCCGTCTGATTCAGTCGCTGCGCAAGGCGGGCACGAACAACCCCGTCTTCTTGCTCGACGAGATCGACAAGATGTCGAGCGACTTCCGAGGCGACCCCGCCGCCGCTCTTCTCGAGGTCCTCGACCCCGAGCAGAACGCGACGTTCAACGATCATTACCTCGACCTCGACTACGACCTCTCCGACGTGATGTTCATCACCACGGCGAACTCGCTCGGCGGCATCCCGCTTCCGCTCCGAGACCGCATGGAGATCATCGAGCTCTCCGGCTACACGGAGTTCGAGAAGCTCAACATCGCCGTGAAGTACCTCGTGCCGCGCCAAAAGAAGGAAGCGGGCCTCGAGGACGTGAACGTCGAGATCACCGAAAACGCGATTCGAACGCTCATCCACCACTACACGCGGGAGAGTGGCGTCCGAAACCTCGAGCGCGAGATCGGCAGCGTCTGCCGCAAGGTCGCGCGCCGCGTCTTCGAAGAGGGCAAGGACAAGGAGTTCCGGATCGCGGCCAAGAACGTGCCCGAGCTCCTCGGCGTGCCGCGCTACCGCCCGAGCAAGGCGAGCGACAAGGACCAGGTCGGTCTGACCAACGGCCTCGCCTACACCAGCGTCGGAGGCACGATCCTCGAGTGCGAGGTCGCGGTCGTGCCCGGCAAGGGCAAGCTCGTGATCACCGGCCTGCTCGAGAAGGGCATGCAGGAGTCCGCGCAGGCCGCGATGAGCTACATCCGCTCACGCCACCGCGCGCTCGGCCTCGAAGACGACTTCCACGAGAAGTACGACGTGCACGTGCACTTCCCGGAGTTCGTGCCGAAGGACGGCCCGAGCGCTGGCATCACGATGGCGACCAGCATTGCCAGCGCGCTGCTCAAGATCCCGGTGCGCCGCAACGTCGCGATGACCGGCGAGATCACGCTGCGCGGCCGCGTGATGCCGATCGGCGGCCTCAAGGAGAAGATGCTCGCCGCACACCGCGCGGGCATCGACACCATCCTCGTGCCACGCGAGAACCGGAAGGACCTCCGCGAGATCCCGCGCCGCGTCCTCAACGCGATGCGCGTGGTGCTCGTCGAGCACATGGACCAGGTCCTCTGCGAGGCGCTCCTCCTCTCCGATCCGGAGGCGCTCTTCGGCACCGGACGCGAGCGCCCGCTCGAGTACCGCGAGGGCAAGCTGCTCGCGCCCGAGACCTCGGCGAACGTGCCGGAGCCGACGGTCGACGCGCCCGGCCCGCAGCAGTGATTCGCGACGCGACATGACCGAAGGCCACGCTCCGGTGTGGCCTTCGCCGTTTCCGTCCGGTGCGGAAGGCCGCGACGGCCTCGTCGACGACCGCGTGCTCGCCGCCTCCCTTGAGGAAGGTTGCGATGCCCAAGTCGAGCCGTCGTCGACCACGTGCTCGCCGCGAACGACCGCCCGACCTCGAGCGGCCGTTCCCTCGTGACGCGAGTCGTGGGCGTCGCGAACGAAAAGAGCCGCGCCCGAAGACGCGGCTCGTTTCCTCGACGTCACCCGGTCAGCAGGCTTCGTCGCCCGAGTACTCGAGCCGATAGGGCTGGCACGACCAGGTCGGGCTGCCCACGCCTCGAACACGCACGTAGAAGTTCTCCGAGTTGTTCGAGTTGCAGAAGATCCCGCTGCAGCAACGCGACCGGCCCCGCACGACGAGCTGGCGGTTCTCTCCGCCCGGCACCGTCACGCAGGTCCCCCACGAGCTCGGACAATCCACGGAGGCGACGCACATCTCGTACGACCCGACCCCCGTCGGAGCGACGAGACGAATGGTGAGCTGACTACGCTCGTTGTCGAAGCAGGTGGTCACGCAGTCCGCGCCGCCCGCCTCACGCACGTAGATGCGATAGAAGTCCGTGTCGCCGGTGTAGTAGACGCTGCCGGTCACGGTCTCGTTGCGTTCCTCGGAGCTCCCGTCCGTCAGGACCTCCGGCAACGCACGCACCTCGCCGCAGCTGTTGTTCGGCTCGTAGCCGTCGCCCGGCAGCCCGTTGTCGTACGAACCGTCGCAGTTGTCGTCGAGCCCGTTGCAGACCTCGGCCGTCGGCGTGCCCGGCGTGCAGGTGTTCGGCGCGCCGCTGACGCAGAGCGGAACCGTGCGTTGGCAGAGCCCCTGCCCGCACGTCTGGTTGCCCGGGTTCAGGTTGTTGCAAACCGGAGGTGCCGTTCCCGTGCAGCTCGAGCCGTTCGGGCTCTGGCAGCTCGCGTTGCAGGTCACACGTGCGTCGCCCCGCGGCTGCGAGGGGCACACGTCCGCCGGCTGCTGACACGCACCGGCGCCGTTGCAGCTCACCGCGCTCGAAGGCGCGTCCGCACGCTCGTAGCAGGTCGAGCCCGTGAAGCCGGCGAAGTAGCTCGAGCAATCGAGCCCGCCGCACTCGTTGGCCGGGTCCTGGTTGTTCGGCACCGGCGAGCAGGTTCCCTCGCTGCCCGGCACGTTGCACGCGACGCAGGTCCCGGTGCAGGACGACGTGCAGCACACCCCATCGACACAGCTCAGGCCGGCCATGCATTGGTTCGACGCGGTACACGCATCGCCCGGCCGCCCTTCGGACCGGCAGCTCATCATCGCGTTGCAGAACGCGCCCGAGTCACAGTTCCCGTCCATCGTGCACGAGGTCGCGCAACGACCCGCCTGGTTCGACGGCTGATCCATCATCGTGGTGCAGCTCACCGACGGATAGAGGCCGCAGTCGTTGGAGACGATGCCGTTGCAGCCCGAGTCGTCGTCGGTCGGATCACCGACCTGACATTGGTACGACGTCAGGTTGCAGACCGGATCACGCCGCGTGCCCTGGCAGCTCGTCCCCGCGAGACACTCGCTCGGACGTCCCCAGGCGCCGCTCGGACAGTCGCTGCTTCGCGAGCAACAATCACCGCCCGCGCAACAGAACCCGTTGCCGCAGTAGTTGCTCTGGCAATCGCTCGCTTCGTCGCAGGCGCTGCCGTTCGGTTGGTCCGGCATGCAGGTGCCGCCGTCGCAGTGCGCGTTCTCGTCGCACTCGCCGTCGCCCGTGCACGAGTCCGCGCACATCGGCGCGCGCTGGTCGAGCGCCCCCGAGCATCGAATCGTCGGGTAGAGGCCACACGTGTCGGCGACCACGCCCGTCGTGCACGCGCTGTCGTCCGGCACGTTCTCTTGGGTGCGACATTGGTTGTCGATGCACACCGCCGCGTCACGGGTGCCCTGACACGCGCGTGTGTCGTCGCAGGTGGCGGGGCTGCCGTAGCGACCCGGACAATCCACCGCCGTCCGGCAGCAATCGCCCGACGCACAGCAGAAGCCGTTGGCGCAGTAGCCGGACGCGCAATCGCTCGGCTCGTCGCAGGCCTCGCCGTCCGGGAGATCCGGGAAACAGAAGCTCACGTCGCAGTGCGCGTTGTCGTCGCAATCCCCGTCGCTCGAGCACGTGCTCGGGCATCGCGGCGCCATCTGATCGCTCGCGCCGCTGCAGGACACGTCGCGGAAGGTCCCGCACTCGTCCGCCACGACCGAGCCGTCGCACGCCGAGTCGTCCGGGACCCCCGACATCGTCTCGCACGCGAAGAGCGTCTCGTTGCATTGAATCGTCCCGCGCGTGCCTTGGCAGCGCTCGGGCTCGCCGCAGACCACGCCCACGCCGGGGAAGCCGGGGCAATCGGAGTCCACGTTGCAGCAGGTCTGGCCCGCGCCACAGCAGAAGCCGTTCTCGCAGTTGCCCGACGCGCAATCGGAGTCCTCGTCGCAGACGTCGCCGTTGGGGAAGTCCGGGTCGCAGGCACCCGCGTCGCAGTGAGCGGCCGCGATGCAGAAGGTGTCGTCGTCGGAGCCTTCCGGGGCACAGGCCGTCCCGCAGACGTCGCCGTCTTCCCCGCCCTCGATGCAGCTGTAGTTGCCGCACGCGGTCGGCGCGGGGTCGACGCATGCGCCCGCCTCGCAACCCGCCGCGCCGAGCTCCTGGAACGTGCCTTCTCCCGTCGCCTCGCAACGTTGCTCCGAGCAATCGGAGAACATCTCGTCGACGGCGTCGTCGCAGTCCTGATCGCCGCCGTCGCAAAGCTCCGCGGCGTCCGGGTGACGCGCAGCGTCTTCGTCGTCGCAGTCCGGCCCGAGGCAGCTGCCACCGACGCCGTAGCCGTCGGCGTCCTCGTCGATGCAACACGCCTCACCGATCGGAAGGCAGACGTTCTCGAAGTCGAGCGGTGCGTACGCCGCGCACTGGAAGCCACGAGGACAGTCGTTGAACTCGGGGTTGCAGAGGCGGAGACACACGTTCTCGCCGTCGCTCAGAGGCCCGCAGCGCCCGACGATGCCGCATTGCGCGTCGACCGAGCAGGAGCCGCAGAGCGGCACGAGGTCACCGGGTCCACCGTCGGTACCGGCGTCGCGCGGTTCGACGACGACGTCGCGAGTCTCCGCGTCGCGGCTCCCCGAATCCGACACGGAACCGTCCAACGTGCCTGGACGACCTCCGCCGCCCTTTCCGCACGCCACGCCCACGAGGCACAGGGCCCCGACCCACGCGTACCGCATGATTTTTCACCCCTGTCCGCTCGGCACCGGACCCCTCCGGTGACGAGAACGCACGAACGACGCGACGAACCGCGCCAACCCAAGCCCGATGAAACTCTCTCACACTTCCGCGCCCGCGGACACCGTTCGGTGGCTCAATCCCCTGACGGCCACCACGAACACGTCCTCGGCGCGCCCCCCCAAAAAAAGACACGCCCCCGAGCAACTGAGGAAACCACCTGCCGAAACGGGTCCATCGCTGGGCGGAAAGCCCGCGGGAGGACCCCTTGACCCACGCCGTTGCCATCACCCCTTATGCCCCCCTCGGAGCCGCCCTTCAGAACGCGCTCCCGCACGTCTCGCTGGAGATTCGCCGTGACGCCCCACGCGCCACGGGGGCTCTCCAGCGCAGCCCCCGCGTCGTCCTGATCGACGCGGACGTGCGGCAACGCGACCTCGGAGCTCTTCGCGAGTGGCAGCAAGCGCAGAAGGAGGAGGCCCACCTCCTCGTCATCCACCACCGCAGCAGCCCCGGCGGGCTCCCCCCGCGCAAGCTCGTCGAGGGCATCGAGCACCTCCCGGTGACGGACCTCGCGACGCTTCGACTCCGCGTCTCGCACCTGCTCGGCGCGCCCGTCGAGGTCGCCTCGCCGCGAAGCTTTCGAATCGTCCGCCGCGAAGTGCAGGACGAGCAGGTCGCCTGGGCGCTCGTCCGCGCCGGCGCCGAGCACGGCCTGACGAGCACCGAGCTGGACGTGCTCGCGACCGCGATCGAGATCGCCTGTCGGCGCACCGCCGCCGAGGCGCTCGGAGTCTCGCCGCACACGCACCGCAAGCACGTCGAGTCGCTGCAGCGAAAGTGCGAGCGCTCGATCGAGCAGGTCGCGCTCGACGTCTGGCGCGACGCGTTCCGCTCGCGCGACGCAGCCTGATCACCAGCGCTCCCGAGGTCCCGCTCGGGAGCGCTTGCCTCCCGGTCGCGCGCACGCCTTACTCGGCGCGATGGAACAGGCTCTCTTGCTTCGCCTCGCGCTCGACGACGCGCGAGCGTCGCTCTCGGATTCGGAAGCCCTCTGGGTGGCCGAGAGCCTTCGACCCGACGGGCCGCGCTCGGAAGCGCCAACCTTGGTGATCGTTCCCATCGTTCGTGTCGACGCCGGTGGGCACACCGTCGAACCGCTGCCCATGGACCTGACGGAAGCAACCCGCGTTTGGGGCGTGTGTCTCGACACGCTCGAGTTCGACGAAGGCGTGCTCGAGGGCGCCCGACTCGAACGGATCTACTGCCCCACCGCGATGCTCACCTTCGACGCGGAGCCGCTGCCGAGGTGGCGCGTCCGTATGGTCGCGCCCGGCATATCGGCCCGCGATCTTCAAGACCGGGCGCCCTTCGGCCTCGTCGCGGGGCCCGACCTGTGCCCGCTCGCCCTCGCGGAGTGAGCCAGCCTCTGGAGCCTGAAACGAAGCCCCATCTCCAGGCGGCCCGTAGCGTCAGAAGAGCGCGAGCTGGCCGGGGAGCAGGTGGTCCTTGTCCAGCTTCACGCCCTCGAGCTGGAGCAAACCGCGCTTGCGGTCGAGCCCACCGCTGTACCCACCGAGCGTGAGCCCCGCGCCGACGATGCGATGACACGGGACCACGATCGGAATCGGGTTCGCACCGTTCGCGGCGCCCACCGCCCGCATCGCACGTGGCTTGCCGAGGTCCGACGCGATGCCCGCGTAGGTTCGAACGCGTCCTCGCGGCACCGCACGCAAGGCAAGCCAGGCTGCCTTCTGAAACGCCGTGCCCCGGAGCTCGACGGGAATCTCCTTCGCAGGATCCACGCCCTTCCCTCGGGCGTACGCGCGCAGGGCCTGGGTCCACTCGCCAGGTGGGCGGGCCTTCTTCACACCCTCCAAGGGCCCCTGCTCGTCCCAACGCAGGGTCACCAGACCCTGGGCGCTCCACGCGATCCACACCGCCCCCACCGGCTCCGGAAGCTCCACCCGCGCTTGCGCGAGCGTGTCCGTGATACGCTGTGAGGCGATGTCGCTTCGTCGGGCAGCCATGCTCGTTCTCGCGTGGGTCGCTGGGTGCGGCGCGAGCCCACGCATGCTGCACCAGAGCGAGGCGTATTACGAGCACTGCCATGCGGCCGATCTCGACCCGGAGCGCTCGAACGACGAGCGAATCGAGTGTTGGACGGCATGGCTCGAGCACTACCGCGAGGGCATGCCGCCCGAACGCGTGCTTCACGCGCGCCGAAGGCTCGCCGGCTTGGAAGACGGCGCCGCGCCCGATCCACTTCCGGACGTGACGCCAGCGTTCAGCGCGACGTTTCTCGCGTTGGAGGCGGCCCCGGAAGCAACCTCCGGCGCCTCCGATGACGCGACTTCCGATGACGCGACTTCCGATGGCGCGACTCCCGATGGCGCGACTCCCGATGGCGCGACTTCCGATGGCGCGACTTCTGATGGCGCGACTTCTGATGGCGCGGCCGCAGCGCCCGTGGCCGCCGAGGGCGCTGCGAGCCCAGCGGGTGACGAAGCGGGTTCGCCCCCGGCCATCGCGGGCGTCGCGCGTGTCGAAGCGGCGCGACCGGCACGCGATCCCGCCCACAGACCGCCGCGCCCCCGCCCGCTTTCGCCGCGTGGGAGCAGCCCGACCCATCCCTGCACTCCCGTGTGCGAGCCCCGCTGGGCCGCTTGCGTCGATCGTGCCGAGGGGCGTGGCATGGACGGGCTCGAGGCGTGCCGGATGGAGCACCGCATCTGCCTGCAAGCCTGCATGTGAGCCCACGTCGCATGGAGCACGCCGGGTGGTCGGGGGTTTGGCGCGTGGGCCGCCGTGTGACATGTTCCGGCCGCTCATGATCGCTTGGACCACCTCGACGTTCCTCACGTACCTCGCGTGGGGATTTCTCGCGGTCGCGGCGATCGCGCTCGTGCTCTTCGCGGTGGGCATCGCCGCCACGTGGCGACACACCCGACGCCGTCCCGCCCGCGCGAGTGAGACCCTGCCGCCGGTGTCGATGGTGAAGCCGCTGAAGGGGCTCGAGGACGAGCTCGAAGGCGAACCTCGAGAGTTTCTTCCGTCAGGACTACCCGGCGCCCTTCGAGATCGTCTTCGCGACCAGCGACCCCGACGACGAAGCGCTGGTGGTGGCGCGGGCGGTCGCCGCCCGACACCCCGAGGTCTCGGCGCGCTTCGTGCGGAGCGACGAGGCGTTCGGGCTCAACCCGAAGGTCGCGAACCTCGTCTCCGCGGTGGCGGCCGCCAAGCACGATTTGGTGCACCAGAGCGACGGCAACGTTCGCGTTCCGCCGGACTATCTGCGCAAGATCGTGGGCGAATTCGTCGCCGCCGATGCTTCCGTGCTCACGAGCGTGGTGGTGGGTGTGGGCGAACGCTCGTGGGGCGCGGCGCTCGAGAACTTCCAGCTCTCGGGGTTCATCGCGCCGGCGATGTGTCTCGCCCTCGAGGCCGCGAACATCACCTGCGTCTGTGGGAAGTCGATGCTGCTCCGAAAGAGCGAGCTGGAGCGTGACCTCGGTGGGCTCGCCAGCGTGCGCGACGTGCTCTGCGAGGATTTCGTGCTCGGCGAGCGCTACAAGGCGCTCGGCAAGACGGTCCTGCTCAGCCCGACGCCCGTCCACAACGTGAACGTGTCGTGTGGACCTGACCGCTTCTTCGCGCGGCACAGCCGCTGGCTGAAGATGCGCATCACGCTGCACCTTCCCGGTTTCGTCGCGGACCTCGGCTCGAACCCGGTCGCCCTCTCCGCGTTGGCGATTCTGGCGAGCGGCTTCGATCCTTTCTTGTCGACGGTGGCCGTCGGCATGGTCGTGACCAAGGCCGTGCTCGATCACGTCGCGATTCGTCTCGTGCGCGAGCCCATGCCGCTTCGCTACGCGTGGCTCGGCACCCTCAAGGACCTCGCGCTCTTCCCGCTTTGGGTGAACGCGATCTTCAGCCGCACGGTGGTGTGGCGAGGTCGTCGCCTCCGTTTCGGGAAGAACACGCAGCTGGTGCCGATCGACGAGCCCTCGGCCGTGGCGGACGTGGCTCCTCGCGTTCGCTGACGCACCGCACCAGGTGCGGGGACACGCTCGTGGGCTCAAAAGCCCAGTATCCCGATCTCGAAAGTTCGAGTTTTCGATGGCTCGACCCATCCCGATCTCGAAAGTTCGAGTTTTCGATGGGTCGACCCATCCCGATCTCGAAAGTTCGAGTTTTCGATGGCTCGACCCATCCCGATCTCGAAAGTTCGAGTTTTCGATGGCTCGACCCATCCCGATCTCGAAAGTTCGAGTTTTCGATGGCTCGACCCATCCCGATCTCGAAAGTTCGAGTTTTCGATGGGTCGACCCATCCCGATCTCGAAAGTTCGAGTTTTTCGGTGGCTCGACCCATCCCGATCTCGAAAGTTCGAGTTTTCCGGTGGGTCGACCCATCCCGATCTCGAAAGTTCGAGGTTCTCGGGGGCTCGACCCATCCGGATCTCGAACCTTCGAGTTCTCGATGAATCAACCGACCAAGGGTGGCGAGCACGCCGCCGCCAAGACAAACGCCGCGCGAGAACCCGCGCGGCGTTTGACTTCGCGCGATGGCGCTCAGCGCGCGAGGCCGAGCCCGAAGCCGTCGTGAAGCACACGCACGGCGAGCTCGGCGTACTTCGCGCGAATCAGACAGCTCGTCTTGATCTCGCTGGTGCTGATCGCCTCGATGTTGATGCCCTCGTCGGCGAGGAGGCGGAACATCTTCGCGGCGACGCCCGCATGGCTGCGCATGCCGAGGCCGACGATGCTGACCTTCACGACGTCGTCGTCGATGGTCACGTCGCTCGCCCCGATGCGCTTGACGAGGTCGTCGGCGATGTCGCGCATGCGCGTCAGGTCGTCGCGCGAGACCGTGAAGGTCAGGTCCGTCGTGCCGTCGGTCGCGACGTTCTGAATGATCATGTCGACCGTGACGTTCGCCTCGGCCAACGGCTCGAAGATCCCGGCGCAGACGCCCGGCTGGTCCGGCACGTTGCGGACCGTGACCTTCGCGGCCTTCTTGTCCGAGGTCACGCCGGCGACGACCACCGACTCGAGCGCTTCGTCCTCACCCGTCACCATGGTTCCCTCCGCATCGGAGAACGTGGACCGCACGTGGATGGGCACCGCGTACTTCATCGCGAGCTCCACGGAGCGGATCTGCAGCACCTTCGCCCCGAGGGCCGCGAGCTCGAGCATCTCTTCGTAACAGATGCGATCGACCTTTCGCGCGCTCGGGCAGACGTTCGGGTCGGCCGTGAAGACGCCCTCGACGTCCGTGTAAATCTCGCAGACGTCGGCGCGGGTCGCGGCGGCGATGGCCACCGCCGAGGTGTCGCTACCGCCGCGGCCGAGGGTCGTGATGTTTCCCTCGGAGTCCATGCCTTGAAAGCCCGCGACCACGACGACGCAACCGTCGGCCAGCGCCTTGCGCACGCGCTGGTCGTCGACGCGCGTGATACGCGCCTTCGTGAACACGTTGTCCGTCTCGATGCGCGCCTGATGGCCGAGAAGGCTGATCGCCTTCACGCCCATCTCGTTGAGGGCGATGCAGGTCAGCGCGGCGCTGACTTGCTCGCCGCTGGCCACGAGCACGTCCATCTCGCGCTCGGCGGGACGGCCACTGAGGTTGCGGCCGAGGCCGAGGAGACGGTCGGTCTCGCCGGACATCGCGCTGACGACGACGATGACGTCGTGGCCTTGCTCGCGAGTCTTCGCGACCCGGCGTGCGACGTTCTGAATGCGGTCGATCGAGCCGACGCTGGTGCCACCGAACTTCTGGACGTAGAGGGCCACGGCGGCGTGAGGTTACGCAGAAAGGGCCCCACGTCAACGTGAGGCCCTTTCTGTTTTCGACGGTGGAGGTTGGCGCGCTCAGCGGCGGCGTCGTTCGTCGCTCGCTTCGGCGTCCTCGGACTCCTCTTCTTCGTCGTCTTCTTCCGGCTCCTCGGCGGGGCGCGGCGTGGGCGCAGGAAGCGGCTCACCGAACTCCTCGCGAAGCTTTCGCTGGAGCTTGTCGAGGATCATGCGCTCCACGTACGCGGGCATCGCGGGAATGTTCAGCGTCACGCGGACCACGTCGCGCTCCCCTTGGCGCGTGCGGACGACCTCGAGACTGCCCGGTACGGCCGTGCGGCCGGTGCCTTGGTAGTCGAAGAGCACGAAACCGACGTCCTCGTCGCGATCGCGGATCGGGAAGCCGTAGTCCACGCGCAACAGGCGCAACGCCGCGCTCCAGACCTGCTCGTAGCGGTAGGTGTGCGAATCGCTTCGACGCGCGCTCGCCGTGGCGGGAAGTACGAGCACGAAGGCGAGGAGGACGAGAAGCCGGCGCATGGGTCGACGGTACCGACCCGGCGCGGAAGGTCCATTTTCCCGCACGCAGACCCGGGTCGCCCCCAGGCAGCCCCCTCAGCCCGGCTGGTCTTCGTGCTCCACCCCCCCCGACATCGGAGGCGGCGCCGACGAGAGGCCCTTGCGAATCTGCTCGGTGCCGAGGAGGTCGCCGAGGCGGAGGTTCATCGCGTAGAGCGGGATGACGCCCGCGAGCACGATGACCACGGCCTGGACCGCGTAGAGCAAAAAGATGAAGACGGCGCCGTTGGAGCTGACGAGCTCGGCCGCGAAGTAGAGCTTCAGCGCCGTCGAGATCGCGAGCTGGAAGTTCCCGAAGAGGCCGGGGCCGGTCGGCAACAAGATGCCGATCGCGAGAATGCCCATGAGCGCGACCGCGTGGCCGGGCTCCATCGGGATGCCGCAACCCCACGCGAGCAGCCACATGCCCCCCGCGTTCGAGGCCCAGTAGAGCATCGTCTCGAAGAGGAACCCAACCGTCAGACGGAGGCTCGCGAGCGAGCGAATGCCGTCGGCGACGCCGTCGACCTTCTCGGCGAGCAAGGTGCCGAAGCGTTTGGAGACGAGGCCGAAGACCGCCTTCGTGGCGCGGACGGCGAAGCTGCGCTGCCAGAGGAAGACCCCGAGCGCGGCGAAGGCGCAGCCGAAGACCGTGAGCGCCAAGTAGCCGTAGAAGGGCAGCGCGCGCACGAGCGGGTCGTCGGCGTCGAGGTGCGGGATCGCGAAGAGCGCCCACGCGACGCAGAGGCTGGTGACGAGCCCGTCGACCACACGCTCGACCGCGACGGTGCCGATGCCGGCGCTGACGCTGACGTCGTGCCGCATCTTCGTGAGCGCGGGGCGCGCCATTTCTCCGAGCCGCAAGGGCAGCGCGAAGATCGCGAAGAAGCCGATCCAGTTGAGCGCGATGACCTCGCGCAGGGCGATCGGCTTCACCGGCGCGATGAGGAAACGCCAGCGCGTGGCGCGCAGCAGGTGCGTCGCCATCAACGTGCCGACGTACGCCGGGACGGTCCACCAGCGCACGACCGAGAAGTCGAGCTTGCCCGGGTTGAGCGGGACACCGCCGCGGGCCGCGAGCCAAGCGAAGAGACCACCGAGCGCGAGCGAGAGCACGAGCTTGGGGAGGATGCGGCGCAAGAGGCTAGGCGGGGCGGCTTCGGTCATCGCGACGGGAGGGGCCTACTCGAAAGCTCGGGACCTACTCGAAGTCGGGGTCGCCCGCCAGGACTCGACGCGGGTGATCGCCGAGCATCGCGTCGGCTTCTTCACGTCCAACCAGCTCTCGGAGGCGCTCGATTCCGCGACCGACGAGCTCGACGTCCGCGGGGCGGTGCGCGTCGCTGCACGCGAGGTAGTAGAACCCCTCGTCGAGCAACCGTTCGGCGGCACGTTGGGGATGCCGACCATACCGGCCGACGAGGCTCATCAAGTCGAGCTGCGGGACGGCACCCGCGTCGAGCAGCGGCTCCAGCGCATCGCTGCGATCGTAGAAATCCCGGTAGCGCTCGGGGTGCGCGAGGATCGGGCGGACGCCACGGACCCGCATCTCGAAGAACACGTGCTCGAGGCGAAGGGGCAGACGCTCCGGGGGCAGCTCGACGAGCGCGGCCTTCCCGCCCGGATAGGGGAGGTGCTCGCCGCGTTGAAAGAGCCCCCAGAACACGTCGTCGAAGAAGTGTTCGGCGCCGAGACCGAGCTCGGGCAGCGCCTCGCCCTGCACACGACCCACGAACGCGGCGTGGGCGTCCTCGAGGCCAGGACGGCGGTTCTCGAACATCGCCGTGCGAATGTGCGGCGTCGCGACGCAACGTGCGTAGCCGAGCGCCGCCAGACCCCGGAGCATCTCGAGCGCCTCGGCGTCGGTCTTCACTCCGTCGTCGACGGCGGGCACCCAGTGTGCGTGAAGGTCGACGAAGCCGCTCACGCGCTCACCTCCGCCGCCAACGCCTTCAGGCGCGGCTCGAGCGACGCGCGGGTGTTGTCTTCGGGGTGCACGATCACGTGCTCGAGGAGCGACTCCAGGATTCGGCCGACCGCGCGGCCCCCCTGCCCTCCGAGCGCCGCGAGCACGTCTTTGCCGTCGACCGCGAGGTCTCCGATGCGAAGGGGCGGCGGGCTCACGAGCACCGCACGCACCCGCGCGGTGAGGTCGTCGATCCACGCGACGTCCTCGTCGGCCGCGAGGCGCACGACGCGCGCGGTCGCGAGCACGGCCTCCGCCTTCGAAGCATCGACACGCTGGAGGAAACGCCGGAGCTCGACGTCGTCCCACGTGCGTGGCGCGCCGAGGTCGTGGTGACGCACGAGGTGCAGCACGTCGCGGCGCTCGTCGTTCGAGAAGCGGTAGTCACGAAGCCACGGCTCGATCAGGTCTGCCGCGACGTCGCCGGCGTGGCCTTCGGCGGCCCGACCACGACCGACGCCGTGAAGCAACGCGGCGAGGCGGGGAACGGGTCCCTTGGCCAAATCCATCGCGGCGAGCGCGTGATCGAAGGCGGTCCGGCCTGGCCCGATCGCGATCTCGGTGAGCGCGTTTAGCGGCGCGCAGGTCCGCGCGAGGATGCCCGTCTGCTGCATGACCGCGAACGCACGCGAAGGACGACGCGCCTTGAAGGCCTTGAGCCACTCCTCGCGAATGCGCTCGTGGCTGACCTTCGCGTAGACGTCGAGCGCGCCCGCGAAGGCGTCGCGCGTCGCGGGGTGAAGCTCCATCTCGAGCGTGGCGACGAAGCGCGCACCTCGAAGGATGCGGAGGCCGTCTTCGGCGAACCGCTCCGCGGGCACTCCGACCGCGCGAAGGATTCCGGCGTCGAGGTCCACGCGACCTTCGAAGGGATCCTCCACCCGCGCGAGCACGGGGTCGTAGGCGATGGCGTTCACCGTGAAATCGCGCCGCGCGAGGTCCTCACGGATGTCGTCGACGAAGAAGACCTCGTCCGGACGCCGACCGTCGGTGTAGGCGCCTTCGCCGCGAAGCGTGGTGACCTCGAACGCATGTCCCTTCCAGAGCACCGTGACGGTGCCGTGCGCGATGCCGGTCGGGATGACTTTCTTGAAGCACGCTTTGGTCTGCTCGGGCTTGGCGGACGTGCAGAGGTCCCAGTCCGCGACCTCGAGGCCACGCAGGAGGTCACGGACGCAACCGCCCACGATCCACGCGCGGTGGCCGCGTTGGCGGAGCACGTCGCAGACCTCGAAGACCTCGCGGGGGATTCGGTCGATGGGGACTTCCGTGGGCACGGCGCGCAGTCTGCGTCGGGTGGCGGCGACGCGCACCTCTTGGCGAAGATTCCTCACCGATTTGGGGCAGATACGGCGGATTTTTCGTCGACGCGCCTTTGTCGTGGGCCGTCGCCTGCTAGATCGACGCGATGCGTGTGTGGTCGCCCTTCGCCCTGCTCTTCTTGCTCGCGTGCCCGCCTCCCGAGGTCGCGCGCGTCACTCATCCGCCCCTGACGCCGACACCCGCGCCGACGGTGGACGTCGGGCCCGACGGTGCGGAACCTCAGAACGGCCGTCTGCCCGACGACGTGACGCCGACGACGTACACGCTCGAGCTCGACGTGAACCCACGCGAGGAGCGCTTCTCCGGCCAGGTGCGCATCGACGTGCGCCTCGCCGCGCCGCGCCGCGTGATCTGGATGCACGGCGTCGGGCTCGACGTCCGTACCGTGGGCGCGCGTTTGCCGAGCGGTGAGATGGTGCCGGGCTTTTGGGCCGGCGCCGAAGGCGAGGACGGCTTCGCGAAGGTCGTGCTCACGCGCGCCATCGAGGGCGAAGCGCAGCTCGAGCTTCGCTTCGACGCCCCCTTCGCGTCGAACCTCGAGGGGCTCTACGCGGTGAGCGTCGGCGAGGATCGCTACGCCTTCACGCAGATGGAGCCGCTCTCCGCCCGCAAGGCCTTCCCCTGTTTCGACGAGCCGCGCTTCAAGACGCCCTTTCACGTGAAGGTACGCGGTCACGAAGGCGACGTCGTCGCCGCCAACGCGCCGACCGCGTCCGTAGAAGAGGGCGTGCACACGTTCGAAGCCACGCCGCCGATGCCGACGTATCTCTTCGCGCTCGCGGTCGGGCCTTTCGACGTGGTCGAGGGCAGCGTGCCGCCCGCGGCCGGCCGTGAGGGCCCTCTTCCGTTGCGGGGTCTGGCGGTGCGAGGCCGAGGCCCGGAGCTCGCGTACGCGATGACGCACGCGCCGGCGATCCTCGGCGCGCTCGAGACCTGGTTCGGCTCGCCCTACCCCTACGCGAAGCTCGACCTCGTGGCGGTGCCGGACTTCGAGGCGGGCGCCATGGAGAACGTGGGTCTCGTGACCTTTCGCGACGCGCTCCTGCTCGTCGACGAGACGCGCTCGCCGACGCGCCTCCTGCGGACGTTCGCGTACCTCGTCGCGCACGAGCTCGCGCACATGTGGTTCGGCAACCTCGTGACGATGGCGTGGTGGGACGACCTCTGGCTCAACGAGGCGTTCGCGAGCTGGATGGAGTACCGCGCGGTCGAAGCGTGGCGTCCCGGCTACGAGCCGGATCTCGAGCTGCTCGATTGGGTGCAAGAGACGATGAACGAAGACGCGCTCGCGAGCGCGCGGCAGATTCGTCAGCCCATCGTCTCGAGCGACGACGTTCACAACGCGTTCGACGGCATCACCTACGGCAAGGGCGCGGGGGTGCTCGCGATGTTCGAGCGTTGGCTCGGTCGCGAGAGCTTCCAACGCGGCGTGCGCGCGTACTTGGACGGTCACCGATTCGGCAACGCGACGGCGGACGACCTGCTCGGTGCGCTGGGCGAAGCGAGTGGGCGTGACGTCGCGACGCCCTTCCGCACCTTCCTCGAGCAACCCGGCGTGCCCTTCGTGGAGGCGCGTTTGGTCTGCGAGGGTGCACCGCACGTGCAGCTCACGCAGCGGCGCTACGCGCCCGTCGGCTCACCCGCGGCGACGGATCGCACCTGGCAGATCCCGGTGTGCATTCGCCACGCGAGCGGCCGTGGTCGACGCGCGACGGTGGGCGAGACGTGCGGCCTGCTGACCGAAGCGGAGGGGCGCATTCCGCTCGAGACGTCGAGCTGCCCGACGTGGATTCATCCGAACGCCGCAGCCGCCGGCTACTACCGCTGGTCGCTTCCCGAAGACCAGCTCGCGGCGCTCCGTCGCGCGTTGCCACAGCTGAGCGTCGCCGAGCGCCTCTCGCTCGCGGACGCGACGCAGTCGGCCTTCGACGCGGGTCGGATCCCCGGGGGCGCGGCGCTCGAAGCGCTGACGGCGCTCGCGTCCGACGCCCATCACGAGGTCGCGACGTCGAGCCTCGCTTTCTTCGACGGGGTGTTGGAGCACGTGGTCGACGAGGCGCAGGCGCCGGTGCTTCGTGCGCGCCTTTCGCGGGCGTACGCGGCGGACGCACGTCGTCTTGGCTGGACCGCCCGCGCGGGCGAGGACGCGACGGTGGCGCTTCGTCGTGCCGCGGTGCAGGCGTTCCTGGCGGGCGTCGCCGAAGAGCCGGGTGCGCGCGCCGAAGCCGCGCGGCGTGGTCGGGCGTTCTTGGGTGAGACCGCGATCGTGCGTGAGGCCGTGCCGCCCGATCTGGTCGAGGTCGCGCTGCGTGTCGCGGTCGAGGTCGGCGAAGGCACGCCTGACGACGTGTGGCCGAAGGTGCGCGAGCGCCTGTCGCAAGAGAGCGACGGCGTGGTCCGCCGCAGCCTGATTCGCGCGCTCGCTTCGACGCGCGACGCGGAGCGCGCGGGCCAGGTGCTCGCGATGACGTTGGGCGACGACCTTCGCGTCAACGAAGTGCTGCTCCCGATCGCGATGCTGCACCGAGACCGCCACACGCGCGCCGTGGTGCGCGAGTGGCTGGAGACGAACGTCGACGCGTTGGTCGCTAAGCTTCCGCCGGGCTACGCGGGCTACCTGCCGCTCGTGGTCGGTCACGGATGCGACGCGGAAGCGGCCACGGACCTCGAGACCTTCTTCGGCCCGCGGGTGGAGTCGCTTCCGGGCGGACCGCGCAACCTCGCGAGCGCGGTCGAGAGCGTGCGCCTCTGTGCGGCGCGGGTCGATGCGCAGCGAGCGAGCGTGCAGAGCTGGCTGACGCGCTGAGCGCCGCTGCCACGACGCTCGGACTCGGAACGACCAAAGAGAGAATCGAGGGCACGGCACGCCGACGAGGCGCCGTGCCCTCGCCTCTTCCGTCGCCTTCGACTCGCCCTTCCTCTCCGCTGCTCGTTCTCTCGCTCTTGGTGATCGTGGCGAGCCTGGTGGGCTTGGCGCGTGCCTGGCGACGTGAACGCCCGGAGCCCACCTGGGTCGAGAGGCAGGCCCCCGTGGATGGCGCGCAAGCGCGTGCGCTTCGCGACGGGCGGCCGCTCGATCTCAACCGCGCCACGGCCGAGGAGCTCGAGCTCCTGCCGAGAATTGGACCCGCGTTGGCCGCACGCATCGTCGACGCGCGACCTTTCGTCTCCATCGACGACCTGCGACGCGTGCGCGGTATCGGTGCGCGCACGCTCGAACGCCTACGGCCCTTGGTGCACGTGGACGCCGACGGGCGGGACGAGCCGAACCTCGGGAGCGAGGCCACCGACGGCCGCTGAAGAGATCAGCACCTGGATGCCGGCTCGGGCGCGAGGCTCGCGCCTCCGATGCACGCATGGACGATGCCCACGCCACGCTCAGCCAGGGAAACCCGGATTGAGCGGACATGGATGGTCACGGCACGGGCACGGTCAGGTCACAGGCACGGTCAGGGCACGGGCACGGGCACGGGCACGGAGATCGGCTCAGTCCGCCAACGCGAGCCGCGCGCGGAGGCCGAGCTCGGTCGTGTAACCCACCTCGACCGATCGAATCGCCCCGTCTTCGTCCACCACGAACGAGGTCGGGAACGCGCTCACGCCCCATTGCGCAGCGAGCGCGCCGTTCGGGTCGGCGACGACCGGAAACACGGGGCGCCCTTCGGGAGCGAGCCCCTCTTCGGCCATGGAGGCGACGATGGCCGCCGCGTCACCGGAGCGCACCGCGACGGTGATCACGTTTCGATCGGTCGCGACCGCCGCGACGTTCCCGTCCATCGCCTCGCAGACCCCGCACCACGTCGCCCAGAAGTGAACGAGCGTCGGCCCGTCGGTCGCGAGCGCGGCGCGCGTTCCGGTCAGATCGGTGGCGACGAGCGGAGGCGCCGCGCCTTCGACCACCCCACGGCGCTGCCACGCACGCACCGCGACGAAGATCGCCAAGAAGACGGCGACCTCGATCGCGAAGCGGCGCCAGCGACGAGGCGGTTTCGACGACTCGGTCATGGCTCTCTCATGGGGAGAAGGTTCGAGCCGGGCAACCACGGAGCGAGAGCGTGCTCAGGCCTCGGGTTCGCAAGAATCCGCCCGGCCCGCATGCGCCGGCGCTCGACCCCCGCGGAGCGACCACGCGTCGAGTGGTGGAAACGACCCTCTCAGCCCTCGTCGCCCTTCACCTGCGCGGCGCCGGGAAAGAACCCGTCGGTCAACAAGGGCGTGTCGACCACTGCGTGCGCCCCGCCCGGCCCGTGGCCCGCGACAGCCGCCGTGAGCGCGGCGAGATCGGGTGCGCGACGCGGCTCGATCGTGCGCGCGGTGGCCAGCGTCTCGAGGTGCAAGGTCTGCGTCGGGAACGCGAAGTCCACCCCGACCCGCTTCGCCAAACGCATGATCTCGAGGAGCACGTTGTGGCGCTGACGAAGCTCGTCGCTCCAGGATCCGACCTGAAAGAAGAAGTAGACGAAGACCTGCAACGCCGAGGCGCCGAAGTGGCGAAAGTGCACCTCGTAGGCGTCCTTTCGCACCGCCGGGTTGGCCTTGAGGATCGCGCGAATGCCTTCGACGAACGCTTCGACCTGCTCGACGGAGCTGTCGTAGGTGATGCCGACCTCGAACGTCTGCCGGCGGAAGCGACGACGGCCGTAGTTGTCGATGGCGGCGTCCGCGACCTTCGAGTTCGGGATGGTGATCAGCGAGTCGTAGAAGGTGCGAATGCGCGTCGAACGCATACCGACCTCTTCGATCACGCCTTCGTGTCCGTCGATGACGACCCAATCGCCGATCTGAAAGGGCTGGTCGGCGAAGATGGAGACGCTGCCGAAGAGGTTCGCGACGGTGTCCTTCGCGGCGAGCGTGAACGCGAGGCCACCGAGCGACACTCCCGCCAAGAGCGAGCCGACGTCGACGTCGAGGTTCTGCAACACGAAGATCACGCCGACCACGGCGACGAAGACCTTCGAGGTCTTCCGGACGAGCGGCACGATCTGGTCGTCGAACTTCGACTCGGTCTTCTCGGCACGTTTGGCGAAGAGGTCGGCGGCGAAATCGACGAGCCGGTAGAGCAGGAGCACGGTCGCGGTCGTCGCCATCACACGAAGCGCGATGCCGCCGATTTGGTTCACGCGGACCCCGAAGCGAAGCAGCGGAAGCAGCCACCACAAGATGCCTGTCATCGCGACGGTTCCGAGTGGTTTGGCCGCGCGACGAAGCACCTCGCCGTCCCACTGCTGCCGCATGCGGTGCAACCAACGCGTCACCTGGTGCACCAACACGAAGATCACGAGCGAGCGCACGAAGAGGCCCGCGAGCAAGACGAAGAAGACGCCGAGCAGCTGCCACACCTCGACCGCGAGCACGCGATGGCGGAGCCACGAAGGCCCCTGCTCCACGACGCCGCTCACGTCGAAGGAGAACGCGCGCTCGTGCATCTCGGGAATTCGAGACAACCCCTCGCCCGCGATGACCCAGCGTTCCCCGACGCGTTGCAGGCCGAGGTCCGACACACGTGGGCTCAGGGGCAGCACGCCGTTCTGAAGCTGGTCTTCCGGGACCTCGGCGACGTCGGGAAGGCCGTCGACCTCGACGTACCAACCGTTGCGATCGAAGACCTCCTTGAGCATGCGTGCGCGGGTCGGCGCGACGTCCGCACCGACACCTGCGGAGGCCCAGTCGAAACACGCCGCAGCGCGTGCGGGATCGTCGCCGTTGGGCGGGAGATTCGCGAGCCACGCGCGCGCCGCCGCTCGCGGCGTCGGGCAGTCGTCCGCGTCTTGCGCGAAGGTCAGCGTGGCGGAGGACAGACTCGCGAGGACCACGAAGGCCGCACGCACGAGGTGTGGGGTTCCAACCATGGCGCCGGAGGGTACCTCCCAGGAGCGCGCGGGCGACGGTGGCACGCGATTTCCTTTCGTGCGCGGGGGATTTCCTTGCGCGCGCGGGCAAAAACCGCGGATCGTGGCCCCTCATGAGCGTACGAATCGAGCGCGAAGGCCCCGTCACCACGATCGTCTTGAACCGCCCCGAGCGAAGGAACGCGATCGACCGCGCCACCGCGGAAGCCCTCGCGGACGCCGTGCGCGCCTTCGAAGCCGACGACGAAGCACGTGTCGCGGTGGTGAGCGGCGACTCCGGCACCTTCTGTGCGGGCGCGGACCTCAAAGCCATCGCGGACGGCGCGCCGAACCGCTTCGAAGCCGAAGGCGACGCTCCGCTGGGGCCGACGCGCATGCGCCCGTCCAAACCCGTGATCGCGGCCATCGAAGGACACGCGGTCGCGGGAGGGCTCGAGCTCGCGCTCTTCTGCGATCTGCGCGTCGCCGCGGAAGACGCGGTGCTCGGTGTGTTCTGCCGCCGGTGGGGGGTACCGCTCATCGACGGTGGCACGGTGCGACTTCCGCGGATTGTCGGGCTCGGGCGGGCGCTCGATCTGATTCTCACGGGACGCGGCGTGGACGCGCGCGAAGCGCACGCGATGGGCTTGGTCGATCGCGTCGTGCCTTCGGGTCGGGCGCGCGAGGAGGCGCAAGCACTCGCGGCGCACATCGCCTCGTTTCCGTGGACGTGTGTCCTGAGCGACCGCGCGAGCGTCTTCGACGGACTCGACGCCACGTTCGAAGAGGCGCTGCGACACGAGTTCCACCACGGGGCGCGTGCGCTCTCCGCGGGTGCGGCCGAAGGCGCCGCGCGGTTCCGCGACGGCGCCGGACGCGGCGGCCGTTTCGAGTGACGCACGTGGTGGAAACGCGAAAGACCCGCTCGGTCGGAGCAGGTCTTTCGCTCGTCGCCCACGTTCAGGCGATCTCGTGCTCTTTGCAGAACGCGACGGGCGCCTTCGGATCGTGATCCGTCGCGGCCCGGTGTTTCGCGAGCGGAAAGCCGTGCGCGCAGCGCTCGGACTCCGGGTCGAAGCAGACGCAATCCTCGCAATGCCAGACGAGACGAAACTTCTCGACCTGCTCGCGAAAGGTCGCGTCGCGCGGGAACATCACGAGTCGAGCTTCGCGATCCGGCCGGCGTGACGCCCGCCCTCGAAGGTCCCCGCCACGAAGGCGTCGAGGATGTCCTCGGCCACGCCGACGCCGACCACGCGCGAGCCCAAGCAGAGCACGTTCGCGTCGTTGTGGGCGCGCGTGGCCTTGGCGGAGAACGTGTCGGTGCAGAGCGCGGCACGAATGCCATGTCGACGGTTGGCGGCGATCGACATGCCGATGCCCGTTCCACACACCAGCAATCCGAGGCTGCCCGCGTTGGCCAGCACGGCATCCGTCACGCGCGCCGCCCAGTCCGGGTAGTCGGTGCTCGTGGCGTCGTGCGTGCCGAGGTCCTCGACCTCGTGCCCCTCGGCGCGAAGCTTCGCGACGAGGTGGTTTTTCAGATCGAGGCCCGCGTGATCGCTGCCAGCGAACAAACGCATCAGGCGTGCTTCCGCAGCACCAGCGTCACGTTCGTGCCGCCGAAGCCGAAGGAGTTGCTGAGCGCGACGTTCGTCGTGCGCTTGCGTGCGGTGTGCGGCACGAGCTCGAGCCCCTCACACGCCGGGTCGGGGTTGTCGAGGTTCACGGTCGGCGGAACCACGTCCTCCGAGAGGACGAGCGACGCGATCACCGCTTCGAGACCGCCCGCCGCACCGAGCAGGTGACCGTGGACGCTCTTGGTCGAGCTGATCCAGAGGTGATCCTGCGCATGCGATCCGAACACGGAACGAATCGCCTGCAGCTCTTGTCCGTCGCCCGTCGGGGTCGAGGTGCCGTGCGCGTTCACGTAGTCGACGGCGCTCGGATCGAGCTTCGCGTCCTTGAGCGCCGCCCGCATCGCACGCTGCGCGCCTTCGCCTTCCGGCGCCGGCTGCGTGAGGTGATACGCGTCCGCGGTCGCGCCGTAGCCGACGACCTCGGCGAGAATCGGCGCGCCGCGCTTGATCGCGGCTTCGCGCTCTTCGAGCACCACGATGCCCGCGCCCTCCGCGATCACGAATCCGTCGCGGTCGACGTCGAAGGGACGCGACGCACGCTCGGGGTCGTCGTTGCGCTTCGAGAGCGCGCGCATCGAGGCGAACCCCGCCACGCCGAGGGGCGTGACGCTGGCTTCCGCACCCCCGGCCACCGCGGCGTCGATGTCGCCACGCTGAATCCAGCGGAAGGCTTCGCCGATGCCGTGCGCGCCGCTGCTGCACGCGCTCGTCGTCGTGTAGCTCGGTCCGCGAAGGCCCCAACGCATCGAGACCTGACCCGGCGCGAGGTTCGAGATGGCCGAGGGGATGAAGTACGGTGACACACGACGTGCGCCCTTCGTCATCAGCACCTCGTGCTGCTGCTCCACCGCCTCGAGGCCGCAGAAACCGACGCCGATGAAGGTGCCGGTGCGCTCCTTCAAGGCGTCGTCGGGCGTGAAACCGGCGGACTCGATCGCCAGATGGCTGGCCCCGAGCGCGAGGTGGATGAAGCGCGCCATCTCACGGAGACGCTTCTTCTCGATGTACTCCTCGGGGTCGAAGTCGAGGCACTCACCGGCGATCTGCGACGCCATCTCCGAGGCGTCCCAGCGCTGGATTCGCGCAATTCCACTCTTGCCCCCCACCACGTTCTCCCACGTGGTTCGGGTGTCCTTGCCGCAGGGGCTCACGGCCCCCACGCCCGTGATCACGACTCGTCGCATCGTCGGCGTCTCCGCTCGCAGGTCTTTCGGGACCGCGTGCCGCTCTCCTGTCGCGCACGCGGCGTTCGCGTGACGACGGCCGGGCCCGAAAATCGGAACCGGCCGCTCTCACACGTGGACTCGAGCCTCTGCGGCCGCGGCCGTAGAGGCAGAGCGCTCAGCTCGCGCGCTCTTGGATGTACGACACCGCGTCGCCGACCGTGCGGATCTTCTCGGTGTCCTCGTCCGGAATGTCGATCTCGAACTGCTCCTCGAAGGCGAGCACGAGCTCGACGATGGCCAGAGAGTCCGCCCCGAGGTCGTCGATGAACGCCGCTTCCGGCTTGATGTTGGCCATGTCGACGTCGAGCTGCTGCGAGATGATCTCTTTGACCTTTTCCGCGATATCCATGTTGTCCTCCAAGAGAGGCGGTCTCAGGACCGCCACGTGTTCCGTCGTTGTCGTCGAAGTAGGTTCTCGAAAGAGTGCGTCAGGAAGTCGACCTTCAGAGGTACATGCCGCCGTTGACGCGCAAAACTTGGCCGGTGATGTAGGAAGCCTCGTCGCTGACGAGGAAGAGGACCGCGGCCGCGACCTCCTCGGGGCGGCCGACGCGCCCCAGAGGGGTGCTGGCGACGATGTGGCCCTTTGCCTCCTCGGGCAGGCCCGAGGTCATGTCGGTGTCGATGTAGCCGGGGGCGACCGCGTTGACGGTCACGCCGCGCGAGGCGTACTCGCGGGCCAGGGTCTTCGTCAACCCGAGCACCGCGGCCTTCGTGGCCGAGTAGACGGACTGGCCGGGGTTGCCCGCTTCGCCGACCACCGACGAGAGGTTCACGATGCGGCCCGCGCGGGCCTTCATCATCGGACGAATCGCCGCCTTCGCGCACCAGAGCGCGCCGTTGAAGTTCGTCGCGAAGCTGTCGGCGACCTCGTCCGGCTTCACGCGAAGCAGGAGCTGGTCACGCGCGATTCCCGCATTGTTCACGAGGATGTCGAGGCGACCTTGACGCTTGGCGATCGAGCCGACCGCCTCGTCCACCGCCGCGGCATCCGCGACGTCGAAGGCAATCGCTTCGGCCTTGCCACCGGCGTTCTCGATCGCCGTGACGACCTCCTTCGCCGCGGCCTCGCCGCTTCGGTAGTTCACCACCACGAACGCGCCCGCGCCCGCGAGCTGCTCGCAGATCGCGCGGCCGATGCCGCGGCTTCCGCCGGTGACGAGCGCGACTTTGCCGCTCAAGTCGAACATGCCCACCCCTTCCCTCTCAGCTCTTCAGCTTGTCTTTGAGCGCGGCGAGCCCGGCGAGCGGTCCGCTCGCGGCCTTCTCGCTCGCCGCCTTCAATGCCGCTTCGACCTCGGGGTCGCATTCGCCTTCCGGGTGGAGCGGACGCATCGGAAGCTCCAGCAGGATCGCTTCGCGGACCAGCGCGTCGAGCGCGATCTCGTCCCCGCCGTAGTGCTCGAGCTCGAGGTCTTCGGGCGTGAGCTCGAGCTCTTCCGGGAGCTCGTGGTGATCGGGGCGCGGCGTGAGGTGGTGCACGAAGGGCATCGACACCTCGAGCTTCACCGGCGCGTTGCAGCGCGCGCAGGGCGTCATCACCACCGCGTCCAGCGTGCCTTGCAGCACCACGTCGTCGCCCGCCTTCTGCGCGTCGACGACGAGCCGCCCGGCGTTCTCGCCCGCGTCGTCCGGAATCGTCAGATCGGTGTCCGCGAACGCCTCCGCGAGCCACGCACGCGTGAGCGCGAGGTCGTAGGACTTGCGACCTTGGGATTCGATCTCGGGGAGGTGGAGAACCAGGTGGGCCATCGGAAGGCGCCGCACCTTACCCACGTCGGCGGCGCGCGCAAACCGGTCTGGATGGCGCAGCGCGTCATGAAATCCCCATGAAATCCAGTAGAAGCCGTTCACCGCGCCGCGAAGCCGGTGGACGTGCCGGCGAATCGGCTCAGGTGCCCGGCGAGACGACGCGCAGCCCGTCGGGGCCGAGCTCGATCACGAGGTGATCTCGTGTGAGCGAGCCCTCGTCGAAGCGCTCGGTGGGGGCCCCAAACGAAGGGACCACCACCGCGAGGTCGGTCGCGGGTTGGTCCTCGGCCAGGGGCGCGCTGCCGTCGAAATGCGCTGGAAGCGCCGCACTTTCTCGAGGAAACGCAAAGATTCCCCCTCGGACTCCGAGCGTCTCCGCGAACGCGCCGAGGCTCGGCGATCCCGCGTGCGCGCCGCCGAGCCCTCGATCCACGCCGTGCTCCCCCGCGACACGAGGCGCGGCCCAGCTCAGCAACCAAGACACCTCGCCTTCGAAGTCGCCACGTGCTTCCAAGTCCGCTTCGCCGAAGCCGCAGGCGCCTTCGCCCACGCCGTAGCGGCCTTCGTCGGCCCCCGGAACGAGCACGAAACGTCCGTGGGGCGTGACGAGCTCGTGGAATCCGGCGAGGTCCACGACACGGTCCTTGGCGTCGGAGGGCAGCTCGTCGAGGCGATCGGCATAGGCCTCGGCGTCGTCGTCCCCACCCGGAAGCAGCAAGACGGGGCGCTCGCCCAGCGCTTCGAGGAGCCCGGGCACTGTGGCGCCGCCGAGCACCAACACCGGAAGCTCCGGGAGCTCGCCTTCGGTACCGACCGCCGAAATCACGACGAATCGCTCGAGGCCCTCGACGCGAAGGACTCGTTCGTCGGCGGAAAAACGCAACGATCCCGAGGACCAAGAGCCCTCACGAGGCTCCCGCGCGCCGCAGCGCACGTAGGGGTTCGGGCCATCGACCTCGACGCCTGCCTCGCCGCAGTCGCAACCGCCGAGGGCCGCGGTCAGCCAGAGGAAGGTGGAGAAGAAAGGGGAACGCCTGAACATCGAACGAGCCGCGCCCGGTGGCGTGCGGCGGCCGGGATGGTACCGTTGAACCGCCATTCAGCAACGGCCGGGCTCGCCAGATGACCCTCTACCTCGTCCTCCTCGCAGTCGGTGCCCTCGTCGGCGGCAGCCTCGGCTTCCGACTCGGGCGGACCTACGAGCGTGTCCGGCGACCGAAGTCCCCCAAGAAGAAACGCTCCTGACGCGCCTGCGTCGGACGAGCACAGGAGCCTCGATGTCCGAGTTCGCCCGCTTCACCGGCACCACGACCTACCTGACCAGCCCCTCGCTCGAGAGCGCGGTCAACTGCGCGCTCGCCCTCGAACGCCCGCTGCTGGTGCGCGGCGAGCCCGGAACCGGAAAGACGTTGCTCGCGGAGGCCGTGTCCGCGGCGCTCGACCACGAGCTCATCCGCTGGAACGTGAAGAGCACCACGCGCGCGCAGGACGGCCTCTACGTCTACGACACCGTGCAGCGGCTCTACGACTCGCGTTTTCAGGACAAGAACGTCGGGGACATCCGCCAATACATCAAGCTCGGCCCGATGGGCGAAGCCTTCGCGGCGAAGAAGCGCGTGGTCCTGCTCATCGACGAGATCGACAAGGCCGACGTCGAGTTCCCGAACGACTTGCTCAACGAGCTCGATCGGATGCGCTTCACGATCGACGAGCTTCAGGAAGAGGTCGCCGCGACGCAGCGACCGGTGGTGATCATCACCAGCAACGCCGAGAAGGAGCTGCCCGACGCCTTCCTTCGCCGCTGCGTCTTCCACTTCATCGACTTCCCGACGCCGGAGCTGATGGCGGACATCGTGCGGGTCCATCACCCGGACCTCGAAGACCGCCTCGCGGAGCAAGCAATCGAAGCCTTCTTCGAGCTTCGTGCGATGAAGCGCCTTCGGAAGCGTCCGAGCACCAGCGAGCTCGTCGACTGGATCGCCGTGCTTCGCGCCGCAGGCGTGGCCGACGTGAAGCTCGAGGCCGCGCTGCCCTTCCTCGGCACGCTGCTCAAGAAGGAACAAGACCTCGTCGCCTTCGCCGACCAGCTCTCGGGCGGCAAGCGCTGGCGGAGCTGACGTGTACCTGCCTTTCCTCTACGAGCTGCGTGCGCGAGGGGTCCCGGTGGGGACGACCGAAGCGGTGCAGCTCGCGCGCGCGCTGAAGGCGGGCCTTCACGAGCAGAGCCTCGACGGCTTCTACCACGTCGCGCGCGCGCTCCTCGTGCACCGCGAGGGTCACCTCGACGACTTCGACCAGGCGTTCCTCAAGGTCTTCCGAGGCGTCGAGGTCGAGTCGAAGAAGGTGCAAGACGAGCTGCTCGAGTGGCTGAAGAAGGCGATGCCGATCGCCGATCAGCTCACCGACGAAGAGCGCGCGCTGCTCGAGAACCTCGATCCCGAGGAGCTGCAGAAGCTCTTCGAGAAACGACTCGAAGAGCAGAAGGAACGCCACGACGGCGGCAACAAGTGGATCGGCACCGCGGGCACCTCGCCCTTCGGTCACTCGGGCAAGGCCGCGCGCCAAGGCATTCGCGTGGGCGGTCCGGGCGGCGGACGCAGCGCGATCAAGACCGCAGACGCGCGGCTCTACCAGGGGTACCGCCAGGACCTGACGCTCGACGTTCGGCAGATGCAGCTCGCGCTGCGAAAGCTCCGCACCTACGTGCGCATCGGCGGTGACGAGGAGCTCGACCTCGAGGGCACCATCGCGGCGACCGCGAAGAACGCCGGCGAGCTCGAGGTCGTCGTGCGACCTCCGCGTCGCCCGAACACCCGCGTCATCCTGATGATGGACGTCGGCGGCTCGATGGACCCCTTCGCGCTGCTCTGCTCGCGCCTCTTCTCCGCGGCGAAGAAGTCGACGCACTTCAAAGAGCTTCGCACCTACTACTTCCACAACTGCGTCTACGGGCGGGTCTACGAGACCGAGCGATTCACCGATCCGGTGCGCATCGAGGACCTGCTCCACGAGTGCGGTCCGCACTACAAGCTCATCCTCGTCGGCGACGCGTTGATGGCGCCCTACGAGCTGATGAGCCCCGGCGGCGCGCTCTCCTACGAAGGCGAAGAGCGCATGGAGGGCATCTCCTGGCTCATGCGCCTACGGAACCACTTCCGTAAGTCCGTCTGGCTGAACCCCGAGCCCCCTCGCTATTGGGAGGGCAACACCATCGAGAACATTCGCGGGGTGTTCGACATGTACCCGCTGACGCTCGAAGGGCTCGGCGAAGCGATGTCGCACCTGCTGCGTACCCGTTGATCGCATGCGCCTCATCGCTGGAACCCCCGCCCCCGACTTCCGCGTTCGCGACTGGCGCGGCGAGACCCACCACCTCGGCGCAATGCGCGGCCGCAAGGTCTGGATCGCGTTCTTCCGCTACGCGTCCTGCCCGCTCTGCAACCTGCGCGTGCGGGACATGATTCGCCGCTGGGAACGCTGGGAGCAGCACGTCGAGCTGCTCGCGATCTTTCAGTCGCCGAACGACTCGATCGCGGAGTACGTCGGGCAACAACACCCGCCCTTCCCTCTGATCGGCGACCCCGACGAAGAGCTCTACCGCTGCTACCACCTCGAGAGCTCGCTGGCGGGTTTCCTCGCGCCGCGTGGGGCGGCGGTCCTGGCGAAGGCGGCCGCCGCGGGGTTCGTCCCGGGTCGCATGGAAGGCACCAAGACCCGGCATCCCGCGGACTTCTTCGTGGACGAAGAAGGGATTCTCGTCGGCACCTACTATGGCGCCGACATCGCCGACCACGTCCCGTTCGAGCGCGTCGACACCTGGTTGGGACTGCCGCCCACCCCCTGAGCGTTCGAAGGCCCGGACCCGGGCTTCCAGTACTGCCAAAATCCGGCGTGACGAGCGGCTTTGCTGGTACCGTCGCGCGGTGGATTTGGCTCCGAGTCCGGTCGCACGACGGCTCCTCGACGCATGGAGCCGTCGCGCAGACGGCAGCCTCGACGTCGGAGGGCGCGTCGTGCACCTGCGTGGCGGGCAGGTGGTCGGCGTCGATCGCGGCGAAGGCGACCCGAGCCTCGGCGCGTTTCTCGTTCGCGCCGGCCACGCGACCTCCTGTCCCGACACCGACGAGCTCCCGCAGCTCGGACACGCGCTCTCGTCCGAACGGCTCCTGAAAGCGCGTCGCGCGGCCTGGGTGGACCGCCTCGTGGCTGGCATCGCGGCCACGGACGCCGGCGCGCCGCTCCTCGACGCGCGTGCGACGGTCGAGCACTCCGGACCGGGCGAGGATCTGGTCGCGCTCTTGTTGGACGCGCTCGCGCGTCGCGCCGCGGATTCCGACGCAGGCATCGTGGGAGGTCGGGCGAACGAGCTCGTCCACCTGCACGTCGAGCTTCCGGAAGCAGACGCCGCGCGCACGTGGGCGGGCCTCGAGGCCATCGACCTCAAGCAGCCGCTCGCCCGGCTCCTGGTGCGCGCGCCGGGCGCCGCGACGCGCATCGCCGCGCTGGTTCGGGCCGGGCTCGCGGCGCTCGTCTCGCCGGGCGATCCGCCGCCGCCAGTTCGCCGCGGCAGCTACTTGCCGCCCGCGCGCACGTCGTTGCTTCCCTCGATTCCTCCGATGCGAGGCCCTCTGGTCGAGCTCACGCCGGGGGCGGACTCGGCGTTGGAGCCCCTCGCGGCCCCGCTGCGGGTGTGGCCCGAAGAGCGCGGCGCGTGGGACGACCCGCTCGCGCGCGCCGAAGCGAACGTGCAGCGCCTCGAGCAACTCGGAGCCCCTGGCCCCGAGCGTGCGGAAGCGTGGCGCGAGGTCGCGCGGCTCTGGCAGGAGAATCACGGATCGCTCGAAGAAGCGTGCCGCGCGCAACGCGAAGCCGCCGCCGCGGATCCGACCGACACCGCCGCGCTTCGCGAAGCGGCGGCCCTTTGCGCGGCCACGCATCGGCTCGAGCTCGCGTCGGCCTACGCCGCCGCCGCGAGCGCCGCCGCGACCCGCCGCGAGCTCTCCTCGGCCCGCTTCGAAGAAGCCCTGCTCGCGCGTCGGCGCAACGATCTGGCGACCGCGAAGGAGCACATGCGGGCGGCGCTCGCGAACGAGCCCTCGCCCGAGCTGCGGGTTCGCCTGGTGCGCGAGCTCGACCCCCACTCGCCTGCCTACCGCGACGCCGTGTTGGCGCTGCGCGCGACCGACGCCGTGCGCGCGCGCCACTTGCTCGCGCGCCTCGCCGAGACCGGCGACCTCGACGACCTTCGCGCGTACGTGGCCGCGCTCCTCGAAGACGGCCTGGCCGAAGTGGCCGTCGCGCGCCTCGACCGACGCGCGCGCGACGCCTCGCCGGACGAGCGCCGCACGCTGCGCATGCTCGCTGCCGAGGTCGCCGAAGAAGCCGAACGCCCCGACCTCGCGTTCGAGCAGTTGGCGACCGCGCATGCGGCCGAGCCGGTGCTCGAAGTGCTGCTCGAGCCGCTCGTGAGCGACGCGCAGGCGGCGGGGTGGGCCGAGACGGCAGCGGTCTGGCTCGAGCGCGTGGCCTCGAGCCGTGACGATCGCGAAGAACGCGCGGGGTGGTTGCGACGCGCGGCGCGTGCGTTCCGCGACCTGCCTGGCGCCCGAGGCTGGTCGGCCGAGCTCTTCCTGCGCTCCCTCGAGCTGGCGCACGACGACGACGCGCTCTCCGAGCTTCGCGCGATGGCCACCGAGCTACGCGACGTCGCATTCCTCGCGGACGCGCTGGAGCGTGTCTCGCGTCGCGACGATGCGAGCACCCTCCCGCTGCTCGAAGAGCTCGCCGAGCTCGCCGAGGCGCGGCTCGGCTCCGCGCAACGCGCGTCCTACGCGTGGGCCATGCTCCTCGCGCGCTCGCCCGACCATCCGCGCGCGGCGAAGGAGGTCGCACGCCTCAACGACCGCTCGCGCATCAAGGCTGGCCTCGTCGCGCTCGCGGCGGAGGACTACGACCGAGACCCGAGCCCCGCGAACGCGCGCAAGCTCGCCTCGATGCTTCGCGACGACCCACGCGAGCGCGCGCGAGCCATCGAGCTCTACGAGGTCGTTCGTGAGGCCGACGACGACGCGGGCGTGTACGCCTCGCTCGAACGCCTCTTCCGGCTCGAAGGCGACGACGCGGGCCTGGCGCGACTTCTCGAGCTTCGCGCGCGCGACCGCCGCACCCCGCCCGAACAAGCGATTCGCGCGCTCGCGACCTTGGCGGGTCTCTACGCCATCTCGGGGGAGCACGCGGCGAGCGCGGACGCGGCCGCGCGTTGGCTCGCGCTCGCACCTCGCAGCCAAGACGCCGTGGCGCGCCTGGAGCTCGCCGCACGTTTCGACCCGTCGCTTCGTGCGGCCGCCCACGCGGCGCGGCTCGAGCTTCCCCACGACCGTCGCCACGCGCGCATCGCGGCGCAGCGCATCGAAGAATCGAAGACCTCGCCCGAGGAGGCGCTCGTCGCGCTGAACGACGCGTTCGAAGCCGATCCCCGCCCCGCCGACGCGTGCCTCGCGCTCTTGCAGCGACACGACCCGCCGACGCCGGAGATCCTCGCTGCGCTCGAGCGCTGTCGTGAGGTACTCGGCGACGACGCGTGGCTTCTTCGCCGCCTCGTCGAGGTGACGGCGCACGTCGCACCGGACCGACGCCACGCGTGGCTGTCGAGCTGGACGCGCCTCGACCCCGACGACAGAATGCTGGCGGCCTCCCGTCTGCGCGCCGCGTTGGTCGACGGCGACGCGCCCACGCTGCGGGGCGCGGCCGAGCACGTGCTGCGCTTGGGCGACGTGTCGTTGCTCGACGACATCTCGGACGCCGCCGAGCGCTTGGCCGAGCAGGCCGACCAAGACAACGCGCACGACGCCGCGGCGTCGTTGCTCCTTCACGCGGTCGATCGCCTCGGTCGCGGCGAGACGCTCCTGCCCGCGGCCGCGCGGCATGCGCGCTCGCCCGAGACACGCGTCGCGGTCGTCGAACGCCGCGTCGCGTGGAGCGCCGAGGATTCCGACGAGCGCATCGAGGCGCTTCGCGAGCTCGCCCACCTTCACGCGGGACGAGACGCCCGCGGCCCCGAAGCGCGCGCGTGGGTGCGTCTGCTCGCGGAGGATGCCCACGACGAAGAAGCGTTGGCTCGGCTCGCGCTTCTCTACGCCGAAGCTCGGGACGTCGAACGTTGGCTCGCGGTGCTCGCGCTGGCCCGCGAGGCGGCCGAAGAAGAGCCGGACACGCGCCGAGCGTGCACCCGTGAGCTCGCCGCCGTCGCGTGGCGGCACGGCGACCGAAAGCGCGCGGAGACCTTCCTGATCGAGCTCTCGACCGAGCATCCGTCGGCCATCGACGGGTGGCTCGACGCGTCGGCGGTCCTCGTCGCAGCGGGCTCGCCGCTCGACGCGGTGGCTTGGTTGCGCGACCGCGCGGTCGAGGACCCGCGAGCGGCGGGGCGTTTGTGGGCGCGCGCGGTAGCCATCGTGGAACGCGAGCTCGACGACCCGGCCGAGGCCCTGACGCTCGCCGCGCGCGCGCTGGGTGAAGGACGCCGAAGCCCGGACCTGCTCCTCTCGTTCGAACGCCTCGCCCTCGAGCGAAACGAAGTCGACCTCGCGCGTCGCACCTACGACGCGCTCGCCGAACGCGCGATGGGTCCCCACGGACGGCGTGGCACGCGTTATCGGCAAGCGCGCTGGCTGGAGCGCGCGGGCCAAGACGAGCTCGCGCTCGCAGCCTTCCTGGAAGCCTTCCGAGCGAACCCCGCGGAAGGGGCGGTGTTCCTCGCGCTCGAGCGACTCGCACGCCGCACGTGCGTCTACGAGCCTTTGGCCGAAGCGCTCGCGAGCCTCGCGAGCCGACAGACGATCGTCGAGCGACGCCTGCTGCTCGAAGAGATGTTGGTCGACCTGCTCGAGAACGACCTGGGGCAGCCTCGCGCGGCGTTCGATCGCCTCGCGTTGGTTTGGGCGGAGACGCAGCGCATCGCGTTGGTACCCGAGCTGCGGCGTTTGGCGAAGCGTGTCTCGAGCCAAGACGCCGAAGCGGGCGTGTTGGCGCTCGACGCCGTCGAACGCGGGCTGCGCGACCGCGTCGAAGGCACCTGGGACGTCGAGGATCAGGTTCGAACGCTGACCATCCTCGCGTCGTTCATGGCCGACGATCGCGAGGACGTGGACGGCGCTGCACAGCTTGTTCGCGACGAGATCACGAAGCGTGAATCGGACACCGACGTTCCCCGCGAGCTCTTCGCGGAGGCCTACGTGACGCTGGCGGAGCGTCTGCTCGACGCGTCGCGACGGGGTGACGCTCGTGAGTGGATCGACCGCGCCCGCGAGCACACGCCCAGCTCGCCACGGGTTGCGCGCGTCGAAGAGCGACACCGTCGTTCTCCGAGTCACGTTCCTCCTCCGATGAACGAGGTCGCGAGCCTCGCCCGCGTCGACGCGCCGTCGAAGGCGTCCGCCTCGGACTCCGAGGAGACGACCTCCGAAGCGACGACCTCCGAAGCGACGACCTCCGAACAAGCGACCTCCGAACAGGCGACCTCTGAACAGGCGACCTCTGAACAGGCGACCTCCGAACAGGCGACCTCCGAACAGGCGACCTCTGAACAGGCGACCTCCGAACAGGCGACCTCCGAAGAGACGACCGCCGAAGAGACGACCTCCGTAGCGACGACCGCCGAAGCGACGACCGCCGAAGAGACGACCTCCCAAGAGTCGACCTCCCAAGAGTCGACCTCCGAAGCGACCACCTCCGAAGCGACGACCTCCGAAGAGACGACCTCCGAAGCGACGACCTCCGAAGAGACGACCTCCGAAGAGACGACCTCCGAAGAGACGACCTCCGAAGAGACGATCTCCGAAGAGACGATCTCCGAAGACTCCGAGGCGCCGACCAGCGACGACGCGCCGAGCGACGACGAGCCGAGCGACACGGTCGTGACCGAGTTCCCGAGCCATGCTCGGCGCGCCTTCGCGGGTGACGTGAGCGTGGCGGGAGCCAACGACGCGGCCCCCGCCGTCGACGCGGACCGTTTCGCCACCGATGGCGAGGCCAACGAGACGTCCGCCGCCGCCCCGCAGGAACGAGACGTGGCGCCCTCGCCGGCGTCGCGTTGGCAGGTCGCGGCCCCCGTCGACGACCGTGAGCGCGCGTTGCGACTCGCCGCCGCCGAAGGCGAGCCAGACGACCTGCTCGCGCTCGCGAGCTTCCTGCTCGATCGGGCGCGTGCCCGCGAGGCCATCGCCCCGCTGCTCCGCGCCCTTCGCGAAGACCCCGCACGAATCGACATCGCGCGCCTGCTCCGCAACGCAGCGGAGGCCACTGGCGCCATGTCGATCTCCCACGCCCTGGCCGACCTCGGTGCGCTCTTCGGCGACGACGTCGCGCACACGCCCCCGACGAGCTGGTCGCACCGGCTCGAGGAAGGCGAAGACCCGACCCGACCGCAGACGCCGACCGAACGTGCGCTGGCCGTCCTCTGGGCTGCCGCGCCCTCGTTGCTGCGACGAGACGTGTCCCAGCTGGGTGTGCTCGGAACGCAGCGGGTCGCGCCCGCCAGCCCCACTCCGCTCGGTCGTGCGCTTTCGCGCGCGCAGCGCCTGTCGAAGATCGATTGCTGGGTCTACCACCAACCCGACGCCCGCCTCCGATGGTTCCCCTCCGACCCGCCGAGCGTCCTCGTCGGCGACGACTTCCTGCGTGACTCGGACGCGCTGCGTTTTCGGGTGGCCCGCGCGGTCTCGCTCGCGCGCCCGGCGCACGTGATCGCGGTCGTCACGGGTGACGCCCGTGCCGTGCTGGACGGTCTCGCGGCGGCGTTCGGGCCTCCGGGTCCACGCCCTTCCAGCGAGGCCGCGAGCCTCGCCGGCGAGATGTGGCGCATCGTGCCGGCGCGCGCCCAAGGCTCGCTGCGCGAGCTTCTCCGCGAGGGGGTCGCGTCGTACGACGACGTTCGCCGCTTGGCGGAGGAGCGCGCGGCGGAGCTCGGCCTCTTGGCCGACGGCGGCATCGCCCGGAGTGCCAACGCGCTCCTCTACGACGACGAGAGCCTCGTCGACGCGACGCTCGGTACCGAAGAGTCGTACGTCCGCGCGATTCGCGCTTCGTCCGCCCTACGCGCCCTCGTCCGCTTCGGATTCGCCGACGCTTGTTTGGCGGCCCGAGGCCGGTGGCTCCGCGAGAGCGGCTGACGACGCTCGCCGAGCCCGCGTGGCGGACCGACCTCGCATCCCGAGACGGCGGTCCGGCGGCGTCACCCAGCGCGCACGAAAAAGGCCGCCCGAAGGCGGCCCATTCGCTCGAACGCTCGTCGTTCAGAGACCGCACGCCGCGGCATCGAAGAACGTCAGGTCCTGACCGGGGTTGCACGTCACGAGCTCGCTTTCCGGATCCGGCATACACGTGAGCAGACAACCGTTGCAGACCTCGATCGGGTAGACCCAATCGCCGGTCTCGATGTCGATGTCGCCGAGCGTCTTGCCCACGAGCCGAACGGACGCGACGACCGTCGTGGTCGTCCCAGGCGCCACCGGAAGCGACACGGTGTAGTCCGCGGGAATCGCGACGATGGTTCCCGTCGCGGACCCTGGCGAGGTCGGCGACGACGCGGGCGGCACGTAGACCGACATGGGCACGCTGAACGGGTTCGGAAGCCCACCGAAGTCGATGGCGAGTCCGTCGAGCCCTTCGAGCGTGACCTCCGCGCGAGTGATGTAGATGCCGTTGGGCTCCGGACGCCCGCTACGGCCGCGCTGCTGGAGCTGGCTCTGAATCGCGGGGTGAAGCTCGAAGGTTCCCGCAAACGCGACGTCGAGCCGGCCTTGGGAGAGCAACGACGTCGACGTCGGATCGTAGGAGCACGTCGTATCGTCGATCGACGGCGCCAGGTTGCCCGACACGAACACGCTGACGTTGTCGTCGACGCATCCCACCAGAGCGAGCAGGCACGTGAGAAGTCCGAGCCGCGCGTGAGTCCGCATGCATTCCTCCGCCCGCACGGGGCCAGAGGATCCTACCGGGCGCGCGCCGCGCCTCCAAGAAAACCGCTGATTCGAACGACCCCGTCAGGGGGAGCCGGACGTCAGCATGCGGCCGACCTCGTCGATGCCCAAAGGTACGATTCGGTACGCGCCCGGCGCACCTGGGACTACGAAGCGCACTCGCGCGCCCGCGCGCTTTTTATCGGTCGCCACGAAGGAAAGCGCGTGCGCGTCGAGGTGACGCTCGAGGTCCGTGGGAAGGCCCAAGCGCGCGAGGAGCGCGATCAAACGCGCTTCGGCGACCGCGTCCGAATCACCGAGTCGGGTCGCGATGCGAAACGACGCCACCATTCCGAGCGCGACGGCCTCCCCGTGCCGAAGTCCCCCGAAGCCCGCCGCCGCTTCGATGGCGTGCCCCACGGTGTGGCCGAGGTTCAAACACATGCGCGCTCCCGCCTCACGCTCGTCCTCCGCCACCACACGAGCCTTCGTTCGCACGCTGCGCCGAATCGCACGCTCGGTGGCCTCTTCGTCTCCGCTTCGCAGCGCTTCGGCGTCTTGCTCGAGCGCGGCAACGTCGGCTTCGCCTTCGAGCCACGCCGACTTCACGACCTCCGCGAGCCCCGCGATTCGCTCCTCGACGGGAAGCGTGCGAAGCGTCTCCACGTCGCACAACACGAACCGTGGTTGATGAAACGCGCCGACGAGGTTCTTCCCCTCGGGCCGATCGAAGCCGGTCTTTCCACCGACCGAGCTGTCCACCATCGCGAGCAGCGAAGTCGGCACCTGCCCGAAGCCGACCCCACGCAGGAGCGTCGCGGCGCCAAAGCCCGCGAGGTCTCCGACCACGCCGCCGCCGATGGCGACCACACACGCGTTGCGGTCCCCGCCGAGCGAGAGCCCGCCATCCCAGATGCGCTCCACGGCGCGAACGTCTTTGTGCTCTTCACCCGGCTCGAGCACGACCACCGCGTCGCGCTCCGAGACCGAGGCCGGCAGGTAGATCGCCGTGTTGCGATCCGCGACGAGCACACGCGCGGGATGGTTCGCGGTTCGTGCTTCGAGGCGCGATCGACACCCCGCCGCGATCTCGACCGCGTAGCTGCGCTCACCCAAAGGAACCGCGACCGGTTCTTCGCGCACCCACGCGACCACGGCGTCCGCGATGCGCTCGACGTCGCCCGTGGCGTCGACCCGCGCATGGCATTCCGCGTAGGCGGCCCGGCGCGCATCGAGGACCGTACGCAAGCGAGCCGCCGCGTCGCCCTCGAGCAACGGGCGACCGCTCCCCTCCCCCACTCGCGCCATCAACGTCTCGAGCGGGGCGTCGAGCGTCACCAAGACGCCGGCCGCGAGAAGCACACGGCGAGTCCGCGCGTCCGTGACCGTTCCCCCACCGAGCGCGACGACCACGTCGTCCTCGTCGACCAGCGCGGTCGCGAGCTCGTGCTCCCACGCGCGAAAGGTCGGCTCGCCGTGCCGGGCGAAGATCTCCGGAATCGAGCAGCCCGCCTTGGCTTCGATGTGCGCGTCGAGGTCGACCGCGCGAAGCCCGAGTCGCTGCGCGACCCGCCGCGCGACCGTCGACTTCCCGACTCCCATGGGCCCCGACAAGAAGACGCGCATGGGCCTTTCCTACATGAAAAAGCGGGCTCCGCCAGGAGCCCGCTTTCTCTCGCCTCGTCGAGGAGGCGTGCTTCAGAGTGAGGTCACTCCGGAAGCGCTTCCGCTCGGTTGACGATTCGCGGCGTGAGGAAGATGAGCAGCTCGTTGCGCTCGTCCCGCACGCGGCGACGCTGGAAGAGCACGCCGAGCACCGGGATGTCCCCGAAGAACGGCACCTGATCCACGTTGCGGCCGGTGTTGCGCGTGTAGATGCCGCCGATGACCGCCGTGTTCCCGTCCGGAATGAGCAGCGTCGTCTCGGCCTCACGCTTGAGGATCGTCGGGTCACCACGCGTCGAGGTCCGCGTGAAGTCGGGCTCGTCGCGCGTGATGTGCACCGACATCAGCACCGAGCCATCCGCGGTCACCTGAGGCGTGACGCGAAGCTCGAGCTTGGCCTCCTGGAACGCCGTGTTCACGCCCTGCGCGCTGACCTGCGAGAAGGGAATGAGCGTGCCCTGCGCGATGTGCGCCTCGTGGTTCGTCAGCGTGAGGATGCGCGGCGAGCTGATGATGCGGACCGTGCCGTTCGCCTCGGCCGCGCTCAAACGCACGTTGAGGTTCACGTTGCCGCCGACGCTGCCGAGGCTGATGCCGAGCGCGCCACCCTGGCCGGTACCCGTGATGGCCGGAAGGTTCACGAGGTAGTTCGGCGGAGTGACCGTCTGCGTGAAGGGCGACAGACCCTGCGTGGGCGATTGGTTGTCGTAGTTACCACCCGTGAAGCCCAAGTTGCTCGGGAAGACGAGCCCCGTGGGGTTGCCGTTCGCGCTCGACATCGTCACGTCGCCGCCCCACTGGATGCCGACGTCACGCGAGTACTGGCTCGTCGCCTCGACGATCCGGGCCTCGATGAGGACCTGCGGCGTCTGCGTGTCGAGCGTGCGGACGAGCTCCTCGACGTCGTCGAGCTGGTCGACGATGTCGCGGACGATGAGCACGTTCGTGCGCTCGTCGACGTTGACCGTGCCGCGCTCCGTGAGGAGCTCGGCGATGCGCGGGGCGAGCTTGCTGGGGTTGGCGTAGCTCACCGGCACGATGCGTGTCTCGAGCGGCGCGAGCGTCTCGAGCTGCTTGCGGCGCGCGATGGCCGCCTCGCGCTCCTTCTCGAGCGTCTCGAGCGGCGCCACGCGGATCAGGTTGCCCTGACGGACCATGCCGAGGCCCTTCGCCTGGAGGATGACGTCGAGCGCCTGGTCCCACGGCACGTTCCGCATGCGAATCGTGACCGAGCCGGCCACGTCGTCCGTGGTGACGATGTTCACGCCACCGACCTCGGCGAGCAGACGCAGGATGTTGTGAATGTCCGCGTCCTTGAAGTCGAGGTCGATGCGGCGACCGCTGAAGCGACGGTTGCTGCGCGCGGCGCGAACCTGCAGCGGAACGTCGCTGAGGAAGGCCGCCACCTCGGGCGTCTCCGCCGCGTAGTCGGTCTCCCGCGCCACGGTGCGCGAGCGCGGTCCGGACGCCGCCGCCGGCTCGAAGAGCCACACGATGCGGTTGCCGGAGCGAATCGCGGTGCCCTGCGCCGCGCCGTCGCGGTCGACCTCGACGATCGCGCGACCTTCCGCGAAACGGACCTGAACGCGACGCACGAGCGCGTCGGGAAGCCCGCGGCGGAAGCGGCGAAGGTCCGGCGCCAGACGCGCGCCCGCGATCTCGAGGCGCGCCGGCCCGTTGCCGTCGCGACGCACCTCGAAGGTGGCCGGACGGTCGAGCTCGACGACCACGCGGTCACGCCCGTCGCGACGCTCGACGGTCACGTCACGAACCGTCGCCGGCCCCTCCACGGGGCGTTCGGCGCTCGGCGCGTTCGTCGTGGTGCTGGCCGGCGTCGTTCCCTCGGTGGCATCCAGCGCGACGAGGATGCGGCCGTCACCCGAGCGAGCGCGGTAACGCGCCGCCCGCGACAAGCGCAGCTCGAGCCGAACGCCACGTGCGGTGGTCGAGGCGGTGGTCGCCGTCACCAACTGCGCGTCCCCGACCGTCGCGAGCCCGCTCTCGGGGAGCGACGCGTCCGCGACCTCGACGACGAGGACACGGCCGTCCTCGCGCGTTCGAACCGCGTACGTGGGTACCTCGAAGGCCCCCCGAATCGCGATTTCGGCGCGCGCGCCCTCCCCTCGAACCTCCACCGACTCGATCGTCGGCGGATCCGCTGCCGCCATCGTGCCGCTGAGGGCCAACCCCAGGACCAGCGCGGCGACGACACCCTTCTGGCGTCCCATGCGACTCTCCTCGTGATCGGACGAGCTCGAGAAGAACTTCTCCTCGAAACCCGCGTGAATCCACAGAAGGAAACCGGCGCTTCGCCGTGCTCCTCCTCTCGAAGAAGGCCCGCAGAGCATTCGCTCACAACGGAGACTTCTCCTCGTTCGTGCAATGGTCCAACGCCACTTCCACCGGGATCAAAAAAACGGCAAGAGCTCGAACGTCGGTCACGCGTCGCATGGCAACCAAAACGAAAACGGACGACCCGAAGGTCGCCCGTTTTCTCGTGTTCGTCGGCCGAAGTACTCAGCGAGGAGCCGGACGCGCGCTGGGCTCTGCCGGCTCGTCGCTCGCCTCCGCGGCGTCGCGTTCACGCTCGAGCGCGAGGCGGCGAAGCTCGAGAGGGTCTTCACCCTCTTCGTAGAGCGGCAACGAACGCGTGAGCGGCGGACGATCCGGAGCGGTGGGATCCTCACGCGTGAGGACCACCTCGCCGGAGCGGATGCGTGCGACGCGCCAGTTCAGCGTCACCGGCATGCTCTCGGCGCCGCCGGTCTGCAGCACCTCGGGACGTCCGATGTAGTCGCCTCGTTTGACGACGTGGCCGACACCGGTCGGGTCCAGAAGCATCGCACGCGGCTGAGCCACGCCGCTGATGATCGCGACGAGACGCATCTCCTCGATGGCCGTGGTCGGCATCAGCACCGTGCGCTGCGGAACCACGACTGCTCGGGTGCGGAACGCCTTCGCGAAGCTACGGAACGGGTCGCGATTCTGAACGTCGGCCTCGACGAAGACGTCGTCCCCGTATTGGATGGCCTCGGCCACGCCGGCGTCCGGAGACGCCATCTCCACCGGAGCCGCCGCCGGAGCCGGACCGTTCGGGGTCGGCGCCGGAGTCGGCATCGTCGGAGCGTTGTTGCTCACGACCACGGGGTCGTCGCATCCGAGCGCGGCCAGAAGGACCACGAAGCTCCACTTGGTGCGCATCACGGCCTCCCCGGAACGACGGGCTGTGCGGGCTGCCCCGGCGTGACCACCTCGGCGCTACGGAACGTCGTCGCGAGCGCGTCGACGACCAAGAGCACCTCGTCGGCCTCGTTCATGGTCGGATCCCGAAGTTGGATGTTCTCCATGTTGATCGCACGCTCGAGGCGGCTGACGCTGTAGAAGAACTTCGCCACCTGATGGAACTTGCCGGACACGCGAAGAGCGACCGGAATGCGAACGTAGAGTGGCTCCGACTCCTCGGGACGCGGCTCCACCAGTCGAATGTCCAAGCCGCTGAGCTCGGCGACCCGGTTGAGGTCCTGCAGGAAAGCCGGAATCTCCGCGTCCTGCGGGAGGACACGCTTGTTCGCGCGGTCGATGGCCTCGCGGTTGGCGAGCTCTTGCGTGAGCTGCAGGTACTCCTGCTGGCGCTGCTCCGCCGCCCGCAAATCGGTCTGAAGCGTCACGTACTGCGCCTGCGCGGCTTCGAGATCTTCCGAGAGCGGCATGTGGAAGATGAAGAAGTAGAGAGCCCCCACCAACGCGAAGATCAAAACGAGAATGAAGACCTTGCCGCCCGTGGGGAGCGTCTCGAACGAGGACGAGGACGAGCCTTTTTGCTTTGCCGTTGCCATCGTCCGCTCCTCAGTAGGAAACCTGGCAAGAGAGCTCGAACTGAATCACGGGAAGCCCCGAATCCGCGTCCTCCTTCGCCTCGGTGCGCTGAAGCGTCACCTGCTCGAAGAGCTCCGAGAGAGAGAGGCGGCGAAGGAACTCCGCGACGTCCTCGTTGGTTCGACCGAGACCCGTCATGCGGCACTGCCGGTTCTCTTCTTCGAACCGCGTGAGCCAGAGCCGACGCGCGTCCCAGCTGCGGTTGTAGCCCGCGAGCGGGTTCACGCGGCGAAGCTCCTCGAGCGCGGCCGGATCGATCGTCGGACCCGCCGAATCGCCGACGCTCAGGATGCGACTGAGCTCGAGCATCGCGCGGGTCGGACCCGTACGCGCGCGGTTGAGCTCACCGACGACTTCCTCGAGGTTCCGGCTTGCCGCCAACAACGCCTGCACCTCTTCGAGGCGCGCGCTTCGCGAGCGAATCTCTTCGATCGTCCCGCGAAGCTGTGTGTTGGCCTGCTGCTGCTCTTCGAGCTCCCCGTCCTTCGCGAAATACACGACGGCGAGGATGCCCATGAAGACGAGCGTCCCGAAGAAATAGACCGCAGCCCAGACCTGGCCATCCCCCGCAGGAGCCGAGGCGCGTGCGGCGCGCTTCGCCTGCGGGACCAGATTGATGCGAATCATGCTGGCCTCCGCTCTCGCTCCTTGCGGAGCGCGAGTCCCATCGCGACCGCGGCCTGCGCGGTGCGGCCTTGAAGCAACATCGGATCGACCTTCGAGTCGGGCGGCGCGACGCGCAGACAATCGAGCATCTCGACCGGCACACGCGCGCGGTCGTGAATCGCGTCGAGCAACGCGCGGACGTTCGCGGTGCCGCCCGACACCAGGATGCGCGCGAGGTCGCCGTCACCCGAGGTCGCGAGGTAGAAGTCGAGCGAGCGCTGCACTTCGCCTGCGAGCTGGTCGACCACCTGCTGGATGATCTCCGGCACCTCGCGCGGGACGATGCCGCGACCGTCGCCACCGTGCTTGTAGGCCTCTGCCTCCTCGCGTGAGATGCTCAGCTGGCGCTGAATCTCTTCGGTGATCGTGTTGCCGCCGTTCGCGATGTCGCGCGTGAAGGCCGTCGTGCCATCGGCGAGAATGTTCACCGTCGTCAGCGACGCGCCGACGTGAATGAGCACGACGGTCTCTCCGGGCGCCGGTACGCCGTAGCCCGTCTCGAAGACGTTCTGCACGGTGAACGCGTCGAGGTCCACGACGAGCGGCTTGAGCCTCGCCTCGACCGCCAGGTTGGTGAGATCCGAGATCTCTTCCTTCTTGGCGGCGACCAGGAGCACGTCCATCTGGCCCTCGTCCTCGCGCCGGCGCAGGACCTGGTGGTCGATGTGTACCTCGGCGAGGTCGAAGGGAATGTGTTGCTCGGCTTCCCAGGAGATCTGCTCGTCGAGCTCCGCCGCCGTCATCAGGGGCATGGCGATCTTCTTGATGATCACCGAGTGCCCGCTGGCGCGCAGCGCAACCTGACGACGCTTCTCCTTGTGGAAGAGCTTCTCCAGCCCTTCCACGACGGCGCCCGAGTTGATGATGTGGCCGTCGACGATCGTCTCCGGCGGGAGCGGGTGGAAGCCGAACTTGATCAGCTTCCGCTTTCCTCCGCTCTCCTTGATCTCGCAAACCTTGATGGAAGTCGATCCGATGTCGACTCCGATCAGGTTCTTGCCCTCCGACGCCATCGGCTCACGTCACTCCTCCTCGCCGAAAACCTTCTTTCGGTCCGCGAGGCTGAGGCCCAAGGCTTCGAGAATCTTCCGCTTCGTACTCATGCGGCACCCGTAGCCCTGCTCGATGCGAGCGACCGTCAACGCCGAGAGATTTGCGCGCCGAGCGAGCTCCGCCTGCGACAGACAGAGCTCCTCCCGATATTTCCGAAGATGATTGGCAGCCGGAGGACGTGGCCGAGCCTTCGCTTTTCGCTTGGGCTCGTCCGGAGTGCTGGTACTCGACGAACTGGAGGGAATCGCGCTGGAGCTCGCGCTCGATGAGCTCGAGCTTTCGCCCCGTCCCTCACGCGGAGAAGAAACCGCGGTGGGAACCGCAGCGGTTCCACCAGCAACCGACCCACCGGCAAGTGGAGCGGGGGCCTGGGGTGTACCGACACCCGGCGCAACAGCCTCCGTCGCCTTGCCTTCGTGGTCCATCAGGGTGCGATCTCCAGGACGAGCACTCGAGCGACCACGTTAGGTGGTGGGCGCCCAAGCGTCAAGCAATTCTGAGTAATTGCAGTATAAATTAGGTATAATTGAAGCGTATTTTTGCGTGCTTTCGACCGGGAGCAGAGCACCCCGCGTCCCGGCTGGAGATCGCCCCTGCCGCCTCGACTGCCGTGGAGGAGCCAAGCCCCTCACGGCGCGCAGAACCTCTCGGTTGTCAACGAACGCCCAAACCTCGGCGATGGTCGCACCGCATCTCGTGCGGCCGCAAAAAAGTGGCGCTGCTTCGCTTCGCGCGCCGGGTTGCGAGGCTCCCATCCCTCCTCAACCATGCCGCCCCCATGGCTCGTCTCGTCCTCGCGCTCGTCTTCGCCTCCCTCGCGCTCTGCTCGTCGGTCGTCGCGCAGGAACGTCAGCACACCGTGCGGTCGGGACAGTCGCTGGCGCGCATCGCCTCGCGGTATCGCGTTCGAGTCCAAGACCTCGCGGGCGCCAACGATCTCTCGGTGTCCGCTCAGCTTCGCGAAGGACAAGTCCTGCGAATCCCGGTCGACGGCTACCACTACGTACGCAGCGGCGAGACCCTCAGCACCATCGCGCGGCGCCGTGAGATTTCGGTGCGCGACCTCGCCCGCGCCAACCGGTTGTCCGAGGGCGCGACGCTCCGTGTCGGTCAGCGGCTGCTGCTCCCGGGCCAGGTCGCCGAGGAAGAACGGGACCAAGCCGCAGCGCGTTGGGGACGCCCGCGACGGCCGGGTGTGGTCACGCTGGTGCGCCCCGCGACTCGTGAGCGCCTCTCGCTTCGAGTCCTCGATTCCCGCGGACGCCCCCGCTCGGGTCCGCGTCGCCAGTTGGCGTGGCTCCTCCGCCACCGTCGAACCAACGCGCAGACCCCCCCGGACACCCGCCTGCTCCAGCTCCTCGTGCGTATCTCCGATCACTTCGGCGGCCGCCCCATCCACGTCCTCAGCGGCTTCCGGCCCGCCGGCGGTCACACGGAGGAATCGAGCCACCACACGGACGGCAGCGCGATCGACCTGCGAATCCAGGGCGTCTCGAATCGCGACCTTCGCGATTTCCTCCGCACACTCCCCGAGGTCGGCGTCGGCTACTACCCGAACAGCAGCTTCGTGCACTTCGACGTGCGTCGTCGTTCGGCGTACTGGGTCGACCGGAGCGGTCCGGGAGAAGCGCCGGAGTACGTCCGAGATCGTGCCGCACGCGAGCGCGTGGACGAGGAGGACGCCATCGAGGCGCAGGAGCAAGCGCGCGCGGGCTCCGAGTCGAGCGGGAACGACGCGAACGACGACGACGCCTGAGGGTGGCCACCACCTCGGTGGTAGCAGGGGTCCCAATCCCTGCCCGTTGGGAGAGAGAGCGCGTCGCTC
>JACKEH010000119.1 GCA_020633125.1 Sandaracinus sp. | reverse complement strand
GTCCCGACGGCACTCGATCACGCGCTCGGCGACGTGTTGGTTCGAGTAGCGACCCATGTCGGGGTTGAGGTCGAACTCGGGATCGACCGTCATCTCGGCGGCGCTCATCGTCGTGTAGAAGCGCGTCGAGAAGGGGCGCGAGCGGAGCAACGTCTGCGTGTCGCGCATCGGCGCCACGACCTCGTCCTCGAGGTCGGCGAGGAAGCCTTCGCGGTCGAGGTCGGCCACGAGCGCTTCGTCGATGTAGCAGAAGGGGCAGCTGGCGAACTGCTCGGGCGAGATGCCTTCCGGCGGCGCGACGTAGCGGGTGAGCAGCTCGGCGGCGCCGTCCCAACCGGAGTAGCGCGAGAGGAGGTTGCGCACGAGCTCGAGGTTGCTGGACTCGGACCAATCGGCAGGCCGGTATTCCTCGAAGTCGAAGAAGACCTCGGGCAGCTCCGACGAAGGACGCGCGTCCTCGGTCACGAAGCCTTGGCCGCCGGCTTCGTTCGCGGCCTCGGTGACCACGTCGTTGTAGTTGATGCCCGGCGAGAACCAGTTGAGGAGCGCCTCGTTCAACACGAGGTGTCGATAGTTCGTCGGAATCGCGCGGTGCGCGCCGAGCACCCAGACCATCACGCCCATGTCGTCTTCGGCGGCGACCGCGGTCGGACGAATCGGGATCATCGGGCGCGTGCCGGTGTAGGTCAGCACGATGGGGCGCACCGAGCCGGAGAAGGTCGACTTCGTGAGCCGGAAGGCGATCAGGTTCATGCCGGCCGCGAGGTACGGACCGAGACGTTCGCTGGCGAGCGGCGTGACGTTGTAGCCGTTGTCGGTCAGCCACTCCGACGCGACCATGCCCGGCTCCGGCAAGCTCGGATCGAGTGAGATCGTGACGTAGTCGTAGGGACCGACACGGCCCGCGTCGACGACCGAGACGTCCATGCCCCCGTCGCCGAACGCGATCGCTCCAGCGTCCACCGCGGGCGAGAACGTCGCGGTGTCGCTGGCCGCACAGCCGAACCCTCCTCCGCTCGACGGCACCGAACAGCTGCCTTCGGTGGAGGTGGTGAGGGTGTAGGTCGGCGTGGTGCCGGCCTGCAGGCGGTCGAAGACCAACGACGACGAGACGCCGACCTCCGGCCGACCGGGCACCGGAAGCACCCACGCGAAGCGATCGCCTTCGCCCTCGTAGAGGATCTCGACGACCGAGGTGACGGTGCCGTCGCCGTTGTGCGTGAAGAGGATGCGCTCGGCCGTCTGCGCGACCGGCTGGCCGAGCGAGGTGTTGCAGGCGAGGCCACCACACGCTTCGGCGCGCGGCACGTGCACGAAACCGATCCCGACGCCGACCACGAGCGACAGAAGCGTCGCCGTCTTCCAAGAAGCGTGGCGCACGTCAGGCCGCCTTCCGACGACGACGAAGGAGGGCGAGCGCGCCGAAGACGATCGCGAAGCCCGCGCTACCGTTGCCGTTGGTGCTGCAACCGCCGCAGCCACCGCCGCTTCCGGCGCCGCCGCCGAGGCTCACACCGCGGACGGGATCGACCACACCGTCACCGTCGACGTCGCCGGGCGGGTTGGCGTCGTTGTGCGCGCCGATGGCCGACGAGATCGCGGCGCGGTTGTCCATGACCTCCTCGGGCTCGCCCTCGGTGCCGGCCTGCTCGATGACCCGCACCGCCGGCATGTCGGAGCTCAGATCGAAGGGCCACGTGTTGCCACGGCCCCGCACGACCTGGCCGTCCGGCAGCGTCGTGCGCCACGGCGCCTCGAACTGGTAGAC
>JACKEH010000118.1 GCA_020633125.1 Sandaracinus sp. | reverse complement strand
GCGATGCCTCCGTGGCAGGGCGGCGGCGACATGATCGACCGCGTCTCGTTCGACGGCAGCACCTGGAACGACCTGCCGTACAAGCTCGAAGCCGGCACGCCCGCGATCGCGCAAGCCATCGGGCTCGGCGCGGCCCTCGAATGGCTCGGCACTTTCGACCTCGACGCCGCGCTCGCCCACGAGCACGAGGTCTTGGTGCACGGCACGAAGCTTCTCTCGGAGATCGACGGGTTGAAGCTCGTCGGCACCGCGAAGCACAAGAGCAGCGTGCTCGCGTTCTTGCTCGACGGGATTCACCCCACGGACGCCGGGTCGATCCTCGACGCGGAAGGGATCGCCGTGCGCACGGGACACCACTGCGCCCAGCCGGTGATGGACCACTTCGGCGTCACGGGCACCGCTCGCGCGAGCCTCGGGCTCTACACCTCGAAGGCCGACCTCGACGCGCTCGCGGCCGGGCTTCGCAAGGTGAAGAGCTTCTTCGGCTGAGCGCGACGGCCGTCGTCGTCGCGTTTCAGGGGAGCGCTTCGGTCGAGCACGACGAGACGAGCGGCTCGTCGCGTTTCGCAGCGAAAGCGCTCCTTCGCTCGCGGAGCGAGAGAGCCGTCGGTGCGTGGCAAACCACGCTTGCTCTCAACGCCAGCGGCGGTCCTGCGTGCGAAGCGCGCCGTTGCCGAAGGTGTACGAGAGCGAGAGCTCGGCTTCGACGGTGAGGCGCCCGAAGTCGCTGCCGGCGAGCAGCGTGGCGACCGGATCGAGCGCGTCCGCGTCGGCCGGCTCGTGAATCGCCCCGCCACGAAGCACGAACGAGGCACCGACCCCGACCTCGAGCGCGCCGGCGACACGAAACGTGATGCTCGCGCTTCCGTTCACGTCCCAGAGCGACGGGTCGAGCAGCGGCGCGCCGACGGAGACGTCGAGCGACAGATCGATCGCGTCGTAGTGCGCGAGCCCGACGAGCCCGAGCACGTGGCGCGGGTAGGTGTGCTCCTCGTGGCCTTGCGAGGTCTCGACGACGTAGCGGTCGTGCATCGCACGCACGCGGTAGCGAATTCCGAAGTTGGTGCCGTCGGTGGCGAGAAAGGGTGAGCGCAGCCACTCGAACCCGACCCCGAGGGTGGTCCGAAGTGCGAGGTTGTTCTGCGGCTGTCGGTCGGCGCTCGCGAGGACGGCGACGCTCGTCCCGCGACCGAGGCTGCGCGCGACGGTGAGCCCCGTGCTGCTGCGAACGAGGGAGCCTCGAAGGGTGTCTCCACCAGGCAACGCGAAGTCGACGTAGCGGTACGAGACGTCGCCGGCGAGACGAAGGCGGAGCGTGGGCGTCGAGCGGTTCACTTCGAGGCCTCCGCCCACGCCGTAGATGCGCACGCCCGCGCTGACGAGCTGGCCAGAGACGGTGGGTCGCACGAACCACGGCGAAGGTTCGGCGACCGGTCCCTCGTCGCTGGAGGCGCCGGCGCGCAGCGTGAGCACGCCGCCTTCCACCCGACCGGGGGCGCTGACGTCGAGAAAGGGCAGCGTTCCGCGGTGCAACAGCGCGAGCACGTCGAGCAAGGTCTGGTCGCTGCCGCGGCTGTTCGCGATGTCGCGCGCGATGCGAAGCGTGCTGGGCGCGTCGCCCGGCCGCGTGATGTCGACGAGGTAGCGACGACGCGGCGTCACGTCGACGGAGCGCACCTGGACCTCGAGGTCGGCCTCTTCCGAGTCGAGCACGACCCCGGGCGTCGACTCCGCGTACGCGTTCGCGAGCGCGTTGCAGCCGATCGCCGCCCCTTCGAGGTAGCAATCCCAACGCACGCGCAACGGCGCGTCCGCGTGCGCGCTCGTCGCGCCGAGACAAAGCGAGGCCATCACACCCGCGAGCGCGAGCGTGTTCTTCGATCGATGCATGGTTCCCTCCGTCGGCCTCCCCGGCCGAGCGGGCACCCCTACGCGGCGGGGGGGAAGGGCATGTCAGGACCGCGTGACGGTGTCGGAGACGGAGACGGAGT
>JACKEH010000117.1 GCA_020633125.1 Sandaracinus sp. | reverse complement strand
TCCATGTGCGGTGCGTAGGTGTTGTGCACGAGGTCGGCCTTTCGAACCGCGCGGGTGCCACGGCACGCCACCAGACGACGGGCGAGCCCGAGCCGGTCGCCCACGCCCGCGTCGAGCGCCGCCTGCGAGACGAAGGTCACGCTCGTGCTCGTCCGCGCGCGCCCGTAGGCCCCGAACATCGGCCGGTAATGCGTCGGCTGCGGCGTCGGAATCGACGCGTTCGGATCGCCCATCGGCGCGCACGCGAGGAACCCGCCCTTGAGCACCACCGAAGGCTTCACCCCGAAGAACGCGGGCTTCCAGAGCACGAGATCCGCGAGCTTGCCGACCTCCACGCTGCCGACCTCGTGCGCGATGCCGTGCGTGATCGCCGGGTTGATCGTGTACTTCGCGACGTAGCGCTTCGCGCGAAAGTTGTCGTTTCGGGCCGAGTCTTCGGGGAGCGCGCCGCGCTGCACCTTCATCTTGTGCGCGGTCTGCCAGGTCCGAATCACGACCTCGCCGACGCGCCCCATCGCCTGCGAGTCGCTCGCGATCATCGAGAACGCGCCGAGGTCGTGCAGGATGTCTTCGGCCGCGATGGTTTCGCGACGAATGCGCGACTCCGCGAACGCGACGTCCTCGGGGATCTTCGGGTCGAGGTGGTGGCAGACCATCAACATGTCGAGGTGCTCGTCGACGGTGTTGATCGTGTACGGCCGCGTCGGGTTCGTGCTCGACGGAAGCACGTTCGGCAGCCCACAGGCCTTGATGATGTCGGGCGCGTGCCCGCCACCCGCGCCTTCGGTGTGGTAGGCGTGAATCGCGCGCCCGCCAATCGCGGCGATCGTGTCTTCGACGAAGCCCGACTCGTTGAGCGTGTCGGTGTGAATCGCGACCTGAACGTCGAAACGCTCGGCCACCGAAAGGCAGTTGTCGATCGCGGCCGGCGTGGTGCCCCAATCCTCGTGAAGCTTGAGCCCCATCGCGCCCGCGCGAATCTGCTCCTCGATCGGCATCGGCAGGCTCGCGTTGCCCTTGCCGAGAAAGCCGAGGTTCATCGGGAAGGCCTCCGCGGCCTCGAGCATGCGATGCAGGTTCCACGCGCCGGGCGTGCACGTCGTCGCGTTCGTCCCCGTCGCCGGTCCGGTGCCGCCGCCGAGCATCGTCGTGACGCCGCTCGCGAGCGCCTCTTCGATCTGCTGCGGGCAGATGAAGTGAATGTGCGCGTCGATGCCGCCCGCGGTGAGGATCTGACCTTCGCCGGCGAGCACTTCCGTCGCCGCGCCGATCACGACGTCGACGCCCGGCTGCACGTCGGGGTTGCCGGCCTTGCCGATGCCGACGATGCGCCCGTGCTTGATGCCGACGTCGGCCTTCACGATGCCCCAATGATCGAGGATCAACGCGTTCGTGATCACGAGGTCGGCCACCTCGGCGTCGAGACGCTGGCTCTGGCCCATGCCGTCGCGGATCACCTTGCCGCCCCCGAACTTCACCTCGTCGCCGTAGATCGTTCGGTCCTCTTCGACCTCGATCACGAGCTCGGTGTCCGCGAGCCGAACGCGGTCGCCCGTCGTCGGCCCGTACATCGCCGCGTACTCGGCGCGTGAGATCTTCCGCGGCGGAATCACGACGTCGCCTCCGAGTCCGGCGAATCCAGCCCGTCCAAGGGCCCGCTCACGTCGCCGCGAAAGCCGTACACCACGCGATCTCCGTCGAAGGCCACGAGCACCACCTCGCGCCTTTGCCCCGGCTCGAAGCGCACCGCGGTGCCCGCCGGCACGTCCAGACGCATGCCGCGCGCGGCCGCGCGATCGAAGTCGAGCGCCGCGTTCGTCTCGGCGAAGTGGTAGTGCGAGCCGACCTGAATCGGCCGGTCGCCGGTGTTCGCCACCGTGACGGAGACCCGCGCCCGACCCGCGTTCAGCGTGATCTCGCCTGGCTCGACGAAGAGCTCTCCCGGTTTCATCTCGCCCCTCACCGAATCGGTTGGTGGACGGTCACGAGCTTCGTGCCGTCGGGAAAGGTCGCCTCGACCTGGACCTCGTCGATCATCTCGGCGACGCCGTCCATCACGTCCTCGCGCGTGAGGATCTTCGCGCCGCTCTCCATGAGCTCGGCGACCGACTTGCCCGCGCGGGCCCCTTCGAGGATCG
>JACKEH010000116.1 GCA_020633125.1 Sandaracinus sp. | reverse complement strand
ACTCTGAGGCGCGAAGCGCGGTTCTGGTGCCCGTTCTCGCGTCAGGATGAGAACTACACCCGCTCGGTGTCTGAGAGGGATGGGCGCCGAGGTGTGCGTCGTGCTCCCGAGGCTCGACGTCGACTGCGATGTGTGCATCGCACGACGACGAAGAGCGTGGTGAAGCCATCACCACGCTCTTCGTCTTCCGACCGAGACGCTCAGCGAACGTCGAAGGTCATGCCGGCCTTGCGAAGCCGCTCGACCAAGAGCATGCCCATCGTCGACGCCGGCGTGCGCACGCCGCCTTCGCTCGGTCCGCCGAGGGCCAGGCAGAGCGCGCTCTCGGAGAGCATCTTCGCGGTCTCCCCGTAGCCCGGGTCGCTCGTGCCTTCGACGCGGCCTCGCAGCTCGCGGCCATCCGCGGTCTTGCCGACGAAACGCGTGACGAAGAAGCCCTTGTCGCGGTCTTCTTTGCTCGGTCCTTCGCCCGGCTTCGGCAACACCCGCGCGGCGAGCAGCTTGCGAATCGGGTCGATCGCCGCGGCGCCCATGAAGCCGCCGAGGAAGCTCGTGATGGCGGTCGCGCGTGCGAGCCCTCGCGGCCCCTTGCCGGTGCTCATGACCTCGGCGTAGCGGAAGTCCTTGCCCCAGGGGTAGCCGAGGATCGCGTTGCTACGGCGTACGACGCGGGTGTTGATCGCGGCCATCACGAAAGGCGCGGTCCATTGGCCGAGGTCGCGGTCGAAACGCACGCCCTTCTGATCGGACCCGTCGGGACCCTTTCGCTCGCCTTCGGGGTTGAGCGCGTAGGGGTTGCCGAGAATCTTCAGCACGCTCTTGTCCCGTGCGATCTCCTCGAAGAGGTTGAGCATGCTGGCGACGGTTCCGCCCGAGAAGCCGCCCTTGGTCTCGCCGGCGAAGTACGTGAGCTTCTGAAGCGGCACGCCGAAACGTTCCTTCGCCGTCTCTTGCATCATCAGCGTGCCGAGGTCGGAGGGGATCGAGTCGAAGCCGCAGCAGTGCACGATGCGTGCGCCGGTCTTCTGCGCTTCTTCGTGGTGCTGGTCGATCATGCGACGGACGAACTGCGTCTCGCCGGTCAGATCGCAGTAGTCCGTGCCGTGCGCGACGCAGGCCGCGACGAGCTCGGCGCCGTAACGCGCGTAAGGGCCGACCGTGGTGCAGACCACCGACGTGTCTTTCGCGACCGCGTCCAGTGACGCGCGGTCGTGGCTGTCGGCGATCAGGATCGGCCACTCACGGCCCGCGGCCGGCAAGCCACGGCGAATGTCTTCGAGCTTCGCGCGGTTGCGTCCAGCGAGCGCGACACGAACGTCGGAGTCGCCGTAGTGCTCGGCGAGGTATTCGGCGACGAGGCGTCCGGTGAAGCCGGTGGCGCCGAAGAGGACGACGTCGTAGCGACGCGAGCGGTCGTGCGGGCGGGGGAGCGTCATGGGGCCGGAGCTTGGCGCCGTTCGGTGCGTTCGCCAACGGGGTTTGCCGCCAATCGCGTTTCGATCGCGTGTCCTGTACACCGGCTTCCATGTGGATCGCGCTGGCAACGGCTTTGGTCTCCTTCGTGCTCTTCGCGACGTTCTCCGGGTGGACGGCGCGCGCGCTCGGAGTCCGAGTGGGACGGGTGGTGCTCTTCGCCGGTCCCCGTGTCGCCTCGTTTCACGCGTTGGGGCTGCCGTTCGAGCTTCGCGCCCTGCCCCTCGCGAGCCACGTCATCGTGGCGACCGGCGAGCCCACCGAGCCGACGAACCGACGCCCGGACGTCGAGCTCGACCCGCCACGACTGCCTTGGAGGGTTCGCGTCGTGTGGATGCTCGTGCCGTGGGCGGTGCTCTTCGCGCCCACCCTCGCCGTCCTCGGCACCGACGCGTTCGTCGAGCTGCTGCTCGGTGCCATCCAGTTCTTCGCGGGGCTCGCGTTCTGGAGCGAGGGGCCGGCCCAGGCGCAAGCCGTGCTCGCGTTGTTCGCGAGCGGTGCCGGGCTTCGAATCGCCGCGCTGACGGTCGTGAAGCTCACCTCGCTGAACCTCTTGGTGATGCCGATTCTCACGGGCGGTCTGCTGTGGCCACGTCCGCCGCCGTGGTGGTCGCTCGTGGTCACGTGGGTGGTGCTGGCCACGTTCGTCGGTTGGGTCGTTTCGTT
>JACKEH010000115.1 GCA_020633125.1 Sandaracinus sp. | reverse complement strand
GGCGCCGCTCGGGAGCTGCTCAGATCAAGTCGACTGGCGCGCAGATCGACACGCCAGCCCCCACGATGGTGAGGCGCGCGTCGTCCACGACCTTCGTGATCGAACCGTCGCCCTCGGGCGGCAGATCGAATCGCCAGACCTCCGAGCCCGTCTGCGCGCTCGGCTTGATGAACACCCACAGGCGGCCACCCCAATACGCGAACGCGTAACTTCGATCGAAGTCGCCGACCATGTCCGTGAGCTCGAAGGCGCGGCGCTCCGTCGCGGTGGCGGGATCGAGCTCGACGATGCGTGCCGGCGCGTCGAAGGGACCCGGCGGGTAGAACGCGAAGAGCTCTCCGTCCGCGTTGCCCGAGAGCTCGGGCCAGTTCGCGAGGGGACCGATCGTCGTGGTCGCGCCGGTTCCGGGAACGTGACGGCCGAGCTGAGCGGGACGCGAAGGGCTGCCCTCGAGCAGATCGATGAAAGTGCCCCCCGAGACGTAGAGCACTTCGTCGTCGCCGCTCGCGGTGAAGCCCATGCCGTATTGCTCGAAGGGTGCGGCCAAACCCAGAGCGTCGGCCTCGCAGGATCCGTCGGCGGTGCTGACGCGGCGAATCTGGTAGTCGCTGAAGAGCACCCACGCGCGCGCGTCGTGGTCAACCGACATCGAGAAGGGGCGGGTTCCGGAGCTCGCACAGCCGATCGCGCCGACGTCGGTGAACGAGAGATCGCGAGGGTCGAAACGGACGAGCCGTTCGTTGCGGTCGATCACGTAGACGAGCTCGGCCCCGGCCGCGCAGAAGCTCGGACCCGGACCACCGTCCGCTTCGGGACCCACGTCGGGCCGGGAGAGGTTCGCGTCGGTTGCGACTCCCACGTCGCTGACACCCGCATCTCCGACGACACCTGCATCGCGGTCCCGAGAGCCCCCTCCGTTCGCTGCACAGCCGACCGCCAGCAGCACCATCCACGTCGCGCGCATGGCCGAAGGCTGGACGCAGACGCTCGCCAGTTCCAGCGACACCGTACGTTTGCCCCTCCGACGTAAGGAAAGGACCCACGGGACCTCGTTCGGAACCCCCCGACCCCTCCCCTCGGATGCGGTCGTGACTCCGTCCGAGGTGGTTGTCCGTGTCGTCCTCGGAGTCACGTGCGTCGGTCTCGTTTGCGAAATCCCAAATCCTCGACGCGTGCAGAGGGACACGAGGAACAGTCGAGCGGCGAACGCGTCATGGACGTCGCCGCCCCCGGCCCTACGAGCGGGTCCATGACCACCTTCGTCGGCATCGCCGGGAGCCTTCGCCGCGGCTCCTACAACGCGTCTTTGCTTCGCGCGGCCGCCGCGCTCGCGCCCGAGGGGGTGACCATCGAAGAAGGCACGATCGCGGGCATTCCGCTCTACGATGGCGACCTCGAAGCCGAGCACGGGCTTCCCGACGCCGTCCGAACGCTCAAGGAGCAGATCGCGGCCGCGGACGGGCTCTTGCTCGTCACCCCCGAGTACAACAACGGCATCCCGGGTGTGCTCAAGAACGCGATCGATTGGCTCTCGCGGCCGGCGAGCGACCTCGAGCGTGTCTTCGGTGACAAGCCGGTCGCGATCCTCGGCGCGAGCCCGGGACGCTTCGGCACCGCGATGGCGCAGGCCGCGTGGCTGCCGGTGCTGCGCGCGCTCTCGGTGCGCCCCTACTTCGGACCTCGGGTGTTGGTCGGCGGGGCGGCGCAGGTCTTCGACGCCAACGGCGTCCTCGTGGACGAGCGTGTGCGTGCATCCGTCGAGAAGCTGCTCGAGGGATTCGCGGAGTTCGCGCGCCGCTGAGGCCGCGACTCAGAGCGCGAATCCGTTCATGCTCTTCCGTTATTCTCGCCCTCCCCCGCCGGCCAAGCCGGATCGGGGCGCCCTCCCACCACCGAGCGCCCGACCGCTCGCACGGATGGCGATCCGTGCAAGTGGCCGCTCTCACTCGTTCGCGACACGCAGCTGCTGCTCGACGATCGTCCACACCGCGCCCGCATCGGTGGTCACGTCGTCGGCGTCTCCGTCGAAGCGCAGGCAGAAGCTCGTGCGAAGCACGTCGCGAATCTGATCGTCGGTGCCGCCACCGAAGCGTGGGTGCGCGAGGTAGGTGCACGCTTCGTCGGTCGCGCGCACCGAGAGCCCGGAGCCGACCTCGGGCGAGCGGCGGACGGCATCCGCCACGAGCACCACACGCTCGATGACGTTCGTCGGCAGA
>JACKEH010000114.1 GCA_020633125.1 Sandaracinus sp. | reverse complement strand
CTCACGGCGCGCCTTCGTCTGGCCCGCGCCTGGGTCGAAGCGTTTCTGCGACGCACCTCGGACGAGGCGCTCGCCACCCTCGGGCACGCGAGCTTCGAGGCCGCGGCGCTCTTGATGACGCCGAGCCTCGATCGCCGCGAAACCGCCGCGATGACCCGCGGCGAGGTGACGGATCTGCTCGGCCAACATCCGCGCATCCAGTCGCGCACCCTGCCCTTGCGCCTCGACGAAATCATCGGCCGCGTCGGACGGTTCTCGCGCGAGCGGGTCCCCGGCTTTCGTCGCTACCGCGCGGCGCGCCACGCGCTCCTGGAGCGTGAGCGTCGGCGCCTTCGTCTCGACGAGCTGCAGCCGCGGGTGCTCAGCGCCTTCGTGCGCAACCGCCTCGTCGACGAGGTCTACCTGCCGCTCGTGGGCGACAACCTCGCCAAACAGCTCGGCGCCGCGGGCTCCGGCAAGCGCACCGATCTGATGGGTCTGCTTTTGCTCGTCTCGCCGCCGGGCTACGGCAAGACGACCCTGATGGAGTACGTCGCCAACCGGCTCGGCTTGGTCTTCGTGAAGGTCAACGGCCCGAGCCTCGGGCACTCCGTCGTGTCGCTCGACCCGGCCGAAGCGCCGAACGCGACCGCGCGCCAAGAGGTCGAGAAGATCAACCTCGCGTTCGAGATGGGCAACAACGTGATGCTCTACCTCGACGACATTCAGCACACGAACCCGGAGCTGCTGCAGAAGTTCATCTCGCTCTGCGACGGCTCGCGGCGCATCGAGGGTGTCTGGAAGGGCCGCACGCGCACCTACGACCTTCGCGGCAAGAAGCTCTGCGTGGTCATGGCCGGCAACCCGTACACGGAGAGCGGCGAGAGCTTTCAGATCCCGGACATGCTCGCGAACCGCGCCGACACCTACAACCTCGGCGACGTGCTCGGCGGCAAGGAAGACGTCTTCGCGCTCAGCTACCTCGAGAACGCGATCACGTCCTGCAAGGCGCTCTCGCCGCTCGCGGCCCGCGACCCGAAGGACGTGCACGTGCTCGTGCGCATGGCCGAGGGCGAAGAGGTGCCCGAGAGCGCGCTCTCGTCGGGTTACGCCGCGGCCGAGCTCGAAGAGATGAAGACCGTGCTGCGGCATCTCTTCCGTGCGCGCGACGTGCTCCTGCGCGTGAACGCGGAGTACGTGCGAAGCGCCTCGCAGGCCGACGCCTACCGCACCGAGCCGCCCTTCAAGCTGCAGGGCAGCTACCGCAACATGAACAAGCTCGCGGAGAAGATCGTCGCGGCGATGACCGACCTCGAGGTCGAGCAGCTCATCGACGACCACTACGCGAGCGAGTCGCAGACGCTGACCACGAGCGCCGAGCAGAACCTGCTCAAGCTCGCGGAGCTTCGCGGCCGCATGAACGAGGATCAGAAGGAGCGTTGGGATCGCATCAAGCGCGAGATGGTGCGCCTGCGAACCCAAGGCGGGCGCGACGACGACCCCGTGACGCGCCTGACCGGCACGCTCTCGGGCCTCGGGCGCGAGCTGGAATCGATTCGCGATTCGATCGCGAGCGCGACCCGACCGAACGACGGCTTGGCGCAGGTGATCGAGAAGCTCGCGCAGCCGCCGGATCTGGCGAGCGCGCTCGGGCCGACGCTCGACGCGCTCGTGCAGGCCTTGTCCCGCATGCAGGCCCCGAAGGTCGAGGTGCGCCTCGAAGGCGACGATCCGATGGCGGCGGCGGCGAAGCTCGCAGCCCAAGCCGAAGCGCTCGAACGTCGGCTCGCGCCGCTCGTCGACAGCGCGAGCCGCAACGTGGACGACGCGCGCGCGCTGCACGAGCACATCATCCAGCTCTTCGATCTCGTGCGGCGCATGGACGCGAAGCTGCGCGAGACCTACGGCATCTGAACGCGCGGGACGTCGCGCGGTCTGGTCACGGCGCGGCCGCGTCGGCCGCCTCGTCGAAGAGGCTGCTCACCCACGTCGCGACCGCACGTACCGCGGGGACCTTTCGCTTCGCGCGATGGGTCACGAGCCAGATCGTTCGCACCGGCGGCCGTCTCGCGCGGGCGCCGAGCGGCGCCGGGTCGAGCGCCACGAGCCCTGGCAGACGCGCGACCAAGCTCGTCGGCAGGAGCGCGACCCCGAGGCCTTCACGCACCGCGATGCCCAAGGCCTCGAGGTCTTCGACCGCGAGCCGCGGCGGACGCCCCTCGAAGGCCCGCTCGGCCCAGCGCACCTCGTCGAGTGCCGCGAGCGAGCCCGCGAGCGTCAGCCACGGCGTCGAGGAGTCGAGCTTCGTGTCACGCGTGCCGTAGATCGCGTAGCGCACGACACCGACCCTTCGC
>JACKEH010000113.1 GCA_020633125.1 Sandaracinus sp. | reverse complement strand
GCCACGACCACTCGCACGGTTTCGCTCCGTACAAGTGGTGGGCGCTCTCGGGTCACGGGGTCAGGGCCAAGCCGACCTGGAGCATGGCAGCGCCGTCGAGCCCGAAGCTGGACGCCCGGTCGAGCCCGTCGCTCCGGGACGTGAAGGCCGAGGTCGCGAAGAGGCGAACGCCGACGTCGACCACGAACGCGAGCGTAGGCAGGATTTCGAGCTCGAACCCGGAGAACAGGTCCACGGACCCGCCGCCCGCGTTGCGTCGAAACGCGTCGCCGAAGAGAAGGCCACCGATCGCGACCCCGACGAAAGGGTGAATCTGCCGCGCACGCAGGAAGTAGCGACGACCCACGAGGCGAAGCACCTGCAGGGTCGACAGCTCGTGCACGCCGTTGCCGTCGAGCAACCACACGTCGTAGCCGGCTCCGAGAGCCCATCCCGAAGGCCAACGCCACTCGACGATGCCGCCGATGCCACCGCCTCCGCCGAAGACACACGCGCCGCCCGAAGGGCACAGCGGTCGGTCCGCAAAGGGAAAGACGATGTCGAGGTGAACCTCGCCAGCCACCCTCGGTGCATGCTCGCTCGGCGGCGGCGGCGGCTCGAAGGAGTCGGCCTCGACGCCCCTCGGGCCGGCTACGACGGCGACCAGGCAGACCAGAAAACCCAACACCGGCGTATACTTACGACTCATCACTGGGGGGGCGCTCGACGTTGTTGACAGGCTTGGCGTGCCACCTATAGTTCGCGCCGTTCGCGGGGTGGTGATCCGAACGGATGCCGCGAACAAACTACCTCGGACGGCGAGTACGCGCGACAGCTCGAGGCGGCGTTTCAGCCGACGGCGAGCCCACGATAGCAGGTGACGGGTCATGGAGATCTTTCTCGACAAGCGAGCGGTTCGTCAGATTCGTCTCAGTGCGGCGGACGCGATCGAGGAGGGCGACACCGAGACTCTTCGTGAGGACCTGATCGAAGCGTTCTCCGAAGAGCAGGTGGAAGAGATCGAGCGCCGCATCGACAGCGGCGACATCTACGAGTTCATCTCGGAGGTGCTCGACGAGTGGGGCGGCGACGACATCGAGGAGCTCTTCGAGCTGCTCGAGGGTCAGCTCGCGGACGCCGACGTCGACCTCAAGTACACGGCCCCCGAGATGGAGGACGAGGAAGAGGAAGAAGAAGAGGAAGAGGACGGCGAGGACGACGTCGAGTACGAGGAAGAGCCGCAGCTCTGATCGACACGTCGCTTTCGACGATCTTCGGCCGGCCTTCGGGTCGGCCGTTTTCGTTCCGTCGCCTCGCGAAGGCGGCGCGAGCGACGACGATGCGAGCTCCCCGGAAGTCGGCGAAGCCGACCAGAACACCGAGCGCAGCGAGGGCCAGTCGCGGGTGACTCCTGGGGGTCGAGTCCCCTCGCCTCCGGAGGACCGAAGCCGACCGAACGGAACGAAGCGCAGCCGACCAGCAAAGACGTCGGCGAGGAGGGAGGGGGCTGGGGAGCTCACTCCCCAGAAGTCGGCGAATGCCGACCAGAAATCAGTTGCAGCCGAGGATGCGGCGCAGGCCCTTCGACGAGTTCGCGAGCAACGCGTCCCGCGCGACGTTTCCGCCGAGGCTCGCGAGGTAGAGCTCCTGACCGTCGAGCATGAACGAGCGCACGGCGACCTCGCCGCCGCGGAGCAAGGGCGGCATCGGCATGCCCAGCGTACGCGGCACGAGCGGCGCGATGGCACCGAGCTCTTCGCAGACCGCGTCGTCGCCCGCGTGCGCCACCACGAGCCCTTCGGAATCCGTGAGGACGAGCGCTTCGATGCGACCCTTGTCGCGGGTGTGCTCGAGCTGAAAGCGGAGCGCGACGGTGCGGTCCGGGCTGCGGCGTTGGCGGCGTTCTTCGAGCATCCAGTTCATGACGTCGTGTGCTCCTCGGTAGGGCTATGTAGGACACGACAGTACATGTCGCTCGGGATCGCGCCAAGAAAGCGTTGCCCCATGTCGGGTCGGCCGTTTCATACGAATGGCAGGGACGACAGGTGCAGCGGGGACAGAGGCAGCCCGAGCGACGTCCGCAGGACCCCCAGGCGAGGCCAAGGCCGAGACCCGTACACACAACCGACGCGCCCGCGCCACTCCCGCTGCGACGCGGGTGGCAGGGTTTCAAAAGGGGCGGCTAGCCCCTTCATCGACGCCACGCTTCACGTGGGTCGATAGTCTCGCGGAATCGTGCACCTCCGCGGACTGGCGTCCCGCTCCGCCGCGCACGATTCACGCTTCGAACCTGCCGCGGAGCACCGCAGGAGACGACCAGAGGCGAAGCCGGCGGGAGACTCCGAGGCACGGAGGGGACGGGGGAGGCAGAGAGGCAGAGCCTCCCCATGCGGGCGGAAGGCGCGCAGGC
>JACKEH010000112.1 GCA_020633125.1 Sandaracinus sp. | reverse complement strand
CCGGGACGAACTTACGACCGGGGGTACTAGCCAAGCGCGCATGGGGGCGGAGCATGCCACCGGAAAACCCTGACGCCAAAGGGGGAGCGCACAACGCGTTTGCGTCGGCTTCTGGCAGCGCTCGGTGACGACTTCGTCGAGCGCGTGGAAACCCTCGTCTGGCGGTCTCCCGGCGCTCCGGAAGCCGCGGAAGGCCGTTCGGAGCCCTCAGCGGGGCCTGGGGATGGCGACGACGTCGCGGCGGTTGGGGTGCTCGGCCGCGGTCCAGAGGCGGTCGCGTGGGTCGCGGTAGAGGTCTTCGGCGCCGTAGACCCAGTGCACGCTGGTGGTTCCCGCAGGGGTCGCGCGGTAGAGGCGGCCGTTGCTGCCGTCCTGGCTCGAGCTCGAGAGGTACCAAGCGTCGCCGACACGCGTCGTGCCTTGGACGCGCGTCTGACCGGCGAGGGCGGCGCCGACGGCCCAAGCGCGGTCGCCTTCGACGCGCAGCTCGTCGCCGTCGAGGAGCCACGCGACGACCTTTCCGTTGGCGTCGTCGGCGCGATACTCGGCGACCGCGAGCGCGGGTTGGCCGCCGACTTCGGAGACCGCGACCGACGAGAAACGCGCGTTGCAGCCGCCCGCGTTCACCCAACGCCCGATCCGCGGGACGACGTAGCGGTAGCCGTGCGCGTCGGCGCGCCCACCCGCGATTCCGATGCGGGTGGTGTCGTCCGTGTTCGCGACCTCGGCGATGCGCGAGAGATCGTAGACCCGCAGGCCACGCGAGGTGTCGGCGACGTAGAGCAGGTCCCCGACCCACGCGATGCCGCCGGCATGGAGCGCGCCGCCGCCGTCGTACTCGGCGGGGCCGAAGCCGCGCGCCGTGTCCTCCGGATCGACGAGCAAGAGATGCCGGTAGCGTGGGTTCGCCAGATCGGAGACGTCGACCAGCGAGAGCCGCGCGCCGCGCGTCGGACGAGCGTCGGTCTTGTGGTACCAGCTCACGAGCAACGACGTGCCTTGGCCCGTGATGCCTTGCGGGTACCAAGAGTCGACGGCGTCGTCGCCGGTGTTCCAACGAAAGCCCACGGGGGAGAGCCCGGAGAGGCGGGTGCGGGTTTCGCTCGTCAGGCCCGCGCGGCCGGTGCGGTTGAGCTGGCCGAGCACCTGCGTGAGCGTGCGGTGTCCCCCGAGGCCGGAGGTTCGAAGTCGGTCGAGGAGCGCGTCGGCGCGGGCACGCCCTTCGACGAACGAGCTCTCGGCGCGGAGCGCGAAGGCGCATTCGTCGAGCGTGCGAAGGCGGCCGACGCTCGTGGTGACGGACTCGCAGGGCGTGGTCGTGCAGCGCGGAGGTGGGCCCGCGTCGGGCGGTCCGGCGTCGACAAGAACGTCCGCGTCGATCGGCACCTCCGCGTCGAGGGGGACCTCGGCGTCGTTCGGTCGGGCGGCGTCGGCTTCGTCCGAAACGAGCGCGTCGGCGGGCGATGCCGAGTCACGCAGGGCCGCGTCGCGGACGCTCGCGTCGGGCTCGCCCAGGCCGCCTCCGCCACATGCGGGCAGCAGCCAAGCGGGCGCAACGAGCGCGAGGGCGACCAGGAGTTGGTCGCTTCGAGACGAAGAACGGAGCACGTCGTGTCATCGTGCACCCGGCGTGCCCGGCGAAGAACGGGGCGACGCCGGACAGCGCCTCCTCGGAACGAGAGGACCACGCCGGCGCGGAGCTCGCACGTGTGCCGTGGGCTCGGGAGTGCGATCCACTCGCCCGTCGGGGAAGCCTCGAATCGAAAGGAGCGGAGGACCCCGGGTGCCACGGAATCGTCTGCGGCTCAGCTCTTCGCTTCGATCTTCTCGAGGCGTTCGGTGAGTCGACGGACCTGCTTCTCGAGCTCTTCGACGCGCTTGTCGTTCTCGGACGTCGTGCCTTCGCCGCGGTCGAGCACCCGCAGGCGCCGATCGAAACGCACCCGCTCCTGGGGCGTGAGGCGGAGGCGGTAGGTCTCGAGCGCGTCGCGTGCTTCGCGACCGCGACCGATCGTGAGCGCCACGGCGGCCGCGTCGCGGACCTTCGGGCTCTCGTCGCGCAGCAGATCGCGCAGCGCCTCGATCGCGCGCTCGCGCGCCGCGTCCTTCGCGTGACGCAACAACACGCCGACCCCCTGCACCGCGTGCGGGCGCGCCTTGCTGGGCAGACGTCCCGGACGGGCACGTTCGAGCAAGCTCGCGATCGCGTCCTCGTGGCGGGTCTGCGCGAGGGCTCGCAGCGCGCCGCCTTGCGCGAAGCTTCCGAAGCTCGCGCGGTCGGCCGCGGTGACGAGATGCGCGAAGGGAGCGGCTTCGCGTTGTTGGCCGAGGCCTTCCCACGCGGCTTCGGCGGCGCGTGGCGGCAGCCCGGCTTCGAGGCGACGTTCGAGCGTCTCGACGACGCGTGAGTCCCGGAAGGTCGACAGCGCGCGCATCAACGCGGCGAGGCTCTGCGGCTCGTCGTGCTCCTTCGCGAGCGCAAGCAAGGCTTCGAGCGCGGGCTCGCTCTTCGCGTCCGCGAGCGTCTCGGCGAAGACCGTGCGCACGCCCCAGACCTTCTCGCGAC
>JACKEH010000111.1 GCA_020633125.1 Sandaracinus sp. | reverse complement strand
GCGTTTCGCCCACGTGCTGCACGCGTGGCCGGTCTGCGCGAAGGTCGCGCACGGCAAGGTCAAGAAGCTCGACGCGAGCGCCGCGCTCGCGATGCCGGGCGTGGTCGCGACGATCGGCGAAGGCGACGTCCCCGGCGAAGGGAACACGGGACCTGCGGTGCTCGACGAGCCGATGTTCGACGGCGTCGTGCGCTTCTACGGGCAGCCCGTGCTCTGGGTGCTCGCCGAAGACGAGTCGCTCGCGCGTCGCGCGGCCGCGAAGGTCGTGCTCGAGGTCGAGGAGCTGCCGGCCGTCGTCGGCATCGAAGCCGCCATCGCCGCCGAGAGCTACCACGCGGGCCCCTTCACGATTCACCGCGCGCCCGAAGGCAGCGACGTGACGAAGCAGCTCGCCGCAGCGCCTCGTCGTTTGTCGGGCGAGCTTCACGTCGGCGGCCAAGAGCAGTTCTACCTCGAAGGCCAATGCGCGTTCGTCTACCTCGACGAGGCCGGCCAGGTGATGGTGCATTCGTCGACCCAACACCCGACGGAGACCCAAGCGATCGTCGCGCGTGTGCTCGGCGTGCCCAAACACGAGGTCACCTGCCAGGCGCTGCGCATGGGCGGCGGCTTCGGCGGCAAAGAGACGAACGCGAGCCCCTACGCCGCCGTCGCCGCGCTCGGTGCGTGGAAGACGAATCGCCCGGTGCGCCTTCGCCTCGACCGCCAACGCGACGTGATGATCACCGGCAAGCGCCACCCGTTTCTGGGGCGCTTCGAGGTCGGCTTCGACGACGAAGGCCACGTGCTCGCGCTCGACGCCGAGCTCTACGCGGACGGCGGTTGGAGCCTCGATCTCTCCAAGCCCGTCCTCCAGCGCGGCATGTTCCACATCGACAACGCCTACCTCGTGCCGGCGCTGCGCGTGGTCGGTCGCGTCTGCAAGACGAACGTCGTCTCGCACACCGCCTTCCGCGGCTTCGGTGGCCCGCAGGGCATGGTCGTGATCGAAGAGGTGCTCGATCGCGTCGCACGCGCGACTGGCCTGCCGCCGCACGTCGTGCGCGAGCGAAACCTCTACCGCGACGGCGACCTCACACATTACGGCCAGGTCGTCGACGACGCCGAGCGCATGCGGACGATGTGGTCGAAGCTCGTCGGCTCCTCCGATCTGCAGCAACGCTGGGAGGCGATCGAAGCCTTCAACGCCGAGCACGACGACAAGAAGCGTGGCCTCGCGATCACGCCGGTGAAGTTCGGCATCTCCTTCACCACCGCGTTCTTCAACCAAGCCGGCGCGCTCGTCTTGCTCTACCAAGACGGCTCGGTGCAGGTGAGCCACGGCGGCACCGAGATGGGCCAAGGTCTTCACACGAAGATGATCCAGGTCGCCGCCGACGCCTTCGGCGTGGAGCTCGAGACGATTCGTCTGATGCCGACGCGCACCGACAAGGTGCCGAACACGAGCGCCACGGCCGCCTCGTCGGGCACGGACCTCAACGGCCAAGCGGTGCGTGAAGCGTGTCGCGCGATTCGCGAGCGCCTCGCGGAGGTCGCGGGCATCCACTTCCGCGTCGCGCCCGGCGACATCGTCTTCGAAGGCGGCAAGGTCTACCCCATCGGCGCGAAGGACACCGCGGTCGACTTCGCGAAGATCGCGAAGGAGGCCTACCTGCAGCGCGTGCCGCTCTTCTCGACCGGCTACTACCGCACGCCGAACATTCACTTCGACGAGAAGGCCGGCGTCGGCAAACCCTTCCACTACTTCGCGTTCGGTTGCGCCGTGACCGAGGTCGAGGTCGAGCGCTTCACGGGGCAATACACCGTGCTGCGCGCCGACATCCTTCACGACGTCGGCGACTCGCTCTCGCCGCTCGTCGACAAGGGCCAGGTCGAAGGCGGCTACGTACAAGGCGTCGGCTGGCTCACCCGCGAGGAGCTGCTCTGGGACGGCAAGTCGGGTCGCCTCACGACCGGAGGCGCGAGCACCTACAAGCTCCCAACCCTCGGCGACATGCCCCTCGACTTTCGCGTCGACCTGCTCGAGAAGGCCCCACAGCCCGGCGTCATTCACGGCAGCAAGGCCGTCGGAGAACCGCCTTTGATGCTCGCGATCAGCGCGCGCGAGGCGATTCGTCAGGCGGTCTCGGCCTTCGGCGACGCCCCGACCGAGGTCACGCTCGCGTGCCCCTCGACCCCCGAGCAGGTCTATTGGGCCATCGAGCGCGTTCGAAGCGGCTCGGCCCGTGCCGAGTCGGTCGCCGCCGAGGAGTGAGCCGCCCCCTCCGACCCCAACGCGGGGTGGGCACATCCGCTCACCCCCTTGGGGGAGAGCGAGGCGGGCGTGCCACGGCGTGCCGCCGCCCTCCGATCCGAGCTAAAATTGTCCGGGTGTGGGCACGTCGTGAGCTTGGCTCGCGGCTTGCTCAACGGGTCGTGGCAACCGAGCGCGGGGAGCGCTCTGAACACGGATGGTGGGCATGAAACGACTCGCGTCACTCTTGGCGTGCCTCGCCGCGCTCGCGGGCGGCGACTTGATCGCCCCGCGCACGGCCCAGGCCTGCGGCGGCTTCTTCTGCGGACAGCAGCCCGTCGATCAATCGGCGGAGCGCGTGGTCTTCGCGGTCGATCA
>JACKEH010000110.1 GCA_020633125.1 Sandaracinus sp. | reverse complement strand
GACCTCGGCATCGACAGCATGATGGCGATCGAGATCGTCGCGGACGTCGAGCGCCAGTTTCAGCTCTCGATCCCCGAGAACGAGCTGCAGGACCTGACGAACCTCGAAGCCGTCTACACGAAGGTGAAGACGAAGCTGGCCGAGAAGGGCTGAGCTGGCCTGAGCCACGTTCACGTCGAGACGAAGGCGCCCGCGAGAGTCCTCGTGGGCGTTTTTGCGTTCGGCTTTCCCTTCTGCGCGGACGCTGCGTGACGGTTCGAAGACGTTCGTGACACTCTGCGCGCGTGGGACGGTGGTGGAAGACGGGGCTCCTGCTCGGAGCGCTCGTGGGCGGGTGCGGGGACGACGACGGAACGCCGAGCGACGGCGGGACCTTCGACTCCAGTGCGCCAGACGATGCGGGCAGCGACGCGGGAAGGGACGCGGGCTACGTCTTCGACGCGAGCTTCTCGCGACCCGACGTCGACGTGACGCACCCGATGGACGAGACGCTGCGGCTCAACCACCTGCAGTGCGAAGGCACGCACAACAGCTACCACCGCGCGCCGGCCGGTGAGTTCCCGGATTGGCAATACGACCACGCGCCGCTCGACGTGCAGCTCGAGTCGCAGGGCGTGCGGCAGTTCGAGCTCGACGTGTGGTGGAACAACCGCGAGCGGCTCTGGCACGTCTACCACGTGGAGCGCATCGACGACGGCACCACGTGCGAGCGTCTGCTCGAGTGCCTCGCGACGATTCGCACGTGGTCGGACGCGCATCCGGGGCACCACCCGATCTTCGTGCAGATCGAGACGAAGACGCCCTTCGACGACGAGACCGGCATGCGCTTCGAGGGGCTCGACGAAGAGATTCGCACCGTGTTTCCAGAGGAGCTGATCGTGAGCCCGGCGAGGGTGCAGGGCGACGCGGCGACGCTTCGCGACGCGGTGACGACGACGGGTTGGCCGACGCTCGGCGAAGTGCGCGGTCGCGTGCTCTTCTTCCTCAACTGCAGCCGTCAGGAGTGCGAGCTCTACGCGTCGCGCGACCTTCGTGAGCGCCCCGCCTTTCCGGACTCGCGCCTGGACGATCCGTGGGCCGCGGTGCGCATCCTGAACTCGGCCGACGACCCGGCCATCCCGACCTCGGTGGCGATGGGGATGCTCGTGCGCACGCGCGCGATCAGCATGCCTTCGGCGTTCGAGCTCGACGCGGACGGCCTTCGCGCGGAGCTCGACGCCGCGCTGGCGAGCGGCGCGCATTTCATCAGCACCGACGTGCCGGTGCCGCGCGAGGACGTCGCGCTTCACGTCGAGATGCCCGAGGGCATGCCCTCGCGCTGCAACCCCGTGTCGGCGCCCGAGGGCTGCACGGCGGCGGCGATCGAAGACCCGTCGCGCTTGATGGGGAACTGAGCCCCCGCCTTCGCCCCGCCCTTTCGGCGGGCCGCGGGGGCCCCCGGTCGATTCGCCGCAGGACGGGTTTGGCGCGCCTTCCGGGAGGAGTAAGGTTGCCCGATGCGCGTCGAATGCGACTTCCTCGTGATCGGCTCTGGCGTGGCCGGGCTCACCTTCGCCCTCGAGGCTTCGAAACACGGTGAGGTCACCATCGTCACGAAGCGATCACGAACCGACTCGGCGACCAACTGGGCGCAGGGCGGCATCGCGGCGGTGCTCGATCCGGACGACAGCTTCGAAGCACACGTGACAGACACGCTCGGCACCGGTGGCGGGCTCTCGCACCCCGACGTCGTCGAGATGGTCGTGCACGACGGGCCGGCGCGCATTCGCGAGCTGATGGAGATCGGCGCGCGCTTCTCGCACCGCGAAGGCAAAGACGAGCTCGACCTGACGCGCGAAGGCGGGCACAGCGCGCGACGCGTCGTGCATGCGGGCGACATCACGGGCCGCGAGGTGCAGCGCGCGTTGCTGGCGGCGGTCGAAGAGAACCCGCGCATTCGCATCGTCGAGGACCACATGGCGGTGGACCTCATCGAGCAGAGCCGCTTCGGCGGGCCGCGGCGGCAGGTGGTCGGCGCGTACGTGCTCGACGAGATCTCCGGCGAGGTCCACACGTTCGCGGCGAAGGCCACGATCCTCGCGGCGGGTGGCGCGGGCAAGGTCTACCTCTACACGTCCAACCCGGACATCGCGAGCGGCGACGGTGTCGCGATGGCGTACCGCGCGGGCGCGCAGGTCGGGAACATGGAGTTCTTCCAGTTCCACCCGACGAGCCTCTTCCACCCGAAGGCCAAGAGCTTCCTCATCAGCGAGGCGCTCCGCGGTGAAGGCGGCATCCTGCGGCGCTCGGACGGCACCGCGTTCATGGAGAGCCACCATCCGATGAAGGACCTCGCGCCGCGCGACGTGGTGGCGCGCGCGATCGACTACGAGATGAAGCGCAGCGGCGAGGACTGCGTGTACCTCGACATGACGCACCTCGAAGCGAGCTTCGTCGAGGAGCGTTTCCCGAACATTCACGGCGAGTGCCTGAAGTTCGGCATCGACATGACGCAACAGCCGATCCCGGTCGTGCCCGCGGCGCACTACATGTGCGGCGGCGTGGTGGTCGATCGCGACGGGCGCTCGAGCTTGCCGGGGCTGTGGGCGATCGGGGAGGTCACGTGCTCGGGCCTTCA
>JACKEH010000011.1 GCA_020633125.1 Sandaracinus sp. | reverse complement strand
GCCACCGCCGACGATCACCTGGCGTTGGATCGCTTCCTCGATCTTGCGGACCGTCACCCGCTGGTCGCGTACGAGCAGAGACGTGAGCGAGGACATGGTCGAGGGCGCCGTTCCGAGGCCGTGAGGCGAGCGTGCTCCGTTCCCGTCAGGAGCCCGCGCAAGACCGCGGAATCGTCTCTCTTCTCGGCGGCCGGTGTCAACGAAGCGGAAGGGGTCCTGCGTCGGGACAATCCATGAACACGGACGACCGACTGCGCACGCCTCGTACAGTGTTTTCGAAGTGTTAGCTCATTGACGGTCAAAAAATGGCGAGTCAGCCTCACTGGATGTCCAATGCTTGGAGACTTCGTCTACTCGTCGGCCTCGCGCTGATGGGGGGGGCCGCACCCGGTTGCGGCGGGGATGACGGGGCTGAGTGCGGCGCGGGTACGGTCGAGGTGGATGGCGAATGCCTTCCCGCCGAGGCGGCCTGCGGCACCGGTACCGTCTACGATGCGACGGCGCGCACCTGCGTCGGGGCCATCGAATGTGCCGAAGGCACGATGCTGATGGGCGGCGAATGCGTGCCCGACGGCTCGGTGTTCTGCGGTGGCAACACGGTGTTCGACACCACCAGCGGCACCTGCGTGCCGGATCCGGACGCGCTCTGCGAAGGCGACCTCGTCTTCGTGATGGAGACCGCGACCTGCGTGGACCCGGACGAGCTCCTGGAAGACATGGCCGACGTTCGTGAGCTCGCCGAGCCGAACGACCCGTCCTTCAACGAGGCGGCGATGGCCCAGGCCGTCGACCTGTCGAGCGGCTCCGCGAGCTTCTACGGCTGCGTCGAGCCGATGGACTTCGACAGCGACGGCGTGCTCGACGCCGACAACGACTTCTTCTCGGTCGACGTCGACGGCCCGACGCTCCTCCGCGTCCGGACGGACGGCATCCGCGGCGCGAACGCGGCGGTCGCGTTCCTCAGCGGCGACCCCGAAGGCGCGCTCACGGAGAACGGCTGGCAGCGCATCGTCGTGAGCCTCTCGGGCGACGGCTCGGATCAGAAGCTCTTCCTTCCGGCCGCCGGCACCTACCTGATCGTCGCGACCGACGCGCGCTCGCTCCTCTTCGGTGAGCCCGCGGGTGGCGCGGACCAGTGTTACTTCGTGCAGCTCGACACCGAGGCGCTCCCGACGCCGACCGCCGTCACGCCGGGCACCCCGGTCGAGGGCGACTTCGACGAGCCGCGTTTCTTCTCGGTGGCCGCGAGCCGCGGTCAGCTCCTCTTCACGACCGTCTCCGAGCTCGACGGAGCGGGTGACCCGGCGGACCGTGAAGCGACCGCCAGCGCTCAGGTGACCCTCGTCGACGAGCTCTTCCGCAGCTCGGCAGACGAGGCCACGGGCACGGTTCAGGACGTCACGTTCGGCCTGGAGGCCGGCGAGACCGTTTGGTTCGTGGTCGACAAGGCGTACGACCTCGCGCTCGACACCACTGACTTCCAGCTCGAGGTCCAGGACGCGGGCGCGGTCGAGATCCCGGAGGACGGAAGCATCGACGTCACGCACGTCGACGAGACCTTCGCGTGGGGCTTCTTCGAGGCCACCGCGGGTGACGTCGTCCACCTCACGTTCGAGCAGGGCGACCTCGACGAGCTCGTCTCGGTCGGCACCTTCCAGCCCGCGGGCAACGGTGGGGGCATCTGCGACGGCTGCTCGGACGCGGACGTCTACATCCAAATCGCCGAGACCGGCATCCACTACGTCCGTTGGTACAACGACGACGGCAGCGACGGCGACACCTACCCCCTCGCGTTCACCCGCACCGCGATCACCCCGGCGGCCCTGACGGCCGGCACCGCGGGCAGCGGCACCCTCGCCGACCACGACCGCGCGTTCTTCTCGGCCGACCTCCGCACCGCGGATTGGATCGAGTGGAGCGCGGCCAACCTCGTCAACGTCACCGACCTCGACATCTCGCTCTACGCGCGCGACGCGTTCGGCGTGCTCGACTCGCTCGTTCCGGCGGTCGACGGTGGCCTTCTCACGAACACCGACACCATCGAGCGCATCCTCCGCGACGAGGGCATCCAGGTCCTCGTCTCGGTGACCGACGACGACGGCGCCGACGGCGACGAGACCTTCGACGTCCTCCTGTCGAACGTGTCGTACGTCGACCTCGGAACCGTGATGCCGGGCACCGACATCACGCGCATGGGCGAGATGGCTCCCGCGGGCGGTGAGCCCCTTCGTTACCTCCTCGAGGGCGCGCCCTTCACCGGGCTCACCTTCGAGACCACCACGGCGGTCGCCACCCTCGACTCGGTCATCGAGCTCGTGGACACCGACGTCGACGTCTTCGAGACCTTCAACGCGACGGGCGCCGGCGCCGACGAGGGCGGCGAGTACGTCATGGAGACCGACTTCGTCGCCTTCATCATCGCGGACGCGAGCGGCACTGGCGGCGCGTTCGATCTCACGATCTCGTCGACGCCTCCGCCCTACACCAGCGCGACGGGCTCGCTCGGCTTCACGAGCATCTGCCCGGGCGGCGGTGGCTCGGGCACGGTCCACGAGCTCGACGATCTCGACGACGGCGTCTCGACGACGGCGCTCGCGATCCCCGGCGACTTCCCGTTCGAGTTCTTCGGCGCGGGTGTCTCCGAGGCGACGATCTCGTCGAACGGCTGGCTCACCTTCACGCCGAGCTACGCGGGCAGCTCGTCGCTGAGCTCGTCGGTGTTCGACGTGATCGCGCCGATGTCGACCGACCTCGTGATGGACGAAGTCTGCACGGAGCGTGACGGCTCCACGCTCACGATCGAGTGGCGTGGCGCGGTCTTCGACTTCTTCGGCGCCGGGGACCCGGTCGAGATGCAGGTCGTGCTCCACATGGACGGCCGAATCGACTTCGTCTACGGCTCCGGTCACGACGCGCTCGCCGGCTTCGTCGGCCTCGTCAACGAGGACAACTCGATCCGCTACTCGATCAGCGAGCTCGAAGCCTTCCCGAGCAGCGTGACCTTCACGCCCGCTCCCTGAGGCCACGAAGAGCCGACTCGTCGGCTCGAACGAAAAGCCGGCCGGGCTCGTCCCGCGCCGGCTTTTCCTTTCCGTCGCATAGGATGAGAGGGCCATGAGGGGAGCTGGCGGTCGACGACGAGCGGCAACCGTGCGCGAGGCGACGCGCGACGGCATCGACGCCGTGACGCGCACGTTCCTCGTCGCGCTCTTGCTCGGTGCGTGCGGCAGCCCCGGCGCCGCCCCCGACGCCAGCGTCGGCTCGGACGCCAGCCTGCGGGTCGTGGACGCCGGCCGCGACGCCTTCGTCGTTGCTTCGGGTCCGCACTTCACGCGCGTCGACGTGGGCCTGCGCTGGCATCAGTGGAACGACACCTACCCGCCGCCTTGTTACCTCGCCCAACGCGACGCTTGCCTCGCCCGGCTCTTCACTGGGGGCCTCGCCGTTCGCGACGTGGATCTCGACGGCGACCTCGACGTCTACGCGACCCGCATGGACGAGACGGACCGGCTCTTCGTGAACGACGGCACCGGTCGTTTTTCGGAGGCGACTCCACCCGGCCTCGGGGAGGTCTGGCTCTCCAACGCCGCCGCATTCGCCGACGTGGACGAAGACGGCGACCCCGACCTGCTCGTCGGCACCGTCGGCGAAGAACGCCTTCACTTCTTCGTCAACGACGGCCGCGGCTCCTTCGAGGAACGCGCGGTCGGCCGCGGTATCGCGATGGCCGACGAGCTCGGCTCGCACTCGACGATGAGCCTCTGCTTCGGTGACCTCGATCTCGACGGCTACCTCGACGCGCATGCGACGGAGTGGCGTACGCCCGCCTTCCCACGCGAGACCTCGCACAACCGCCTCTTCACCAACCGCGGCCGGCGCGCCCCGGGATTCTTCGACGACGTGACCGACCTCGCCGACGTCGAGCTCGATCTTCGCGTCCGAGCGGGCGCGTACGGTTTCACCTCGCACCTCGTCGACGTCGACGCCGACCTCCGTCCGGAGCTGGTGATCGCGGCCGACTTCGGCACCAGCCGGATCTTCTGGAACGACGGCGTCTTCCCCCTCGTCGACGGCACGACCGAGGCTGGCTTGGGCAGCGATCAGAACGGCATGGGCTCCGTGCTCGAAGACCTCGACGGCGACGGCGACCTCGATTGGTTCGTCGGTTCGATCTTCGCGCCCGTGTTCTGCGACGAAGACCGCTGCACCGAGCTCAAGACCGGCAATCGGCTCTTTCGCAACGAAGGAGAGCGCCGCTTCGTCGACGCCACCGAAGAGTCCGGCGCCCGCGACGCGGGTTGGGCGTGGGGCATCGCGCCGCTCGACTTCGATCTCGACGGCGACGTGGACCTCGCGGTGGTCGGCGGGGTGCAATGGGAACGCGAGGAGTTCGACTTCGATGCGCAGCCGATTCGGCTCTTCGAGAACGACGGCCACGCGCGCTTCACCGAGGTCGCCGCCGAGCTCGGCCTCACGGGCGGCGTTCAGGGACGTGGGCTCGTCGCCGCCGATTTCGATGGGGACGGAGACCAGGATCTGCTCGTGTCGACGAGCCTCGGCGAGTCGATCTACTGGCGCAACGACGCGAGCGAAGGTCGCGCGTGGTTGGTCGTCGAGCCCGAAGGCACCACGAGCAACCGCGACGGTTTCGGCGCCGTGGTCCGCGTGTGGACCACCCTCGACGACGCCCCGCAGATTCGCCACCACGGCAACGGCTGTCACTACCTCGCACACTCGCCCGGCACGCCGCACTTCGGGCTCGGCGACGCGGAATCCGTCGCACGCGTCGAGGTGACGTGGCCCGTCTCCGGTCGCGTCCAGGTCTTCGAGAACGTGACGACGCGACAGGTCCTACACGTCGTCGAGCCGGGCGACTGAGGGCGTTCCAGGCGCCCGAGCGACCAAGCGCGTGCGCGCCCTCCGAACGACGATGCACTCGAAGGGAGAGCGGCCGAGCGCGGCATTCGAGCGAAGCTCGAATTGAAGCGGAATCGTGCTTGGCGGAACGGACGTTAGTCCGTGGAGCAGCAGGATTCCGCGAAACTGCCGTCTCCACGTGCGAGCGTGGGCGCGGCGAATCGCGGGCTCAGAACGACGAGCCGGGTTCCTTCAGAAACGCCCGCTCTTCGTCGGAGCTCTCGCGCCCGAGGATGTCGTTGCGGTGCGGGAAACGTCCGAAGCGCGCGACGATGTCGCGGTGCGCGATCGCGAACTCCACGTTTCGCGCGAGCGCCTCGTGACGCTCCGCCAACACTTTCACCTCGGCCAGACATCGCTCCTGCTCCGGCAGCGACTCCGCGTGCATGAAAGGCATGACCAAGAAGAAACGCTCGTGCAGACGCAGCGTGTCGGGGTCCCCGGCCTCGTGCGATCGCCGCGCGACCTCGAGGGCGCGCTCGTCGTTGGCGTACATGCCCGGTGTGCCTCGAAAGAGGTTTCGCGAGAGCTGGTCGAGCACGATCACCGTCGCGAGCCGGCCGCGCGGTGACGAGAGCCACGCGTCGTGCTCGTGGGCGACCACCGCCGCGTGCAGCGCGCCGAAACGGGTGCGGAGCTCCTCGTCGAGCTCGGGGTCGCTGCGCCACCAACGCGCCTGATGCTCGGGTGACGCGAGCCCGTCTGCGTCGAGCTCGCCGAGCCAATACTCGAGCAACGTTTCGTATCCGTGAGCCATCGGACGACGCTCGCACGAGCAGCTCGTGGGCTCAACGCACGGCGCGTGCGATTCACGGCGTCGTGCCGACGACGTCCTCGACCCGCCACTCGCCCGACTCACGCACGAGCCGAACCGTCCATCCACCGGCCGTTCGAACCACCGCGTCGTTGCCCGAGACCTCGCTCCGCCACGAGAGCTCGTCCGCCGTGTCCTCGAGGAAACGTTCGACCTCCGACACGATCGCCGCGCGCGACCGCCGCGCCAAGACGCGCAACACCCCGGCGAGGGCAGGATCGCGAAGAGAGCGGCGCAGCGCGCGCACGGCGTCCTCGGGTGTCGTCGGCGTCGGTACCCCGAGAAGATCGCCCGAGAGCTTCCAGCGACCGTCCTCTCGATGCAGCACCACGCGCTCGTCGTTTGCGAGGCGCACGACGGCTCGTGCACGTGGTGCGGTCGCGCGAATCGCGGCCACGTGCTCCGCGACCTCGGTGGGGTTCTCGGCGAGCTGCGTGCGAAGCGACTCGACGCTCACCTCCGCCCCGGTCTCTGGATCGAGCAGCGCATGCGCGGCTTCGGCGTCTCCGCGCTCGAGCGCCTCGGCCCACCGGGTCAGGGCCGACTCGGGACCCGGCTCGGTCACGTGGGCACCGCCGCAAGCGGAGAGCAGAGCGAGGGCGACGAGCCGGCGCACCACGCGACCATAGCAGCCCCTCGAAGACTCTGTTCTCCAAACGGTGTCGAGCCCGTTCAGCCCACTTCGACGTGTCGAAGCTCTCGGGCCGCGTCGCACTGGCCCGGATCCACGTGAACCACCCTTCACGATCGTGACCTCCCCGGCCGGGCCGTTTCGGACCTTCCTCGCGCAACCCTTCGACTTTCGCGGCGGCCACGTGGGATTTCCCCGGCTTCTCTCAGTGGCACGGATCGTGGAAGATGTAGCGCCAGCTTCGTCACCCGAGGACCGACATGCGTCACGCCCACCTGAGCTTCGCACTTGCCGCCCTGGCCTTGGCCATCAGCCCCGCGTGCTCGTCCGACCGCTACTACTGCGACGACACCGGCTGCTACTACTGCGACGGTCTCGGCTGCCGCAACGTCGACCCGCCGCCGCGCCCCACCTGTCGTGGCGACTTCGAATGCCCCGAAGGCGCGGTGTGCACCGACGTCGGATGCGTTGCTCAGTGTGATGCCGATCGCGACTGTCCCGACGGGACGGTCTGCGAGGCCGGTCTCTGCGTCGGCCCGACGGAGCCGCCCCCGACGCCGACCCCCGGCACCTGCACCCGCAACGCGGACTGTGGCGACGGCCTGCTCTGCCGCGACGGCATGTGCACTCCGAACGACCGCAGCTGCGAGTCGGACGCGGCCTGTGGCGCCGGTTTCGTCTGCCTCGACGGCGAGTGCCGGGCCGAAGAGAACGTCTGCCGCTTCAACACCGAGTGTGGCGCCGGTCGCATCTGCGTCGACGGTGGCTGCACCGCGGCCTGCAGCGCCGAGACGCCCTGCCCGACCGGTCAGACCTGCGAAGAGGGCATCTGCCGCGACATCCCGCCCGTGACCGGCGAGTGCGCGAACGACGCCGAGTGTGGCACCGGCCGCATCTGCATCGACTCCACCTGCGTCGACGGCTGCACCAACGACGCCGGCTGCGGCGACGGTCGCTACTGCGACGAGGGCGTCTGCCGCGTGGACGACCGCCCGCGTCCCTTCTGCACCAGCGACGACGATTGCCGCTTCACCTGCGTGGCTGGCGTCTGCCGCTCGCCCTGCGACACGAACCAAGAGTGTGCCCGCATCGACGTGTCCTTCTCGATCTGCTTCGAGAACTACTGCGCCACGACGAACGAGGTCACCAGCGATTGCTCCACGTCGGCCGATTGCAGCGGCGGCGAGGAATGCATCGACGGCATCTGCCGTTGAGACTCCGACTCCGGTCGCCCCACCAGCGACCCGTCTGATTCGTCCTCCATACCACCACCACCAACGCCGGGAACGGGATCCACCCCCGTTCCCGGCGACCTAATTCGCCCGCGCTCGCGCGCGGGGGCGGCAGTTTCGCGGGACTGACGTCCGATCCGCCGGGCACGATTCCGTTTCGATTGAGGGATTGGGGAACGACGCGGGAGCCAGGCTCGAACGCCGGCAGACGCACTCGCGAAGCCGTTTCGATGGGTCGACCCATCCCCAGACCCTGTCGCGAAGCCCTTTCGATGGGTCGACCCATCCCCAGACCCTGTCGCGGTCTCTCGTCGTTGGGTGTGACCTCGCCAGCCCCTGGTTTCTCCCTCCGTGCCAGGGGAGCTATGCTGCGCGGGCGCGAAAGCGCGGGGGATGGAATGAAGATTCGCTCGATTTCGCTTCTCTTGGTGGCGTTGGCGTGGGGGTGTGGAGACGACGACGGGACGATCGAGCCCGACGCGTCCACGCCGGTCGACGCCGCGATGGCAGACTCCGGCACGCCAGACGCCGGAGGCGAGGACGCCGGGGACGAAGACGCCGGCTGCATCGACTCCGACCTCGACGGGACCTGCGACGAGGATGACGTGTGTCTGAACGGTCCAGACTCCGAAGACGCCGACTCGGACGGGGTCCCCGACGCGTGTGATCTCTGCGCTGGCGAAGACGACGGCATGGACGGGGACGCGGACGGCCTCCCGGACGGGTGCGATTGCGACGCCTCGGCGAGCCGCTGCGTCGAGAACGCGACGTGCGAAGACGGCGCCTCGGGAGTCACCTGCACGTGCGACGAAGGCTTCTCCGGCGACGGCACCACCGCATGCGCTGCAGTGGATTGCGGCGCGCTCGAGGCGCCGACCAACGGCTCGGTCGACGCGGCGACGACGACGTTCGGAAGCACGGCGACCTACGACTGCGGCTCGGGCTTCACGCTCGCGGGAGACCCGACGCGCACGTGCGAAGCCAGCGGCGTGTGGAGCGGTTCGGCGCCGATCTGCTCGTCGGTGGACTGCGGCACGCTCGGAGCGCCCACGAACGGAACCGTGAACGTTCCCTCCACCGGCTTCAGCTCGGTGGCCGAGTACGCGTGCAACACCGGCTACCTGCTCGAAGGCTCGGCGATGCGGACCTGCCAGATGAGCGGAAGTTGGAGCGGCGCCGCTCCGACGTGCCGCCTCGTCGACTGCGGGACCTTGCCGCCCCCCGTCGAAGGCACCGTGATGACCGACCGGACGACCCTCGGCGGAACCGCGACCTACGCGTGCAACCCGGGTTGGATGAGCATGTCGCCGCTGACCCGAACCTGTCAGTCCAGCGGCGCATGGAGCGGCTCCGCGCCCTCGTGTGGGCCGGTGGACTGCGGCACCCTGACGGCTCCCGCCAACGGCAACGTCGGTGCGGCGTCGACGACCTTCGGTTCGTTGGCGGTCTACTCCTGCAACGACGGCTTCACGTTGGTGGGTTCCAACATGCGCGAATGCCAATCGAACGGGACGTGGAGCGGCACGTCGCCGACCTGCGCGGCCGACGTCGCGAACTGCGGCGCACCGCCCACGGCGACTGGAGCGACGATCTCGACCACGATGGGCAACATGGAAGGAAGCGTGGCGACCTATTCGTGCGGCCGCGGTCGACGTCTGCTCGGTGGCAACCGTGCGATCTGCACCGCCGCTGGCACGTGGTTGGGCGAGCCCGCCGAGTGCGCCTCGATCATGACGTGCGCGTGCTCGAGCACGTTCGTGGACGGCGAGCGGATTCGTGCCGTCAACGCCGCGCCCTCCGGGGCCACGGGGGTCGCCGCAGGCACCCTCGGTCGCGTCGACGCAGCGACGTCCAACTTCGAGGGTCGAGTGCTCGCGGAGTGGGACGGCTGGACGGGTGGACACTCGGGCATCTGCACCACCGCGACGTGTGGGAGCTGCTCGACCGGCGGCTCGAACAGTTGGTGGACGTTGTGCCCGGACGTCGAGTCCGCGCGCCTGACCTGTGGATGCGGCGGGCAGTTCTCGCCGGGGGACCGTGTGGTCGCGCTCTACGACAACCCGTCGGGCGCGCGGAACGTCTTGCAGGGGCGCCGCGGCACGGTGGTCGCGGGCGGCACCAGCACGCTCCCGGTGCTCATCCAATGGGATCGCTGGACGGACGGCCACAACGGCAACTGCGGCGCCTCTCAGTGCGGCACCTGCACCGCCAGCGCGACCAACAACCGTTGGTACACCGCCTGCGAGCTCCTGGGTCGCGCGCCGTGATGCAGGCGCCGGGTCGCGAGTTTCGGCCTGGCGCGCTCGCGCTTCGGGCCGCAAAACCCGCGGCATGAGCATCGAACGCATCACCCCGGAAGAAGCCCTGGTCCTGATGGAGGACGAGGGCTTCTTCTACGTCGACGTGCGCTCGGCCCCCGAGTTCGAAGCGGGGCATCCGGAGGGCGCGTACAACGTGCCTTGGCAGCATCGTGGCGCGACGGGTCTCGAAGCGAACCCCGACTTCCTCGCGGTGATGGAGGCGTGTTTCGCGAAGGACACGAAGCTCGTGATCGGTTGTCAGTCGGGCGCGCGAAGCATCGCGGCGGCCGAAGCGCTCGCGGCGGCGGGCTTCACCGAGCTCCGTGAGCAGCTCGCGGGTTGGGGCGGCGCGCGCGACGCGTTCGGCAAGGCAGTCGAACCGGGCTGGATGGCATGCGGGCTGCCGATGGGCCTCGAGCCGGAGCCGGGACGGGACTACGAATCGCTCCGCGCCAAGCTCTCGGGCTGACGTACCTCGCGCATCGACGGAAACGAAAACGCGCCGACCTCGCGGACGGCGCGTTCTCGTTTCGTTGCCTCCGAGGGGGGAGTCGCTTGCTCTGATTCCCCTCTTTTCCTTCCTCGAAGGAGCGGCGCCAACTGGCAAAGTGGGCCCACCGACTCGCGCGGATTGCACTCCGTGCAAGTGGCGGTCGCGCTCAGAGCACGAATCAGTTGCACTGATTCATGCTCTTCTCTTTTCTCGAGGGAGCGGCGCGCTCCCTCCCCCAACCGGCAAAGCCGGATTGGGGCCCCCTCCCACCACCGAGCGCCACGACCACTCGCACGGATTCGATCCGCGCAAGTGGTGGGCGCTCTCAGTCGACGCGAACGACGGCGGCGAGGCCGTAGTGGTCGGAGAGCGGGACGAGGCCCGAGCCGGTGTCGGCGAGGTTCTCGGTGAACGTGACCTCGGTCGAGACCGTGGCGTCCGCGCCGAAGTTCGCGAGGAAGATGTGGTCGAGCCACACCGAGTCGGAGTCCTCGACGAAGTTCGCGTTGGTCTCGGGGCAGAAGGTGCACGTCGGCGTGAAGTCGGGCGCCGAAGCCGGCGTGTAGACGCTGCTCAACCGGTTGAAGGTCTCGGCCGCCTCCGCGACGATGCCGGGCACCCCCGAGGGGCTCGTGTTGAAGTCACCGAGGATCACGGCCGGGCGCGTGGTGCCGCTGCGGGCCTGCACCTGGGCGATGAGCTTCTCGGTTTGAAGGAGCTGCTCGGCCGCCCAACCACCGGGACCCGTTTCGCCCTCGCCGTACTGGCCGGTGTAGGGGAACGCGAGGCCGTTGAAGACCGGCGTGAGGTGGTTGCAGTAGACGTCGAGCTCGGTGCCGTTCGGCAAGGTCGCGGTGGCGATCGTGACCTGGCGGCGGTTCCACGTGCCGGGCATCACGAAGTTCTGAACGTTCGTGAGCGGGTGACGCGAGAGGATCATCGTGCTGCTCTGACCGCGGAACGCGATGTCCGCGTTCACCTCGGTGGTGCAGAGGTCGCGCATGTCGCCGAGCGTCTCGGTCGGCAAGCTGGTCGTGAGGCACGAGTAGCAGCGCAGCGATTCGGCGCCGCCGGTCAGCAAGGTCGCGACCGCGCCGACGCAATTCGCCTCGGCGCACTCGGCGCTCGTCGTGCGGCCGTCGTCGCTGCCGGGCATCGTCGAGCAGTTGGTGTCGATGCACGTGAGCGCGGCCTCGAGGTTGGCGCTCAGCGCTTCGCCTGCGCAGGGAGCGGTCGTCGGGGCCGGCGGGACCTCGCCGTTCTGGTCCGTCGCGTCGGTGATCGCGGTGTCGTAGCCCGTGGTGAAGCTCGCGCTGTAGGGGTACGCGGCCATCGCGGCGGCGACCACGCGATCCTTGTCGCTCTGCTGCCAGACCTCTTGAAGGCAGACGATGTCCGAATCGAGCGCGGCGACCGCGGCAATCACCGGGTCACGGCGGGCCGATTCGTTCGGGACGAACGCTCCCGCGAGCCCGACGTTGAACGTGTCGACGCGGATCTCGACGGCATCGGAGCCGCCACCGCCACCACAGCCCACGAGGTGGCCACCGAGGGCGAGCAAGAGGGTCAAACCCCGAAAGGAGAATCGATGCATGGGGCGCATCGTGACATGCGCGCGACGTTCCGTGACAAGTCCACGACGAGGGCCGTGAGGAGTCGCCGGAACGGACGGAACGAAGCCGTGGGAAGGGGTCGGCGCCAAGTCGAGAGAGCGCGCGCGGAAGGGGCGCCGCAGGAGGCTTCGAGAGCCCGGTCCGGCGCGCCCGACGAGTCGCAATAATTTCGATTTAATTTCGAGCACTTACGACCACGGGCACCCCTTGCCCGCGGGGGCCGTTCGGGCTACGCTTCCGCGTTCGTCGCAGCCGCCCTTCGAGCGTCGTTCGAGGCAGGTGGCGCGACCCAGGCGAAGAGACGCATGGCCGACGAGACGACCCCCCCCGAGAGCCCGCAGGCGCCCGAAGAAGCGACCTACGACCAGCGCAACATTCAAGTCCTCGAAGGGCTCGAAGCGGTCCGTAAGCGGCCGGGCATGTACATCGGCGACCCCCACGACGGGTCCGGTCTGCACCACCTCGTCTGGGAGGTCGTCGACAACGCGGTGGACGAGCACCTCGCGGGTCACAACCCGAGCCTCGAGGTGACGATTCACTCGGACGGCTCGGTGACCGTCGTCGACCACGGTCGCGGCATTCCCGTCGGCATTCACGAGAAGTACGGCGTCAGCGCGGCCGAGGTCGTGATGACGAAGCTGCACTCGGGCGGCAAGTTCGACAACGCCTCGTACAAGGTCTCCGCCGGTCTCCACGGCGTCGGCGTCTCCGCCGTCAACGCCGTCAGCGAGTGGCTGAAGATGGAGATCCGGCGCGAGGGGAAGATCTGGTACCAGGAGTACGCCAAGGGCGTTCCGCAGGGACCGATCGAGGCCATCGGCACGACGAGCGAGCGCGGCACGAAGATCGTGTTCAAGCCCGACGCGACGATCTTCTCGATGACCGACTTCGCGTGGGACACGCTGAACACGCGCCTGCGTGAGATCGCGTTCCTCAACGCCGGCTTCCGCATCACGCTCACGGACGAGCGCGGCGACGAGCCGAAGGCGATCACGCACAACTTCGCGGGTGGCATTCGCGAGTTCGTGGAGACGCTGAACAAGAACAAGCAGCCGCTCCACGACGAGGTCATCTACATCAACGAAGAGCGTGACGGCATCGTGGTCGAGATCGCGATGCAGTGGAGCGACGCCTTCAACGAGGCGATCCAGTGCTACACGAACAACGTCCGCAACCGTGACGGCGGCACCCATCTGACCGGCATGCGCACGGCGTTGACGAAGACGCTCAACGGCTACGGCACGGCGGAGAAGCTCCTCAAGGAGCTCAAGCAACCGCTCTCCGGCGAGGACGTGCGCGAGGGTCTGACCGCGATCATCAGCGTGAAGCACCCGGACCCGAGCTTCTCGTCGCAGACGAAGGACAAGCTCGTGTCGAGCGACGTGACGCCGATCGTCTCGGGCGTCGTCACCGATCGTCTGCAGCAGTTCCTCGACGAGAACCCGAAGTCGTCGAAGAAGATCCTCGAGCGTTGCGTGCTCTCGGCGCGTGCGCGCGAGGCGGCGCGAAAGGCGCGCGAGAACATCACGCGCAAGGGCATGCTCGATTCGACGACGCTGCCCGGCAAGCTCGCCGACTGCCAGAGCAAGGACGCCGCGGAATGCGAGCTCTACCTGGTCGAGGGTGACTCGGCCGGTGGCTCCGCGAAGCAGGGCCGCGATCGCCGCTTCCAGGCGATCCTCCCGCTGCGCGGCAAGATCCTCAACGTCGAGCGCGCGCGCTTCGACAAGATGATCGACAGCAACGAGATCAAGACGTTGATCACCGCGCTCGGCGCGGGCGTCGCGGGCACGGACAGCTTCAACATCGAGAAGCTCCGCTACCACAAGGTCATCATCATGACCGACGCCGACGTCGACGGTTCGCACATCCGAACCCTGCTGCTGACCTTCTTCTACCGGCAGATGCCGGAGCTCGTGGAGAAGGGCTACCTCTACATCGCGCAGCCGCCGCTCTACCGCGTGAAGAAGGGCAAGAAGGCGCGCTACCTGCAGAACGAGGAGGCGCTCAACCGCTACCTCGTGGAGCTCGGCGCCGACGGGCTCGCGGTGAAGGCGAAGGGCGGCGACACCGTGCTGACGGGCGAGCTTCTCTTGAAGCTGCTCGACGAGGTCCGGCGCGCGCGTCGTCTCGTGGCGGGCACCCGTCGTCGCGCCGAGCCGAAGCTCGTCGAGGCGATGATTCGCGCGACGAGCCTCTCGCCGACCGACCTGCTCGACGAGGGCAAGCTTCGTGCGGCGATCGAAGCGATGGAGACGTACCTGCGCGACAAGCACGAGGACCTGCAGGCCTTCGAGGTCACGTACGACAAGTCCGAAGGCGTCGACCGTTGGCGCGCGCACGTCGAGGCACGCTTCGGTGTCGCGACGCGCAAGACGACGATCGACTTCGACCTGCTCTCGGCCGGCGACGTCAGCGAGCTGCGGCAGATCGAGGCCGGGCTTCGCGCGCTCGGTGAGGGTCCCTTCCTCGGCGCGAACACCGACAGGGACGGCAACCCGGGCGAGTGGCAGGAGGTCGGCGACGCCGACGCGCTCTGGGCCTACGTCGACGACCGTGCGCGCCGCGGCATGCAGATCCAGCGCTACAAGGGTCTAGGCGAGATGAACCCGGACCAGCTCTGGGAGACGACGATGGATCCCGAGGTGCGCACGCTGCTTCAAGTGCGCATCGACGACGCGCTCGAGGCGGGCGACGTGTTCACGCTGCTCATGGGCGACCAAGTCGAGCCGCGTCGCGAGTTCATCGAACAGAACGCGCTGAACGTCACGAACCTCGACATCTGATCGCGTCACGGCGTCGCGAAGAAAGGGCCCGCTTCGGCGGGCCTTTCGCGTTCGAGCACGGAGATCGCGAAGACTCACCGAAGGGAGTCCGACGCGATCGGGGTTCACGGAAATTCCCGCTATCTTCCGGCGCGGAGGCGTCGATGGTTGGCTTACGTGGTCTTTGGTGGATGGCGGCCCTCGGGCTCGTCGGGTGCAGTTGCGGTCCGGACGGGGGCACGTCGCCTTGTCGGATCGGCTCGGTGGATTGCTCGTGCGACATGGGCACGTGCGAGTCCGGGCTCGTCTGCGTGAGCGGGCGATGCGTGGCCGACACGCCGCCCCCGATGGACGCGGGCGTGCCGGGCTTCGACGCGACGGTGCGCGACGCGGGCGGAGGCATTCCCGACGTCGGTCCGAACCCGGATGCCTTCTTCGCCGACGACCCGCCGCCGATGGAGTGCCGCGAGGACGGCACGATGGGCGCACCCGCCGAGGTGCCGGGAGGCACGCCGGATTGCCCCGACGACAAGAACCGCGAGGGGTGCCGCTGCAACACCGTCGGGGAGACGGCGCCGTGCTGGCCCGGCCTGCGCGTGAACCGCAACCGAGGCATCTGCCGCGACGGCACGACGACGTGCGAAGAGTTCGACGAGTTCACCGGTCGCTGGGGTGCGTGCCGTGGCGCGGTGCTGCCGACCGAAGGCGTCGACCTCGGCCCGGAGGCCTGCACGTGTTTCTCGATGGGCCGCTGGGAGATCGCGAACCTCTCGCCCTGCTTCATCGAGTCGTCCGGCAGGATTTACGCGGTGTCGACGATCGTCGAAGGCGGCAGCGCACGTTGCCCGAGCGTGTCGAGCGTGCCGCCTCCGTTGCCGTCGAGCGATTGGAGCACCGACGCGCTGACGGTCGATTGCGAGGGACGCTTCGAGCTCTGCTACACGCTCAAGGCCGGCAACGCGGACGCGCCGAGCGACACCGATTGTGTGGTGGCGGAGGTCTGCACCGAAGCTTGGTACGCCGAGCGTGGGGTGCGGCAGGAGCTCCCGAACCTGCCGGCGTGGACCGGCGCGAGCACGACGTGCGCGCGGCAGTTCCGCGACTCGGGCGGCTACGGCGAGATGAGCGTGCGTGGGCTCTCGGTGGAGTGTGATCCGATCGAAGGCGACGGTGGCGCCCGCTACGTCTTCAACCGCGTCAACTACTGCCCGATTCGCTGCAACGAGATGCCGAGCCTTCCGGAGTGCGCGAGCTGCATGATGGGCGGCTCGGGCAGCTTCTGAAGCGTGTGTGAGCTCGTGTCCTCACCTGCGTGGGGACACGAGCGCTCAGCCGAGCTCGACGAGCGCCGCGTCTCCGAGCTTCGTGACCGTCGCGCCCTCGAGGGTGCCTTCGCGCGCGGCCGTGGCGAGGCGCGCGCGCAGCTCGGAGTCTTCGGCGATGGCGTCGAAGCCGCTCGCGCTCGCCGCCTTCACGGTGCCGTCGGCGTCGACGACGAAGGTCGGTTTCGGACGCGCGTCGAGGAAGTGGTGGAGCGCTTCGGCGCGCGCGTCGACGTCGGGGCCGGCCGGCTTCGTGCGCTCGATCCGATCGAGCAGCTCGTTGACGTGGCCGAGCACCTCGCCCAGCTCGCCCCCCTCCGTCCGCGGGCAACGACGATGACTCGCCCCACGTGCGTGGTCGGTGACGACGTCCGCGAGCACGCGCAAGGGACCGACCAAACGACGCCGCGTGCGGACCACGGCGAGCACGCTGCCGATCAACCCGAGGATGCCGAAGAGGGCGACGACCCACGCACCCGCGAGCCCGAGGCGCTGCGCCTCTTCGTTGGCCCGCTCCATGGCGACGCGGTTCACGGTGCCGAGCCGGGCGAGCGCGTCGCGGACCGCGGCTCGTGCGGCCAGGTCGCCGGTCAGTGCCCTCGGATAGCTCTCGCGCAGGACCCGAAGCTCCGGCCGCTCTTCGTGCTCGGTCACGTTGTTCTCGGCCACCGCCAACGCGCCCTCGAACCGTGCGCGGGCGTCGAGGTCGTCCGCGGTCAACGCCAGCGCCATCGTCTCGACCGCTTCGAGGCTTCGTTCGTTGTCGACGAGGATGCGGTCGACGGCGGGCGTCATGCGACCGAGCAACCACGCGCCGACGAAGGACGTGAGCACCTGCAGCGTGACCAGAACCGCGAGGGTGCGCAGGACCTGCCGACCGACCGCGGTCACGCGAGGCTCTCCATCAAGCGTCCGACCTGACCGCTCTTCGCGACCACGACGAGCAGATCCTCGGTCGCCAACGTGCGCTTCGGGTCGGGCATCTCGACCGCGCCGTCCTCGCCGTGGCGAATCGCGACGACGGTGACGCCGAAGCGACGCGGCAGCGCGAGGTCCGCCAGCGTGCGACCGACGCAGACCTCGGGCGGTCGCAACTCGGTGAGCACGAGGTCGTTGCCGAGCTGGATCTCGTCGACCACGAGCGGGTGGAGGAGGTGGTTGGCGAAGCGCTCGCCGAACGCCGCCTCCGGGTTCACGACCTCGTGGGCACCGATGAGGCGAAGGATGCGCTCGTGCAGCGGGTTGGTGGCGCGGGCGACGAGGCGCTTCGCGCCGAGCTGTCGGAGCAACGCCGTCACGAGGATCGAGCTCTCGCGCGACTCGTCGCCGATGGCGCAGACGCAGAGGTCACGGCGCTCCGGCAACGTGCGTGCGAGCGAGATCTCGTCGGTCGCGTCGAGGCAGACCGCTTCGGTCACGAAGCTGGCCGCGGCGCGCACCGTCTCTTCGCGACGATCGACCGCGAGCACCTCGACGCCTTTGGCGGCGAGCGAACGCGAGAGCGCGAGTCCGAACTGGCCGAGCCCGACCACCAAGGCTTGTTTGCTCATCCGACGTCGACCTCTTCTTCGGGGTGCTTCCAGAGCTCGTCGCCCTTCTGTTCGGAGAGGAACAAGAAGAGCGTGAGCGGGCCGACGCGGCCCGCGAACATCGCGAACATGATGAGGACCTTGCCGACCTCGTCGAGCTGGGCCGTGCCGCCGATCGAGAGGCCGACCGTCGCGAGCGCGGAGACCGCTTCGAAGACGGCCACGCCGAGGTCCATCGATTGCGTGAGCTGCAATCCCGCGAGCAGGCCGATGGCCGAGAGCACGCCGACCGTGAAGACGGCCGCGGCGCGGTAGACGGTCGCGTGTGGGATGCGGCGGCCGAAGACGTCGATGTACGTGCGACCGCGCATGGCCGCGACGACCATCAGGACGAGGAGCGCCGCAGTGGTCGTCTTCGCGCCGCCGGCCGTGCCGCCCGGGCTCCCGCCGACGAACATCCACGCGATCATCATCGTCTGCGTCGCCGGCCGCGTGGTCGCGAGGTCGACGCTGTTGAAGCCCGCGGTTCGCAGCGTCACCGACTGGAACCACGCGTTGTGCACGCGGTCGAGCGGAGCCAGCTTCGCGAGCGAGGCGTCCCACTCGAGGAAGCCGTAGAGCACGAAGCCGACGAGCAGCAGCGCGACGGAGGTCGCGAGGCCGAGCTTGATCTGCAGCGCGACGGGTCGACGCCGCACCAAGCTCGGCAAGGCGAGCGCCGCCGCCGGCGACAGACCTCCGAGCACGATGACGACCGCGATCACGTGCAGGACGAGCGCGTCGTCTTGGTAACCGACGAGGCTGTCGGACTGGAGCGCGAACCCTGCGTTGCAGAACGCGCTGATCGAGGTGAAGAGGCCGCGCCAGAGCGCCGAGAGGATCGGCTCGCCTCGCATCGCGAACGCGAGCGTGAGGAGCGCGCCACCGACGATCTCGACGACGAAGGTGAAGCCGATCAGCTGCGCGAGCGTGCGCAGGAGCTGCTGCCGCTCGCGTACGTTGATCGACGCGGCGATCGTGCTCTCGTGGCGCAGGCTCAGACGCTGACCGAGCGCCGCGAGCGCCGCGGTGTAGAAGGTCATGATCCCGAGGCCGCCGATCTGGATCAGCAGCAGGAGCACGCCTTCGCCGAAGGCGCTGAAGGTCGTCGGGGTGTCGACGGTGGCCAAACCGGTGACGCAAACGGCGCTGACCGCCGTGAACGCCGCATCGACGAGGCCGATGGCTTCTCCATCCTCGGTGGCGACGGGCAACGAGAGCAACAAGGCGCCCCCGACGCAGAGCACGAGGAAGGTGACGACCAACATGCGCGGCGGGTGCTCGAGCACCGAGGCCGCGGCTTCGCGCACCCACGAACCTTCGTTTCCGCGCACGAGCGCCAACGTCGCGAGCGAGGCGGGTAGCGCGGCGGAGAGCAGACCGGGGAGGCCCTGCGCGAAACCGAGGAGCACGCCGCTGAGGGCGAGCAGCGCCACGCCGACGAAGCGACGCTTTCGACGTTCGCGCTGGATCCACACGACCGTCCCGACGCACGCCGCGAGGGTGGTGGCGAGGGCGACCCCGAGCTCCGGCCACGCGTGGCGTTCGAGCGCGACGACGACGAACCACCCCGCGAGCGACGAGAGCGCGAGGGTGTGCACGACGGGCGGGCGCCAATCGGGAGGCTTGCGACCGATGCCAGTCGGGGCCGTCAGCGTGGTGAGCATCACGGTGACGACCGCGGCGAGCGCGAAGACCACGAGGTCCGGCCGGGTCCGAAGCGCGAGCGCGTGGGCACCGACGGTCGCCAGGAGCGCGAACGTGATCAGCGCCGCGCCACGCGTCCAGCGGGTCGGCAAGATCCAGGCGCCCAGCGCGAAGAGGCACGCGGCGCCGACGCGCACCGGAAGCTCGAAGGGCTCGTCGCCCGCGGGCAACGCGCCGCCGAGCAGAAAGACCGCCGGGGTTCCCGCGAGCAACGCGTAGCTCCGCGCGAGGCGGTGGGCTCGGGCGGGATGGTCTTGGGAAGCCACCGAGGCGGACCCTAGTACCGCAGCCCTCCACGCGCGAGACGGCGCGAGACGGCGAACGTCCCTCGACCGGGAATCCTGATAACCTCGTTCGCATGGGATTCGGTCGGTTCGGACTCTTGCTTTGGGCCCTCGTGGCGGCGTGCGCGGCGGCAGAAGGAACGCGATCACGTCCGGACGGCGGCATGACGCCAGGCGACGGGGGAGCCGACGCGGGCTCGGGCGACGGCGGCAGCGACGTCGACGGGGGCGGAGTCGTCGGAACGGACGGCGGCGTGGACGGCGGCGTCGACGCGGGATCGGACGACGGTGGCGTGCGAGGCACCGCGCGTTACCTCGATCGCTGCACGAACGACGGCGATTGCGAGAGCGGCCGCTGCGTCGACGACGTCGGAGGCAGCCGCATGTGCACGCGCGCTTGCACGGCGTCGCGCGAGTGCGCGGACGAGCACGCCTGCTCGGGAGGATTCTGTCTGCGCGACGACACGGGCGCGGTGTGCGCGGTCGCGACTCCGGAGACGTGCCGGCTGGGCCTCTGTCTCGGGCCGACGGGTGGCAGTGGCCAATGCACCCGGCCGTGCGACTCGGCGGACGAATGCCCGGCGGGCTACGCGTGCACCGACGTAGGCGCGGCGTTTCGAGTCTGCGTCGACATCGAGAAGCCGTGCACCTCGGGCGGGACCGAGTGTGGGTCGAGCCTCTGCGTGCCGGGCGTCGGATGCACGGCGCGCTGTCGCTCGGCGGCGGATTGCCCTGCGCGTCGTTACCCGGGGTTGCCTCAGTACACGTGTCAGAACTCGTTCGGCTCGTCGGTGCCGGTCTGCACGCCGCCGCTCGCGGATTCGGGCGGAGACGTGGCGGGCGACGACGCGATGGGCGCGCTCTGCCCCGCGTCGGGCCTGAACGAATGCCGCAGTGGGTTGTGCGCCGACCTGTCATCGATCGGCACCAACCTCTGCATTCAAACGTGCAACGCGGAAGGTGGATGCCCGGTGGGCTGGGGGTGCAAGCCGGAGCTGCTCGACGACGGCAGCATCACCACGTTCTGCGTTCGCGCGGGCAACACACCGATTGGCGGCACGTGCAGCGCAACCTCGCAGTGCGCGAGCGGGCTCTGCGACAGCGGCGGGTATTGCACGCGCTTGTGCGCCGACGGCCTCTGCCCCTCGGGGTGGACCTGCACACCTTTGCCGGGCTCGTCGATCGGCGTTTGTCGGCGCTGAGGTCGGGCGACGAAGAACCCCTCGCGCGTGAGCACGAGGGGTCGTGATCGAGTCTCGGCGAGAGGTCAGGCTGCCGCGCGGCGACGACGCAGCGAGTACCAGGCCTGCAGGTCGGAGAACACGTCGCCGGTCTCGGGATCCGTGAGCCACTGCATCTTGAGCCGCTCGGGCACCACGATGACGCCGGGCGCTTGGTAGGTACCGAAGACGAAGTCCCAGATCGGGCTCGTGACGCCGTGGTTCTTCGAGGAGTCGCCGAAGTGGTGCCAGAAGTGGTGGCGGCGCGCCCAACGGCCGTACGCGCCGAAACCTCGCGACGTGTGCTCGCGACGATGCAGCACCTCGTAGACGCCGTAGAAACCGACGAGGCCCAGCGCGTACACGACGCCGAGCTCGACGCCCGCGACGAGAATGGCGGGAGGCGTCACGAGCGCGAGCGCGACGAGCGCGGCGCCCATCTTCTTGAGGGTCGGCGCGAAGTAGTCGCCTTGGCTGTGATGGCGAATGTGCTCCTTCGCGAAGGGGTTCGGACGGAACTTCGCGTGGTGCCCGAGCCAGCGGTGGATGCAGTACTCGAGCAAGGTCCAGGTGAGGGCACCGAGGAAGAGAGCGATCGCGAGAGAGATTCCGTGCGACATGAGGGTCCTCCGTCAGGCGTCCGTCGACGCGTGGGCAGCCAGGGCGGCATCGACACGCTCGACGGGAGCGCCGAAGCCACGAAGAAGCGCGCGCAGCGCGGTGTCGAAGACCCGGCGCGCGACGATCACGTGCGGCATGCGCCGCTCTTGTTTGCGCAGGTGCAACGAGCCCTGCAGCGCGGCGAAGAGCGCGAGCGCCCGATCGTGCGCCGGCCCGGGCTCCATCAGCCCCGCGCGCTCGGCCTCGAGGAAGCTGCGCACGATGGGCACGAAGAGCCGCTCCACCGCGGCGACGACCTGGCCGGCGTCGGCGTCGTCGACGACGAGCACGCGAGGGTCGGCCGACATCTTGGAGACGAGCGCGAACGCGTGAGGCTCGCGCTCGGCCATCGTGCGGTAGGCGTTCGATTGGGCGACGAGGCGTCCGAGCGGGTCGGCGGCCTCGACGGCTTGGAGCGACGCGGTGAGCGCGTCGATCGCGCGCACCATGATCGCGACGACGATCGCGTCCTTCGAGGCGAAGTAGCGGTAGAGCGCCCCCGGCGAGTACCCGGCGCGCTCGGCGACGCGCTTGATGCTCATCGCCTCGAGCCCGTCTTCGAACGCGAGCTCGGACGCCGCGTCGAGCACTCGCTCGAGGTTGGCTTGGTGGCGGCGGCCTCCGGGAGCGGCGTCGGATCGGAGCATGAGCAAAGAGTAAACGACGTTTACGTTTTCGCAAACGCAATTTACGAAACGTGTAACTTCCGTCAAACGCACACTTTTCCCGGCTCATGAGAAGCCTCCCTCAGACGGGGGAGTGTCGGGGAAAATCGGATACGCCAGGAATTACGAGCATTTGACCTTGCCGGGTGGAGGTCGGATCCCGTAGCCTCGTGGCCGGGAGAGAAGGGGCCCCGCCGGCCCCGCCCACGAGGAGGAACATGCAACGGGTCACCCTGGCGCTGGCGCTCGCGCTGGCGCTTCCGAGCTTCGCGACGGCGCAACGCTCGGCCACGCTCAACCGCTTTCGGGCGTCCGAGACCGTCGAAGACGACTTCGCGATCAGCCGCCCCACCGACCTCGGCCATCTGCGCTACGGCGCGATGCTGCACCTCGATTACGCGAACGATCCGCTGGTCTGGGAGAACGAGCTCGGCGAGCGTGACTCCGAAGGCCACCGCATCGTCGGCCATCAGCTCGACGCCACGCTCGGCCTCTCGCTCGGCCTCTTCGATCGTGTCGTGCTCTTCGCGGGCCTCCCGATCTCGCTCGTGATGAGCGGCGACGACGAAGACGAGCTTCAGGCCGCGGGCATCGGCGCGTCGGCGGACGGCGCGGGTCTCGGCGACGCGTACCTCGGCGCGCGCGTGCGCATCTACGGCGAGAGCGACGACGTGGTCGCGCTCGGCGTTCAGCTCACGGGCACCTTCCCGACCGCGGGCTCGCAGCGTTTTCGCGGCGACGACTTCCTCTCGCTCGCGCCCGAGCTGCTCTTCGAGGTGCGGCCCGGCGGTGGCGCGCGGCTCGTGCTCGACGTCGGCGCGAAGGTGCGCCGCAACGCGTCCGACAGCACCTCGAACCTGAGCTTCGGCGACGAGCTCACCTTCGGCCTCGGCTTCGCGCTCCCGGTCTACGTCGCGCAGGACGACGACCGCACGCACGTCGACGTGCACGCGCAGGTCTTCGGCTCGTCCTTCTTCGACGACCTCTTCAGCCGCGAGAGCACGCCCTTCGAAGGCAACGTCGGCGCGAAGCTTCACCACGCCTCGGGTTTGACGGCGGGTCTCGCCGCCGGCATGGGCTTCACCCGTGGCTTCGGCTCGCCCGACGCGCGTGTCATCGCGATGGTCGGCTACGGCCGTCCCGCCGAGCGTCCCGAAGAGCCCGTCGGTGACCGCGACCACGACGGCCTGAACGACGACGTCGACACGTGCCCCGACGAGCCCGAAGACGTCGACACCTTCGAAGACGACGACGGCTGCCCCGATCCCGACAACGACGGCGACGGAATCCTCGACGCCGCCGACGAGTGCCCGATGGATCCGGAAGACGTCGACACCTTCGAGGACGAAAACGGCTGCCCCGACCCGGACAACGACGCGGACGGAATTCCCGACGCCACCGACCAATGCCCGATGGAGCCCGAAGACGCCGACGGCTTCGAAGACGACAACGGCTGCCCCGATCCGGACAACGATCAGGACGGCGTGCTCGACGGAGTCGACGCGTGCAGGAACGAGCCGGGTCCCGCCGCGAACCGTGGCTGCCCCGATCCGGACCGCGACAACGACACCGTCGTCGACCGGCGCGACAACTGCCCCGACGTCGCCGGTCCGCCGGAGAACCAGGGCTGCCCCGAGCGCCAGCAGGTGCGCATCGAAGACGGCCGCCTCGAGATTCTCGACGTCGTCTACTTCCGCACCAACCGCGACGTGATTCAGCGCCGCAGCTTCCAGCTCCTTCGCAACGTCGCGCAGGTGCTGAACGCGCACCCGGAGATCGAGCGTGTGCGCGTCGAAGGGCACACCGACTCGCGTGGTCGCCGCGAGGCCAACATGACGCTCTCGCAGAAGCGCGCGGAGGCCGTCGTGGCTTTCCTCGTGCGTGAGGGTGTCGCCGCAGAGCGCCTGACGGCGCAGGGCTTCGGTCCGGACCGACCGATCGTCGAGAACGCGCAGACCGCCGAGCAACACGCGCAGAACCGCCGCGTCGAGTTCAACCTCGTCAGCGCCGGCGACTCCATTCAACAGCACAACAGCGGCCCGAGCGCCGACACGGTGGACCGATGAAGATCTCGTGGAAGGTGCTCGCGCTCAGCTTGGGCGCGATCGGAAGCTGGGCCTCGGCGGCGAGCGCTCAATGCGACGGGGGGGCCCCGAACGGCAACCAGGCCGTCACGGAAGCCTGCGACGACGGCAACGCGACCGCAGGCGACGGTTGTAGCCCGACCTGTACGATCGAGACGGGGTGGGGCTGTCGCCTCCCGCTCGACTTCCGTGCGCTCAGCATCGAGAGCTACCCCGGCGCGAACGCGACCTGGACGCTGGGCTCCGACGGACGCTCCGGAATCCAGACGAGCAACACCGCTCACGGCACGCTCGGGCTCTTCAACGCCGACGCTTTCGCGACCACCTACACGGTCGACATCCGCGTCGCGACCACCAACGACGACGACTTCATCGGCTTCGTCTTGGGTTTCAATCCCGGCGACACCACCAACGCGATGGCGGACTATCTGCTCGTCGATTGGAAGCAGCTGAACCAGAACATCGGCGGCGGTACGGCGCGGATCGGTCTGGCCCTCTCCCGGGTGCGCGGCATCCCCACGGCCAACAACCTCTGGCTGCACGACGGCGCGGTGACCGAGGTCGCCCGCGCGGCGACGCTCGGCACCACCGGCTGGGCCGACAACACCACGTACCGATTCGAGATCACACACACACCGAGCCTGCTCGTGGTCCGTGTGAACGGGGTCGAGCAGTTTCGGCAGGCGGCGCCCGCGGGAGGATGGCCGGCCGGCGAGATCGGTTTCTACGGCCTCTCGCAAGACCAGGTCCGCTACACGATCGTCGCGCCGCTCGCCTCGGTGTGCAGTCCGGTCTGTGGTGACTCGCTGCTTCGCGGCACGGAGTCCTGCGACGACGGCGACGCCACCGCGGGCGACGGATGCTCGGACACCTGTCGCGTCGAACCGGGGTACACCTGCACCGGCCTGCCCTCGGTCTGCACGACCCGCTGCGGCGATGGTGCGGTCAGCGGCGCCGAGGCCTGCGACGACGGCAACACCGCGAACGGAGACGGCTGCTCGAGCACCTGCGTGGTGGAGTCCGGATACACTTGCGCGGACCTCGACGTGGCAAACGGCTCGTTCGAAGAAGGCGACGGGGGCGGAAACCTGACCTCGCTGCCCGGCTGGACCGTCGACGCGGGCGATGTGGACCACTCCACGGCCTATCCCGACACGCACGGCACCTGGTCGATCGATCTCACCGGCTGCACCGCGGGCACCATCAGCCAGGTCGTTTCGACGACGGCGGGCACGCGCTACGTCGTCACCGTCGACCACGGAAGCAACACGGTGACGAACAGCTTCGCGCTCTCGGCGCAGAACGCGAGCTCGGGCGCAGTGCTCGCGACCTCGACCTTCTCCAGCCCCGCCGTCGTCGGCGCCGACACCGCGTTGCCGCGCACCGACTCGATCGCGTTCGTCGCGACGAGCGCCTCGACGCGTCTGGTGTTGCGCACCGTGACCAGCAACGCCGCGTGTACGGGCAACTGGATCGACTTCGTGCGCGGGAGCTCCGCTTGCGTCGAGGTCTGCGGCGACGGCGTCGTCACGCCCGGCGAGGCGTGCGACGACGGTGGCGTCGCGAGCGGCGACGGCTGCTCGGCGACTTGCACGGTCGAGACGGGCTGGGCGTGTATGGGCGCGCCGTCGTCTTGTGACGGAGTCTGCGGCGACGGCAGCATCCGTGGCACGGAGCGTTGCGACGACGGCAACGTCGCTCCCGGCGACGGATGCAACGCCACGTGCCGCGCGGAGGTGGTCATCACCGCGCCGAGTGACGGTGCCCTCACGAACGACGCGACGCCTACGATCTCCGGCACGGCGGATCCGGGCGCGACCGTGATGGTCTCCGTCGGAGCGGAGATGGGCTCCGTGGTGGCCGATGGCACCGGCGCGTGGACCTTCACGCCCGCATCGCCGGTCGGCGACGGAGCGGTCGTGGTGAGCGCGACGGCGGTCGACGGTCGGGGCGGCAGCTCGTCTGCGATGATCTCGATCACCGTCGACACGGCCATCAGCGTCGCGATCACCGAGCCGGTGACGGGCTCGAGCTCGACGGATACCACTCCGACGATCACGGGCACCGGCGAGCCCGGCGCGATGGTCACCGTCGTCCTCGACGGCATGACGCTCGACATCGTCACCGTCGGCATGGACGGCACCTGGTCGGTGATGGTCGGGACCGCCCTGGCGGAGGGCGTGCACACCGTGATCGCCACCGCCATGGACGCCGCGGGCAACACCGCGATGGACACGTCGATCTTCACGGTCGACACGTCCACGAGCGTCGCGATCGTCACCCCCGCCGACGGCACGCGCGTGATGACGGGGACGCCGACGATCTCGGGCACCGCGGAGCCGGGCGCGATGGTCACGGTCTCGGTCGACGGCACCGAGCTCGGCACCGTCACCGCCGACGGCTCGGGCAACTGGTCGATCGACGTCACCACGGCGCTCACCGAAGGCCCACACAGCGCGAGCGCTTCGGCGACCGACACGCTCGGCAACACCGCGAGCACCGAGAGCGACTTCACCGTCGACCTCGGCACCACGGTCTCGTTCGAGCAACCGAGCGTGACGGGCGACGAAACGCCGGAGCTCTCGGGCACCGGCGAGCCGGGCGCATCGGTCGAGGTCAGCGTCGACGGCAGCGTCGTCGGCACCGTGATCGTCGACGCCGAGGGCAACTGGACGCTCGTCGTCGGTCCGCTCACGGACGGCACGCACGACGTCTCGGTCACCGCGACCGACGACGCCGGCAACACCGCGAACGACACCGGCTCGTTCCTCGTCGACCTCGACTCGCCTGCGGTCGAGATCGCGAACCCGGGCGACGGCACGACGACGTCCGACAACACGCCGACCATCACCGGCACCGCGACCCCGGGCGCTTCCGTGCTCGTGATCGTCGACGGCAGCATCCTCGGCATCGCGAGCGCGGATGCCACGGGTGCGTGGTCGATCGACGTGACGACCGCGCTCGCCGACGGGGAGCACGAGGTCGTCGCGACGGTGACCGACGCGGACGGAGACACGGTCGAAGACGCGCACGTCTTCACCGTCGACACCGCCGACGCGCCGGCCATCGCGATCACGTCGCCGACCGGCGGCGCGGTCACGAGCGACGCGACGCCGACCATCACCGGCACCGCGACCGCGGGCGTGACGGTCGACGTCTACGTGGACGGTGTCTTCGTCGGCACCGTCACCGCCGATGGCGACGGCAACTGGTCGCTCGACGTCGGCACCGCGCTGTCCGACGGCTCGCACACGGTGCGGGCGGTCGCGACGGACGGCGACGGCAACACCGCCACCGACGGCGGCACGTTCACCGTCGACACCGAAACCGAGGTCGCGATCGTCGCGCCCGCGGAAGGTGCGACGGTGGGTGGCCCGCGGCCCACGATCAGCGGCTCCGCCGAGGCTGGCGCGTCGGTGGTCGTGAGCGTCGACGGAACCGAGATCGGCACCGTCGTCGCGGGCGCCGACGGCACGTGGAGCGTTCGCGTGACCTTCGACCTCACGGACGGGGACCACGACGCGAGCGCGACGGCGACCGACGAGGTCGGCAACACCGCGACGGACTCGGTCGACTTCACGGTCGGCGGGCTCGACACCGACGGCGACGGCTTCCTCGACACCGAGGAGTGCCCGTCGATGCCGTGCCGCGACACCGACATGGACGGCAACCCGGACTTCGACGATCCGGACGACGACGGCGACGGAATCCCGACCGCGGTCGAGTGCCCGGGCGCGACGAGCTGCCGCGACAGCGACAGCGACACGACCCCGGACTACCTCGATCCGGACGACGACGACGACGGCATCCTCACGCGTGACGAAGGTTCCGGATCGCGTGACACGGACTCCGACGGGATCCCGGATCACCTCGACGTCGACGACGACGGCGACGGGCTCCTCACGGAGGACGAGTGCGCGACGATGCCGTGCCGCGACACCGACACGGACGGCACGCCGGACTTCTTGGATCCGGACGACGACGGCGACGCGATCCCGACCACGCGCGAGCGCGAGGACGGAGCGACGCACGGCAACGACGTCGACATGGACGGCAACGACAACTGGCTCGACACCGACTCGGACGCCGCCGATGGAAGCGACTCCGAGGAAGGCGTCGGCGACAGCGACATGGACGGCATCCCCGACTACCTCGACCCCGCCAACCCGGTGATGCCGGACGGTGGCGTCGACGGTGGCACGGGTGACGCAGGCGTTTCGGACGGCGGCGTGCCCGACGCCGGCATGAACGACGACGCCGGTGCGTCGGACGGTGGCGCGGAGGCAGACGCGGGGACCGCACCTTCGGGTGGTGGGTTCTCGGGCGGCGCGCTCTGCACCGCGACGGGCGGCTCGGATCCGAGCGCCGCGGTCGGACTGGCGCTCGTCGGTCTCGCGCTTCTGCGGCGGCGCCGGCGGCGCTGATCGCGTGACGTGAAGACGGGGCCGCTCGGGAAACCGCGCGGCCCTTCTTCTTTCCGTCGCGACGCCTACCAGGCTGCTGAGAAAGTCCCGCGGGCGCTTCGCGCGACCAGCACTCCGCCTCGCGCCATCCTCTCACGCTCGAACATGCCCCAGATTTCACCGCCACCGACGCTTCGCGTCGGGACGGTAGTCTCGTGGAACCCTGCGCCTCCGCGGATTGACGTCCGCTCCGTTGCGCACGATTCCACTTCGAAAGCCTCGGTTCGAGGACGCGCGATTCGAAGCACTGGACCACACGAATCGCATCGCGGTCCTTTCTCAGCAGCCTTCACGCGCGCTTCGGCGTATGGTCCCGGCATGCAGCGCACGCAGATCGGGATCCCCTCGCTCGTTCGCATCAAACCGGGGGCGATGGCGCGGGTCGGCGTCTACCTCGCACGCATGCGCGCGAGCCGCGTCGCCCTGCTCTCGAGCCACGGTCTGCCGGCGTCGATCCTCGAACGTTTCGTGGCGAGCCTCTCGTCCGAGGGCATCGCGCTGGTCCACCACACGGTCGTGGAGGAGGCGAGCTACGAGGTCGCCACGCAGCTCGCGCCGCAGCTTCCCGCGCACGGGCTCGCGCTCGTCGGGCTGGGTGGTGGTCGCGCGCTCGACGTCGCGAAGTACGTCGCGCACCTCGCGAGCGTGCCCTACGTCGCGGTGCCCACGTCGCTCTCGAACGACGGCTTCGCGAGCCCTTCGGCGAGCCTCACCGTGGAGGGTCGACGTCGTTCGTTCGGCTGCTCGCTGCCGGTTGGCGTCGTGGTCGACACCGCGATTTGCCTCGAGGCACCGACACCGCTCTGGCTCTCGGGCATCGGCGACGTGGCTGCGAAGGCGACGGCGATCGTCGACTGGAAGCTCGCCTTTCACGCGCGCGGGGAGCCCGTCGACGACCTCGCGGCGTTGCTCTCCGACGCGACGGTCTTCCAGCTCATGGGCCGCACGACACGCGACCTCGAAGGCGAGCGCCTTCTCGCCACCGCCTTGTTGCTCAACGGCGTCGCGATGGAGATGGCCGGCTCGACCCGGCCGGCGAGTGGAAGTGAGCACCTCGTCTCGCACGCGCTCGACCGCTACGCCTCACGCCCGCGCCTGCACGGCTTGCAGGTCGGCACCGCCGCCTACCTCGTGTCGGCGTTTCAGCGCGGAAGCCGCGAACGCGTGGAGCGACTGCTCGTCGGTACGGGCTTCTTCGACGCCATTCGCGCAGACCCCTTCGTACGCGACGAGTGGATCGACGCGTTTCGACATGCGCCGGAGATGAAGCACGACTTTCACACCGTGCTCACCGGTCGCAACGACGTGCTCGATCGCGTGGCGGCGATGCTCGACGAGGATCCGGTCCTCGGAGGCTGCTTTCGGTGATCACGTCGTTCGGATTGGTGCTCGTTCGGGCGGACGGCTCCGTACTGCTCGCGCATCCCGGCGGCCCCTTCTTCGCGAAGAAGGACCTCGGTGCCTGGTCGATTCCCAAAGGCGCGGCGGAGCCGGGCGAGTCGCCGCTGGACGCCGCGCTTCGTGAGACCCGCGAAGAGCTGGGGCTCACGCTCCCGAACGATCCTTCGCGCTACGTCGACCTCGGGACCGCCAAACAATCGCGGAAGCTCGTGCGCGCGTTCGCTACCCGCGGCGACTGGGACGCGAGCACGTTGGTGAGCACCGAGATCGAGGTGGAGTGGCCGCCGCGCTCCGGCCGCCGGCTTCGTTTTCCCGAGATCGACCGCGCCGCGTTCTTCACGCTCGACGAGGCCGAACGCCGCGTCGTGCCCGGCCAGATTCCATTGCTTCGACGCGCCGTCGAGTGGCTCCCTCGGTCGGACGACGAGTGAGCGACCCGCGTATGCTCGCGGCATGAAGCGAAGCGGACGCTGCCCGAAGTGCGATGGCTCGGTGATCTACGTCGCCGACGTCGCGGACCACGACGACGGACACATGAAGCCGATGCGCATCGCGCGTCATGTCGACCGGCAGCGGATGCTCGGCATGAACGTGGACGTGACGACGAGCGTCGGCGACCTCGAGGCCGGGGTCTGCCGAGACTGTGGCTACACGGAGTTCTACGTGAAGAACCCCGGCGACATCCCGCTCGACGGCAAGACGGCGTGGTTGCTCGAGCGCAAAGGCGAGCCGTACCGCTGACGACGCGTCGCGCTCAGCGGCCGCTCGTCATCAGGTAGTAGAAGCCGGCGGCGACGAGCACCAGCAAGGCCGCGACGACGATCCCCGGCAGCCACGCGAGCCAAGCCGGCCGAAGCGCGCTCTCCGGCGAGAGACGCGGCGGGGAGCCGTAGACCTGCACGCTGCGACCGCGCCCGAGCTCCAAGACGTAGACGGGCACGCGCGAGAGAACGAGCCGCTGCGACACGATCCGGCCTTCCTCGGGCACCTCCGGGGGCTCGCCGAGCCATTCGTCGATGCTTCCCGCCAACCGCGTCGGGACGTCGCGGTAGCCGCCTCCAGCGCCCTTCCCCACGTAGCGCTCGATGCGCGGCGCGGTTTGATCGTGGATGACCTCACCCTCCGCAGCGTGGTCGACGAGGTAGAGCAACGCGTGTGGACCGACTTCGTGACCCTCGTCTTCGTGCACGCGGAGCCGGACGTGGCGACGGAAGTGCCGCTCGACGTCGAAGCGCGCGACGACCGCGCCGGAGCCCTCGCAAACCTCGCAGCGTCGCTCGCCGGCTCCTTCGCAGAGCTCGCAGAGGTCGAGCCCACGACGACCGTCTCCGTCGCAGAGATCGCAACGCCGAATGCCGCTCTTGGCGCAGGCGGGACAGCCGCGAGGTCGCTCCGCGAGGGCGTCCGTTCGCACGAGGTGGTCGGAGAGCTCGGGCACCGGAAGGTCGACCGACCAGCGCTCCGGCTCGGGCTCGAACGTGCGCTCCGTGGAGGACGCGAGCGGGACGACCCTCAGGATGCGTCGTTCGACCCACGTCTCGATGCGCACCTGGATGGGAAAGAGGACCCGCGCGTCGCGAACCTCGGAGGCGGTCAGGGAACGCCGTGAGGCCGGCTCTTCGAGGTGCCAGGCCTGGGCCCAGGCGAGCGCGGTTTCGAGGGTGGTTTCGGGTTTCGGAGAGTGCCCGTTCGACATGGCGCCCCCTTCGGGCGCGCGAGGCCCTGGTTGCGCCTCACGTCCCGGAAGTAGACCCCATCCTGCCGCGACGCGTCAGCCGCCGCTCACACCGAAGATGAACGGATAGGTCACGTTGACCTCGCCGCCGTCGGGCTGCGGGAAACGCCAACGACGCACCTGACGCACGATGCATCCTTCGACGCGGGGGTTGCGCAGCGTCGAGCTCGCGACGCGCGACGTCGTCACGGCGCCCTGAAGGTTGATGCGCCACGCGATCTCGACGCGGCCGCGAAGGTTGGGCTGCCGCTGGACCTCGACCTCGTAGCAGTAGCGGATGGCGGCGGCGTTCGCGCGCACGACGCGGTTGATCTGCTCGGCGCTGAGGTAGCCGCTGACGCTCGGGCGGCCCTGCTCGACCGAGACGCGCACCTCACGCGCCGGTCGGCCGCGCGCGCCGACGCCTCCGCCCCCACGACCGACGCCGTTGCCGCGACCCGCGCCCGCGCCGGTGCCGATGTCGCCCGCGCCGAAGAGGCTGCCGGGACCGTCGCCTCCGCCGCCTCGACCGACGCCGAGCAGACCGGTGCCGCCGCTGCCGCGACCGACGCGGGTGGGCGCGTCGCCCATGCCGCCGAGGATGTCGCTGATGGTCGGGACGTCGAGGGCCGCCGCGATGGCGTTGCCTTCGCCGCCGTTCGAGAGCGCGCCGAGCAGGCCCATGTTTCGGACCTTCGTCGCGATCGCGGTCGTGACCTCGCCTTGGACGTGGGTGTCTTCGGTGTCCGCGTCCTCGCGGCCCACGCGACCTTCGTCGCCTTCGTGGCGGCGACCGCCCGTTTCCTCGCGCGCGCGAAGCCCCGGGTCTTCGGTTTCGTCGCCGGACTCCGGTGCGACCTGTTCGAAGAAGTCTTCCGGCGGCGGGGTCACCATGAAGCGCGTGATCAGGCTCTCGTCGAGCTCGAAAGGATCGAGCTCGCCGTAGCCGTGGCGCTGGTAGTCGAGGAACGAGATCACGCCGATGGCGCCGACGAGCAGGAACGCGAGCAAGACCGAGAAGGTCACGCCCATGTCGAGGCGCGCGAGCTGCTTGGGCGCCGCGGTGGCCCCACGAACGTGTTGGAAGAAGACCGCGACCGGCCCGAGGGTGACGACGCCGTAGTCGCTCGGCCCGAGCTCGACGGGTGCGGGGAGCTGTCCGATGTCGTGACGCTTGCCACCAATCCAGACGCTGCCGCCGAGCAATCCGCCGCCCGCGTTGAGGCGGTAGCCATGCGAGCCGGCGACCGGGGTCAGCACTGGCACCGGCACCTCGCCGAAGCCCTCGGGCATCGGGAAGGTGCCGCCGATGGTGACGGGAGCGGGCGTCGTGAGGAGCTCGTCCTCTTGAATCGCCTGGTTCCAGAGGTACGCGACACGAAGCGGACGCGAGGCGGCGGTGGCGGCGGCGCTCATGAGCAGACCTTCGTGGGCGAGAGGAGGGGCGACGGGCCTACGATGCCAAGGGACGGCGCACAGGAAGGCGCGACGGACCCTTGGACGCCCGTCGGAGGTCGAGGTTCCCGACCCGACGAGGTCGCTTCGGCTGCTCGTTTCGTCATCGCGTCCGACATCCCGCTACCCGCACGTCCGAGACCGCTCACATCCCCGGAGCTTTGGTCGATCGTACCAACTCCGGCACGAAGCTGCGGTGCGGCAGCTTCGGACGATCGAACTCCGCGCGGAGGCGGTTGAGAAAGTAGAGGAGCTGCGGCGACTTGAGGCGACCGGAGATGTCGAGGCCGGAGAACCGGAAGACCTTCACCTTCTGGCCTCCTTCGGAGCGCACGTCCGCGTCGACGTCCACGTCCTCCATGTCCTCGTCCTCGCCGGTGCTCGGCGCCGAGGCTTCTTCGCGGCCGTCTTGGGCGTGCACGCCCAGCGCAGGCACCGCAATCAACGCGCTCGCGAGGACGAGCCCGAGCAGCCGCTTCGGATCCAGCTTCATCGCGCGCCTCCCTTCGGCGAGGGCTCGCCGAGCTCGCGAAGGTAACGCTCGGCGTCTTCGCGCTTCGGATGACTTCGGGGCGCCGCCTCGAGGAAGCGCTGAAAGGTCTCTCGGCTCTGCGGGCGCTCGTCGAGGAACTCGGCGCGAAGCACGGCGAGATCGAAGAGCGCGTCGGGGTGGTTCGGGTTCGCGTCGAGCACGCGTTGGTATTCCTGCCGCGCACGACGGTGCTCGCCCTGACCGCGCAGCGCGATCGCGTAGGCGACGCGTGCGTCGAGGTCGCCCGCGTTGCTGCGAATCACCGCCTCGTAGTGTCCGGCGGCGCCGACGTAGTCGCCCGCCGCGAGGAGCACCGAGCCCATGTTCATACGCGACGGCGCGTAGGCCGCGTCGGTCGCGACCGCAGCCTCGAACGCTTCGAAGGCGGCTTGGTTGTCACCTCGATCGAGCTCGAGCAGACCGACCTCGTTGAGCACCTCGGCGCGCACCCGCGCGTCGCCTTCCGCGGTGAGCTGCCGCGCCTTGTCGAGCACGAGCCTGGCCACGTCGAAGCGCTCGCGGGCACGTTCGATGCGGCCGATCTCGAGCAGTGCGCGAACGTTCTGTGGGTCGCGCACGAGCACCTCGCGCGCTTGGGTGAGGCCCTCGTCGTAGCGACCCCGCTCGCGAAGGATGACCGCGAGCGCGGTGCGGGCGGCGAGGTCGTTCGGGTGCGCTTCGACCAGACGCTCGAGGCGGTTCGCGGCGGCGTCGCGGTCGCCGCGCACGTAGGCGACCTCGGCCGAAGCGAGCAGCGGCTCGGGCGCTTGTGGCGCGATGCGGGCGGCCTCGTCGAAGCTCGCGCCCGCGGCGTCGAGCTCTTCCGCGCGCCGCTGCACGACGCCGAGGTTGTAGTGCGCCTCCCAGAGGTTCGGATCGATCTGGATGGCCTTCTCGAAACGCGCGCGCGCCCGGCGGTTGCGGGAGCGCTCGTTGCCGCCCTGGCGCTGGAGGATTCGAACGCCCGCGAGGTATTCGCGCACCGCCTCGGGGTCGGCGGGAGGCACCTCGACCGTCGTGTTGTCGGTCTGCGAGCCGCCGCCACAGGCCACCGAGACCGAGGCGCTCGCGAGCACGAGCAGGAGCAGGGCTCTCATTCCTCGTCCTCCGTCGCTTCGCCGCCTTCGGTCGATTCGGTCGGGTCGGCGCGGCGAAGACCGTCGAGGGGCGCCGGCATCGGCAGAGGCGGGGCTTCGACCACCGCGCCACCGCTCTCGCGCATGGGCGGGTACTGCACGTCGTTGAGGCGCTGCAGCGACTCCAGCAGACGTGCGGTCCAGCGGTTGTAGATGCGCAGCTCGATCGCCTTGTTGTAACCGCCCTCGTAGGCTTCCAGTGCGCGCTCCTCCATCGGGATGATGAACATCGCGAGCTGGTCCATGTAGGCCTGCTGCTCTTCTTCGGTGAGGCCTTCGGGCAGCTCGAACTCACGCATCGCCTCGGCGAAGAGCTCGTAGCTGCGGCCGATCTGATAGAGCGAGGCGGTGACCCACTCCGCGACGCCGAACTCCACGACGTCGGCGTAGATGAGCGCGGCGCGCTGGAGGAGCTCGGACTTGCGTTGCAGGCGCTGACGAAGGCCTTCGCTCGGACCCGCGATTTGGATCTGCTCGTACTCCGCGAGCACACGGTCGCCTTGGAGGTAACGCGCTTGCGCCGCGAAGTAGAGGCCGTCGCGAAGCCCTCGTCGTGCGCGACGGGCCGTGCGCACCGCGTCTTCGAGCGCTTCGTTGGCGGCCCGCTCGTTGCCCGCTCGCGTGAGCACCTGCGCCAGCCGCGTCTGCGCCTCGACCTTGCGGTCGTTGTTGCGGCTGCGGCGGATGTACTCGCGGTAGGTGGCGGCAGCGTCGTTCCACGACTCGTCGCCCTCCTGCGCGCGCCCGATGAAGAAGTAGACGTCGTCCGCGTTCTCGTGGCGCGGATAACGCTCGAGGTAGTAGCGACCGACGCTGACCGCTTCGTCCCAATCGCCGGCGGTCATGCGCAGGAGCACCGCGTTGTAGGTCGCCTCGTGCGCCTTCTCGCCTTCGGGGAAACGTCGCCCGTAGGACTCGTAGAAGCGCGCGGCGTCGCCGAACTGCGCGATGGACTCGAACATCTGCGCCGCGGCCCACGCGCCGGTCGCGCCTTCGGTGGTGCCGGGGTGACGCTCGATCAGCAGCTCGTAGGCTTGCGCGGCACCGGGCAGGTCGCCCGCGCGCTGACGCTCGAGGCCCGCGTTGTAGAGCGCCTGCTTGGCGCGCGCCTCGCGGGGGAACTCTTCGGCCGCGCGCAGGTAGGCGTCGGCCGCCGCGGCGTGCTCGCCACGCTCCGCGAGCTGCTCGCCGACCTTGAACATCGACTGCACGATCAGCGTGTCCAGGCGCGCTTGGCTCTCGGCGCTCGAGAAGGCCGGCGCCGACTTCAGACGACGTGCCCAGGTCTCGATGTTCGCGTAGTCGGCCGCGCGGTTGAAGCTGTCGAGGATGAGCTCGCCGGCCGGGCTCGCGTATTGGCTCTCCGGGAATCGCTCGAGGAGCTGCCCGAAGAGGCGCACCGCCGGGTCGTAGACGCCACGGTCGTAGTAGAGGCGGCCTTGGCGGAAGAGGATCTCGGGAAGGTCCGGGTCGTCGGGGAAGAGCTCGACGTAGAGCGCGATGGCTTCGCCGAACTTGCGGTCGTTCGAGGTCTCGCCCGAGCAGGGGTCCTCGGCCGGCGCTTCGGCTTCGCCATCGGGCGCGGCGGGCGCGGCGTCGGGAGCGGGCGTCGGGGTCGGTGCAGGGGTCGGGGTCGCGGCCTGACCACGGCGTCGCTGACGTGCACCTCCGCCCGCCGCGGTCGGTGCGCTGCCGCACCCTTCGAGCTGCTGCTCGCGCACGCGCTCGAAGGCGCCGATCGCGTTGTAGAGCGCGTCCTTCGTGAACTCGCCCTGCGGGTTCCGGCGTGCGGCCGAGAGGTACGCCTCGCCGGCTTCGGCGTAGCGCTCGAGGCGGTGGAAGAAGATCTCGCCGCGGTAGAACTCGACGTTGTACGCGTGCTCGGAGTCCGAGAAGTGCTGCAGGTAGATGCCGTAGAGGCGCACCGCCTCTTCGAGCTTTCGGCGCTGCTGCTCGCGCTGTCCGACCTCGTGCGTGCGCATCGCTTGGCGACGCACGAGGCGCTCGATGCGGGCCCACTCCCGCGTCGCACGTTCGGGGTCGCTCTGCTGCGTCGCCCACGTCGAGGTCGGCCCGTAGGTCGCCGCGAGCGTCTCGAGCGCCGCGAAGGTCTTCTCGCTGTCGTCGAGCGCGGCCCAGCTGGTGACGATCTGGCGCTGCCATTGCGGCGCCTCGCGCGCCGTCGGGTCCATCTCGAGGAGCAGCTCGTAGGCCTCGACCGCGCGCTCGTAGCGCGACTGACCCATGAAGGTGTCCGAGAGGCGCACGAGGACGCGGCGGCCGTAGCGGGTGCCACCGATCTCTTCGAGGAACGCGAAGACGTCGCGGGCGGTGTTGGTCTCGTCCTCGATGAAGACCTGGATGAGGTAGTCGAGGGCCTCGTCCTGCAGCTCGCGAAGACGACGACGCTGCGCCGCCGACAGACGCTCGCGGCCACGCCCGAGGTCGAGGACCTGGCGAAAGCGAACCGCCGCCTGCTCCGTCTGACCCATGCGCCAGAGACACCACGCGCTCTTGAAGAGCGAGATGTCGTAGAGCTCGCTCTCGCGGTGCTGCATCACCGCTTCGAACTCCGGCAACGCGCCCGCGTAGTCGACGGCACCGAAACGCGACTCGGCGAGCGCGAAGTGGGCGTCGGGAACGAAGCGGCTCTGCGGGAACTCGGACAGGATCTGACGGTAGAGCGTCAACGCCCCTTCGCCGTCGCCGCGCTCCACGAGCGCGTACGCCTTCATGTAGAGCACGAAGTCGTAGCGGTCGTAGCCGCGGTGGTTCGCGAGGATGCGATCGTAGAGCTCGAGCGGACGGCGGTATTGCGGGGTCGGCTCCGGGCCGCGGTTGGCCTCCGGCACCTCTTGCCACGCCGCGAACGCGCGCAGGTAGTCGATGCGCGCCTTCTCCCAGAGCAACTCCGCGAGGCGAAGCAGCGCGTCCGGCATCTCGGCCGCGGTCTCGGGCTCTTCGGAGATGAACTCCTCGAGCAACCGAATCGCCTCGTCGCGACGAACCTCGACCAAGCGCTCGCGATCCGCGAGGAGCTGCTCGAGGCGGGCGTTCTGGTACTCCCGCGCCGCGTCGCCGAGCGCGTCGGGGCGCTCACGCAGGAAGAGGAGCTCCTCGACGTTCTCCGGCAGCTCGTCGGCCTGCTCTTCGCCGAGGTCGTCGTCGTCGCTGCTCGCGATCGAACGTTCTTCCGCCGGGTCTTGGAAGCGCGAGACGTTCGTGCTCGGCGCGCTGGTGGAGACCCGCTCTTGCGCGAGCGCGGGCACGCCGAGCAGGACGGCACCGAGCAGGACGAAGGTCACGAGGAGCGCGCGCGTCCTCATGCGTCCTCCCCTTCGTCGTCGTTCGCGTCTTCGTCGGCGCTCTCGGCCTCGGCCTCTTCGTCCTCGAGCTCGTCGAGCGGGATCGTCTCGTCGAACTCGTCCGACCAATACTCACCCTCGAAGGGCCAATACTCTTCGTCGTCGCGAAGCAGGCCTTGCACGCGAAGCGGGTCGACGAGCTCGGGCGGGAAACGACCCGCGGCGAGGCTCTCGATCTGGATCTCGATGCGGCGCTTGCTGCCCATCACCGCGTCGATGCGGCCGATGCGTGCGCGACGAAGCAAACCGCCGAGGCGCTCACGCAAGCCACGCAGCGAACGAAGCGCGGCCTCGTTGGCGGCGCCACTGAGCCGCTCACGCATCTCCACGACCCGGCGCGGGAAGCGACGTGCGCGGCGGGCGTCCTCGCGAAGCAACGCCCGGACGTCTTCGCCCGGCACCTCGGGCATCACCTCGAGCTCCGCGGTCGCCGCGAGGGCGCGGGTCAGCTGACGACCCAGCTCGTTCACCTGGCGCGTGAAGCGGCGAAGGTCTTCTTCGAGCGGGCGGCGGTCTTCCGCCGAGGCCCCGCCGCGACGCAGGACGTCGAGGTTCGCCGCGAGTCCGGCAAGCATCTCACGCGCCGTGGTGAGCTGGACGCGGAGCTCGTCGGCTTCGGTTTGGTAACGCTCGAGCTCCGCCGCTGCGGCGGGCGCGTCGGTGCCACCAAGCCGCGTCGCGAGGCCACGCAGATCGTCCTCGAGGCGACCCGCACGCGCGGCCTCGGCGTCGAGGGTTCGAACGCCGGCGTGAAGCTGGAAGAAGGTCGGGTCCACGCGCAGGAGCGCGAGCAAGAGCCCCGGCAAGGTCTCGACGCGCTCGCGGGCTTCGGCGGCGCGTTCGTCTTCGGTCTGCCCTTCGGCGCGCGCGGCACGCGCTTCGGCGCGGCGTTCTTCTTCGAGCAAGTCCCCGTAGAGCGCGGCTTGGCGCGTCTCGCTCTCGAGGATCGCGTCGATCTCCGCGACGAGCGGCCCGAAGCGCTCGGCGAAGCGCACGAAGAGGCGCGCGGCTTCTTCGAACTCGCAGCGACCGAGGTGCACGTAGCCACGGAGCACGGTGGCTTCGTCGACGAAGGGCGACGCGGGGAAACGCACCTCGAGCTGATCGAGCAGGTCGATGGCGGTGTCGTAGTCGTCGCCTTCGTACATCGCGAAGGCGCTCTCGAAGAGGGCCTCGGCGACGCGCTCGGAGTCGTTGGGGACCTGGAAGTAGTAGTAGAACGCGTCGTCGCCGCGGCGGCCTTCGTGGGCGACGCGACCGAGCGCGAGCCAGGCGAGATCCTTCACCTGGAAGAAGCGGTCGTCGACGACGAAGGTGAAGCGCTCTTGGTCGCCGGTGGTCGCGATCGAGCAGAACGCGGCTTCGGCGGCGGCGAGGTCACGGCGGCGAGTCGCGATGACACCTCGGAAGTACTGCGCGTTCGCGTAGAAGCGGCTGCGTTGCGTGATCTCGGTGAACACCGGGTCGGCGGCGTCGAGGTCGCCGGCGTCGTACGCAGCGCGGGCACGGAGGTAACGCAGCTCGTTCTCCGCGTCCTCGGGGAGCGTGCCGCCCTGCAGATCGAGCGCGTCGAGGGTGCGAAGGCCGGTGGCCAGATCCCCGCTCTGCAACGTGACGTCGACGAAGCGGCGGTAGGCCGGACCGAAGTAGCCGTGGCTCGTACCGCGGCGGAGGATTCGCTCGAGGTAGCGCGCCGCGGTGCGGAGCGAGCCGAGCTCGGCCAGAGCGCTGGCCGCGAGCAGCTCGGCGCCGAGGAAGTCGTCGGACTCGCTGTAATCGGAGAAGCGCGGGCTCTCGACGATCTCGTAGAGCACGAGCGCAGCGTCGCCGTGGCGCTGGTCGAAGTAGAGCGACTCGGCCAGGCGAAGCTGCTCGCGAAGCGCCGTGAGCGAACCGGTCTCGGCGGAGAGCAGACGTTGGCTCGCCAGCGCGTCGAGGTAGCGGCCGAGCGTCGGAGCTTCGTCGGTCGTCTCGGCGGGCTCTTGGGCCGAGAGCGGCGCGCCCCTCGGGGCCGCGGCCAACGAAAGAGCGAGCACGAGTGCCCGCTTCAGCGGTCGGCGAATCGAGAAGAAGTCGTCCCGTGTCGGCATGCGATCCGGTGTCGTCAGCGGCTCGACGCGAGGTCACGGGTCGCCACCCGCACGCGCATGTTCACGTCGTATTCGCCTTCGCCGTCGTCGGCGAAGTCCTCGGCGATGTCCGAGTCGTCGTCGAGTCGGATGACGATCTCGGTGAGCTTCCCCTGCACCACCTCGAAGCGGAACTGGTTGCGTTGGAGCGATCGGTACGCCTCGTTCGCGCGTGCCCGTTGCTCCACCTCGATCGCGAGGTCGTGCGGTCCCGGCGCCGCGAAGCCTTCGAAGACCGGCGCCGCGCCTTCGCCCGGGTCCGCGTCGCTGCGATGAACCGGGTCTCCGTCGAGACGAATCACGAGCCCACGGAGGATCTGGTCGTCGGCTCGGTTCTCGACGCGAATCACGACCTTCGTGTCGAAGAGCGCGCGGCCGAGCACCGTCACGCGCGAGCGCGCTTGCACGAGCTCGTCCATCAAGGTCGCGAGGTCGGCACGAAGCGGCTCGAGATCCGGCAAAGACGACGGATCCGGCTCGGGCTCCGTGGGGGGCGGCGGCTCGGGCTCCGTGACGGGCGCGGCCGCCGGCGTCGCGGGCGCGGGCGTCGTCGCGGGGGCCGGCGTCGTCGCGGGCGCGGCGGCCTCTTCGGGCGCGGGCTCCTCCGCCGTCTCTTCCGGCGGCGCCTCCGTCTGTTCGGTCGGCGTGGGGCGCGCCCGACGACGTCGCCGACGCTGCGCCTCCGCGTCGCCGAAGGCGAACGTGACCATCGAGAGGAGCGCGAGAACCAGTCCGAAGCGGATGAAACGCATCGTGCCTCTCACTGCCGGAAGGGCATGAAGATCGAGAGGCCGAAGGTGGCGACGATGTTGTTCACGAGCTGCGACTCCCCGAGGATCTCTTGTTGGAGGATCTGGTCGCGCACGTCGAAACGCATCGCGAACCACTGCCCAAAGTAGAACTTGAGACCGAAGCCACCACCGAACGTGAGACCGCGCGCGCTCTGGTTGTCGGTCACGCCCGCGCCGGCCGCGAGGTAGAAGTCGAAGCGCGAGATCGATCCACCGAGCCAGCGCACCTTGCCATAGGCGAGCGACCACACGAGGTGGCCCATGTAGTTGTGCACGGGCTGGTCGAGACGCAGGAGCACCACGCCACGATCGTTCTCGATGATGCGGATCAGCTCGGAGCGTGCACGGCTCCAGTGGTAGGCGAGCTCGAGGCCGAGGGCCTCGGAGAAGTGGAAGGTGTAGGCCCCTCCGACCGCCGCGTACGAGCTCAGCAGGTCGGCGGAGTAGATGCCGCCCATCACGCTCAGCTCGTGCCGCAGGGCCTTTTGGAACACACGCTCCTGTACCCCGCGGTAGCGGCGCCGTGCGTTCAGCTCGTCCCGGATCGCTTCGTCGATGCACTGGGCATCCGCGCGCGGCACGAAGCTGCCGAGGGTCCCGAACACGACGAACGCGAGCAGGAGGGCTCGAAGGCCGCGCGTGGGCCCAGAGAGTGTCCGCACGTGCGTCCGGCAAATCCCGTCTGGCCAGCCCACGAACCGACCGAGGCGATCTCGCAGCATCGCGGCCGAGTGTCCCGCCGCGGGGGCGTCGAAGTCAACGACGACGCGAAAGGCCTTCGTGTTCCGGCAGGAGACACCTTTGCCGTCGGTGGCGGATGCGTGACCCGATTTACACACCTTTGGGTACTGTCAGCCCATGCGTCGCCACTCGCTCTGGGCCTGCCTGCTCCTCTTGATCGGAATCGCGTGCGGCGACGACGACACGCCCCCTTCCGATGGCGGAACCACGCCGGAGCGTGACGGCGGCGACGGCGGCGACCACGACGGTGGGGTCGAAGTCGACGGTGGGGTCGAGGTCGATGACGGAGGAGCCCTCGTCGATGGCGGCTCGGACGCCGGCACCGAGCCGCCACGCCCCGTGTTCGTCTACGTCGGGCTCACGAGCGGCGATCTCGTGGTGCACGCGCTCGAGGGAGACACCCTGGTCGAGCGAAGCCGAACCCGCACCGGCAACTTCCCCTCGTTCCTGGCGCCCTCGGCGGACGGCCGTTTCCTCTACGTGGTGCACGAAGGCGCCTCCGAGGTGGCCGCGCTCGCCGTGACCCCGGGGACCGGTGAGGTCTCCGTGATCGATCGCGAGTCCACCGGCGGCGGCCCGACCCACGTCGAGACGGACGGCCGCTTCGTCTTCACCGCCAACTACGGTGGCGGCAACGTCTCGGTGTTCCCACTCGCGCCCGACGGAACGCTCTCACCGGCGAGCGCGACCTTGGCCTCCGGCTCCCAGACGCATCAGGTCGTGGTCGACCGCGATCGCGACCACCTCTACGTGCCGAGCAAGGGCGAGGACCTCGTCGCGCAATACGCGCTCGGCGCGGGAGGACCGACGCCTATGGACCCGCCGACCGTCGACACGCGCCGCAACTCGGGCCCTCGGCACCTCGCGCTCGACCCCTCGCAGACGCACGCGTACGTGATCCACGAAAACGACCGCACGGTCACGGTGCACGACGTGAACGGCGACGGGACGCTCGGGGATTCGCGCCAACGGATCGACACCTTGCCCGGCGGCGCTCCGGCCTCGGGAAGCACGGCCGAGATCCTCGTCCATCCGAACGGGCGCTTCGTCTACGGCAGCAACCGAGGTCACGACTCGGTCGTCGTCTTCCGCATCGAGGGCGACGCGACGTTGGCGCTCGTGGAGCACGAGAGCACGCGGGGCAACCACCCGCGGAGCATGACGCTGACGCCCGACGGCACGCGTCTGATCGTGGCGAACCTCAACTCGAACGACGTCCAGGTCTTCGCCGTCGACGAGGTGACCGGCGCCTTGGAGCACCGCACCACGCTCGCCGCGAGCGGCGGCCCGTTCTTCGTCGGCGCGTTCGCCATCGCCGCGGAGTGACGCGCCATCGCGGGGCTCAACGAACCGCGCGAAGGGCTTCGGCGCGCGCGTTCGCGTGCCGCCACGCCGCGAGATCGAACGCGAAGAGAAACGCGCCTTGCCCCACCATCGCGAGGCCGGCGCCTTCTTCCCAGCCTCGGGCGTCCGAGCGGGCCCGACCGAGCGCGAAGAGCAGCAGCCCGGCCGCCATGTAGAAGACGTCGAGCCCGGCGTTGATCGCGAAGCCCTGCCCCGACCGCAACGCCGCGACGAGCTCGGCTTCACGCACGTCTTCGAAACGGACGTGCACGCCGCTTCGATCGTCGAGGATGGTTCGGCGTCGCGCACCCGACAGGTCCATCAACCCGATCGCGAGCATGGCGTCGATGGCCCCGAAGCTCGCGGTGGTGACTCCCGCCGCGAGAAAGCCTTCGTCCTCGTGCCGAATGGCCGCGACGAGCCCGCCGCCCACGAGGCTCACGAGACCGAACGTGAAGAGCCAGAGACCTTCGCGGCGTCGCTCCGCGTTCTGCGCCAGACGCACCTCACGCAGGCGCAGCGCGGGAGTCGTCGGTCGCAGCTCGACCTCGGCACGTGGGGGCTGTGCCCAGGTCGACGACGCCGTCGAAAGGCAGAGAACGAGAACGACGGTCACGAACGCACGCACGCGTCGAAGGGTATCAGCGTCACGTGCCCCCTTCGGGGAAAGCTCGTGGCAGACTCCAGCGTAGGTTCCCTCGTGCTGACCCCTGACGATTTCGTGCTTCATCGAGCCTTCGGCGGTGACGTCGTTCGCGAGCTCGAAGACGTGTGGTCGCCCGAGCTGCGCGCCAAGCTCGAGGCGTTCTTTCTCGCGGAGGGCTTCGCGCCCGACGCCGAAGCCGCCGATCCGCTGGTCGCGCGCTTGGGTGCGCCGACGGTCTCGCGCCTGCGTGAGCTCGTGTCGCCGGACGCGTTCGCCATGATTCACGAGGCGGTCGGTGCGAGCCGCGCACGCGATCTCGACGCGAGCGTGAAGGCAACGGTCGGGGTGGCCGCCGTCTTCGTCGCATCGATGCTCCTGCTCGGCGTCCTCTGGCTCCGCGTGGGCGGGAACCTCCTGTTCTCGTTCCTGGTTTGCGGCGGCTCGACCTTTCCGGCGCTCTTCCTCGCGGTGCGGGCGGTGCAACGCCGTCGGCGACTTCGCGGCCGCGACGTGCGCGCGTTCTGAGCGTTCGCGCGCGGTGCGCCTTCGCGGGGTCGGCGTCCGGCGTCTTCGCTTCGGGCGCAGGTCACGCCGACGGTTCGGCGAGCTGCTCCGGGAACTTCCGCACGAAGAGCAGATGCCGTGCGGCACCGAGCGGCGTCGAAGGCATCTTCGCGAAGTAGCGCATCGCGGCGGGCAAGGTGCCGAACGTCCGCTCGACACGCGCCCAATACGGATCGTTCGCGACGTTGTCGCGAATCGGTGCGAGCGCCGCGTCGGGGTCGTCTCGGTACGCCTGCACGTAGGTCAGCAGACGTGCGTGGTACCCGGGGTCTTCGACGATCGCGCCGATGCTCGCTTGGCGGGGATGCGTTCCTTCGAGCATCGCGCGCGTCTGCCGCTCGAGCTCTTCGAGCCCGTCTTCGTGCGACTCGAGCAGCTGAAGATCGTAGGCCGGATTCGCGTGCACCACCTGCAGGACGTGTCCCACGATCACGTCGACGCTCGAGAGAAATCCGGTCGGGTCGACCATCGACGCTGGATCGTCGAGAAATCGAAGCACCTGGTGAAACCCGAAGTCGATGCCTTTGCTTCGGTAATAGTCGGCGGCCGCCGGCGAAATCCAAAAGCGCAGCATGTCCGCGCTGCCCACGACGAGCTGCAGCCGTGACGGCGGCGTCTGCACGTAGCCGAGCCGCACCAGCCGCTCGAGGCGAGCGTCGAGCGAGGCGCCGTCCGCGTACGCGCTCACCGCACGTGCGAGTCGCCCGAGCTTGTTGGCGAGGTCGCGCGGCGTGCCCGCCGCGTTCTTCAACAAGCGCCAAGGGCTCTCCCGAAGCCGCGCCGGTTCCACGCTCATCGCCCGAGCCAGAAACGTCCGGTGATGCCGAGGATGAGCTCCCAGATGCGGTTCGTGTCGCCGACGTAGCCCGTGAACCCCGCGGTGAAGTCCGCGGTGTGCCGACGACCGAGGGTGTACCCGACGAAGCCACCAATCGGCGCGCTCACGGCGTCGAAATCGAAGACGAAGAGCCCCGCGCGCGCGCCGAGGTAGAAGCGGTCGGTGAGGTTGAACGCGAGCGCGATGGGCATGTCGAAGTTCGGACGCACGTCGCGATCGCCGTCGGGCGTGTCGTCGTAGACGATCAGCTCGAGCTCGACACCGACGTCCAAGCGGACCTTCGGGTGAAGCCGGAAGACCATCGGCACGCCGAAGCCCATGCCGAAGTCGTTTCGCGTGGGAAACTGCAGCACCAACTGCGCCGCGATGTCGACGTGGCGGCTTCGGAAGATCAAGAAGCGCGCGTACGTCTCCAGGTCGCCGTAGCGGGTGCGGGGCACGTAGAGCACCGGCGCGACCTGCACACCGAGCTCGAAGCGATCGACCGGCGTGATCGCGAGACCGACGCCCCACGAGAGGTAGGTGTCGTCGACGTCACGCGGCACGTCGATGCGGAGCAGCCGCAGGCCGTACCCTTCGCCGACCTCGCCGGAGTCGAGCAGCGTGCGGTCGGGCGGTGCGGAGTCGATGCGAAAGGTCGTGGCCCGCTCGAGCGCGCCACGCTGTGTGTAGGTCGGCGAGGTCTGTGCGCTCGCGACCGAAGACACGAGCACCACGAACGAGGCGAGCCAAAGACGCATGGGTCCTCCTTTCGACGGAACGACGCGGTCACGTGGAAAGCGGCACGAGGCGTCCCTCGAGCCGAGGGAGGTCGAAGGGGTGAGCGCCCCGAGCAGAGCGCCCCGAAGAGAGAAGCAGAACGCCGAAGTGCTCGGTTCCGACCTCAGTTCTCGACGAGCCCGTAGCGCAACGCGTACCGGACCAAGTCCGCGCGCGTGCGCAGGCCGAGCTTCTCCGCAACACGAGCGCGGTACGTCTCGACCGACTTGGTGCCGACGCCGATGCGCTCGGCGATCTCACGCTGCGTGTGACCGAGCGCCAAGAGCTCCAAGACCTCACGCTCACGCGGCGACAACACGTCGGGCGCGGGTGTGCTCTCCGGAGCTTGGTACGGCGCCGGAATCTCCGTGTTCGGGCGCGGGTCTTCGCGCGTCGGCCGCGCGAGCACTTCTTCGCGCGGTTCTTCCCGAATGAGCTCCAGCTCGTGACGCCCCAGACGAATCCGGTCTCCAGGTTGGAGGTAGTGCGCGGAACGAATCCGCACCCCGTTGACGATGACGCCGTTTCGGGAACCCGCGTCACGAATCGCCACCTTATCCGTCTCCACGCGGAGCACGGCGTGATGGCGCGAGAGCCACTCGTCTTCGATGCGCAACGTGCAATCCGACGCGCGACCGATCGTGAACTTCCCGAGGGGCAGCACGACCTCTCGGGGGCCGTAGCGCAGCCTGAACACCGCCATGGGACAGAGCGTAACCGAAGGTCGGGCAAAGCCCGACGAAAATCTCGTGCCCCCGAACGCGGAGCAGCCTCACCACCGATTTCATTCGTGAAGCCAAGGTGTTTCTTGTCGTTTGTTGGGGGCGGAACACCTCGACTCGCGGCGATTTCGGTCGCGAAGAGCCCGCGCCGTGGAGACGAGTTTGAATGGTTCGGTCCCCCGACCGCGACCGCCGTCCCGCGTGCGGAAAGGGCACGCAGTGACGAGTCGTCGCAGCGATTCGGGGGTGCGTGCCCTCGCGTGAGCGCACACGTGCGTCCGGAAACACCCCGAGGTGTGTGAAGCGCGCTCCTCGATTCCCCGAGATTTCCGGCACGTTTCGAAGTCAGGAATTTCCGGCCCCCTCGCGGCACGTCGGTTGCTCGATGACGCCCCGGGATGTTTCGGCGGATCGCGGTCTTCGTGCTCGCGACGTGTGCCCCGTTGCCCTTCGGCGCGGAGCCTGCCGCGATGTTGCCGCGCGACGCGCACGCCGCGGTGCGTTCGGAGCCGCTCGTGTCCACGCCCCCGGTTCCGCGCCTCGACGCATACGGCGACCTACGCGGTCGGCGCTTGGTGCTCGCGTGGACCGAAGGTGCCTCCGACCACGCATCGGTCTTCGGCCCGCTGCTCGCGCTCGCGACCCTCGAAGAGCGACCGCCCCTGGTGCTGCTCGTCCCCGAGGTCTCGCCATCGACCGTACGAAGCTTGGTCCGCCGGCACGGAGGCGACCCCACGAACCTCGAGCTCGTCTCGACGCCGCTCGACACCTTCTGGATTCGCGACTTCGGTCCGCAGGTGGTGGGCTTCGGCGGGCACCACTACCTCGTCGACTTCCCCTACGACACGGAGCGCCCGGACGACGACAACGTGCCCGCGCTGCTCGCGGCACGTTTCGGCCTGGCGATTCGTCCGACCGAGATGGACATCGAAGGCGGACACTTGGTGGTCGAAGGCGGCGTCTGCATCACCAACGACGACGTCGTGCGCCGCGGCAAGCTCCTCGGCTGGACGAAGGCCGAGGTCGCCGACGAGCTCGAGACGCTCTTCGGATGTCGCCGGGTCGTCTACGTGCCGGCGCTCGAAGGCGAGCCGACGGGTCACGTCGATCTCTACGTCGCGGCCACGGGTCACGGACGTGTTCTCGTGGGTCGGTACTCTCCCGAGCAGGACGCGACGAACGCGCGTCGTCTCGATCGCGCGGCGCGGCAGCTCGAGCAAGCCGGCCTGACGGTGACCCGCATTCCGATGCCTTCGAACGCGGAACGCACCCTCTTTCGCAGCTACACGAACCTCGTGGTGCTTCCCTCTGCGGCGCTGATCCCGCGCTACCTCGAGGACCGGAGCGTCGAAGACGAGGCGTACGCGATCCTCCGCGCCGAGCTGCCGGGCAAGACGCTGCATCCGCTGGTGACGGACGAGCTGATCGAGCTCGAAGGCGCGCTGCACTGCGTGGCGCTCACCCTTCCCTTCTGACCTCGTCCGCCTGACCTCGTCTGCTCGGCCCACGTGTCGCCACGGCGCTTGACCCGCGGCCCGACCTCGCCTTCGATGCGCCGCCATGGCGCATTCGCTCGCAGGCAAGCTCGCTCCGAAGTCGATCCTCCCCGACGTCCCGGCCTTGGTCTCGGCCTATTACACGACCACGCCCGACGTCGCGGACCCGGCGCAGCGCGTCGCGTTCGGCACCAGCGGCCACCGCGGCTCGTCGACGAAGGGCTCGTTCAACGAAGCGCACATCGCGGCGATCGCGCAAGCCATCTGCGAGTACCGCGCGGCCGAGGGCATCACCGGACCGCTCTACGTCGGCAAAGACACCCACGCGCTCTCGACCCCCGCCGAGCGCACCGCGATCGAGGTCTTCGTCGCCAACGACGTCACCGTGCTCTGCACCGAAGGCTACGCGCCGACCCCCGCCGTCTCGCACGCCATCCTCGCGCACAACCGCGGCGCCGAGCGAAAGGCCGACGGTGTGGTGATCACGCCCTCGCACAACCCGCCCGAAGACGGCGGCTTCAAATACGACCCGCCGCACGGCGGCCCCGCCGGCTCGGACGTGACGGGCCAGATTGAAAAGCGCGCGAACGAGCTGCTCGCCGCGGGTGGCGCGGGCATTCGCCGCCTTCCTTTCGCCAAGGCGCTCGCGAAGACCGAGCGCTTCGACTTCGTGACACCTTACGTCGAGGCGCTCGGCGCCATCGTCGATCTGCCCGCGATCGCCGCCGCGAAAGTGCGCATCGGCGTCGACCCGATGGGCGGTTCCGGCTTCGCGTATTGGGCGCCGATCGCCGAGCGTTGGAAGCTCGATCTGACGGTGGTCAACGACGACGTCGATCCGCGCTTCGCATTCATGCACGTCGATCACGACGGCAAGATCCGCATGGACTGCTCGTCGCCTTACGCGATGGCTGGGCTCGTCGCGCTCAAGGACCGGTTCCAGATCGCGTTCGGCAACGACACCGACTTCGATCGCCACGGCATCGTCTGCCCGAGCGTCGGCCTGCTCGGCCCCAACGCCTACCTCGCGGTCGCAGTCGATCACCTCTTTCGCACGCGTGAGTGGAAGGGCGCGAAGGTCGGAAAGACACTCGTGTCGAGCTCGATGATCGACCGCGTCGCCGCCGACCTCGGGCGCGAGCTCGTCGAGGTGCCCGTGGGCTTCAAATATTTCGTCGACGGCCTGCTCGACGGCTCGCTCGGTTTCGGCGGCGAAGAGAGCGCGGGCGCGAGCTTCCTGCGCTTCGACGGCAGCTGCTGGACCACCGACAAGGACGGCATCTTGCTCGACCTTCTCGCGGCCGAGATCGTGGCGCGCACCGGCAAGGATCCGGGCGAACGCTACGCCGAGCTCACCGCGCGATTCGGCGAGCCTACGTACGCACGCGTCGACGCGCCGGCGTCCAGCGCGCAAAAGGCGGTGCTGAAGAAGCTCGCGCCCGAAGACGTGAAGGGCGACACGCTCGCGGGCGAAGCGATCACGGCGAAGCTCACGCGCGCGCCGGGGAACGGCGAAGCGCTCGGTGGCCTCAAGGTCACGACCGAGAGCGGTTGGTTCGCGGCGCGTCCGAGCGGCACCGAAGACGTCTACAAGATCTACGCGGAGAGCTTCCGCGGCGCCGAGCATCTCGCGCAGCTTCAAGCCGAAGCCCGCGAGCTCGTCGCGAGCTGCTTCTCCGCCGCCGGCGTCTGACGCCGGGGCTCAACCCAAGGTGGCCAGCGCGCGGGCGAGCTGACCCGCGTCCGCGAAACGCTCGGACCGTTCCTTCGCCAGCGCACGCGTGAAGATCGCGTCGAGCTTCTCGAAGCCACGAAGGCCGGGGCGGCGTTCGGCGAGCGTGGGCAGCGGCGCAGTCGCGTGCGCGCGCACCCACGCCAATCGTCCGTCGGCGTCGTAGGGCGTGACCCCCGCGATGCATTCGAAGAGCAAGGTCGCGACCGAATACACGTCGCTGGCCGCGTCGGCCGCTTCCCCGAACCAGAGCTCGGGCGGCATGTACGCCGGTGTGCCGAGCTGCGCGCCGCGCCGCGTGAGCTGCGAGTGCTCGCCCCACCGTGCCTCGTCGGTGAACTTCGCGAGCCCGAAGTCGAGCAGCTTCACGCGGCCGCCCGGCAGCACGAAGACGTTCGCGGGCTTCACGTCGCGATGCAGCACGCCGGCGGCGTGCACGGCCGCGAGCCCTTCGACGACTTGGCGTCCGAGCACGAGCCCGTCGTGTGGGGGCACGCCACGACCGAGGGTCACGTCGAGCGGCTCGCCGACGAGCAGCTCCACCACGAGGTAGGGCGTGCCTCCACTGGCGGAGACTTCACCCGACGCGACGTCGACCCCGAAGTCGAGCACCCGCACCACGGCTGGATGCTCGAGCCCGTTGAGCGCGCGCGCTTCGCGCTCGAGGCGCCGTCGCTCCTTGTCGGTGGAGCCTTCGTGCTCGTGCAGCAGCTTGAGCGCGACCAAGGCGCCTTCCGGCGTGCGTGCGGCGAAGACCCGGCCCGAGGCGCCCTCGCCCAGCGCCCGCTCCAGCCGATACCGCTCGCCCACGACCCGACCCAGCATCGGCGCGAGCCTACACGAGTCGGCTCGCCGCGGGTCTTCCCGAGCACGTGGTCGCAGGGACGACAATGGCGGAGGAACGCCCCGATTCGTCTCCAAACGGGCACACGAAACCTCGGTGTCGATCGCCGTTCTCGAACACCCCCGCTGCGAAAATCCGACCCGCGGTCGAATGTGTCGCACGAGGGTGCCGTGAGCCTTGTCCTCGGGGCTCCGAGTCGGTGATCCTTTCCCGCTCATGGGCTCCGAGGACTCCTCGATCGGCCGAGTGCTCGGCGGCCGATACCGCATCGTCCGGCGGCTCGGCGAAGGCGGCATGGGAAGCGTGTACGAGGCCGAGCATCTGCAGCTCGGTCGGCGGGTCGCCATCAAGCTGCTGCACGAGCACCACGCGTCGTCGATCGACCTGCGGACCCGCTTCGAGCGTGAAGCGCGCATGCTCTCGCAGCTGCGCCACCCGAACGTCGTGACCATCACGGATTTCGGCGTCGAGGACGGCAAGCCTTTCCTCGTGATGGACCTGCTCGCCGGGCGCGACCTCGCGAGCATCTTGAAGGACGGTCGGGTGCCTGCGGAGCGCGCGTTCGGCATCGTGCGCCAGATCCTCCGTGGCGTCGCGCACGCCCACGCGCGCGGGCTCGTTCACCGCGACCTCAAACCTCACAACGTGATCGTCGAGGTGCTCGAAGACGGCAGCGATCACGTCACGGTGCTCGACTTCGGTTTGGCACGTGACCTCGGCGGCGACGCGACGCTCACCCGCTCGGGCATCGTGGTCGGCACGCCCGCGTACATGGCGCCCGAGCAGGCCGGCGGAGGAAGCGCCGATGCACGCGCCGACGTGTACGCGCTCGGCAACGTGCTCTTCGAGATGCTCGCGGGGCGTCGCCCCTTTCCCTTCAGCGAGCCGCACGAGCTCGTGCGCGCGCACCTGCTGACACCGGCGCCGTCGCTGCGCGACACCTGCCACGACCTCGACGTGCCGGCCGAGCTCGAGGCGTTGGTCGAGCGGGCGCTCTCCAAGGAGCCGCGTGATCGTTACCCCGACGCCGCGGCGATGTTGGCCGCGATCGATCTGACGCCGGTGCCGCAACCTCGCACGAGCGCCGACCCGAAGCGCACGATGCCAGCGCGAAAGATGCGGACCTCGGAGTCCGACGCGACGAGCGCTTCGGGACGGCCGCGCGACGAAGCGCTCGGACACGCCGCGACGGAGCGACCGCCGCCGATGCCGGCGACGGCGAAGGCCGCGTCTCGGTGGCGCGAGCGCACGATCGCGATTCTGACGCTCGTCGTGATCGGGCTGGGGGTCGCGGTGTGGCAAGCGCTCGGGACGAACGAGGCCGAGCCCGCCGAGGTCGCGGGGGCACCACGCGCAACGGCGTCGTCGATGGCCGCGTCGTCGATGGCCGCGTCGTCGAGGGCCGCGTCGTCGATGGCCGCGTCGTCGAGGGCCGCGTCGACCGCGCCGGTCGAGGTCGACGAGCCGACCGAGACGGTGACCGAGGATGCGCCGCTCGCCGAGGCGAACGGCACGGCCTCGGACGAAGGCGGGTTGTGGTCGCCAGTTCCGGAAGAGCTCGTGCCGATGTACGAGCGTTTGGCCTCCGGCAGCGGCCTGCAGCGCCACCAAGAGCGACGCCTCGCGGTCTTGATCCGTCGCAGCCCGGAGGATCCGCGACCCGCGATCCTGCTCGCGCACGAATACGTTCGCGCGCGTTCCTTCACCGCCGCGCTCGAGCCCCTCGAAGAGGCCGTGAAGCGGGATCGACGCGCCGTCGGCAACGACGCGTGGGCGGTCGCCGATCTCGTCACGCTCGTCGCGTCGAGCGCCACGAACCGCAAGGCCGCGCCGATCGCGCGCCGCGCGAAGAGCGCACGCATGCGGGCCGAAGTGCGAGCGCGAATCACGGAAGCGAACGACGACGACGCCGCGCGCCTGCGCGTGTTCTTGCGAAGCCTCCGCTGACGCCCGCGTGCGTGCTTCGTCGCCGCGCGGGCGATGCCGCGCTGGGAATTCCGAGCGCCCTCGTCCGTAGACCGCCGCGACCCCCGAAGTGACGGCCGCGCATCGCCCTCCGTCCAACCGAACGAACCTCGTCGGAGGGGGCTCACGGAAAGGATTCGTCGTTCATGCGCATGGCAACGTTCGTGGCCCTCGTGGCTGCGCTCTCGATCGGATGTGGAAGCTCGTCGGACGCCGAGCAGGAGCAAGCGGCCAACGACCTCGCGGCCGCTCTCGGTGCGGCGGTGGAGAACGCCGCCGCGGCCGCCGAAGCCCCGGCCGGCGACGCCGACCTCACGCGCTTCGGTCTGAAGATGGCGGTCCCGGCCGGCGCCACCGTCGCGGACGCGATCGTGGGCGAAGGCCACATGATCACCGCGCCGGGCCTGGTCGTCACCGTGACCACGCCGGGCTCGCTCTCGCCGGAGTCGCTCGACGCCGCCAAGGAAGACGCCCAGATGTACTCGCCGACCAACGTCCAAGAGGAGACGCTCTCCGATGGCTTCGTGCTGACCTACGAGAACACCGGCGGCATGGGCACCAACTACTTCGTCGTCGTCCGCCGCACGATCGGCGACAAGACGGTGATGTGCGAGACCACCGCCACGACCACCGACCAGCAGGCGGCCGCGGTCGCCGCATGCAAATCGCTTCACTCCTGAAGCGGACGTTCACATCGAGAGGCGGGCCCCGAGCCCGCCTTTCGTCGTTTCTGGGGGAAAACCTCGGTAATCCCTCCTTCCGGCGCCTCTCGATCGCCCAGAACGCCGCACCTCGAGCGCCTGCCGTTCGCCGAGCTCGCACCCGCCCGAGCCCGCAATCGACCGGCCGGCGGCGCTGAGCGTTGGAACCCCTCCCGGGGGCTGCTAGGTTCGCGCGCGTTTCGGGACCCCCAGCCGGTCCCGCCGGAGGTTTCCGTGGCCGGTTCCGCGCAGCAGGGTCTCGAGCACAGCACGCCCCTCCTCTTCGAGCAGGGTGCCCCCGGACGCAGTGGCGTCTCCAAGGCTCCGATCGACGTCCCGCGGGTCGACCCCGCCAAGGCGCTCGGCAAGCACGCCCGAAAGTCCGCCGCGCCGCTCCCGGAGCTCAGCGAGCCCGAGGCGTTCCGGCACTACGTGCGCCTGAGCCAGCAGAACTTCGCGATCGACAAGGGCATGTACCCGCTCGGGTCGTGCACGATGAAGTACAACCCGAAGGTCAACGAGTGGGCCGCGCGCCTGCCGGGCTTCGCGCGTCTTCATCCGCTCGCGCCGCAGCACACGATTCAGGGCGCCCTCGAGCTGATGTGGCGCCTCGAGCGTGGCCTCGCCGAGGTCTGCGGCATGGACCGCGTCTCGCTTCACCCCGCCGCGGGCGCGCAGGGCGAGTACGCCGGCCTCGCGATGATTCGCGCGTACCACAAGGACCAGGGCCGCAGCCCGCGCAAGGTGCTCATCCCCGTCACCGCGCACGGCACGAACCCCGCGAGCTGCGCCGCCAACGGCCTCGACGCGGTGCCCTTCCCCGCCGGCGACGACGGCGTCGTGCATGCCGAGATGGTCGCGCCCTTCATCGACGACGACGTCGCGGCGATCATGATCACGAACCCGAACACGGTCGGGCTCTTCGAGCGTGAGCTCAAGACGATCGCGGACATGATTCACGCCAAGGGCGGGCTCGTGTACGGCGACGGCGCGAACCTCAACGCGCTCATGGGCTGGGCGCGCCCCGGCGACCTCGGCGTCGACGTGATGCAGTTCAACCTGCACAAGACCTTCACCACCCCGCACGGCGGCGGCGGCCCGGGCTGCGGTCCGGTCGGCTACAAGCAGATCCTCGATCCCTACGCGCCGGTGCCGGTGGTCGAAAAGCGCGAGGACGGCACCTTCGCCCTCGACTACGCGAGCCGCCCGAAGAGCGTCGGCCGCCTGCGGAGCTACCACGGCAACTTCGGCATGATGGTGCGTGCCTACACGTACCTGCGCGAGATGGGCGCCGAAGGCCTCAAGCGCGCGACCGAGCTCGCGGTGCTCAACGCGAACTACCTGCGCGTCGCGCTCGGCGAGACCTGGCACGTCGCCTACGACACGACCTGCATGCACGAGGTCGTGATCAGCGACAAGCACCTCAAGGAAGCGCACGTGACGACGATGGACGTCGCCAAGCGCCTCATCGACTTCGGCTTCCACCCGCCCACCGTGTACTTCCCGCTCGTCGTGAAGGGCGCGATGCTCATCGAGCCGACCGAGAACGAGACCAAGGCGACGCTCGACGAGTTCGTCGACGCGATGGCCCAGATCTCGCGCGAAGCCTTCGCGGAGCCCGACAAGGTGAAGGCCGCGCCGCACCTGACGCGCCTGCGCCGCCTCGACGAGACGAAGGCCGCGCGCCACCCCGTGCTGCGTTGGCAGCCGGAAGCCGAGACGAGCGAAGCCGCCGAGTGAGCGCTGGAACGTGAGGCGGGGTGAGCCGTGGTGAGCCACGAGCCGCCCTACCCCATGGGCCGCCGCGTCCCTCCGAAACGCCCAGGAAACACGAGCCAAACCCCTCGGGGTCGGGGAGTGTGAGAAGAGGCGTACGAGCCGTGCGCACGAAGTGACAGGCCCGTTTCGATCCACTACCGTGCGCGGCCGTGGCGCGTCGCGACGGCGGCGCGGTGGATTCAGGAGGGAACTTCGTGCGCACTTTGCTTCTTTGCGCGGTGGCATCCGCGCTCTTCGTCGGCTGTGGCGACGACGACCGCCCGGTGGTCGGCCGCGACTCCGGCATGCCTGGAACGGACGGCTCGATGCCCGGCGTCGACTCCGGCCCGCCCGGTTGCACCCCCGGCCAGTACGCGTGCGCAGGCAGCACGCGCTACCTCTGCGCCGACGACGGGGTCAGCCGACTGAACGAAGAGGTCTGCCCCGCGGCATGCAGCCCGACCGAAGGCTGCGTCGCGTGCATGCCCGGTCAGCGTCGCTGTGACGGCAACGTCTCGATGGTCTGCTCGCCCGACGGCACGGGCTTCGTGACCGGCCGTGACTGCGCCGAGTTCGGCTCGACCTGTGGCGGTTCGGGCTTCTGCTCGGACGCGTGCGCCGAGGCCGAGTCGACGCGCTCGAACGTGGGGTGCGAGTACTGGGCCGTTCCGATGGCGAACGACGAGACGTTCCCCGACCGCTACGACTTCCGAATCGTCGTCGCCAACCCGAACGATGTGTCGACGAACGTCCGAGTCTTCCGAGGCACCTCGATGGTCGCGTCGCAAAGCGTCGACGCCAACGGCGTTCGCGACATCGTGCTCCCATGGATCGAAGGTGTGAGCGACGCGTACGACTTCGCCTCGCCGTCGAGCCGCACGACCGCGAACGGCGCCTACCGCGTGTTGAGCGATCGTCCGGTCACCGTCGCGCAGTTCAACCCTTCGAGTACGACAATGGACGAACGGTGACGGACTTCCTCGACCTGAGCTTCGGCCAGCCGGACTACTCGTATACGAACGATGCGTCGCTGTTGCTCCCCGCTCACGCGATGACCGGGCGCTACGTCGCGACTGCCTACCAAGCGTACTCCCTCACGCAGGAGTCCCCTCAACGGGATCTCCTCGGCAACATTCGCCGGCCGGTGGTTCGACAGCGGCAGCCGTCGAAGGTGCCCAGCTACTTGGTTCTGGTCGGGATGACTCCCGAGCCCACGCAGGTTTCGATCGGGCTTTCGACGAACGTGCTGGCAGACGCGTCCGGACGATTCCCCGCGACGTCGAGAGGAGGCACGCTGAGCTTCACCCTCGCGCGAGGCGAAGTCGTCCATGTCGTCGGAGCGACGCCTCCGCAGGACTGCGGCCCGGGTCGACCCGGCTACCGACGGGAGAGCCTCGGCTTCCCCGACGACTGCTCCGAGCCGGCGTGCGAGCTCGCCCTGGAGTATTGCAGCGAAGCCGAGTTCGACATCTCAGGCTCGACGATCACCGCGAACCGTCCTCTGGTCGCGTTCGGCGGACACCTTTGCGCGTTCGTCCCATACGACCGCTTTGCGTGCGATCACATCGAGTCGCAGCTCCCTCCGCTCGAGACGTGGGGAACCAACTTCAACACGGCGCCCATGGCGGACCCCTCTGGTCAGAACGTCAATCGGCTTCGTATCACCGCCGCACTTGCGGACACCAACATCACGATCACGCCGACTCAGGACGGTGTGAGTACATTGGCGCTCAGCGCTGGGCAGTGGCGAGAGCTTTCGATCACCTCGCCGGCCCAGGTGTCGGCCGACCGGGGCATCCTGGTCTCCCAGTTTCTCGTGGGGCAACAGGCCTCCGAACCCGAAGCAGATCGAGGCGACCCAGCCATGCTGATCGTGCCGCCGCGCGAGCAGTTCCGGCGGGACTACACCTTCGTGGCGCCCACTTCGTACAACGCCAGCACGGACGGCCAGAACTACATCCTCGTGATTCGCAGTCCGGGTCAATCGATCACGCTGGATGGCAGTCCCATCAACCCGACCTGGACCGCGGGCGGCGATCGCGAGACCGGCATCGTCCCGATCAGCGGCGGGACCCACCGAATGGAGTCGAGTGACCCGTTCGGCGTCCTAGTGTTCGGCATGGGCCTCTTCACCTCGTACGCGTACCCGGCGGGGTTGAACCTCGAAGAGATCCTTCTGATCTGAAGGCGTCGGCACGAGGCAAAAGGGGCGCGCCTTCGGGTGCGCCCCTTTTCTTTTGGTGCCCCCAAGCCGCAGCGCCGACGACCGACGATGGACGGCGCCACGTGCGACCTCTTCACGAGTGACCTCTCACGTCTCTGACACGCTAGGCCGATAGAACGGCCAAATCCCGCCCAGGCCCTCTGCGCTTCCGCGGACGCACGACGGAGTCACCGCGGACCACAACAGCGCCATAACCGTCTCAATTTCGACCGTCCGCGCGCCATGTGACGGATCTGCCAAATCATGCCCAGGTGAGTCGGCTCGCCGCCAAGAACGACTCGAAGTAGTCGATACGGCATGCGACTCACGGCAACTCAGTCGGCATTGAGATGGTGCCTCATTCCGTCCATCTTCGCGGCCGCCGCTTGCTCCGGACCGGGAGGAACGGGCTCGACGCCCGACCTCGAAACGCGCGCCCGATCCTGGAAGCACGCCGTGGGGCGGAGCTCGTCGAAGCGCCCCTGCTCGCCACGATTCCTCCCTCCCTTGGTGATCGGGTCGTCGGCCCCGCGTTCGAGCTCTCGGCGAGCGACGAGCCACGCGAGCTGACGCTGCACGCGGAGGACGCGTGGCCAGAAGACGTCGAAGTCCCCGAAGGAGTCGCATTGGCCTGGCAAGGCGCCGAAGGTGTTCAGCTCCTCGAGACCGAACACCGAGGGCGTTCGTGGCACGCGCGTCTGCCGGCGCAGAACGAACCAGGTCACGTCTTCCTGACCACGCCCTCGCCTGCTGAGCCGTGCGCCCTTCGGCTCGCCCCCGACATCGCCGCCGCTCGTCGCGAGCGTTGTCCGACGAGCCCGCCACCCGGGTCGACCTCCTCGCCCGCGCCCTCTGCGGCGCCGACGTCGACCCGTCGACCCTCGCCGAATCCCCTGCGCGCGCTTCCCCTGCGAGGCGTCGCTCTCCGATCTGTCCTCCCTTCTTCCCGAGGCCTTCTGATGAAACGTCCCATCCTTCCCTTGATCGCGGCGCTGCTGGCGTCGGCGTGTATAAACCAGCCCGTTCGACGGCCAGGTCGTGAGCCCCACCTCTGATCTGCGTTTGTCGGGCTACCTCGAGAGGCCGAACGAAGAGGTGCAGATCCTCCTCCAGGAACCCTCCGGTCGGTGGGTGCGGGTCGGAAGCACGCGAAGCGGCACCTACGCGTACTCCCAGCTCGGATCGACTTGGCACTATTGGGTGTCGTGATTCCGCGAACCTCCCTGCCCTCCTATTGGCGGCAAGAGGGATCGCAGGCCGACGGCTCTACGCGAAAGCACAAGCCCGTCGCTCTGCCACGGCGAGTTGGTACGACCTGTATAGCTTCCGGGAGAACATCTTCGCTTCGAGCTCCGCCTGCTACGTGCGCGACGCGAGCAGCGCGCGCGACCTGCAAGCCTGCTTGTCGAGCGTGTCCCCGGTGGTCCGAATCCAAGACTCGGCCTTCCGAGGTTGCGCGAGCTCGGACACCACGTGCGATGGTCGCGACGACGATTGCAACGGGCTCGTCGACGATCGATGCACGATGCCTTCCGGTCCCGTCGGACGCGTGCCGCGCTCGGACACGTGCAATCAGGGCGTCGAGCCACTCGATTGCGTCAACGTGCCGCCGCGCGCGACCACGCCCTTCGCCATCGACGGGTGCGCTCGCCGGAAGAGTATTGGGGCGCTGTCGAGCTCCACTCCCGAGCGCAATGGCGCGTGACGGTCACGGCCACGTCTTCGCGACGGTCGACCAGAGCCGTCGCCTGCGACTCTTCTTCCACGAGGTCGTGCTTCCGCTGCCGTCGTCCCCCCGTCGACCACGTACACCCCTCCTGCGACTCCCCTCGCGGTCGTGGTCGACTACGACCGTTGGGCCACCGATCCCGCGACGCTTCGTGACAACGACCGCGTCTACGCGGCGACGGTCGAGTCAGGCGAGCGAACGATGCGTCGCGCGGTGAGCCTCGGAGGCGTCACGCGTTGGGAATCGATTCCGGTCGACTCCTCGTTCCAAGCCGCCACCGGCGGATGTGTCGACGGCGGTCCGGGATTGCGCCGCTGCAACTTGGAGATGTCGATCACGCTCCCGGCCTCGGCATTCGTGCCACCGGCGACAGGGCTCCTTCCGGGGATCGGCATCGCCATCGCCGACGCGAGCGGACAGGCCACGCTGCCCGAGGAGCTCTCCGTGGGAGCCTCGGCGCTCTCCACCGCGCTCCTCGATCGCACCAAGCAAGTCTCCTTGCTCTTCGGACGACCCGAGGGAGTCCCGTTCAGCTTCCTGACCTGGAATCTCGCGCGTTGGGGCGAAGGCGCGGAGCGATGCGCTCGCCGGCGGCACGTTCGAGCACCTTCCGCTGTCCGAGCACGCCGACCTGATTTGGGAATACGACATCGTCGCGCTTCCAGGAGGTCTGGCAAATCTCGGACGCCGAGGGCTGCTCTCGCTGGTGAACGAGCGTCGAAGCGCCGCCGGGCTCGAGCCCTGGCACCTGGTCGGCCCGGCCGCGCCTCCCGCGAGCTTCTTCCGCGAGATGGGCGGAGCGCTGCTGGGCGATCACCACGCGGGGATCTTCATCGCGACGAAGTTCCCGCGATCGGTCGCGACCACATCGTCTACTCGGATTGTGTGGGCGAAGACTGCTCTGAAGCCGAAGGGCGCCCAGTGGGTGCGTCTGGCGCTTCGGACCCCCAACGCGCGTGATCTGTCGCCGGAATGCGCCGCCTCCGCCGACGACCGGGTGCACGAGCCCGGCCTGTGCGTTGCCGACGCCTTCCTCCGCCTCCCTTCGTCCTGCCCGTCCGCGCCGACGACCGAGATGTACGTCGACGTCTTCAACACGCACCTGCAAGCGAGGAACCCGACCATCTGCCAACTGTCGGACACCGAGCTCGCGGCGGTCTGGGCAGGCCTGCTCGCGCAATGCGGCAGCCCCGAGATTCCACTCGTTCCCGCACCCGTGGTCTGCGCGGCAGCCATCACGGCTCTCCAAGCGAACACCGCGTTCTGCGGCCTGCGCACCCCCGAAGAGGTCACGGCGTCGCAGCTTCGTGAGCTGGGCGAGTTCGTCGACCGAGCGGTGGGCGAGCGCCGAGACCAGCCCGCGCTGATCGCCGGTGACTTCAACGTCGACGGTCGTCGATTGCTCAGCCCGTCCGGCTCCGTGCGAAATCCGTTGTACGGCGCCATCCTCGACGAGCTTCGAATCACCCCTCCTGACAGCACCACGCCGGCCGACGACACGATCACGCCGTATCCCAACGTGTTCCCGTGGGCCATCGACCACGGCGACGTGGCCCGCGAAGAGAGTCAGTACGACTGGAGCTCGTGTGGGCACGGCACGAGCATCGGGAAGCGACTCAAGTCCCGGGACTGGCGCGCCGACGGCACCGACGTGGTCGACGGCTGCTCGACGTGGAGCTGCGACAACGTCGAAGACGACCGCCTGGACTACATCCTGATTCGTCCCCCCGCGCACCCGACGGAGTCGGACGATCCGCCCGGCTACCTTCTGACGCGCTCCGAAGGAACGATCTGGGAACCTCTCTTCCCCTCCAACGCGGATGCGAACGAGCACCTCTGCGCGCTCGCCGACTTCCGATACCGAACGCCGTGGGGCTACGACGGAACGTCGACGACGGGCCGTCTCTCCGACCATCGCCCGGTGGCCGCGCGCTTCGAGCTCACGCCGCTTCGCATCCCCGGCCGCTACCACCGGGGCGTCGACCACACGTTGGACATCCGCGTGGCCAGCATGGACGCCTCGGGCACGACGGACTGCATGGGCAACCTCTGCCGCCCGCTCGACCCCTACGTGATGCTCGCTGGTGAGGCCCTCGCGCCGGGCAGCACCACGCCCGTTGCCGCACCCGCACGCAATCAGCGTGCGATCTGCTCGGGTTGGTCGCTCTCGACCGCCGACGGTCCCTGCATCGACGACTGGAGCTACACGACGCCGGTGCCCGCCGGGAGCTCTTTGGAGCATGCGCTGACGATCGAGCTCTGGGACGACGACCTCGCCGATCGCCGGACGGGTGCCGACGATCACCTGACAACCGTGAACCCCGGAAGAGACGCGCAGTTCGTGGTGGATTGGCGAATGGGGACGTGGGACGTCCGCGTGGCCCAAACGGGCGAGGCGCCGGACGATTGGGAGGGCCCCATGCCCTTCTTCTCGAGCGACCCGGTGTGTCACCAGACGCGATTGGAGAAGCCGAACCTCGTCGTCTGCATCGCGACCGAGTGAAGCGACACCTCGAAGAATGGAGCCCTGCAGCCTCGTGGCGGCAGGGCTCCATTCTTTTTTTGACGCGCACGCGCCGTCACTCGACGCACTCGTCGGCGCCCACGTCGGGCGTCGCGGCTCGTGCGTCTCCGTCGAGATCGTCGGCCACCCCGCTCGTCGCGCCGGCGCCGGCGATCCCGTCGAGGTCGCAACGCGCGAGGTGGAGGTCTGCGGCCGCCGCGTCGACGAAGTCCGCGGCTTCCGCGTCCGTCACGTTGCCCGCGAGCGTTCCCGTCGCGCCGTCCCGCGCACGAATCAGGCGATTCGTCAGGTTGTTCGTGAGCGTGAGGTTCGAGGTCGAGCCCCAGCGGTATTCGATCCCATTGGCGTACGCCTCGGGCGACGAGAAGAACACCGTGTTGTGCTCGACGCGGGTGTCGTGCGCGCGCTCGACGACGATGCCGACGTCGTGCTCGCCGCTCCCCGCGTGCTCGCTGAACACCGTGTTGTTGACGATCACGGTGTCGTGGACCTCGGCCTGCAGACCGAGACCGATGCCACGCGCGCAGTTCGCGATCACGTTGCGCTCGATCACGTGGCCACCGCCGTCCTCGGCGTCCCACATGTGAATCGCGTGCTCTGCCAGGCCGCCGAGGTAGGTCATGCCGCCGCGCTGATCGCCCGCGCGACCGTGCGCGGGATGCCGGGTGCCGGTCGCGTTGCAGTAGATGCCTCGGAACACGCTGTCGTGAACGTGCCAGCGGCGCGCGTCGTGCGTGTCGATCCCGCCCGTGTAGCAACGCGTGTTTCCAGTCGGAGGGCCCGTAGCCCCACGCGTTGTCGCGACCTTCGTCGCTCATCTCGAAGAGGCTGCAGCTCACCTCGACGTCGTCGACGTTCTGTCCGTCGCCCGGGCTCGACTTCAGGAACTGCTGCCCGCCGTCGAGCATGCGCACGTCGTGCACGACCACGCGGTCGGCGTCTTTCCAGAGGTGCACGAGGTGGAAGACGGAGCGGCGCACGGTGAAGCTCGCGAGCACCACGCCGGGGGCGTCGATCGTGATCGGCGCGGTGCTCCCGCCGTGCAGCCGGTACGCGGAGTCGATCACGACGGCGGCCGCGTTCCCGGAAGCGCTCCGCATCGTCACGTTCGGCGTGCGGAAGTAGAGCCCGGTGTACGATCCCTCCGCCGCCTCCGGCAGCACGTACATGCCGTCTTCGAGCAGGATCGTCGTGCCCTCCGCCGCCGACGAGACGACCTCGCGCAACGTGCGCGTCGCGCCATCGACCGTGACTCGTCCGTCGTCGGCGGGCGCCACCCGAATCGTGGTCCCCGTGGAAGCCTCGATGGCCGCGGAACGCTCGACACAGGTCGCGACCGGCGTCGGTCCTCCCGCGTCTTCGATCGTCGCGTCCCGTGATGGGTTGCCGGCGTCGACGGGGTCGACCGAACCGTCCCGTCGCGGACCCGCGTCGGTTCCACGCGTCGACGCGTCCGCCGACGAGACGTCGTCGTCCCCACAGGCGAAGAGGGCGAGCAAGAGAACGAGCCACGTTCGTTTCATGCTCGGGAGAATGCCTCTCACCTTCGAGATTCAACAGCCTCGGCCGGCTCGCGCGACGGAGCAGCAAGACGCGCCGTACCTCCGCCCGGCGTGAGAGAAGCCTCTCGGACCCGCGCCGAGCGCCGTATTACCAACGCCCTGCCATGAGCCTCGAACTCTTCCTCGACCGCCTCGCTCCCCTCCTCGACCTCGCGCGCACGCTCGACGTGAACGATCCCATCGCCGCAAAGGCGACCTTGGACGCCGAGTTTCCGATGGACGGCGACACGATGATCGCGCTGCGCGCGTTGGTCCGTCAGGGGGTCGAGGAGCGCTGGCTCGCGGAGCGCGAAGCCGGCGGGATTCGTTTCTCGCGTCCGCGAAAAGCGAGCGGCGAAGGCGACGTGTCGGTCGACGTCGTGCACATGGACCGTCCCGGCCCCGGACACACCCACCCGAACGGCGAGATCGATCTCTGCTTCACAGTCTCGGGCGACCCCCGTTTCGACGGCGCCCCCGAAGGCTGGACCGTGTACCCGCCGGGCAGCTGGCACGTGCCGAGCGTCGAAGGCGGCGTGATGGACATCGTCTACTTCCTCCCGGCCGGTGCGATTCGCTTCGAGCCGAAGCCGGACTGAAGACCGTCGAAACGTCCTCGAAACCACGCGTTTTCCCCACACTCGCCCACGGCGAGCCCCCGTCGCGGCAACCTGCTAGACCCGCGCCGTGACGGAAGCGGAAGAGGAACGGAACGAAGCGGCGGTCGCGGTGGCCTTGGGTCACGCGTTCGAGCGCCCCGAGTTGCTGCGTGAGGCGTTGACCCATCGCTCGTACCGCAACGAACGCCCGCGCCTCGCGCCGAGCGACAACGAGCGTTTGGAGTTCCTCGGCGACGCCTTCCTCGGCATGTGCGTGGGCAAGCTGCTCTTCGACGCCGAGCCTGACGCACGCGAGGGCGAGCTCACGCGCAAACGCGCCGACCTCGTCTGCGAGGGCTCGCTCGCGACGATCGCCACCGAGCTGGGGGTCGGCCCCGCGCTTCGGCTCGGCAAGGGCGAAGACCGCTCGGGCGGCCGAGACAAACCTCGCTTGCTCGCCTCGGCATTCGAAGCCCTGGTGGGTGCCGTGATCGCCGACGCAGGTGTCGCGCGCGCGTGGGAGGTCGTCGCCGCCCTCTTCGGGCCTCGCCTCGAGACCGCCACGGCCGAGCGGGATCACAAATCGCGTGTGCAAGAGCTGCTTCAAGCCGCGCATGGACGCACGCCGACGTATCGCTTGGTACGCGCCGACGGTCCCGACCACGAGCGCACGTTCTTCGTCGAGCTGGTCCTCGGCGACGACGTGCTCGCGACCGGTTCGGGCCGGTCCAAGGCCGAGGCCGAGCAGGTGGCCGCGAAGGCCGCGCTCGAAGACCTCGAGTGAGCTCCAAGCGTAAGACGGGTTGCCCCGACCGACGCGGCACGACACGCGTGCAGCGCGAATCTTCGACCGAGGCCGACGTCGAACGCGCCACGCCACGATCGCCCCGAAACGCCACGACATCCGTGTCCGTCGGCTGGAAACCACGGTTCTCGCTCCCTTCGCGCTCCTCGAAAAGCCCAGCCATTTCGAGAGATCCCCGTCGTGGCCCGCCCCTTGTTGACCGGCGCCCACGCATCGTTTCGCAGTCCTTCGGGACCGCAGGCCGCCAACGGCCACATGGAGGTATGGGAATGAAGCTTCGATCCTCATTTGCTCTGGCGCTCGCGCTCGCGGGCTGCGTCTCGGGTGACGACGTCAACTGTCCGCACGACTTTCGTGGCCCGGTGAGCACGGCGTACGGCGACGCACGCCTCGACGGGCTCTTCGAAGCGACGGGTCGCCTGAGCGTCGGAGCCCGCGAGCTCGACGCGGAGGTACGCGCGGCATGCAACGCCATCGCCGCCGACCTGGGCGCGCCGACCGCGATGGACGTCGCGACCGCTTGCGAGAACGCCGCCAACGCGATCTCGAGCACGCTGACCAACGCGTCGGCCACGGTGACCATCGAGGTCTCGCCCGCGGTCTGCACGATCGACGTGAACGCGTACGTCGACTGCGTCGCCGAATGCGACGCGAGCTTCGACGTGAGCGCGACCCCGCCGCGCTGCATGGGCGGCATGCTCAGCGGCAGCTGCTCGGGGAGCTGCTCGGGCAGCTGCACCGTCGAAGGCTCCGTCGCGTGCGACGCGAGCTGCCGCGGCACCTGCGAGGGCGCGTGCGACGCGCGCATCGAAGGAACGTGCATGGGCACCTGCAACGGCGCATGCGAAGGCGAGTGCAGCGCGACGGCCGAAGACGGCAGCTGCATGGGCACCTGCTCCGGCACGTGCCGCGGCACCTGCGAGGGCGAGATCTCGGCGCAGTGCTCGGGCACCTGCGAAGGCACCTGCGAAGGCGAATGCCGCGCGGACGTCAGCGGTAGCTGCGAAGGCACCTGCACCGGCAGCTGCGACGTCGCGTTCGAGCAACCGCGCTGCGAAGGCGGCGAGCTCGTGGTCGAGGCGGACGCGGACTGCACCGCGAGCTGCGACGCCGACGCGAGCTTCGAGGCGGAGTGCACGCCGCCCTCGATCGTCGTGAGCATCGACGGCGCGAGCGCGACCGAGCTCGAGGCCCTCGCCGACACGCTCGAAGAGAACCTGCCGCGCATCCTCACCGCGGCCGAGAAGCTCGAGCTCGTGATCGAAGCCGGTGTGGACGTCGCGGCGGGCCTCGGTGATGCGGCAGGCGCGGCGGTCGACGCCGGCGTGCAGGCGAGCGTCTGCCTCGCCGAGGCGGTCGATGCGCAGGTCGAGGCCGCGGCGAGCATCCAGGTGACCTTCGAGGCCAGCGTCGAGGTCAGCGGCTCGGTCAGCGCCAGCGGCGGCTGAAGCGCGCGCCGAGGTTCGGGGCGTTCGACGAAGGGCTCGGATTCCTCGCGAATCCGGGCCCTTTCGTCGTGGCTGCTTCTTCGTAGCTGGCGTGAAGAATCGTCAAGCGTTCGATCGGATTGAACGTTCGGAGGCCATGGAACGACGGATTCGGGGGTCCTGATCCACACGGGGATCGCCCGTGCCCGTCGTCTCTTCTCCTCGTCGCCCCTATCCCTGCGAACGTGCCCCGATGTTGAGCCAGCCCCGAGCGAGTGTTACTCCGAGCGGAGTCCGTCCGATGACCGCCGCGCCGAAGGTCTGTCCGCTCTGTGGCCTCCGCTACGACGCCGCGGCCACGTTCTGCCAGAAGGACGGCGCCGTGCTCACCACCGGCGGGGGCTCCGATCCTTTCGTCGGGCGCATCGTCCTCGGACAGTTCCGAATCGACGAGCCCATCGGCTCCGGCGGCATGGGCACGGTCTACCGCGCGCACCAGACCACCCTCGGACGCGACGTCGCGATCAAGATCCTACACCCCGAGCTCGCGAAGAACTCCGACGCCGTTCGCCGCTTCCATCGCGAAGCGCGCGTCGCGACGAGCCTCGAGCACCCGAACCTCGTGCGGGTGTTCCTCTTCGGCGAGCTCCCCGAAGACGGAAACCTCTACCTCGTGATGGAGCACCTCGCGGGGCGCTCCCTCGTCGACGTGCTCGACCAAGACGGCGTGCTTCCGGTCCCACGCGCGATGCACGTCGTCACGCAGATCTGCGACGCCATCGGCGTGGCGCACGCGCAGGGCATCGTGCACCGCGACGTGAAGCCCGAGAACGTGATGCTGGTGGAACGGCTCGGCGATCCCGACTTCGTGAAGGTGCTCGATTTCGGCATCGCGCGCATGCTCTGGGATCAGCAGACCGCGCTCACCCAGAGCGGCGTGATCTTCGGCACCGCGCGCTACATCTCGCCCGAAGGCGCGAGCGGCGAGGCGACCGACGCGCGAAGCGACGTCTATTCGATCGGCATCTTGGCCTACCAGCTCCTCACCGGCGTGACGCCCTTCGAGGCCGGCTCGCCGGTCGCGATGTTGATGAAGCACATCCACGATCCGGCGCCCGCGCTTCGCTCGCGTGGCGAAGGCCGACGCGTGCCGCAGGTCGTCGCCGACGTGGTGATGCGCGCCCTCGCGAAGAACCCGGACATGCGATACGACGACGCGGGGCAGCTCGCGCGTGCGCTTCGTGAGGCCGCCGAGCTCGCGGCGATCCCGGTCGCCGGCATCGCGTTGGGGCGCGGGAGCTACCGCCCTTCGGCGCCGACCGCGCCTCCGCCGACCGCGCCTCCTCCGACCGCGCCTCCTCCGCACGTCGCGCCCGTCGCACCGAGGCCACGTCGAGAGCCCACGCCGACCGCGCCGGTCCGGCGCGAGAACACCGACGCGATCGTCGCCAACATCCCGGGGCTCCCCGGTCGACCGCGTTGGCCGACGATGTTGCTCGCGTTCGCCATCGGCGCCGCGGCGGTCGTCGGAGGCGTGATGGCGTGGCGCGCCGCGACCGCGACCGAGGTCGCCACACCGACCGAGCTCGAGCGCGCCGAAGCCGCGCTGGCGGCGGGACGCTTCGACGGCGCCCCGGGCGACGACGTGCTCACGCTGACGGCGGTGCTCGCGTCGAACGGCGCCGCCGAAGACGCACGGCGGCTACGCGACGAAGCCACGAGGAGGCTGCGCGACGCCGCGCGGGGCACGCTCGATCGCGAGCGCGCACGCGAAGCCTGGACGCGTTTGCTCGCCTTCGTTCCCGACGACGTCGAGGCACTCGAACGACGCGCTGCGTTGGACGCGCCTCCAGAGCCCGAGCCCGGCCTGCGCCTGCCTCCGGACGTTCGGGTGGGGGACGAGCTCACGCTCGAGGTGGTGCTCGGCGAAGGCACGTACGCCGAAGGCGCGCGCTTCGAGCTCTACCGCAGCAACCGACGTGTCGCGCGCGTCGACGCGGTCCGTGCCGGGGTCGAACGGCGTTGGCTCGCGACGACCACAATTCGCACCGCCGGCACGTACGAGGTTCGCTTCACGGTCGGCGGGCTCGAGTCGCCAGTCGTCGCACCACTCGAGGTCTCGCGCGCGTCCAACGCGCCGCGCCGAAGCACCGAGACTCCGCGCACCACCGTCCTGCGCACCACGCCCACGCCGCCGACGATGGAAGAGCTTCCACCCCCCGCCGTGATCGAAGACGACGGCATCGATTGGAGCATCCCCGCCAACATGGGCGGCGCGGCGAACATGGGTGGCGCGACGACGACGCCTCCGCCGGATCCCGGCGCCCCCCCTCCCTGGACGGGCTGAGCGCGGCGGACGGATCCAGTCACGCCGCGAGCCGGCGAAGGAGCCACGCCGCAAAAGCCGCGGTGGTCCGAGGCATCGCGCCACCTCCCCGTCCCTCGAGTCGCCGTGCTACGCCGCGAGGGTGATCGAGATCTTCTCCCACCCCGACGCCTGGATCGCGCTGCTGACCTTGCTCTCGCTCGAGGTCATCCTCGGCATCGACAACATCGTCTTCATCGCGATCCTCACCGAGAAGCTCCCGAAGGAGCAGCAGAAGCTCGCGTACAACCTCGGCCTCGGCGCCGCGTTGGTCTCGCGCCTCGCGCTGCTCTTCGCGATCAGCTGGGTGATGCACCTGACGACCCCGCTCTTCACGATCTGGGACCACGGGATGACGGGGCGCCATCTCATCCTGCTCGGCGGAGGCCTCTTCCTGATGGGGAAGGCCGCGCACGAGATCTACGAGAAGGTGGAGGTCGACGAAGAAGAAGCGATGGCCGCGCGTGGCCGCGCCTCGCTCGCCGGCACCGTCTTCCAGATCATGCTGCTCGACATCGTCTTCAGCCTCGACTCCGTGATCACGGCGGTCGGCATGGTCGACGAGATCGAGATCATGGTGATCGCGGTGGTCGTCGCGGTCGGGGTCATGCTGCTCGGCGCCCGCCCGATCGGGAACTTCGTCAACCGCCACCCCTCGATGAAGATCCTCGCGCTCTCGTTCCTGCTCCTCATCGGCGTGTTGCTCACCGCGGAGGGCTTCGGTCAGCACATCAGCAAGGGCTACATCTACTTCGCGATGGGCTTCTCGGTGACCATCGAGGTCCTGAACATGCGTTTCCGGAAGAAGCACCGGAAAGTCTCGAACGTGGGCACCACGCCCACAAACGCATGATTTCATTGATGCTTCGGACATCGCACCCCGACTCGTTCGGCTGAACGAAGCTTGCGCAAACTCCTGGCGCGCGTTCGAGCGCGTCTTAGGATTCGCGCTTCATGAGCGAACCCCTGCTCTCCGAGCTGAAGTCCGAGCTCCTCGCCATCTCCGATCTGAATTCGGCTGCGATGGTGCTCGAATGGGACCAATCGACGTACATGCCGGCCGCTGGCGCGGACGCCCGTGGTCGGCAGATCGCGCTGCTCGGCGAGCTCGCGCATGCACGCCGCACGTCGCCGCGCATGGCCGAGCTGCTTCGCGGTCTGTCGAGCGTTGCGGATCGTGACGACCTCGACGGCGCGTTGGTGCGACGCGCGCACAAGCAGTGGGAGCGCGCGACCTGCGTTCCGGCCTCGCTCGTGTCCGAGATCAAGAGCCACAGCGCGCGCAGCTACGTGGCGTGGACGAAGGCGAAGCCGAGCGGTGACTTCGCCGCCGTGCGTCCCTACCTCGAGAAGACCGTCGAGCTGAGCCGTCGCTACGCCGATTGCTTCGCAGGCGTCGACCACGTGCTCGACCCGCTGATCGACGCGAACGATCCCGGGATGACGACGGCCACGATTCGCGCGCTCTTCGATTCCCTGCGCGCGCAGCTCGTGCCGATCGTGCAAGCGATCGCCGAGCGCCCCGCGCCGGATCGCGACTTCCTCGAGCGCGCCTACCCCGAGGCCGCGCAGCTCGCGTTCGGCGCCGAGGTCGCGCGGGAGCTCGGCTACGACTTCGAGCGCGGTCGCCAGGACCTCACGGTCCACCCCTTCATGATTCGTTTCGCGTCGGACGACATTCGCATCACCACGCGTGTCGACCCGAACGACCTCAGCGACGCGCTCTTCGGCACGATTCACGAAGCCGGCCACGCGATGTACGAGCAGGGCATCGCGCGCGAGCTCGAAGGCACGCCGCTCGGCGAGGGCGTGTCGGCGGGCGTGCACGAGAGCCAGTCGCGGCTCTGGGAGAACCTCGTCGGTCGCAGCCGCGCGTTCTGGGCGCGTTTCCTTCCGATCGCGAAGGAACGTTTCCCCGAGCAGCTCGGCGACGTCGACCTCGACACCTTCTATCGCGGCATCAACCGCGTGGAGCGCTCGCTCGTCCGCACCGAAGCGGACGAGGTCACCTACAACCTGCACGTGATGCTTCGCTTCGACCTCGAGGCGCAGCTCCTCGAAGGCACGCTGAAGGTCGCCGACCTCCCCGAGGCCTGGGACGCGCGCATGGCGTCCGACCTCGGCGTGCGTCCGCCGAGCCCGACCCAGGGCTGCATGCAAGACGTGCATTGGTATTGCACGACCATCGGCGGAACCTTCCAGGGTTACGCGCTCGGCAACGTGATCGCGGCGCAGGTCTTCGAGGCCGCGCGCGAAGCCATGCCGGACCTCGACGCACGCCTCGAAAAGGGCGACTTCGGCTCGCTTCGCGGCTGGCTGACCGAGAACCTCTACCAACACGGCGCACGTTGGGAGCCGGGCGAGCTGGTCGAGCGCGCGACCGGCAAGCCGATCGCCATCGACGCGTTCGTCCGCCACCTCCACGGCAAGTACGGCGCGCTCTACGGCATCTCGTTCTGAGCGTTCTCGAACGCGCGCACGGCCGGCCACGCGTCGGCCGTTCGCGTTTCCGTCGAGGCGTTCGCGGACGCACGAGGGTCGGAGCGCTCGACCGCGGATCGCCCGCTGGTAGGCTCGCGGCGTGGAACGCGACTGGCACGAACGCTCGACCGACGAGGCGCTGTCCGCGCTCCAGAGCGACGCCGCGCGGGGTCTTTCACCCGAGGCGGTCGAGGCGTCACGCGGGCGCCACGGCCCGAACGCCCTGCCGTCGGCACCTCGTCCTTCGGCCCTCTGGCGCTTCCTCGCGCAGTTTCGCGACCCGCTCGTCGGCACCCTCCTCGTCGCGGCCTGCGTCGCAGCCGCCGTGGCCATGCTCGAGCCGAGCGACGCCTCGTGGGCGGTGCGCTTCGGCGACACGATGGCCATCGGGCTCATCGTCTTGCTCAACGCGCTCCTCGGCTTCTGGCAGGAGCGACGGGCCGAAGCCGCACTCGACGCGTTGGCCTCGATGGTCTCGACGCAAGCCCACGTGATTCGCGAGGGCCTCTCCAAACGCGTCGACGCCCGTGAGCTGGTGCCGGGCGACGTGGTCGAGCTCGAGCCGGGCGACGAAGTCCCCGCGGACCTGCGCCTGCTCGTCGCGCGTGAGCTCGCGATCGACGAAGCGGTGCTCACCGGCGAGTCGGTTCCGGTACGAAAAGAAGCCGAGGTCGTGCTCGACGCCGCGACGCCGCTGGCAGACCGAAGCAACCTCGCGTTCCTCGCGACCAAGGTCGCCCGCGGCCACGCCCGCGCGCTCGTCGTCGGCACCGGCGCGAGCACGGAGGTGGGTCGCATCGGCGCGTTGCTTCGTGGCGGCGATCGCGAGCCCACGCCGCTCGAGCGTCGTCTCGCGCAGCTGGGCAAGCTCATCCTCGGGGTCTGCCTCGCGGTCAGCGCGCTGCTCTTCGCCATCGGCATGCTGCAGGGCGACCGCGAGTGGACCGTCTTGCTGCTCACGGCCGTGAGCCTCGCGGTCGCGGCAATCCCCGAAGGCCTGCCCGCGATCACCACCATCACCCTCGCGCTCGGCATGCAGCGCATGGCGCAGAAAGGCGCGATCGTGCGGCGCCTCGCAGCCGTCGAGACGCTCGGCTCTGCGACCGTCGTGTGCACCGACAAGACCGGCACCCTCACGCAGAACGCGATGACGGTGCGCTTCGTCGAGACCGCCGACGGAAGCTTCGAGGTCGTAGGCGAGGGCTACGCGACCGAAGGCCGTTTCCTTCGCGACGGAACGCCCTTGGACGTGCTCGGAGAGCCGCTGCGCCACCTGATCGAGGCGGGCCTCTACGCGAACCACGCGCACCGCGGAGAAGACGGCGGCTTCGTCGGCGACCCGACCGAGATCGCGTTGTTGGTGCTCGGCGCGAAAGCGGACCTCGACCGCGACCGCCTGCTCGCCGGCCGCGCGATCGAGCACGAGCTGCCCTTCGACTCCGACCGCAAACGCATGAGCGTCATCCCCTCGGCGCCGCCGGGCGAGACGCCGACCGCGTACATCAAAGGCGCGCTGGACGCGCTGCTTCCACGATGCCGGTTCGTGCGTCGCGAAGAAGGCGTGGTGCCGCTCGACGACGCGACACGTGAAGTGTTGCTCCAGCGCGCCGAGAGCCACGCGGACGGCGCCTTTCGCACGCTCGCCCTCGCCGAGAAGCCCGAGCCTGGCGACGATCCGGAAGAGGGCATGGTGCTGCTCGGTCTGGTCGCGATGCTCGATCCACCGAGGCCCACGGCCGCACGTGCCGTCGCCGAATGCCGCGCCGCGGGCATTCACGTCGCGATGATCACCGGCGACCATCGCGCGACCGCCGTCGCCATCGCGAGAGACCTCGGCTTCTTCGAAGAAGGCGACCTCGCGATGCAAGGCGACGAGCTCGACGCCCTCGACGACGAGGCGCTCGAAGCCCGCGTCTCGAAGGTCTCGGTCTTCGCGCGCGCCAGCGCCGAGCAGAAGCTACGCATCGTTCGGGCGCTGCAGAAACGCGGCGAGGTCGTGGCGATGACGGGCGACGGCGTGAACGACGCCCCCGCGCTTCGCGAAGCCGCCATCGGCGTGGCCATGGGCAAAGGCGGCACCGACGTCGCGCGCGAAGCCGCGGAGATGGTGCTCGCCGACGACGACTTCGCCACCATCGTCTCGGCGGTTCGCGAAGGCCGCGCGATCTTCGAGAACGTCCGGAAGTTCATCGTCTTCCTCAACGGCTCGAACGCGGGCCTCGTGCTCACGGTGATCGTCGCGAGCTTCTTTCCGTGGTCCCAGCTCACGCCGCTGCAGCTCTTGTGGGTGAACCTCGTCACCAACGGCCTTCCCGCGCTCGCGCTCGGCCTCGAGCCCGCCGAGCCCGGTCAGATGGACCGCCCTCCCCGACCGGTCGCCGAAGGAGTGCTCCGTGCACGCGAGCTCTGGAGCATTCTCGGCATCGGCGCGTTGATGGGTGGCGCGGCGCTCCTCGTCTACGCGCTCCCCTCCATTGCGCCGACGCTCTTCTCGGTCGGTGATCCGAACGCTCAGGCGCGCACGATGGCGTTTTCGCTGCTCGCGTTCTCGCCGCTCTTTCACGCGTTCGGCGTACGTAGCGCGACCAGCTCGCTCTTCTCGATCGGGCTCTTCTCCAACCGCTGGCTCTGGCTCGCCGTGCTCACCAGCGCGGGCGTGCATTGCCTCGCGGTCTTGGTGCCGCCGCTTCGCCCGGTCTTTCACACCACGCCGCTCGACGCGACGCAGTGGGGCATCGTGCTCGGTCTCGCGGCCTTGCCTCTGCCCGTGGTCGAGCTGGGGAAGGCAATCGCGCGGGCAGTCCGCGGTCGACCGCGCCGAACCTGAACCCCCAAAAAATCGAGCGACCACGCAACTGCACCGAGAACGGCCGAAGAGCCGCCACCTTTTTCGGAGGCACCCTCTTCATGACCCGTTCGATCACGACCACCCTCTTCCTCGCCGCCCTCACCCTCGGTTCCGCTTGCGGCGGCTTCCAGCTCGACCCCGTCACCCCGTCCGCCGCGACCGATTCCGTCCGCCCCGTCGGCCGCGTGGTCGTCACGCTCGACCCTGCGATGGAAGAGGACCAGCGCGCGGTCTGCGAGAAGAAGGGCGTCGCCGCCGAGATGCAGCGTGTGCTCGCCCAGAGCCTCTCGGCCACCGGTGGCGAGAGCGACGCCCGCGTCGAGGTTCGCATCACGAGCATTCGCCACCGGTCGTTCGGTCCGAGCCGCATGCACACCCAGACCCGGGTGGTCGCGCCCGACGGCACCGTCCTCGAGGAGTTCGAGCAGGACTCGACCAGCATCCGCGCCAAGGCCATCGGCCGGGTCGCCCAGGACATGGTTCAGCGCGTCGCCGACGCCATCTGACTTCTCTCCCACCCGTCGAAGCCACGCTCCCGAGCGTGGCTTTCTCGGTTCCGTCGCTCGGACCTCGGATCGATTCGTTCCACACAGCGTTGCGAAGATGCGCCCCCTCGCGCGCGAGCTTCACGCGTACGCTCCGCGCGAGAAGGGGGAACGAAGATGAGCGACGACGTCCAACGCTACGAGGGCAAGACCCTCACGGTGCTCTTCGACGGAGCGCGGTGCATTCACGCGCGCCAATGCGTGCTCGGGCTGCCCGAGGTGTTTCGCGCGAACGTGGAAGGTCCGTGGATCGATCCAGACGGAGCCGAGCCCGACGAGGTTCGGGCGCTCGCGCGTCGTTGCCCGAGCGGCGCGATTCGCGTGGAGCCGAAGGACGGCGTTTCGGCGGAGCGACCGCCGAAGAAGAACGCGGTCGCCGTGGTAGAGAATGGCCCGCTCGCGGTCCGCGCCGACCTTCGCATCGTCGGCCAGGAGCCCCGGATTCGCGCGACGCTCTGCCGTTGCGGCGCCTCCGCGAAGAAGCCGTTTTGCGACGGCAGCCACGAGACCATGGGCTTCGCGGCGACGGGCGAGCCTCCGGCGGCCAACGAGCTCGCGACGCTCGACGAGACGGGGCCGCTCACGGTCAAGCTCGCGAAGAACGGCCCGCTCTTGCTCGAGGGCCCGGCCGAGGTCGTGCGAGGCGGCACCGGCAAGCCGATTCGTCGGGCCATGAAGATGGCGCTCTGCCGTTGCGGGGGCTCGAAGAACAAACCCTTCTGCGACGGCACGCACGCGAGCATCGGCTTCGAAGCCGAGTGAAGAAACGAAAGACCACTCGGGCCGCCGAGTGGTCTTCGCGTCGGACCGACGCTCAGCTCGGATCGAGCGGCGCGTTGCCGAGCCTCGTCGCTTCGACCGCAGCCGCGATCGAGAGCAGACGCTCTTCGCTTCCCGGCGGTCCCACGAACATGATCGAGAGCGGACGTCCCACCGGGTCACGCCCCGCCGGCACCGCGATCGCGGGGAGCCCCGTGAGGTTCGCGAGCGGCGTGTAGGCCCCGATCGCGCGAAGCAAGAGCGCGTCCTGTCCACCACGAAGCAGACCGGCACGCAGCGCGGGCGCTGGCACCGCCGTGGTCGGCATCGCGAGCACCGGCACGCGATCGAAAGCCGCGACGGCGGCGGCCCGAAGCGCCTCGAGCTTCTCGTCGACGCGCTCGTCGTGGACGCCGAACGCCCGGCCGAAGACGAGGTTCATCAGGCCCTGGCCCGAGTCGATGCGCGCCGCGTACGCGCTTCGTGCGAGGGCACGGGTGCTGACGGCGAGCGCGAGCGCCGGATGCGAGGACGCGCCTTCGACGCTCACGGGAACCCGGCGCACCCCGAGCGTGTCGAGCATGCGATCGAACGCCCGCCGCACGTCACGCGACGCGAGCTCCGGACCGAGCCCGTCGACGAGTCCGACCGTCTCCGGGATCCAAGGGGTCGGTTCGGTCAGCGGCAAGCCCGCGAGCACTTGGTAGAGCCGGGTGCAGTCGGCCGCCGTGCGCGCCATCGGTCCGGGCACGTCGAGCATCGGCGCGACCGAGCGGTAGCCGGTCGAAGGCAACGCACCGGTCCCCGGCTTGAGACCGACCAGACCCGTGAACGCCGCCGGAATGCGCACGCTCCCGAGCCCGTCGCCACCCACGCCGTAGCGCGCTCGTCCGCTCGCCACCGCCGCCGCGGTGCCGGTGCTCGAGCCACCGACGACGTGCCGTGGCGAGACCGGGTTGATCGGCGCGTCGCCCGCCAGCAACAGACCGAGCCCGTCCATGCCGAGCTCGGTCATCTTGCCTTTCGCGATGATGGCGCCGGCGGCGCGCAGGCGCTGGACGAGCACCGCGTCTTCGGTGGCGAGGTCGTCGTCGATCGTCGACGAGAGCCCGAGCGACGTGGCGTGTCCGGCGACGTCGAGCGAGTCCTTCACGACGACGGTGTCCCCGGTCAGCGGCGCGTCGTGGGGCGCCATCTCGTGGGTGTGGGCCCAAGCGACGAGCGGGCTTCCGACCGGAGGAACGACGCGGCCACGCGTGTTCGCCATGACGTCGGCGAAAGGCAGCGGCAGCGGGCGCTCGGTCAGGTCGAGGAGGGTCTTGCCGATCACGCGATGCGCGACGGGGCGGTCGAGCACACGAGCGGCGAGGCGGAGGGCTTCGGCGGAGACGATCAACACGGGTACACCTCGTTCCGTCAGTCTTCGCTCGTCGGGAGCGGACCGGGGTCTTCGAGGACCTCCGTCCATCCCGAGAGGTCGTCGGCGAGCAGCGCCCGCAACCAAGTCTCCAAACGCGCGTCGCCCACGTGCGCCGTCGGGAGGCTCTCGAGCGAGAGCTCCGCGAGCGACTCGAGCGCTTCGGGCGGAAGCTCCACCGAGCCGAGGTCGCGCCCGACGATGCCGGTGGGATCGCCGAGCAACGCGGTGTGCGCGCGACCGGCGAAGAAGAAGCGGCGGTAACGATCCGGATGGGCGTCGTGCAGCGCGTCCGATTGCGTGCGCAACGCGTCGCGAAACTCGGCGGGCTCCAGCTTCAAGAAGAGGTCGCCCATCACGAAGTCGTCCCAGGCGGAGATCGCCGCGACGCGGACGTTCGGGTCGCGATCGAGGAAGTAGCGCACGAAGCCGGTGATGTGGCCGTTGCCGACACACTCGGGGCAATCGGCGGGCACGAAGCGGCGCGCGTTGAACTCGTCGAGCAGCCCGTCGACGAACGAAGGGTCGTTGCCCCGCGCGACGCCGATGCCCGCGTCGTTGATCACGAGGAGCGGCACGTCGGGGTAGACGTAGCGAACGAGGAAGCTCGCGAGGATGGTGCCGAAGCCGCCGCCGCTCGATCCGGCGAGCACGACACGTCGCGGGGTCGGGAAGTGACGATGCGCCATCGTCAGCGCGGCGGAGACGTTCTCGAGGCCGTGGTGAAGGCGCTCGGGCACTCCGTCGCCGTCGTCGTCGAGGTCGTTCGAGCCCGCGAAGAGCGAGCCGTCGCAATAGGGCACGTAGACGACGTCGAAGTCCGCGAAGGGGTTCTCCGGCAGCGTCTGGTCGAGCACGTTGACGTCGGGAATGCCGGCCGGCGCGGTGGTGACGGCGAGGCAGAACTCACTCCAACACGCGCCGCCGCCTTGCAGGAAGATCAGGAGGTCTTCGCCCGGCTCGTCACGCAGCGAGGTGCGAAAGGGCGCGCCGCGCATGCACACCGGACCGTCGGCGGGATCGAAGGTGTAGGTCGTCGCGCCGTTTCGCTCCGTGGTCTCGACCGGCTCCGCGCGTCCGAGGTGCTCGGTGAGCCCGAGGTCGAAGGCGATGCGGGCGGGAGAGTCGGCCGGCGGTCGCGCGCGAAGCGGATCGTCGTCGGCCGCACACGCGACCAAGAGCGCGAGGACCAAGAAGCGAAGCATGGACGCGCAGCGTAGTCGGCGACGAGCGCGTGTGGAACGCGTTTCGGGACGGTTTCACGCTTCACGCGACCGCGAGTCACGGTCGGTGCGCGGCACGCCGAGGCACAGACGACACGACACTTTCTCTTTTCGTTACGAACATTTACGGCCACGAGCACGCCAAGCTCGGGCGTGCTTCGTGTCTCGATCGCGAGAAGCCCGTTCTCGGAGTCGGCGGCGGTCAGCGGAGGAAATGCCGGGGGTCGTCGGGGCGAAGGTCGAAGTGAAAGTGGCTTCGGTGGCCGTCGTCGTAGTTCGGCGTGATCACCGAGCTGAAGACACGCGCGTCGAAGAGGTCGCAAGCGAGTCGGGCCAAACGCGCGCCGGCACCCGCGACACCACGCGCCGCGACCGTGGGTGCGGGACAGGTCGCACGCGAGCGATCGAGCGGGTAGTCGCGTGGCACCGAGAGCTCTTCGTCGCCGACCCAAACCCGCGACACGTCGAGGGCGAGACCCACGTGATGAAAGCTGTCGACGGGCTCGCGGCGGTACGCGCTCATCACCTCGACCCGCGTCACGCCGTGGCGTCGCAACACACGAACGACGTCGGGCAGCCGCGCAGCGAGCTCGCACGCGACCACCGACCGGCGCCCCCTCGCGGCGTTTGTGAAAGACCACGCCGTCGATGGGCGCGAGCAGGCGCACCGGCGTCGGTGCGGGCGTCGGCACGAACGCGAGCGGCTCGGCACGAACGCCGAGCGAAGGCAACGACGCGAGGCAGGTGTCGCGTGGACGCAGGCTCATGACGTGGCGCGGGTCGTCGACCCAGGTGCCGAGCGGGATGCGCTCGCGATACGCGGGGCGCGTTCGAGCCCACGCCGCCACGTAGACCGCGGCCTCCGCGCTTCGGTCTTGAGCCGAAGCGGCGGCGACGAGGCAGAGCAACGCCGCGGCGACGAGGAGGCGCACCGCGGGCGAACGGACGGGGGTGGGCGGGACATTCCCTTCGGTGTCGGCGTCGGTGTCGGTGGCAGTGTCGGTGGCGGTGTCGGTGGCCGTGTCGGTGGCCGTGGTGCGCAGCACCGTCTCGGTCTCTGACTATGAGGTGGCCCCTGTGGCAAGCACACGAGTGCCCGGACACAGGTGGATCTCGCCATCCGTGTGCTGATCCTCTTCGCTTTCGTGAGGGTCCCGTCGTTCGTCCCGCCGAGCTTCAGCGCGCCGTCGTTGCAATCGACTGTTCGGGCTTGGAAGCGCAGAGGGGGGATCCGCACGCACGTCACATTCGTCTCAACGAGGTCGGCCGAGCCGAAGCTCGAGCGCCTCATCAGAGGCAGCGTGATCGTGCGCTTGGACGGTCGCCGAAGGTCCGACTGGACTCCGACGGGTGAGGTCCGCGCGATTCGTTCTCGCGTGGACGTCGTCTGGGGTTGGCTCGGAGCTACGCGCGGGTTTCCGCGGGCAAGGATTCGCTCGCTGCGGACAGCGGGGTCGAGTCCGGTTCGCTCGTCGGCTTCGTCATCGCGGCATCGAAGGGTCTTCCCGTTCGCCACATGGCCCAAAGGATCGTGGCCAAGCGTCGTGCGAGCGCGACGATCGCGACCTTCTTGTTTCGTTGCTCCGCCTTCCGATGCACCCATCGACCGAGCGGAGCGTCCTTCTGCGTGCGCCAGACGCACCACGCAGACTGAATCAGCAGCGAGCGCATGATCGGTGACCCGGCTTTGGTCACCGACGTCTTTCGTTCCTTGAACCCCGTCGTCGCCTCGCCAGGCGTCAGGCCCAAGTAGTTGGCGAGCGCCTTCGAGCTCGCGAAACGTGTCGGGTCGTCGATCAGCGAAGCGAACGTGAGCGCGACGACGATTCCGACGCCCGGCATCGTCATGAGCAACCGGATCTCCTCCCGTTGCCCTGCGATCCGTGTGAGCTCCTGCTCCAGTCGCGCGATCTGCTCCGTGAGCGTGGCGATTTGCTCGAGCTCGAGCTCGAGTCCCAGGGACAAGCCGTCGGGGTGCTCCGCGAACATGTCCCGCAACTTCGCGAGAAACTCGGGGGACTCGTGGAAGCGAGGGACGCGAGGCATCACCCGCTCGCGCATCGCGCTCTTCACGCGACGCACGAGATCCGCACGCTGACGGACGAAGAGCCGACGCGTACCCAGCAAGTTGTGGAGCTCGTACGCCTCGTCGGACTTCAGGTGCGAGTTCGCGGGCTCGTCGATCGCACATCCGTAGTACGCCAGCGCACGGGCATCGCGCTGGTCGTTCTTCAAGCCTCGTGCTCCCACACCGATCCGCCGAGCGAGCATCGCCGGAATCACGAAGGTCTCGTGACCGGCTTCCCCAGCCCAGCCCGCCACCACGCGAGACTCCGCGCAGCTCTCCATGATCACGCGCGACGGCGGTTGCCGCGTCAGCCAACCGCGAAGGTCGCGAGTCGCCATGCGCCCCTCCTCGGTGACCTTCCCGTTGAGCGAAATGCAGGTTTGGGATTCCTTCGAGCCGAGATCGAGACCAATACTCTGCATGGCCAGCCTCCTGTTCCTTTGTGGCTCCAGACCACGTGGTGACGAACAAGATCACTGACAGGAGGCTGGCCACCTCATCCCTTCTCCTCCGAGGCCGCGAAGCGGCGGTGGCGCGAAGCGCGGTCAATCGCCGTCGCCATCCCCCCACTCCACCCCGTAACGCCCCCTCCCGACCCACGTACACACGACGTGACCCTCTCCGACGGCGTAGTGCTGGACGATCGTTACCGCGTGGACGCGCTCCTCGGCGCTGGCGGCATGGGGCGCGTCTACCGTGGGGTCGACCTCGTCCTCGACCGTGAGGTCGCCATCAAGACGCTCTCGCCCGAGCTCGTTCGTTCGGCCGAGGGTGTCGCGCGTTTTCGTCGCGAAGCCTTGGCCTCGAGCCGTCTCGCGCACCCCAACGTCGTCGCCACCTTCGACCTCGCGCTCGAAGGCGCCACGCCCTACCTCGTGATGGAGCTCGTGGACGGCCCGAGCCTGAGCGACCTGCTCGACCACGGACGCTTCTCGATCGACGACGCGCTCACCGTCGCACGCGAGCTGGCGAGCGCGCTCGAGGCCGTGCATCGGCGCGGCATTCTTCACCGCGATCTCAAGCCGGCGAACGTGTTGATCGGCCGCGACGGTCGCGCGCGGCTCGCCGACTTCGGCCTCGCGCGCCTTCCCGAGCACGCCGAGCTCACGCGCGCGGGCAGCTTCCTCGGCACCCCCGAGTACATGGCGCCGGAGCGTTTTCGTGGCGCGCCCCCCGACGCGACGGTCGACGTCTACGCGCTCGGTTGCGTGCTGCACGAGATGCTCCTCGGGCGCACCCCCGTCACGGGCGACCACCCGTTGGCCATCGCGACGGCCGCGCTTCAGGGCGTGAAGCTCGAGCTCGACGGGCTTCCCGGGCCGGTGGCCGCGCTGCTTCGCGACACGCTCGCCGACGATCCCTCGCGACGCCCCGTCGACGGCGCGGCGGTCGGGGAGCGATTGGACGCGTTGCTCGGAGTGCGTCTCGGGCCTCGAAGCGACGAGGGCACGGTGGTCGCGCTTCGGGCGACCGGCTCGCGATCGCCCGAGATCCTCGAAGCGCTCGTCGACGCTGGCGGCGAGCTCGGTCAGACGATCGACGGCGACCGGCTCGTGCGTCTCGAGCACGTCGAGCAGGCCTTCCGAACCGTGCGCGAGCTCGTCGCGCGTTCTCCGCACGAAGCGTGGGCGATCGAGCACGGGCCGCTCGTCGGTGCCGGGCTCGGCCTCTTCGCGGGTGCGCCCGCCAGCCTCGCCGCGCGCCTCGTTCGCCTCGCGCGGCCGGGCGACGTCTTGGTCGGCCGCGTCGCGCGCGTGGAGCTCGGCCTCGGACTGCGCGCGGCCTTGATGCCGGTCGGCCGCGTACACCTCGCGGGCGGCGAGGACGCCACCGTGCATCGCCTTCGCCCCGAGCACGACTGCCCCGAAGCACGCGTCGCCTTGGCGGACGGAAGCTTCGTCTGTGTCTGTGGGGCGCACGGCAAGGTGCCCCTCGGCCACGTCGACGCGGTGCGGGTGAGCTGCTCGGTCTGCCACGAGGTCGTGACCGTGCTCGCCTCCGCCGCGAGCGGCGAGATCACCTTCGCGAAAGACGCGCTCGCCGAACGTACGGCCTCGCCCGACGACGACGCGTTCTTGGAGTTGCTCGGGCTCGAATGAACGACTCGATGCCGCGATGCGAACGAACGCGACGAAACGTCCCCGTCGACGCGACGTAGGAGAGCCACCCCGCCGCCCAGGAGGAACGATGACCACCGAAGCCCCGCGCCCCGAGCTCGCATCCATTCAAGACAAATACGCCAAGCGGATCAAGGCGCGGCTCGCACAACCTCGCATCGACGTCGCGGCCGCGCGCGACGGCATGCTCGATTGCTTCGTCGCCACTTACTTCGGCGGGCTCAAGGCAGGCATCGGCGGCTTCTTCGGCATCGACGCGACCGAGGAGCAGGTCTCGCGGGTCGCCGAGGCGCTGTTCCGGCGTCGCCTCAAGGAACAAGGCGCGTCGTTCGAGGCGCCGACCACCGCGGCGCTCGATCGCGTGAAGCTCGAGGTGGATCGGGAGCTTCACTTCGAAGAGCTCCCGGCAGAGCTGCGTGGCCTTCACGACCAAGTCTGCTCGTTGATGCTGGCGAAGGCCGACGGATCGCTCGAGCACCGCGGCCCGCGCACGTCGGTCGCGCGTCCCGAGGTCTCGCCCGCGGCACCGACCGAGCAAGCCACCGCGCCCACGCCGCCTTCCGCGCCGGCTTTGGCGCCGGCTTCGGTGACGTCGATTCCCGCGCCTTCGCGGCTCGGCTCGCTGCCTCCGGAGGCGAACGTCGACGACGGCTTGCGCGCCGCGCTCGTCGCCTACCTGGTGCAATCCGCGGAGGCCGTCCGCACCGGGGAGGACGTGAGCGCACTCCGCGCGCGGGTGTCGCGCATCGAACGCCTCGTGACGACGCTCGCCGACTTCGCTTGATCGCGTCCGCTCTTGTTCGAGGGCGCGGCTGCCGCGATGCTCCCGCGATGCGTACCGCCGAGGCCTACGTCGAGAGCTTGCGCGCTCGAAAGCTCCGACTCTTCGTGGACGGAGAGCTCTGCGACTCTCCCGTCGACCACCCGAAGGTTCGACCCGCGGTGAACGCGGTCGCGGCGACCTACGCGCTCGCGCACGATCCCGCGCACCGCGCGTTGGCCACCAGCCACTCCGGTTTGATCGGCCGCCCCGTCAACCGCTTCACCGCGCTCTTTCGCGAGCGCGAGGACCTGCTGCGCAAGCTCGAGTTTCAGCGCGTGCTCGGGCGCCTCACCGGCACCTGTTTTCAACGCTGCGTGGGCCTCGACGGCTTGAACGCGCTCTGGGTCGCGACCCACGGCCGCCCCGAGGCCCGGTCGCGTTTCGACGCCTGGCTACGCGGCGTGCAAGAGCGCGACGAAATGCTGAACGGCGCGATGACCGACGCCAAGGGCGACCGAAGCAAACGCCCGCCCGAGCAGCCCGACCACTACGTGCGCGTCGTCGAGCGGCGCGCCGACGGAGTCGTGATTCGTGGCGCGAAGATTCACCAGACCGGGGCCGCGAACGCGCACCAGATCCTCGTGATGCCGGGCCAAGCGCTCCGCGAAGGCGAAGAAGACTTCGCGATCGCGTGCGCGATGCCGGTCGACGCGCCCGGCGTGACGATGGTGCTCGGCCGCCAACCGAGCGACGACCGCCGGGGTGGTCCGGACGCCGGCAACGCGCGCTTCGGCGGCCAAGAATGCGTCGTGCTCTTCGACGACGTCTTCGTGCCGAACGACCTCGTCTTCCTCGACGGCGACCTCGAGGCGTGCAGCACGCTCGTGAACACCTTCGCGGGCTACCACCGCGCGAGCTACGGCGGTTGCAAGCCGGGCAACCTCGACGTGCTCATCGGCGCCGCCGACTTGGTCACGCGCGAGAACGGCGTCCGGAAGGCCTCGCACGTGCGCGACAAGCTCGTGCAGATGGCGCACCTCACCGAGACCATTCACGGCCTCGGAGTCGGCGCGAGCGCGAAGGGCACGCTTCATCCGAGCGGCGTGTGGGTCGTCGATCCGATCCTCGCCAACGTCTGCAAGCACCACGTGACCTCCTTGCCTTACGAGATCGTGCGGCTCGCGGAAGACCTCGCCGGCGGCGCGATGGCGACGCTGCCGTCGATCGCGGATCTCGATCACCCGGAGCTCGGCGACGCGTTGCGCACCGTGGCCGGCACCGAAGAGCGCGCGAAGGCGCTTCGGCTCGTGGAGTCGCTCACCTACGGCGCGGGCTCGGTGCCCTTTCGCATCGAGTGCATGCACGGCGCCGGCTCGCCGCAGGCGCAGCGCGTCGTGCTCGAGCGCACGATCGATTGGGACGCGAAGGTGAAACGCGCGCGGGTGCTCGCGGGCATCGACACGGACCACGAGCTGGGCGACGAGCTCGACGCCTGACCCAGGTGATCAACGCACGGTGACGAGTCGCTCCGCGATCACGCGTCGGTTCTCATCCGTGTCGACCGCTTCGACCCGCACCAGCTTCGGACACGACGACGCCGCGCCGAGATCGATCTCGCCCGAGTAGCCGACGTTCGGACACCGCGGGTAGCCCGGCCACACGGCGCACACGTCCGGCCGCCCGTCGCCGTAGCGCATCGCGACCGCGGGCCCGTCGTTCACGCGCACCTCGATCGACGCGACGCCGCGGTTGTCGAGCGCCCACCCCTGCACGCGCACGCGCCCCGACGACGACGCCTCGCCGGGAAAGTCGAGCACGCCGAAGGCCGGCGTCGTACGCAGCAATCGCTCGGCCTCGGTGCGAATCTGATCGAACGAGCCGACGATCAGGTACGCACGTGCGTGCACGACGCCCCGCGCCGGCAGACCGAAGACGATGCGTGAGCGAACGTTGTTGAAAGGCAAATCGCGCTTCTGCCAACCCTGGAAGTCGCGCAGGCCGTTCTCGTAGAGGATCGCGACGCCGTAGCTCAGGTCGTCGTTCATCAGCGCAACCCACGGGCCGCTCGCGCTGAAGTTCTCGTAGAAGAAGCCGTCGCTTCCGCTCGGCGTGTCGATGGGAATCTGCGTGCCGTTCGGGTCCATCAGGCGCCACAGGTCTGGCCGTCCACGCTTGCCGTTCGCGGTGTAGAGCGTCGGCATCTCTTGCAGCGTCGCGGCATGCGCGACGTCGACCAGGTTCTCGACCGTGTAGCGAAGCGAAGCCACGCGCGGCGCGACGAAACGAAGCGTCTGCGTGAGCCGCACGTCGCTGCGACGCGCCGAGTCGCCACCGCAGGAATCCGCGCTGCACTCGCGGGCATCCCAATCGGGGTTCCACTGCAGCGGCACCGTCTGCGCGACGAGCGAGCCGTAGGTGGCGGTGATGCGATCGGTCGGTGAGCCGACGTTGCAGCGGTTGCCGCCCTGCACCGGGTTCCAGCCGAGGTAGCGAATCTGCAGCGGGCAGCCGTCGACGCGCGCACACGACGCGTTCCACGCGCAGCCCTGAACTTCGCGATCGGGGTCGTAGAGCGCGACCTGCGCCTCGCGGCCGGTGTCGTCGGCGTCGATGGTGTTTCGCAGGTTCATGCCCGGCAGGTCGCCGCTCTCGCCGAAGAACACCACGCTGCTGCCCCACTCGCGGCGAAGGCCGACCTTGAACGCGCCCGTCGCGTCGTAGAGGTACTCGTCGGTGAAGCTGCCGGCGCGCACCGTCTCGCGATCGCCCGAGCGAGGCGGCCAAGGGTCGTCGCCGACGAGGTCGCGTCCACCGAAGTCGCAGCCTGCGGGGACGTCGGGCCCACGCGGTGGGGAAGGGTCCACCGGAACGCGTGAGCCCGCGTCGATCGTCCCCGCGTCTCGGGCTCCGGCGTCGTACGTCCCGGCATCCGAACCCGGCGTCTCGGTGCCGGCGTCGACCCCCGGTTCGACGCGGCCGCCATCGGGCGCGGTCGTCGCACCGTCTCTCGGCTCGCTCGACGATCCACCGTCGAACGAGGGAGAAGAACGGTCGGCCGTGCAGCCGACGAGTCAGAGCGAGAGCAAGAGCAGGCGAGCCACCGGCGAACTCTGCGCGGTGGCGCGTGGCGTCGTCTTACATCGTCTGTCGGAGAGGAAAGAACGCCGCGTCGTCGCTCACGCCAAGAAGTCGACGATGCCCTTCGCGAGCTCCGGCCCCGAGTCTTCTTGCAAGAAGTGGCCGCCGCGCACCCGACGATGCGGCTGTCCCTGCGCGCCCGGCACCGCCTTCTGGAGCAGCTTGTCGAGGCCGCCCATGATCGGATCGCCGGTCGAGAAGAGCGTGAGGAAGGGTTTGTCGAACGACTCGAGCCCCTTCCAGGCCGCGAGCTGATCTTGCCGCGCGGGATCACGCGGCGTGATCGGCACGAGCCCAGGCATCGCGCGCGGCCCCGCGAGAAAACGACGGTCGGAAACGGCGCGTCGTACGCGCGTCGCTCCGCTTCGCTGAGCTTCGTCGCCGAGCCGACGTCGAGCACCTTCGAGCAGACGAAGATGGGCGAGTAGAGCGCGAAGGTCCGCCACGTCAGGAACGCGGCCAGCGAGCGCAGCCCGTTCTTCGTGCGCGGCGGCGGGTCGCCCTTCGGCAAGAAGCCGTTGCCGATGACGACGCGGGTGAAGCGCTCCGGCTCCTCCCCCACGAGGCGCAGACCGATGAGCGAGCCCCAGTCTTGTCCGAAGAGCGTGATGTCGCGCAGACCGACCTCGTCGAGGAAACGACCCATCCACGCGACGTGCCGCGCGTACGAGTGGTCCGAGACCTTCGTCGGCTTCGACGAGCGCCCGAAGCCGATCAGATCGGGCGCGACCACCCGCAGACCCGCGTCGAGCAAGGTCGGGATCATCTTCCGGTAGAGGAACGACCAGCTCGGCTCGCCGTGCAGCAAGAGCACGACCGGCGCGTCGCGCGGCCCTTCGTCGACGTACGCCATCCGCGCGCCACTCGGATCGACGACGACGTAATGCGGCTTCCACGGGAAGTCGGGGAGGTTCGCGAACCGGCTTTCGGGGGTCTCGAGCAGCTCCATGCGACGGTCGTATGCGCGACGCCGCGGAATGTCACGCGGCGTTCGCGAGAGTCCCTTTCGCACGGACGCTTCTCGAGCGCCGTGAGCGCGGCGCCCGAATCACTCCGGCAGCGGAATGCGCTCGTGCTCGTTCGGCACCTTCGGGAAGCGGTCCTCGCGCCACGCGTCCTTCGCCGCTTCGAGCTTCTCCTTCGTCGACGCGACGAAGTTCCAGAACATGAAACGCTCGCCCACCGGCTCGCCGCCGAGGAGCGCGAAACGCGTGCCTTCGCCGAGGTGAATCGTGGGGTCCGAGCCTTCCGTGAAGACCACCATCTGCCCCGCGCCGTACGACGCGCCACCGATCATCGCGCGGCCCGAAACCACGTAGAGCGCACGCTCGGGATGCTCCTTCGGCAGATGAATCGAGGTCTCTTCGAGGGCATCGCCCGCGAGGTAATACATCGAGGAGTACGTCCGCACCGGCGAGCGCTCTCCGTACGCGTGCCCCGCGATCAGCGTCATGCGTACGCCTTCGCGCTCCAGGGTCGGAAGCTCCGAGCGCTCGTGGTGGTGGAACTCGGGCTCCGTCTCTTCGTGCTCGACCGGCAACGCGACCCAGACCTGCAAGCCGTGCAGCCGCGCGCCCTTCGCACGCTCGCTCGGCGGGATGCGCTCGGAGTGCACGATGCCGCGCCCCGCCGTCATCCAGTTCACCTCGCCCGGCACGATGTCGACCTCGAAGCCGAGGCTGTCGCGGTGGGTGATTCGCCCTTCGTAGAGCCAGGTCACGGTCGCCAACCCGATGTGCGGATGCGGTCGCACGTCCATGCCGGTGCCGGGGGAAACGACGCGGGACCCATCTCGTCGAGAAAGACGAAAGGCCCGACCCTGCGGCGCTTCGGCGCCGGCAAGACGCGGCGGACCTCGAAGCCACCGAGGTCGCGGGCGCGTCCTTCGATGACCAGCGCCACGGCGGCGTGATCGCGTTCGGTGCATTCAGGGCTCTCGGCGGGTTGCCAGCTCATGGCGGCACCCTCGGGAAAAACGAGCGTGAACGCCAGGGTCGATCGCGCCGAGGCCGTGCGACGCAGCGTTCGGTCTTCGCGACAGCGCCGTCGCGAGCCTCCCTCGCGGAATGTGTCATCCTCTGACGCAATGCGTCACGCATGGCTCTCGGTCCTCCTCTTTGCCTTCGTTTCCGTCGTGGAGGCCCAAACCCCCGAGGAGTTGGCGGAAGCACGAGCCGCCTTCGCGGAAGGCGTCGCGGCCTACGAAGCGGGCGACTACGACGACGCGGCCGACGACTTCGCGCGCGCGCATTCGCTGGCTCACGACCCGGACCTCGCGTTCAACGCCGCGCGTGCGTACGAGCGTGCCGGCGAGCGCGACGACGCCGTCCGCTACTACCGCCTCTACCTCCGCAACGCCGACGCGAGCGCCGGCGAGCGCGCCGAGCTCGAGACGCTGGTGGCCGCGCTCGAATCCGACGAGCCGCCGCCGCCCCCCGCGCCCTCGCTCACCACCGCGAAGACGGCCTACGCCGCAGCCCGAGCTTCACCGCCCGTTTCGCGCCCCGCTTCGAAGAGCTCTTCCGCTTCTCCGCGGCGTTCACGATGGGCTTCGGCGGCGGTCTCCGATTCGACGCCGAGCCCGAGATCCTCCTGGCACCCAACGGCCGCAGCGACCTCGAGCCCACCTTCGGCGCCGCGGTGCGTGGCGAGGTCTTCGTCGCGCGTTACCTCGGCATCGGCGCCGAGGTCGGCATCGCCAGCTACTCGGTCGAAGACGCCGAAGACCGCGAGCTCACGATCGACCTCGACCTCTGGCTCCGCCCTCGCCTTCCCTTCGTGCTCTCCGACACGCTCGAGCTCGAGATCTACGTCGGCATTCCTCTCGGGTTCACGATCTACCGCCCGAGCGACGAGAACCTCGAGAACCTGCTCGGCTTCAACGCGGGCTTCCTCGGCGGCATGTCGTTCGCCGTGCATCAGAACTTCGCGGTCTTCGCCGAAGTCGGCTGGCGACACCGCCAGGTCTACGACGAGGCCCAAGTCCTCTTCGAGAAGCGCGACATCACGCTGCGAACCGACCAATCGCACGTCGCGGTCGGCGTCTCGCTCCGGCTCTGACCGCCCGCATGAAAAGACCGCGCCCGAACGAGCGCGGTCTTCGGCGTTTTCGTCGACGCGTCAGCCCGGCGGCAGACGCAGGTGGAAGCTCTTCGGCCGCGTCAGCGACTCGAAGCCCCAGCGGCTGAGGGTGCATCCGCGGCCGCTGTCTTTGACGCCCACCCACGCGAGCTCGGGGTCGAGGTAGTCGCAGCGGTTCATGAACACGGTGCCGGTCTCGAGCGCGGCGCCGAGCGTCTCCGCGCGCTGCAGGTCCGAGGTCCAGATCGAGGCCGTGAGGCCGTAGCGGCTGTCGTTCATCAAACGCAGCGCCTCTTCGTCGCTCTGCACCTTCATCAAACCGATCGCCGGTCCGAAGGTCTCGTCTCGCATGAAGGCCATGTCGTGCGTGACGTCCACGAGCACCTGCGGCGCGAGGTAAGGCAAGCCTCGCTCGGCGCCCGCAAAGCTCTTCGGGTCGATCAGGCTCTTCGCGCCCGCGGCGATCGCCGCGTCGATCTGCGCCTGAATGCCCTGCGCGTTGCGCGCGCGCACCACCGGCCCGAGCGTCGTCGCTTGCTCGCGTGGATCGCCGAGCACGTATTGCTTCGTGAGCGCGACGAAGGCCTCGACGAACCGCTCCCAGATCGACGCGTGCACGTAGACGCGCTCGACCGCGCAGCAGCTCTGCCCGCTGTTGAAGAACGCGCCGTCGACCACGTTCTCGACCGCGAAGTCGAAAGGCGCGTCCGCCGCGACGTAGGCGGGGTCCTTGCCGCCGAGCTCGAGCCCGAGCCCGACGAAACGCTCGCTCGCGGCCTTCACGACCGCGTGCCCGCCTTCGACCGAGCCGGTGAACGCGACGTAGGCGACCCGCGAATCGCGGACCATCTCCGCGACCCGATCGTGGCTCGCGTGCACGTGCGAGAAGACGCCCTCGGGAAGCCCGGCTTCCTTCGCGGCCTCCGTCATGCGGTCGGCGACGAGCGGCGTCTGGTCGGAGTGTTTGAGCACCACGACGTTGCCCGAGAGCAGCGCCGGCACCACCGCGTTCACGGCCGTGAGCCACGGGTAGTTCCACGGCGAGAGCACCAGCACGACGCCGAGCGGCTCGCGGTGCAGCCGCCGCACGAAGCCCGCCTTGTCGCCGGGGTCGACGTCCGCGAGCGCTTCGGGCGCCAGCCGCATCATCGTGCGCGCACGATCCTCGAAGCCGCCGAGCTCGCCTCGGTGTAGCGGCGCGGGCGCCCCATCTGGGACGTCAGCTCGTCGGCGAGCGTGCTCTTCTTCGCGACGAGCGCATCGACGAACGCGCCGACGCGCTTCGTGCGTTCTTCGAGCGACGTCCGACGCCAGCTCGAACGCCTTCTGCGCGCGCCCGAGCACCGCGTCGGCCTCGCTCGCGCTCGCGAGCGGATGCTCCGCGATCACCTGTCCATCGATGGGCGAAACGGTCTTCTGCACGTCGGTCATCCGGCCTCCGAAAGGTGGCGGGAGGATCGAGCCGCGCGAGAACGCTTTCAAGCGGGATCGCTCCCAGGCGCCACCACGACGCGCCCCCAGGCCGGCACCGCCCCGACTCCACTACGCGAGCGCCACGCGCTGCATCCGCTCGAACGACGCCAAAGGGAAAGGCACGAAGCGCCGAAGGCAAAGCGTGCATCCCCAGAGGCAATCGAGGCCAAGGGCTTGCGAGTCGACACAATCTCGTGAGCCCGCGAGAGCGCAGCTCTGATGCCGGCAAACCGCGAAGCGGCGCCTCGGTGCGCGGTCGAGCGAGACGCCGTCTGCCCGAACTCCTGCAACTCTGAGGCGCGAAGCGCGGTGCCTCAGCCGACCAAGAAGCTCGCCTGCGCCGCGGCCACCGGCCGCTCGGGATCGTCCTGCCACGCCTCGGCCCGAATGCGCGCGACACGACGCCCGGCCGAGGTGATGAACGCACGCGCGTGGGTGTCGACCGCACGACCGGTGCGCAGGTAGTCGACCGTGAGGCTCACGATGCGCGGCATCGCGAGGCGCTCGTCGACGACCTCGGCCGCGAGCAGCTCGCGCCAGAGCAAGGTCGTCGCAGCCGCGCTCTCGAGCAACGCACCCAGGGTGCCACCGTGCAACGCACGAATCGCGAAGTTGCCGATGAGCGGCTCGGAGAAACGCATCGTGCACACGAGCACGTCGCCCTCGAGCCGCGTCTCGATGCCCATCGCGTGCAGGTACGGCACGGCCGGCGCGATGCCCGAAGGGTCGCTCTGGCGCTTCGCCTCCGCGAGCACGGCGAGGAAGTCGCTCACGCGCCGCCTCCGTCCGAGCCCGCGCCGCCCTTCGACTCCTTCAAGCCTTCGGCCAAGACCGAGCCTTGATCGCGAAAGACCATGAAGGTCGCGGCCACCACCGCGAGCGGCTCGTCGGCGTCGCCTTGGTCCATCGTGCCGCGCGCGAAGGCCACCTGCTTGGTGATGCGCACACACTCCGCGCGGCAGAAGAGGTCGACCCCCGGTGCCGCGCCGCGCAGGTAATCCACGCGAAGGTCGAGCGTCGCGATGCGTTGCGGCTCGCGGAGCGCGAGGAAGACCGACGCCCCACACGCGGCGTCCATCGCCGCCGTGATCGGCCCGCCGTGCAGCACGCCGCTGATCGGGTTGCCCACGAGCTCGGCGCGAAAGGGCAACGTGAGCACGATGCGCCCTTCGCCCTTCGCGCCGACGTCGACCGCGCGAAGACCGAGCCACGCGTTGTACGGAATCGCGCGCGCGAAGGCGGCGTCGATGCGTTCGAGCCGCGCCGCCTTCTCCGCCGCGGCGTCGTCGGCCTTCGCGCCCTTGCTCACTCGAGCCTCTGAATCACGTGAAAGCCGAAGGGCGACTCCACCGCGTCGCTGATCTCTCGGACCTCGAGCGCGAAGGCCGAACGCTCGAACGCCGGCACCATCTGCCCGCGCCCGAAGCGACCGAGGTCGCCACCTTCCGGTCCGTTCGCCTCGTCGCTGTGCGCGCGATGCAGCGCGTCCCAGTCTTCGCCGCTGCGCGCCCGACGCGCGATGGCCTCCGCGAGCCCCTGCGCCTCTTCGCGGCTTCGCGAGACGTCTTCGCCCGCCATCCGCGCGCCGACGTACGAGACGAGGATGTGCCGCGCGCGAATCTCGGTCGGCCCCGTCTGCGGATCCGGAAGCCGCTCCATCACCACGAAGCCCGCGTCGGTGCGAATCGCACGCGAGCGCTGACCGACCCGCAGACGAAAGGCTTCCGAGACCACCTCCGACGGCAGCGTCGAATCCCCCCGCGACAGACGCACCGTCGCCGGCGGCGTGTCGCCGTAGGCCCGCGCGACCTCGCCGAAGTTCGAGTCCGGCAGACGCGCCAGGCTCGCGACGTTCTGCGCGCGCGCGTCGGCCTGCGCCTCGGTGCGCGTGATCTCCTCGCTTGCGCCCTGGGCCCCCGACCACGCGATCGTGAGCGTGCGAATCTCGATGACCTGCGCCTCGTTCTCACCGCCCGTCGCCGAGATCGGCCGGGCCTCCCGATCCGCGGCGGCGGGCTCGTCGGCCTTGAGGCAGCCAAAGGTGGAGAGGGCAAGCGCCAGAAGAAGCGACGTACGCACGGCCCCTGAGCTACCGCGCGCCGAAACACACGCAAGCGTCATGGTGTCGCCTTTCACAAGCCCACCAGCCGGCACGCGATGCCCGCGAGGTGCCCCACCGCGGCGCCGAACATGCCCGCGTTCGCGTTCGACGCGTTGCCTTGAAGGCTGCGCGCGTAGACGCCTTGCGCGATGGCCGCCAAACGAAAGAGCCCGAAGGCCTTCATGTAGGCCCAATCGTCACCGCTGGCCGGACGCCCACCGCGCGCGACGTAACGCGCCACGAAGTCCTGCTCGGTCGGAATTCCGGTGGCGGCGAAGTCCACGCCGAGCAGACCGCCGACGTTCGGCAGGCTCACGTCGTAGAGCATGCAGGTGTAAGCGAGGTCCGCGAGCGGATGCCCGAGGGTCGAGAGCTCCCAATCGAGCACCCCGAGGCAACGGGGCTCGGTCGGGTGAAAGACGAGGTTGTCGAGCCGGAAGTCGCCGTGCGTCAGCGTGGTCGCGTCGTCCGCGGGAACGTTCGCGGGAAGAAACGCGAGCAGCTTCTCCATCGGCGCGTTCTCGGACGTCTTCGACGCCACGTATTGTTTGCTCCAACGCTCGACCTGCCGCGTCACGTAGCCGCCGTGCGGGCCGAAGTCCGCGAGGCCGACGCCTTCGAGGTCCGCCCCGTGAATCGCCGCGAGCACCCGCGCGAGCTCGTCGTAGATCGCCGAACGTTCCTCGGGCGAGCTCACGTCCGGCAGCTGCACGTTCCAGAAGATGCGGCCCTGCAGCATCTCCATCACGAAGAACGCGGTGCCGATCACCTCCGAGTCCTCGCAGAGCCCGAGCACCTTCGGCACTGGCACGTCGGTCCCCGCCAGCGCCGCCATCACGCGGTGCTCGCGCTCCACCTGGTGGGCCTTCGGCAAAAGCTTCCCGGGCGGCTTCTTGCGCAACACGTGCGCGCGCTCGCCGTCGCTCACCCAGAACGTGGGGTTCGACTGCCCGCCCTTGAACTGCCGCACCGTGAGGGTGTCGACCGGACCGATCGCCTCGCGCCACCACGCCGTCAGGCGCGTCTCGTCGAAACGATGGTTCTCACGCACCTCGCGGGTGCTCTCGGGGACCTCGACCATGGGCGCGAAGCCTACGCGTTTTCGGGAGGCCGTGAACCGCGGGTTCCGAGCGCGTTTCCCCGGCTCTGTGTACGGCCGCGCGTACGGGGCTCGCGGTCCGGAGGCAGGGGCGGTAGTCTCCCGCCATGCGCCTCGCGCTCGCCTTCCTCGCGCTCGCCCTGTCGACTTCGTCGGTCTCCCTCGCGTCGGCCCAAGAGCCCGCCTCGCTCACGCCGCCCTACGTGGCCGAGATGCGCGGCGCGCTCGGACTGCTGGCCGCGGGCGATCCCTCGGGCGCCGCGACCGCCTTGCGCGAGTCCATCGCCCGCGCCCCCACCCGCGCCCCCGCGCATTGCCACCTCGGCGCCGCGCTCACGCGCATGGGCGATCGCGAAGCGGCCCTCGAGAGCTACCGCGCCTGCGCCCGCCTCGCGAACCGCGCCGACGACCGCTTCTACGAGGCCACCGGCCTTCACGGCGTCGTTCGCCTCCTGCTCGAAGACGCAGGCCGCCGCACCGAAGCCAAGACCGCCATCGAAGCGCTCCGCTCGTTCGCGATCGCCAACCCGAGCATCCTCCCCCCGGAGATCCCGGAAGAGATGGCCATCGCGGTCGATCGCATCCAGGCCGCCGACACTGCGGGCGCTGCCGTTCGTCAGCGCCGCGAAGCGCGACGTGCGGCCGGCAACACCACGGAGTGACGTGCGCGCCACGTTCGTGACCCGAGCGTCGTGTACGGAGACGGCGTGCTCGGAAGCGGCGTGCGCCGTTCGCCCGTCCGCGAGCTGACCCATGCTCTACGTCGCGCTGACCGCCCTCGGGCTCGGCCTGCTCGCGCCCTTCCTTCGCGCATGGATTTGGGGCGTCCCCCTCGCGCTCTTCAGCACCGCCATGCTGTTGCGCGCCTTCTTCGGTGAGCTGATCGTCGCGTTCTTCGCCGGCGGCGTGCTGCTCGTGGCGCTCCCGCCTCCGATCGCCGCCGCGGTCGGTGGCGGCGTCACGCTGCTCCTCTCGACGCTCTCCGCGCGGCGCAACCGCCACCTTCGCGCGTTGGCGCTCGTCGCCTACCGACTCGGCCAAGCGGACGCGCGCGACGAAGCCCGCGTCGCGCTGCTGGAGAAGCTCGCCAAGCTTCGCCGCTCGGTGCCGGCGAAGGAGCACGCCGAGTACGCGCTCTTCGCGGCGTTGCCGTTGAGCGCGGTCGAGCTCTGGGCCGACGCGCGCACGGTGCTCGAGACGATCGCGATGGACGCGCTCACCCCCGAGGGTCGCGCCCGCGCGTTGCAAGCGCTCGCGACCGTGCGCCTTCAAGCGAGCGACCTCGAAGGCGCGAGCGAAGCCTTCGCGTCCATCGCTCGCCCGGCCGAGCCCGCGGTCGAACGTTGGGTGCGTGCCGGCGAAGCCTTGTTGTTCGCGGTGCAAGGCGCCGCCGACGAAGCGCTCGCGCTCTGCCCCGACGAGAACGACGCCGACGGAGCGCTCGCCGCGACCTACGACGTCGTTCGTGCCCACGCGCATGCCTCGCGCGACGAAGAAGCCGAAGCCGTGCGCGCGCTGGAGCGCGTGAAGCACGTCGCGGGCGATCCGGGCCTCCGACGCGCGATCGGCCCTGTCGGCCCTGCGACGGATCTCGCCCGCGCGATGCTCGCACCGGACGCCGCGGTGCCCGAGAGCGACCAAGCCGACGCCGACGCGTAGCCCTTTGCGGCGCTGCGGTGTCGGCGCAGCCGGTGGCGCGAAGCGCCGTCTCCGACTCTGTCTCTGGGGCGCGAAGCGCGTTTCTCGTATCCGTTCTCCCGTCGAACGCCAAGAGCGGGGGCCGAAGAGATTCAGTCGCCGCAGACGCCACGGCGTGACGCGCGAATCACTCGAAAATCACGAATCGTTTCTCCCCCCTTGCCGCCCGTCACGGTGCGATTATCCGTCAGCCCATGGCCCTCGCACGCCGCGTCGGATTGTTCCTGCTCACCAACCTCGCCGTGATGCTCGTGCTCGGCGTGATCTACGCCGTGCTCGACCGCCTCGGCATCCTGCCGAAGGAAGGCTTCGGCAGCGATTGGGTGCCGCTCCTCCTCTTCAGCCTCGTCTGGGGCATGGGCGGCGCGTTCCTCAGCCTCGCGCTCTCGAAGAGCCTCGCGAAGATGGCGGTCGGCGCGCAGGTCATCCGGCAGCCTCGCAACGAGGTCGAGCATTGGTTGCTCACCACCGTCGCTCGGCAAGCCCAAGCGGCCGGCATCGGCATGCCCGAGGTCGCCGTCTACGACGCGCCCGACATGAACGCCTTCGCGACCGGCGCGTGCAAAGACGCCGCCCTCGTCGCGGTCTCCACCGGCTTGCTCCGCAACATGGGCCGCCCAGAGGTCGAAGCCGTGCTCGCCCACGAGGTGAGCCACGTCGCCAACGGCGACATGGTCACGATGGCGCTCCTCCAAGGCGTGCTGAACGCCTTCGTGATCTTCTTCAGCCGCGCCCTCGCCCGCCTCGCCGACGCCGCGCTTCAACGCGGCGACGACCGCCGCGGCCCGAGCGGCCTCTACTACGTCTTCGTCTTCCTCTTCGACATGCTCTTCGGCGTGCTCGCCACCGTGATCGCGATGTGGTTCTCCCGCATGCGCGAGTACCGCGCGGACGCCGGCGCCGCCCGCCTCGTCGGCGCCGGCCCGATGATCGGCGCCCTCGAAGCCCTCAAGCAGAGCCGCCCGGCTGCGATGCCTCCGCAGGTCAAAGCCTTCGGCATCCTCGGCGACGTCCGCAGCCTCTTCTCCTCGCACCCGCCGCTCGAAGCGCGCATCGCGGCGCTTCGGCAGATGTGAGCGTCAGGCCAACGTTCGCGACAACGCCTCGACGGGAAGCGTGTCGTCGAATGCGTCCACGACCACGACGTCGGTGACGGTTTCGACCACACGCTCCTCGCCGAGCTCCGCGTCGAGCAACATCCACGCGAGTCCCTCGAGCTCGTCGGAGGACCACCCGTGCACACCCGACGGGACGAAACGAATCACCCACCCGTGATTCGTTCGTGACGCGGAGAAGCGCCAAGGATCGAAGTCGACCTCACGAAGGCCGAGCGACGACCGAACTTCGAGCGTTCGCCGCTGCCACCGACGCGGAGGCTTCGCCGGAAGAAAGACCCACCCCGGCACCGCCGGCGCGCTCGCGACGAGCGCCCGGTTTCGGGTCAGTCGCTCCCGGTCGCCCGCGCCGAATGCGAAGAAACACGTCGCTTCGTCGAGCGGACCGATCTCCCACCGACCGCCAACGCCCGTGCTCCGAAGCCCCGCTTCGACCTCACGCGCCAAGGTCGAGACGTCGTCGTCACGGTAGGCCGCTTCCAGCGTCGGAAGCATGGCCACGAACCACGACCAGAAGGGCTCGTGCTCACTCATCACCGCCCCGGTTCGTGAAGGTCGAGCAAGACATCCGCGAGGTCGTGCGCCGCGCCGCACTCTGGGCAACGCACGCCGCCGGCGAGACGCAGAAACGTCGTGCCCGGAGCACCTCGCGCGAGCAGCAACGCTCCGACGAGGCAAAGCACCGCGCGCTCGTCTCCGCCCCGAACGCCATACTCGGCTTGCGCGCGCGCCGTGGCCAGCTCAGGCGCCCAATCGGTCTCGAGCCTCGTCTCGAGCTCCGGCCCGAGGTCACGCAGCAGCTTCCCCGCGGCACGCCACGGCGAGTCGCAAGCCTCACCCGCGGGAAAGAGCGCGCTCACGCGGCGAGGCTGCGTCGGGTCGGCCTCCTCGGAAGATGCCTCCAAGGTGCGGTACGTGACCAACCCCTCACCGACGATGGCGACGTAGGCCTCCGTTCCGCAGACCGAGCAATGCATCTCGCCTTCGGGCATCCGTGTGTCGACCAACCCGCTCCACGCGAGCAGGCGCCCCACCGGATGCTTCGCGAACAGCAGGGCCGCGAGCGCGAGTTGAACCGCCTCGTCGGCGTTCCACGACTCGGAGAGCAAGGCGTCCACACACCGCATCTCCGCGAGCTCGAGCGCCGCGTCCATCGCCGGACGCAGCGCGTTTGGAACCGGCGGGCCGAGTAGCTCGTGCCCCGAGAGCGCCCAGCCGAGCGAGATCCACAGATCCCCCGCGTCGACGTTCGGCACCCGGTGCGCGATCTCGACCGCGTATGGAACCGCCGCGTAGCGCGCGGCCGTGAGCCCGCCGTGCACGAGCTCCTCCAACAGCAGCTCCCAGGCGTCATCCCCTCGCTTCGGGCTCGACGACGCGAGGACGGCCGAGAGGCGCTGCGGCAAAGGGCTCCGCCACTCGAGCCATCGAGGATCGTCGAGCGGGAGCTTCCCCGGAATCGTGAGGCTCACGCGCCGCACCGTAGCGCAGCGAGGGCCTCAATCACTGGCGACGATCGCCGCCCCCACGACCCCCCCTTGGCCGTCCCGCAGCTCGAATACCTCGTAGGGACCGGCGGCGGCCCGAAAACACACGCCGTCCGGACAGCCCTCGAGCGCCACCGAGTCGACGAGCGGCCGGTCGTCGAACGCATCCTGAAACGCGAGGTGCTCGTCAGCGCTCCTCGCGGAGAGCCCGCGACTCCACGTCCCTCGATCGCACACGAGGGCGATCGAGAAGTCGAGGACGAGGTCACCCACCCGATGACGTCGAAGCTGCCGGGACCCTTCGGGCTCGAAACGGACCCGGACCACGGTGTCTTCGTCGATCTCCGCTCGGACGACCAGCCGCGACGCTCGCGCCAGCGTGATGGTGATCGGGCAATCCCAGAAGTACGCGACGTCCGATATCGAGAGGACACCTTCCGGACAGTCGACGTGGCGCGCTGGCATACGCGGAGTCTGTCAGAGCTTTCGCCCGCTCGACATCAACGACGAGGTCTCGGCCATGGGGACAGGCTCGCCCTCGCGCCGAACGACGACCTCCGAGGTCGCGTCACCTACTCGGTGTCCCTTGCGCAAGCTCGCCCCCGACGACATCCTCGCCCTCGTCGCACGCGCGTCCTCCGACGCGTCCGAAACGTCTGCCTCGGCGCGCTCCTCGAAGTCGTCCGCGAGCGGATCAAGACCGTCGACCTCCCCCAGGTCAACCGCGTCCTCCTCCAGCCCCACTGGCGCGAGCGCCCCGATCCCGCCTGAGCGACCACCACGCACGCGGCCGCGCCCGTCGTATGCCCGCTCGGGTCTACGACGCGTGCGGCCGTGCGCGTTTCCGCGGAGTCGACGCGTCGCGAGTCGCGCAGCCGCCGCGGTCGTACGGTCGCGAGTTCGATCGGCCGCGTGGGTCGTACGGCTACGACCTCAGTGTGGTCCCGCGTACGACGTCAGCGCGGCCATCGGCTCGGATCGCTACGACGTCAATCTTGGATCCGGCTACGACGTCATTTCGGCTGTTAACACCTACGCCTACAGCGCAGAGATCAAACACCCCACGACCCGAGCCCCCCCCTCGAGAAGCGCACTAACGACGTAGCCATCAGCCGCAGCCCTGAATAGCAGCCCATCAGGGCAGCCATCGATCCGAACGGCATCAATGAGCGCCTTCTCGTTTAGAGACACTTGAAACTGGTCCAACTGCTCTTCGTCCATCGCCCCTAACGCGTGCGACCATGAATCTCGATCACAAGCAATCGCGAGGGAGAACGCGACATAGAGTTCACCTATCTCGCGCACTTCGTACACACCATCGACCACTGGTGACATCCGTATCTCGCGAACGACATCCTGCTTGTCGAGCAGCACAACCGACCGGAGCTCGGCAGGTGCGTGCAGTTCGACTTCGACAGGCTCGTCCCAGAACGACGCGACGTCTGTCACGCAGAGCATGCCGCTAGCAGGCTGCTGAAAAACGCCGCTCTTCCCGCGTGAGCGGCACCTCCCGCGGCCGTTTCGACCTCGAATCGCTTCTGTCGTTGCCCAGGGGTTGATTCCCTGGTCGGAGAATGGCGTGTTCAGCGCCATCCTCCGCGACGCTGCTCACGCCGCGAGGCGTGAGATTCGAACCAGGTTGTAGGCAGCAGCGGCGAGGTATCCGAAGAGCTCGGTCTTCGCGCGACCTCTGTACCGCGTTCGCTTCAAGCCCGCGGTCGTCTTGAGCCATCCGAAGATGCTCTCGATACGACGACGGGCCGAGATGCTCACGGCGTATCCAGGATGGCGCGTCGTGCGGCCATCGACGCCGGAGCGTCGGGTAAGGTTCTGAGCGACGTGCGGCGTCACGTCGTGTGCGCGGCACTTCTCGACGAAGTCACGGCAGTCATAGCCACGGTCCGCACCGAGGGTGATGCGGTTTCCCCCGGGAGCGGCTTCGTTGATCAGGGCCAGCGCCGCATCCCGCTCGGCAAATCCGCTCGCTTCGGTGACGCCGAAGCCGACGAGGAGACCGTTCCGGTTTTCCATCAACGCGTGGCCCATGTAGCTGAGCTTCGACTCGCGCCCCTTGCCCTTGCGCCACAGCTTGGACTCCGGATCGGTCTTCGATTCGTGCGTGTCGTTGCGGCGTTTGGTGCCGCTGAAGTCCGACCAACCGTTGTTGTCGTCGTCGTCATCGTCCTTCGGACGGAAGCTCTTGGCGGACGCCCAGGCCTCGATCAGCGTTCCGTCCACCGAGAAGTGCTCGGCGCTCATCAGGTTCTTGGCGCGGGCCTGCTCGACGACGGCTCGGAAGAACTGCGCGGCGACCTCGTGCTCCAGCAGTCGTTCGCGGTTGTGCGTGAGCACGGTCGGGACGAACGCGGCCTCGAGCATGTCCATGTCGAGGAACCAGCGGAACAAGAGGTTGTACTCGAGCTGCTCGCAGAACTGCCGCTCGGACCGCACCGAGTACAAGGCCATCAACAGCATCGCCTTCAGCAAACGCTCCGGCGGCACCGACGGCCGTCCGCCGGACGCGTACATCGCGTCGAAGGTGGGCGAAAGCTCCGCCAACGCCGCGTCTGCGAGCTTCTTGATCCCGCGCAGCGGGTGAGTCGCAGGGACACGCTCCTCCGGCGACATCAGGCAGAGCATCGACGACTGCTTCGTGTCCTTCCCACGCATGAACGAAGAGGATCACGCCTCGGTCGCCGCGTCGATCGGGCGGCGGCGTTTTTCAGCAGCCTGCTAGGGACGCGAAGCACGCCTGCGTCGTGACGGTGGAGCTTATTGTATCCCATAGAGGTATCGATTGAACTCTCGAAAGTATTGCTGAACCACTTCTTCGGGCACGCCAGCCGCGCGGAACAAGTCGTTTGCTAGCGCTTGCGCCTCTTGCGGGGAGACACGATTCCAGGGGACGCGTCTCCCGGGGCCAGCCCACCCTCTCGCGGCACGCCATCGATTGAAAAGAACCCGTGTGGCGTTGTGCATTTCGCGCGTCAGCACCACCGTCGGAGCAGCGTATTTACTATACCGTGGCACGTTCAGGGCGCACGAGCCCCTGCGGCGGCTCTCGATGAATCGAGAGGCCTCAGCCGAGGGTCGGAATCTGAAATCGGAAGACGCCGCAGGAGTCGTAAGAATCAGCGGCCAACTCGTCAGCAACAGTCAGACTTGTTGATTCGCTACAACTCTGCAGAACCAACCAATGTCCGCACGAACACGTCCTTCATTGCGGAGCCATGACCACGTTGTTCCACGCCCCTGTGACACGCAATGGGCGCTTCGAGCCCAAGCTCGGGGACGGCGACAACTTTCCGATGACGATGCGTCACAACGGCATGGTTTGGTCGGTTCTCGCCCAAGCGTATCGAGGAAGAGCGTGTCGTCTCAGGTGATGAACGGGTTGTCGATCGGGTCGTCCGACGCGGGCACGTAGGGCGCGTCGGGGTCGTCGGGATCTTCGGCGCCGGGCTCGCTCGGCGACTCCGGCTCGACGTCGCCCTCCTCGTCGAGCTCGTCCTCGGTCATCGCGCTCGCGGAGCGCACGATGCGGAACGAGTCGATCGCGGAGAGCGCAGCGCGGAAGGTCGCGAGGTCTTCCGGCTCGGCCTCGTCCACGGTGGTCGAGAGCGCCCGCGCGTAGGCCGCGATGGCGTAGGAGAAGCTCGCGGTGGCCTCGAAGAGCGCGCGACGCGCGGGGAGACGCACGCGTCCACCCTCGGCACCGACGGCGACGCTCAGCTCCGAGAACGCGGCGTCGACGGCGGTGAGCAGCACCGGCGTCACCACACGCTCGAGGCGCGGGCGAAGGCCTTCTTCGCGAATGCGCTCGAGGAGGAGGCGCGAGATCGTCCACGTACCCGCCGCGTCCACGGACGAGAGGCCGACGCCCTCGGGGAAGAGCGTCGCGACGAGGCTGGCCGCCTCGGCCGCGAGCGGCGAGACCTCGCGCGGCACCGAAGCCACCGCGCCGAGCGCGCCGTGAAGCGCCGCCCACGCACCCACCATCGCGTTGCGCGGACCACGAAGCGCCGGCGCCGCCACGCGCTGGCGTTCCTTACGCACCTCGTCGACCGCACGCGCGCAGTCCTGCACGCGGGCGAGGGCGCGCTTCTGAAGGTCGGTCATCGTCGCCGGCGCATCCGACGCCAGGTGACGTGCCACGAGCATGCAGTGGCGGCTGTTGAAACGGGTGGGCGTCGTGTAGGCCGTGATCGTCGTCGCGGCGGCCTGAATCTGCTCGAACATGTCCTTTTCCTCTCGAAGGGAACGGACCTTCCGCCCCCGATGCGAGGCGCTCTTCGTCGAGGGCGACGCGCGATTGCCCTCCCGGTGCGAGGTGGCGTGCGACATCTCGCGAAGAACCCGCGTCTGTGGACGCGGAGATGCGCCCGCGTTCCGGTGCGACGGCGTGCTTGGGTTTCGTTCGGCTCGAAAGCGTCGAAAGCTCCGGGTCGGCGCTTCAGGCGGGGCCGCGTGGCGAAACTACGCGCGCTTCGACTGCCGATGCATCGGCGCACCCAAAATCTAACCCCGACACGCTCCGAACGCGCCAACGCACCCGAGAACGGAAGGTTCGGTTCGGCGGTGTGCGCAGCCACTCGAATCGAGCGGCGGTCGTGATCGCGGAGCCACGCGGCACCGGAACTTGGAACGGCTCGTGTTTTCGTTGCGTCGACGCAACCGAATCACGGACCGATCAAGATCGAGGTGGTTGGAACCAATCGAAACGGGAACCGTTGGAGTTTCGGTTGCGTTGATGCAACCCAAGTTTGGATCGTTCCAGTTCTCGATACGTGGTCGGACCGTGAGGCCGAGATCGCGCTTCGGGACGAGAGAGATGGCGAGCTCGCGCGCAACGCGCGCCGAAGGAGCGGCACACGAAGGAGTGCTGCAAGTCCGCCCGCCTCTTCGGCTCGAACGTCACACCCGCGTGCAATCGTCGAACTCATGTTCGACGCCGCACGAAGCCAAGACCGTGAAGCCGACACGTCCTCTCCGAGGAGCTACGGCGTGGCCTACGAGACGAGCCAGGAGACGAGCCAGGAGACAAGCTGCGCCACCCGCTGCGACCGTGGAACGGAGCGAGCCAAGCGCGGACACGCAGTCGCGAAGAACCTCGACCGCGAAGCGGAAGCACGCGGCAGCGCAGAGCTCGACGAAGCCGACTTCGATTCGGACGCTGCCGAAGAAGAGCTCGCCACGCTCTCCGCTCATCTGGACGCGGCGACCTACCGCCAACTCGTCCTGATCCGCCGACTCGACGACTCCGGTCATTGGGCGAAGGCTGGCGCCGCGACCTGCGCCGCGTGGCTCTCGTACCGCATCGGCATGGACCTCGGTACGGCGCGCGACCGTCTTCGCGTCGCGCACGCGCTCGCCGCGCTACCGAAGGTGAGCGATGCGCTTCGGCAGGGCATGGTCTCGTACTCGAAGGTGCGCGCCATCGCCCGTGTCGCGACCCCAGCCAACGAAGAGCAGCTCCTCGAATACGCGCAGTACACGACCGCAGCGCAGCTCGAGAAGATCTGTCGGGGCATCAAGCAGGCGCAGCTCGTCGACGAAGAGGGCGAGCCGCTCGACGACGCCGAGCTCGTGCGACGTGCTCACGAAGCGAGGGACGTGACGCTTCGCTCGCGGGGCGATGGAACCGTGCAGCTCGTGGTCACGCTCCTTCCGGACGAAGCCGACCGAGTCTTCGCTGCCGTGGAGCGCATGCGCGACGCGATGCGCGAGGAGTCGGCGGCGCTGCCACCAACGCACGCCGATGCGTTCGTGCGCCTCGTCGACGTGGGCTACGCGGACGCCAACGTCACTGCGGCCGAGGCCGGCGTCTCGTGTGTCGATGTGTCGAGCCTCGAAGAGGCCGCGAGCGAGACATCGACCCAATTCGACGTTTCCGCGGAAACGCCATCACGCGAGGTCACTCATTCGCGCAGTGACGATTCCTGCGCCGACCATCCGAGAGCCGTGAAGCGACGAAAGGTCTCCGGTGGCGACACGCAGCGGGTGGTCGTTCAGCTCGCGCCCCATCTGCTCTCGGACGGTCTCGTGGCCAACCTCGACGATGGGACTTGGGTTTCCGCGGAAACGTGGCGACGCGTGGCCTGCGATTGCGCGCTGAACGTGGTGCTAACCGACGACGCCGGCTCACCCCTCGACGTGGGACGGCAGACCCGCACCATCCCTCCGGCCCTCGGCCGCGCGCTCGACGTTCGGGACGGAGGCCGATGCCGCTTCCCCGGCTGCCACCACCGACGCTTTCTCGATCGCCATCACATCGAGCATTGGGCCAACGGCGGAGCGACGAAGCTCGACAACCTCGTCACGCTCTGCACCTTCCATCATCAGCTCGTTCACGAGGGCGGGTGGCGTGTGGAGCTCGAAGGAAAAGAGGTCCGCTTCTTTCGCCCCGACGGCGCGCGGCTCCTCTGGCCCCTCCGGTCCGCGGTGCACGGCTCGACGGCGCGGCTCGAGATGATGCAGTCGACGCTCGGGATCGGGCCCGAAACGAACCGTTCGCGGTGGAACGGCAAGACTCCCGACTACGCTTCGTGCGTGACAGCGGTGAGGGAGTAGCGACGGACAACCGGAAACACGCGTGGCTCATCCTCACCGCCCCGACTTGAAGCTCACGTGGGGCTCTGTAGGTCGTCCGCCCTCGCCACGATGTCCGCCCCGACGATGTCCCCCTTCACGTCCCGCAATGCGTAGACGTCGCAGCGACGCCCCGAGGCCGGGAAGCAAACGCCGTCGGGACACCCTTCGAACGAAACGCCGTAGGTACCTGGGCTCGTGTAGAGCGCGTCGCGGTACGCGGCGTAGGCCTCGTCGCTCGACGCCCGAAGCGCGCGAACCCAGGAATCACGGTCGCACACGAAGACGACGCACTGGTCGAGGAGCAGCTCTTCGACGAGCTCCCGAGTGGCGACGCCAACCCCCTCGGGTAGGAGCCGCACTTCGCGAACGCCACCGTCTTCGACGACGCTCATGCGAAGGCGCGCCGGCGCCGCCAAACTCACCTCCACTGGGTGCACCCAGAAGTACTCGGCATCCGAGATCGAGAGGACACCTTCCGGGCAGTCGACGAAGCGCGCGGGCATGCGCGGAGTCTGTCAGAGCTTGCGCGCACTCAACACGAACGCCCCCGGCCCGCTTTCGGCCATGGTGTCGATCACGACGTACACGATCTGATCGGCCGTCATCTCGAGCTGCACGCTCTCGGCGACGCCCGGCCCGTTCAAGCGCGTTCCCGCCAGACAGGTCGTCGCGTCGCAGGCGTCGAGCACGTAGAGCATGAGATCGAACTCGTCCATCGTGGGATCGGCGGTGACCTCGTAGGTGCCCGCGCCTTGGCCCGCGACGAGCGCGTAGACGCGATCGGGACCCGTCGCGAGCGCGAAGGGGCACGAGTCGTCGTCGGGCGGATCGAAGTCGTCGGTCTCGTCGATCGTCATCGCGGGGATGGGACCGGTGAAGGGAATGGTGGCGATGGCGCAGCTCATGAGCCCCGAGTCGAAGCCGGCGTCGGTACCCGCGTCCGTCGGCCCTGCGTCGTCGCCCGCGTCCGCTGCCGCGGCGTCTTCTCCCGCGTCCGTTTCGCTGCCGCCATCGGAGGCACCGGCGTCGACGCCCGAGTCCTGTCCCCCGTCCACGGGTGTCGTGTCGTCGTCGCCGCAGCCCACGAGTCCGAGACCCAACGCGCCCACGAGCGCGAACCGCATCCAAGCCAGCATGGCGGACATGCTGCCGCGAACTCGGCATCCCGACGATGATCTGGATCACGCCGGCTACCTTCCGCACGCTCCCGGCCTTGACCGCCGGCCCGCGGCTGACATACTCGCGCCGCTTTCGCGGGCCCCCCGCCTTTTGCACGGGTGGCTCGCGTTCGTCGTTTTCAACCCACGCGCCCTCCCCGTGCCGGAGGACGCGCCCGTACCAGGCACGGAGATCCCATGGCTCTGAACACCGACCGCAAGGCCGAGCTCATCAAGTCCTTCCAGACCCACGAAGGCGACACGGGCTCGCCCGAGGTGCAGATCGCGCTCCTGACCGAGCGCATCATCTACCTCACCGACCACTTCAAGACGCACAAGAAGGACCACCACTCGCGTCGTGGCCTCCTGAAGCTCGTCAGCCGCCGTCGTCGTCTCCTCGACTACGTCCGCGAGCGCGACGTGGAGCGTTACCGCAAGATCATCGAGTCGCTCGGCATCCGTAAGTGATCCGGCGCCCGTGATCGCTCGGTCCTCTTCCCTCCGGGGAACGAGACCGCGCACCGGCGAAGCAGGCGGCCCCTCGGGGTCGCCTTCTTTCGTTCCGTCGCCCGTTCAGGCCCGCCCTTTGCGCTCCCGCCGGAAATCGTCAAAGATGCGCGCGCCCGAGGGGTGACGGCGGGATCGTTCGTTCTTCGCTTCGAGCGTTCGAGCAGAGGCAAACAGGGGGAAGTAAGCGAAACGCTTACACAAACGCCCTCGACCTGCGCGAACGTTGGAATCGAGGACCGAGCCCCGGCTCTCCCCAACAGGCGCTCAGCCCCGGCGGCCTCCGTCGTCGGACCTTTCGAAAAGCGTGCATCCGCACGCCGAGCGCCCGATCCCCGAAGCAAGTGGGGTCGGGGGAGAACTGCATGATCATTCGTGAATCCGTCAAGGTCGGCGACGTCGAGGTGACCCTCGAGACCGGCCGCATCGCCAAGCAGGCCAGCTCCGTCCTCGTGACCGCGGGCGAGTCGGTCGTCCTCGTGACGGTCGTCGGAACGAAGGAAGGCCGCCCCGGCGCCGACTTCCTTCCCCTCAGCGTCGACTACATCGAGAAGACCTACGCCGCCGGTAAGATCCCGGGCGGCTTTTTCAAGCGCGAGGGCAAGCTCCGTGACTCCGAGGTCCTGACCTCGCGTCTCATCGACCGCCCCTGCCGCCCCCTCTTCCCCGACGGCTGGCGCGGCGAGATCCAGGTCGTCGCGACCGTGCTCTCGGCCGACCCGGCGCACCCGACCGACGTGCTCGCGATGTGCGGCGCGTCGGCGGCGCTGATGATCAGCCCGATTCCGTGGGCCGGTCCGATCGCGGGTGTCTGCATCGGCCGCGTCGACGGCAAGATCGTGATCAACCCGAGCTTCGCCGAGCTGGAGAAGTCGGACCTCGAGCTCACGATGGCCGCGTCGAAGGACGCGATCGTGATGGTCGAGGGCGAGTGCAAGGAGCTCACGGAGTCGGAGCTTCTCCAGGCCCTCGAGGCCGGTCACCGCGCGGTGCAGGGCATCCTCGATCTGCAGATCGAGATGGCCAAGGCCGTCGGCAAGGAGAAGTGGTCGTACACGCCGCACGTGCGTGACGCGAAGCTCGACGCCCGCGTGAAGGAGCTCGCGCTGCCCGGTCTTCAAGAGGCCTGCAGCATCCGCGAGAAGCACGCGCGCTACGGCAAGATGAAGGAGGTCAAGAAGGCGGTCGTGTCCACCCTGGCCGCCGAGTTCCCGGACGCGGTCGCCGACCTCGGCCCGTCGTACGAGGACCTCAAGTACAACACGATGCGCGCGCAGGTTCTCGACGAGAAGCGCCGCGTCGACGGCCGCGACTACGAGACGGTGCGTCCGATCGCGATCGAAGCGGGCTTCCTCCCGCGCACCCACGGCTCGTCGCTCTTCACGCGCGGTGAGACGCAGGGCATCGTGACCGTCACGCTCGGCACGAGCGCGGACGAGCAGAAGATCGACGGTCTGCAGGATCCGGTCTGGAAGAACTTCATCCTTCACTACAACTTCCCGCCCTACTCGGTCGGCGAAGTGAAGATGATGCGCGGCCCCGGCCGTCGCGAGGTCGGCCACGGCAACCTCGCCGAGCGCGCGCTCAAGGGCCTCGTGCCGAGCCGCGAGGACTTCCCGTACACGATCCGCATCGTCTCGGAGATCACCGAGTCGAACGGTTCGTCGTCGATGGCCACCGTCTGCGGCGGCAGCCTCGCGATGATGGACGCCGGCGTGCCGCTCAAGGCGCCCTGCGCCGGCGTCGCGATGGGTCTCATCAAGGAAGGCGACAAGTACGCCGTCCTCACCGACATCCTCGGTGACGAAGACCACCTCGGCGACATGGACTTCAAGGTCTGCGGTACCGACAAGGGCATCACCGCGATCCAGATGGACATCAAGATCGACGGCCTCACCAGCGCGCTCATGATGGAAGCGCTCGAGCAGGCGCGTCGCGGTCGTCTTCACATCCTCGGCAAGATGAACGAGGCCCTCGCGACCGCGCGTCCCGAGCTGTCGAAGTACGCGCCGCGCATCACGACCGTGAAGGTCAAGCCGGACCAGATCCGCGTCGTCATCGGCCCCGGCGGCAAGATGATCAAGGCGATCACCGAGCAGACCGGCGCGAAGATCGACATCGCGGACGACGGCACCGTCAGCATCGCGAGCTCGGATCAGGACGCGGTGCAGAAGGCCATCGCGATCATCCTCAGCCTCACGACGGATCCCGAGGTCGGTCAGAAGTACCAGGGCACCGTCCGCCGCGTGGAGCGCTACGGCGCGTTCGTGGAGATCGCCCCCGGCAAGGAGGGTCTCCTCCACGTCACGGACCTCGCGTGGGAGTTCGTGGACAACGTCGACGACGTGGTGAAGGTCGGCGACGAGGTCGAGGTCGTGGTCTCGAACATCGACCGCGACGGCCGCATCAAGGTCTCGCGCAAGGCGCTCCTCGAGAAGCCCGAGGGCTACGTGGAGCGTGAGCGCGAGGAGCGTCCGCGCCGTGACTTCGGCGACCGCGACCGCGGCGACCGTCGTGGCGGTGGCGGCCGTGATCGTGACCGTGGCGGCCGCGGCGGCCGTGACGGTGGACGCGATCGCGATCGCGACCGTGACCGTCCGCGCGAGGATCGTCCGCGTGACGAGGATCGCGCCCCGCGCGAGGCCTCCGAAGGTGGCGAAGGCGGCGGTGAGGGTGGCGAAGGCGACAGCGAGCGTCGTCGTCGTCGTCGTCGTCGTCGTCGCGACGGCGAAGGTGGCGGCGAGGGCGGCGGTCGCGAAGGCGGCGCCGAGTCGAGCGCCAGCGACTCCGAGGACTGAACCTCACCCCCTCTCGGGATTGCGTCGTTCGCAAGCCGCCCTACCGGACGGCGCGCAGCGAACGCAGTGAGCGTAGGCTCGCGGGAGGGGGACCCGCGGGGCTTCACGCCCCGTGGGGGAGGGGCTGGCGACAGCCCCTCCAAACGAGAAGAGAGGGAACTGTGGAAGGACCGACGACCATGCGCATACAGCGGCTGCGCGAGGGCGCGGTCCTTCCGCGTTTTGCGACGGAGGATGCGGCGGGCATGGACCTGACCGCGTGCCTCGACGCGCCGATCACCCTCGCGCCCGGAAAGCACGCGATGGTCCCGACCGGGATCGCCATCGCGTTGCCGAAGGGGCACGAGGGTCAGGTGCGACCGCGAAGCGGGCTCGCCGCCAAGCACGCGGTCACCGTGTTGAACTCACCCGGCACGATCGACGCGGACTACCGCGGCGAGGTGAAGGTGCTGCTCATCAACCACGGCGAGACTCCCTTCGTGATCGAGCACGGCATGCGCGTCGCACAGCTCGTCGTGGCGGCCTACGTGGCGCCGACCCTTCGTGAGGTGACCGTCCTGGACGACACCGAACGAGGGGGCGGCGGCTTCGGCAGCACCGGCGTATGATGCACGCTTCCGCCGCGGCCCCTCTCGTATGCCGCCCGAACCTCACGTGAGCACCTCGTCCGAGCACACTGCCGTCACCGGCGCACCGACCCAGGTCGTCGTGCGTCGCGGCGACGTGATCGGTGAGCGCTACGAGATTCGCGGACGCCTTCGCGACGACGCCTTCTCGCACGGCTTCCTCGCGCTCGATCAAGAGTCCGAGGAGCAAGTCTTGTTGCGCGTCGTGCGCAGCGAGCTGCTCGAGACCGCCGACCGCAACGCGGTCGTGCGTGCGCTGCGTCGTTTCGTCGGCGTCGGCGGGCGTTTCCTTCCAGGCCTGCTCGACGCCGATCGCGACGGGCCCTTCGTCTACGCCACCGAGCCGGTACCGAGCGGCGTCAGCTTTCGCGACGTGCTCGACGGACGGCTCCGCGAAGCGCAGCCGATGAAGCCGGAAGAGCTGCTCCCGGTGATCGGCTACCTCGACGCGGCGCTCGGCGCGATTCCGACCTCGATGCGTCACGGCGACGTGCAGGCCGAGCTGGTGTGGATCGATCGCGATCGCCTCGAGCTCACCGGCGCGTTCTTCGTGCCCGCGTTGCCGGCCGGTGCCGTCGCCGCGGTGCTTCAACGCCACGGCGATCTGCGACGTCGGTACGCGCCCGAGCTCCTCCAAGGGGTCGGCGGTCCGGCTGCCGATCGTTTCGGCATCGGCGCGATCGCCCACGAGGCGCTCACCCTCAAACCGCCTCCGCCTCCGGGCGAGAGCGTGTCGTCTTCGCTCGGGGCGCTCGCCGCGCCGCTCGCCGAGCTGCTTCATCCGGATCTCGCCAAACGCGCGCGCAGCCTCGACGCGTTGCTCGAGACCCTCTCCCGTCTCTCCGGGCACCCGCCGCTCGAGCTCGACCCGGGTCCCTTTCAGGTCGACCGCCGCATGCGGCCGCAGCGCCCTTCGTCGGCGCCTCCTCCGATGACCCTTCCGCAAGCGCGCGAGCGCCGCATGAGCCCGGTTCCGGGCATCGACGACCTCCACACCGAGCGTGTTCCGGCGCTCGACACCGCGGCAGCCGACGCCGTGTTGGCGGGCAAGAAGCCCACGTCTGCCGCGGCCGTGCCCGCGGTGGCCGTGCCGGTGGTGAAGAACATCCCGAAGCCCGCGCGTGTCCCGGCCGCGACGCCGCCGGTCTCGCGGGCCGCGTCGAATCCTCCGCCCGCTGCCGCAGCCGCGAAGGCGAAGCCTACGTTGCCCGATCCGGCGATCGCCTTGGGCGTCGCGCCCGCGAAGGCCGCGCCGGCACGTGCGTCGACGCCAGACCTCAAGCCTTTGCTCCCCGCCAAACGCGACGACGAAGGCGCCCACCACCTCTCGCAGCTCGCGCCCGCAGCGAAGACGCCGATCTCGGTCCCCGTCGGCCTGCCGGTGCCGGACGACGGATCCCAGCCGAAGTCGCGCTTGCCGAGCGGCGAGCTCGATCCGCGCCTCGTTCGCGCCGCGTTGGGGGTCTCGCTCGACGACAGCGAAGAAGAGGTACCCCTCGACCCGAGCGTGCCCGCGAAGCCCCGCAAGGAGCGCACGCAGGAGCTTCGGCTCGAAGACCTCGAGAGCGAAGAAGAGGAAGTGCCGCTCGATCCGAGCGTGCCCGCGAAGCCCCGCAAGGAACGCACGCAGGAGCTTCACCTCGACGACCTCGAAGAGGAGGACGGCGAAGACCTTCACCCGCCGACCTTCGAGGGCACGCAGAACCTCTCGATCGACGACCTCGAGAAGATGGCCGCCGATCACCGTCGCGCCGCCGTGCCCGCCGACGTGAAGCCGATGCCGCGTCCACGCCGCGACTCGACGCCGCCCGTGGTGAAGCTGCCCGCGCTCTACGACGACGGCGCGCAGGGTACGAACGATGAGCCCGCCCGTCCTCGCGCAACCCCGGTTCCCGTGGTCCCCGAGGCCGCGCTCCACGTGACCGCTGCGGGCACCAACCCGGGGGCGGAGCGCTTCACGCCCAAGCCCACCTCGCGTCGCTCGACCCTGTTGTGGTTCGCGATCGCGTTCGGCGTCGCGATCGTGCTCGGCAGCTTCGCGTACGCGGCGTGGAAGCGGAGTCGCGCGGAAGACCTGCGGCGTCAGCGCCTGCAGGAGCGTTTCGAGCAGCTCCAGCGCGCAGAGTGAGCTGCACTCTCGAGCCGCAGACGAAGGCCCAAACGACGAACGGCGAGCCGAAGCCCGCCGTTCCTTCGTGAGACGAAGGCGCCGCTCAGAGCGCGCGCTTGATGAGCTCGGCGAGCTTCGCCTTGGGCGCCGCGCCGACCTGCTCGGCGACGACCTGACCGCCCTTGAACATCTTGAGCGTGGGCACGCCGCGAATGCCGTACTTGGCCGCGGTGCCGGGGCTCTCGTCGATGTCGACCTTCACGACCTTCACCTGGCCCGCGTACTCCTCGGCGAGCTGCTTCACGAAGGGCTCGATCTGCTTGCAGGGCCCACACCACACCGCGGAGAAGTCCACCAAGACGGGGATGTCGGAGCTGACCACCGATTCGTCGAAGTTGAGGTCGTTCACCTGGTCCATTTGCTCTGCTCCTCCGCTCGAGCCTTGTTGGACGAGCTCGCTGGGTACTGCCTACGACGGGGGCCCGAAGCCCTCCGTTACGGCTCTTTGCTCTATGGAACCCGGGGCCCCATGTCAACGGGCCGACCGATTGTCGACGGTCGCGCTCGGGATTGTCCGAGCCGCCCGAATCGAAGCGGAATCCTGGCGGAGCGGACGTCGCTTCGGTGGGCGGCAGGATTCCACGAAACCACCGCTCCCACGCGTGGGCCGGGGGAACATCATACTTCCGGGCCCGCCCGAGGGGCGCGTGGTAACCTCCCGGAGTCCCATGGCCGAGCATCGACTCTTCGTCTCTCAGGAGACCCTCGACGTCTGGATGACCGAAGGGCACGTCCAGGTCGACGGTGACGTGCTGACGGTCGCGGGCGGCCAGCGCTTTCAGCTGAAGACCGCGATTCACGTGCTCGAAGAGATCGCGGGCGGCGGAGACGACGCCGGGCTCATCGGCACCGTGCGCGACGTCGAAGCCGTCGCCGCGCTGGGCGGCGAGCACGTGTCGGACTCCCTGATCCTGAACGAGTCGGCCTACACGGTCGTCGAAGGCTTCCTCGGCGAGCCGATCTTCGACGGTGACGCCCCCTCGTCCTACGCACCGACCGGCCACGAGACCCTCGACCGCGTCGCGCGCTTCTTCCTCGGCAGGTGATCCCGTGGTCGCGACCTTCTTCGTCGCTGCCGCCGTCGCCTACGCCGTCAGCAGCGCGCTCTACCTCCTGACCCTCACGCGAGGCACGGACGGCCCGGGCCGTTTCGCGCACGGCGCGCTCCTGCTCGCGGTCGTGCTGCACGGGGTCTACCTCGGCTTCGACTATTCGAGCGGCGGCCCGCCGATGGGTCGCGTGCATCAGACGCTGACCTTTCTCTCGCTGGGCATCGTCGGCGCCTTTCTGCTCGCGGGCCTGCGCCGCAAGAGCATCGCGATCCTCGGCGCGTTCATCACGCCGGTCGCGCTCTTCTTCTTTCTCGGCGCCGGCCTCGGTCGCAGCGTCGGTGACGTCTCCGACGACACCCGTTCGGCGCTCCTGCCCTTCCACATCGGCGTGAACGTGCTCGGCCTCGTGGCCTTCGCGCTCGCGTTCGGCTCCGCGGTCGCGTACGTCATCCAGGAGCGCATGCTCCGCCAGAAGAAGCTCTCGGGCGTCTTCGAGCGGCTGCCCGCCCTCGACGTGCTCGACGGGTTCAGCCTTCGCGCGGTGAGCGTCGGTTTTCCGCTCCTGACCGTCGGCGTCGTCACCGGCGCCTTCTGGGCGACGCGTGTGCAGCAAGGCGTGATGGTCACGAGCCCGCAGGCCTTCGGCCTCGCGTCGTGGGTGCTCTTCGCCGGAGTGCTGGTGCTTCGTCTCGCGGCGGGTTGGCGTGGACGACGCGCCGCCATCGGCACCATCGTCGGCTTCTTGTGCGCCGCCGCCGTTCTCGTCGGCTACGCCCTTCGCGACGGAGCGCTCACGTGAGCGACCTGGTCGTCGTCGGCCTCTCGCACCACACCGCGCCGCTCGAGCTGCGTGAACGGCTCGCCGCGCCGAAGGGGGAGCTCCCGGAGCTCCTCCGTGCGCTGACCGGCATGGTCTTCGAAGAGGCCGTGATGGTCTCGACCTGCAACCGCGTGGAGCTCTACGGCGTCGCCGCCGACGCGGGCCGCGCGACCCACGCCGCGCGCGAGCATTTGCGCTCCCGATCGGGCGGCTCCGAGGTCGACGGCGTGGTCTACGTACACCGCGGCGCCGACGCCGTGCGTCACGCCTTCCGCGTCGCGGCGAGCCTCGACTCGATGGTGGTCGGCGAACCGCAGATCCTCGGCCAGTTCAAGGAAGCGTTCGAGACCGCGAACGAGACCGGCACCGTCGGCACCTTGCTCGGGCGTTGCTTCACGCGCGCCTTCGCGGTGGCCAAGCGTGTGCGCAGCGAGACTGGCATCGCCGAAGGGACGGTCAGCGTCTCGAGCATCGCGACCTCGCTCGCGAAGAAGATCTTCGGCGAGCTCGAAGGCCGCCGCGTGCTCTTGCTCGGCGCCGGCGAGATGGGCGAGGCCGCGGGCAAGAGCCTCGCCGGAAGCGGCTCGCGCCTGATCGTCGTCAACCGCTCGCCGGAGAAGGCGGTGACGCTCGCGCGCGAGCTCGGAGGCAGCGCGATCGGCTACGAACAGCTCGCGGCCGAGCTCGTCACGGTCGACGTCGTCATCTGCTCGACCTCGAGCCCGAGCTTCGTGCTCACCCAAGACCTGATGAAGGGCGTGGTGAAGGCGCGCCGCCACCGGCCGCTCTTCGTCATCGACATCGCGGTGCCGCGTGACGTCGACCCGCGCGTGGGCAACCTCGAGAACGTCTTCCTCTACGACGTCGACGACCTCCAGAAGGTCGCGCAAGAGAACCTCGACGCGCGCCGCAAGTCGGCGGAAGCGGCCGAGCGCATCGTCGAGATCGAGGTCGGCGAGTTCGAGGTCTGGCGCCGCTCGCTCGAGCTCACGCCGACCATCGTCGCGATGCGCCAACGTTTCGAAGAGACGCTGCGCGCGGAGCTCGAGCGCACCCTGCCCCGCCTCGGCGGCCTCGACGACAAGCAACGCCAGACGCTCGAGCGCATGACGACCGCGATGGCGAACAAGCTCCTTCACGGACCGCTGACGACGCTCAAGGGCGCGGCCGGTGAGCCGGAAGGCGCGGCGCTGATCGCGGCGGCGCGCGCGCTCTTCGAGCTCGACGAGCCCGAGGAGAAGGTGGAGCAGGCCGAGACCGCGCGTCCGGCGTCGGTGCCGGCGCCCAAACCGGGCTGACGCGCGAGCTCGACGCTCCCGCCACGGCAGAACCGCGTCTCGATGGACGGCAACGGGTGCGGGCTTCGTCAGCCCGTCTCGTCCCACGAGCCGGTGCGGAGCGTGCTCGGAGACACCCCGTCTTCCCGCGCTCGCGCTCGAAGCGTCGCACCACGACGACGAACGATCCGTCGTGGGCGAACCGTCCAAAGACGCTGCGCCCCCCGAAACGTCGCGAGCTCGGACGCGTCGCTTCGAACCTCGACGTCGCCCACGAGCTGCAGCACGTCGCCGGACTCGAAGTCGACGAAGAGCAGGCCGGCGCGAGGGTTGACGAGGAAGTTCCCGAGCGTGTTGAAGAGGTTGTTGCCCGCGAAGTCCGGCACGGTGAGCACGCCAGCCTCCGAGACCTTCACGAAGCCGGGCCGCCCCCCGCGGTGCGAGACGTCGACGCGACGTGTGCCTTCGACGTCGGCGTAGGAGCCGACGAAGAAGGTGTCCGCGCCCGACACGAGCGCACGCGCTTCGTCGTCGAGCGCCGAGAGCTCTTCCGGCGGCGCGGCCTCCACGCGCGCGAGCGAGACGTCGCGCTGCCGAATGAACTGCGGGCAGTTCCCGAAGCTCTCCCGCACCTCGACGAGCAGCCCGCCGTCCGTCGAGCGCACGAGACCGTTGAGTCGGTTGCGGCGACGTGTGGTCGGCTCGAGGCCCAGGAGCCCGATGGAGCGCCCCACCGCGCCGCCTTCGCGCGCGGGATCCCCCACGTCCCATCCCGCCGCGACGTGCAACGTTCGAGGATCCGGAGAGCTCACGAAGCCGGGTGCCCCGGTGAGCATCGTGGCCCAGACGTCGCCCGCCTCGTCGACCGTCGCCGCCACGACGAAAGGCAACTGCGCGAAGAAGTCGCGATGCTGCTCGGTCAGGAAGTCGCGGATCGCGCGACGCGCGTAGGCGTCGACCTTCTCCGCCGAACCCACGCTTCGTTGCAGCGCGAGCTCGCCCGCGTGGAAGGGGCTCGAATCGGACACGGCGCTCACCCCTGCGCGTCGAGCCCGACCGGCGTGCGATGAAAGGGCACGAAGCCCGGAAGCGCTTCGACCCGCGCCAACCACGCGCGCACCCGCTCGTACGCGCCGAGGTCGACGTTCCCCTCGGGAGCCCGCGCGATGTAGCTGTAGAGCGCGACGTCGGCGATCGTCGGGCTCGCGCCCCCGACGATCCACGTGCGGCCTTCGAGCTCGGCCTCGAGCACGGCGAGGACCGCGTGCGCACGCGCGATCGCTTCGTCGGCGCGTAGCGCGGCGCCGAAGACCGTCACCAATCGAGCGGCGGCCGGACCGAACGCGATCGGCCCCGCGGCCACGGAGAGCCAACGCTGCACCGCCGCGGCTTCGGCGGGTTCCTCGGGCAACCAATCCGTTCGTCCGAGCTTCTTGGCGACGTAGACCAGGATGGCGTTGGAGTCCGCGATCACGGCGTCGCCGTCGAGCAACACCGGGATCTGTCCGAACCGGTTGAGCGCCAGGAACTCCGGCGCCTTGTGCGCACGGGCGGCGAGGTCGACGTCGACGACCTCCACGTCCACGCCGACGAGGCTGAGAAAGAGGCGAGCGCGGTGCGAGTGTCCGGAGAGAAAGTGGTGGTAGAGCTTCATGGCGACCCCGTGGTTCGAGCTTCGAGGCACCCTAGACCGTTGCGTCCACCGCGATAATTGGAGCACTCCGCAAAGGTCCATTGCAGAACCCGCAATGATAGGATGGCGTCGTGGACCGACTCGAAGCGATGCGGGTGTTCGTGGAGGTCGCCCGGCAGCGGAGCTTCGTCGGCGCGGGACGAAACCTCGTTCTCAGCGCCGCGACGGTGAGTCGCACGGTGGCGGCCCTCGAGGAGCGGCTCGGCACGGAGCTCTTCGTGCGCACCACACGCACGGTGAGGCTCTCGGACGCGGGCGAGCGATACCTCCCCGAGTGCGAGCGTTTGCTCGCCGAGGTCGACGCCGCCGAAGCGCTCGCCGCCGGGGTGCGGGCGACCCCGGTCGGCACGCTCACCGTCACGGCCCCCGTGCTCTTCGGGCGTCATTACGCGGCGCCCCTCGTGACCGAGCTCTGCGAGCGTCATCCGGACCTCGACGTGCGGCTCTTGCTGCTCGACCGCGTCACGCAGCTCGTCGAAGAAGGCATCGACGTCGCGCTTCGCATCGGACGTCTGCCCGACTCGTCCTTGCGTGCGATTCCGGTCGGCACCGTGCGTCGTGTGGTCGCGGGCTCGCCGGCGTACCTCGATCGGCACGGTGTGCCGCAGACCCCGGACGACCTGCGCGCCCACCGCCTCGTCGCGGCCACGAATGCGCAGTCGGCGGTCGAGTGGCGCTTCGGCCGGTCGGAGGTGATCTCCGTTCGAGTGCAGCCCCGCATCCGCTGCAACGAGATCGCGGCCGCGATCGACATGGCCGAGTCCGGCTGGGGTCTGACGCGCGCCCTCTCCTACCAAGTCGGCCCCTCGCTCGCGGCCGGTCGCCTCCGGGTCGTGCTGGAAGCGTTCGAGGAGGAGCCCCTGCCGGTGCACCTCGTCTACGGGGGCGGCCGGGCGACCTCGGCGAAGGTGCGGGCCTTCCTCGACCTCGCCACGGAGCGGCTTCGGGCGAACCCCCTCTTTGTCTCGCCAACCGGGGTTCCGGCGTCCCGCACCCCGCCCTCCCTTTGACACCCTGCCCCTGGCGTCGTAGCGTGCCGCGCCGCGGGATTCCTGAATGTTTCCGCTGCAACAACGAGGGGTCATGGCGCGAGCGAAAGCGAAGGCGAAGGCAACGACGAGCGCGGGAAGCACCCCTGCTCCGAAGCAGGACGCACCGATCGTCGAAGAGATGTACTTCCGCAGCGACAGCGCGTACCTCTGCATGATCCTCAATCGCCGGACCGACTTCGTCCGCGTGATCGACTTTCGTGCCGGCGCGCTTCCCGCGAAGCGGCTCTACATCCAGAGCGTCGCCAAACAAGAAGGCGTTCAAAAGGTGATCACGCTCGTCGAGAAGGACGAAGTGAGCTCCTGGACCAAGGTCGGCTTCGTGCGTGAAGGAACCATCCCCGGTTTCTACAAGCGCAGCGACGGCCACCTCTGCGGCTGCGTGATCAGCGACAAGACGGCGAGCGCCGAGGTCGACGACGCCGGGCAAAAGCTCGCGGAGCGCACGATCAACGCGGGCAAGCGCCTCTCGAAGGACATCCCGGAATCGTTCCGCGGCGCGAGCGTCGCGGAGATCGACGACGACGACGCGTTCAAGGCGCGTGATGCCGCGTGGAAGAAGGGCGAAGCGCTCGGCGCCTTCGACGTCTTCGGCCGCGACGCCGAGCGTGCTTACTACGAGTGCTCCTACAAGAAGGCGCGCCCGAACTACATCATGAGCGAGTACCAGGACTGCTTCGGTCACTCGCTGATCGAGGTCCTTCGCTCGCCGGCGGACGACGACGAGATTCGCGCGTTGGTCGCGGGCCTTCGCCAGGTCGGCGACGAGCTCACCGAGCGCGGTATCGTCAGCGCGTTCGCGTTCGGCCCGAACGACGACGAAATGCTCGCGGCCGCGTACCTCGCCGCGGGTTACCGCAAGACCGGCCTTCTGGCGTCGGGCATCAAGGTCAACGGCGACCGGCGCGACGCGATTCTCTGGACGCGCAAGCTCGCGAACCCGGCCGAGGACGAATGAGCCGCGCGATGCGCAAGCTCCGACTCGTGCTCTTGGCCGCGGCGATGGGCACCGGCGTCGCGCTCGCCCAGCCCACCATGGAAGCCGCGACGATGGAAGCGCCGACGATGCAGCCTCGCGGCGCGACCATGGAGGCGGCGACCGTCACGAGCGCGATGGTCGAAGCGCCGACGCAAGCGCCCGCCACGCCGGCTGCCGTGCGCAGCGAAGCCGACGAAGCGCGCCGAGCGCGCGTCTACGCGACCATCGGCGACGTGCGCATCACGGTGGGTCGCATCGAGGACGAGATCGCCGCGATGTCGCCCTTCCTGCGCGCCCGCTACCGCGATGCCGCGAAGCTTCGCGAGCTCGCCGATTCGCTCGTGCGTTTCGAGCTGCTCGCCCGTGAGGCCGAGGGCGCGGGCTACGGCGACCGCCAGGTCGTCACGCGCTCCGTGAAACAAGCGATCGTGCAGAACCTCATCAAGACCGAGTTCGACGAGCGCATCACGCGCGAGTCGGTCACGGCCGAAGAGGTGCAGGCCTACTACGACGCCCACGCGGAAGAGTTCGGACGCCCCGAGATGGTGCGCGCGAGCCACGTCTTGCTCGCGACCCGCGAAGAAGCCCAGGCGCTCCTCGAAGAGGCACGCGCGGCGGACGCGCGTCAGTTCCGAGAGCTGGCCCGTCGGCACTCGATCGACACCGAGACGAAGCTTCGCGGCGGCGACCTGCGTTACTTCACGCGCAACGGTCTTCCGGCTGGCGCGCGCGAGGACGACACCCCGGTCGATCCCGCCATCGTCGAAGCGACCTTCTCGCTCGGTGACGTCGGCTCCGTGGTGACCGAGCCCATCGCGGTCGGTGAGCATTGGAGTCTCGTGAAGCTCACGGGTCGGCGCGCCGCGGAGCAGCGCACGGTCGAGCAGGCTTCGGAGGGCATTCGGCTGCGGCTCTGGCGCGAGAAGCGTCAGCACGCGATCGACGAGTTCGTCGACGGCCTGCGCCGCGACCATCCGCCCGAGATTCACGCCGACCGCATGCGACCGATTCGCCTCGACAACCCGCCGCCCGGCGCCGCGTCGCTGCCGAACGGCCACCCGCAGGTCGGGGGCAGTCCGGGAATGCACGCGCCCGGCATGCACGCCGCGCCCGCGGAGTGAGCGCTGCGGCGACCCCACGAAAAACGCGCGCCCCTCGAGGCGCGCGTTTTCGTTTTCCGTCGTCCGAAGTCCGCGCTCAGAGCACGAATCAGTTGCACCACTCGCACGGATTCCATCCGTGCAAGTGGTGGGCGCTCTCAGTCCGCGAGGAATCGAATCACGGTGTCCGCGACGTAGCGCAGGCCGTCCTCGCCGAGCTCGGGGTAGACCGGCAACGCGAGCACTTCCTTCGCCGCACGCTCGGAGATCGGGAGGTCGCCCTCGGCGTAGCCGAGCTCCGAGAAGCAACCCTGCAGGTGCAGCGGCAGCGGGTAGTAGATCGCGGTCGCGATGCCCGCTTCGTTCAGGTGCGTCTGCAACGCGTCACGCCGGTCGGTGCGGATCACGTACTGGTTGTAGACGTGGCCCTCGTGCAGGCGCGGCGGTGTGCGCAGACGCTCCGTGGGGAGCTTCGCCTCCGCGAAGAGCGCGTCGTAGCGCTCCGCGTTGGCTCGGCGCCCTTCGTGCCAGCCGTCCAGGAGCGGAAGCTTCACCGAGAGGATCGCGGCCTGCAGCGCGTCGAGTCGGAAGTTGCCGCCCACGACCGCGTGGAAGTACTTCGGCTTGCTGCCGTGCGCGCGAAGGATTCGCACCTTCTCCGCGAGCGCCGCGTCGTTCGTGGTGACGAGCCCGCCGTCCCCGAAGCAGCCGAGGTTCTTCGAAGGAAAGAAGCTGAAGCAGCCGAGCACGCCCAACGTGCCGACGTTGCCTGCGGCCGACGACGCGCCGAGCGCTTGCGCCGCGTCCTCGACGATCGGCAGGCCGTGCGCACGAAGCGCCTCGACGTCGGCGCTCTGCCCGAAGAGATGCACCGGCACGATGGCCTTGGTGCGCTCGGTGATCGCGGCCGCGACGAGCTTCGGGTCGAGGTTGAAGCTGCCCTCTTCGATGTCGACGAAGACCGGCTTCGCGCCGAGCCGCGCGATGCAGCCACCGGTCGCGAAGAAGGAGAAGGGCGTCGTGACGACCTCGTCGCCCGGCCCGACGTCGAGCGCCATCAACGCGACCAACAACGCGTCGGTCCCGCTCGAAACGCCGATCGCGTGCTCGCAGCCCACGTACGCGGCGATGGCCTTCTCGAAGCTCGCGACCTCGGGCCCGAGGATGAACTGCCCGTGGGTCATCACGCGGTCGAAGGCCGCTCGAAGCTCGTCCTGCACGGGCGCGTGCTGAGCCGCCACGTCCAACATCGGAATCTTCATCGCTTCTCCTCGCCGACGCGCCGACAACCGGC
>JACKEH010000109.1 GCA_020633125.1 Sandaracinus sp. | reverse complement strand
CCGACCGGAGCACGATCGCGAGGCGCTCCTCGGCGGGACGGGTGGTCGCGGCTGGCTCGACGCCGAGGCTCGTTGCAGGCGCTGCCTCTACACCCGGCGCCTCGGCCGCGACTCGCGCGGATGGGTCCTCCGAAGACGCACAGCCAAGCGCTCCCAGAAGCAACCATGCCGCCGTCCAAGGCTCGCGACCTCGCATCTCATACCCCCTCCGACACGACCGTCGCCGCCTCCCGCACCTCCCGAATCTCGCGAGGGGTCATTGGCCCCTTCAAGAAGCTCATCGCCCAACGCGGCCGAAGCATCGCGACCTCGCCGCCCTTCGCGTCGCGCACCACGAACCAACGCTGGCGCAGCCGCTTCACGAGCGCGCCGAGCTGGCTGTGTTTCTTGTCCTCGCCGAGCCCTTCGAGCACCCGCGCGCGGTCCGCGTCGGTCTGCAGGCGGCCCACGCACCAAATGCCCGCGTTCGAGAGCGCGCGGTAGTCGAGGTCCATCGGGTTCTGCGTCGCGAGCACGCAGCCCACGCCGTAGGCGCGTGCTTGCTTCATCAACGCGACGAGCGGCCGTTTGGTCGGCGGCTGCCGCGGGTGCGGCGGCAAGAAGCCGTAGAGCTCGTCGAAGACCACGAGCCCGCGCAGGTGGCTCGTGCCGGGCAGGCTTCGCACCCAGGTCAGCACCTCTTCGAGCACCACGCCCAGCACCAGCTCGCGCTCGTCGTCGTCGAGGTGCGCCACGCTCAGCACCGTCGCCGGCGTGCGCCCGTCCTCCGTCGGCGCCATCCACGTGCCCACGTCGAGACTCGGACCGCGACGCCACGCCGCGAAGCTCGGCGACGCGAGCAGCGTGTTCAGATCCGCCGCGAGCTCCTTGCGCTTGGGCAGCGGCAAGTAGTCGTCGACGTGCAGCGCGCCGAGCGTCTCGAAAGGCGGCTCCAGAATCTCGGGCAACAAACGCTCGAGCGGCGCGTCGAGCCCGCGCACCAGGTGCCGCTCCGCCAGCGCGCAGAGCAACGCGTGCTCGCGGCTCTGTCCCGGCTCGCCGCGTCGTCCGATCAGCCGCAGCACCAGGCTCACCGCCGCGCTCAGGTTCGCGCGCGCCGCGTCGCGGTCGGTGTTCCAGCGCGCATGCCGACGCTCCAACGCCGAGAGCAGGTGCACGCTCTCGCCCGCGTCGCTGCCCGGCGTGATCACGCGAATGCACGTGCGCGCCGCGTAGTCCTCCAGCGCCGCCTCGTCGATCGCGCTCTTCGCCAGCCCCTCGCGTCGACGCTCCACCGCGGCCTCGACCACCGGGTCGTCCGCGACGCCGTCCGAGTCGTCGGGCGGCGCTTCCACCCAAGGCCGCATCGCCTCGACGTCGAAGCTCGGAAACGCGAGCGCCAGGTTCGGAAGGTCGCCCTTGATGTCGAAGACCAACGCCGGGATGCCCGTGCGCAGCGCTTCTTCCACGAGCACCGCGACCAACCCCGTCTTGCCGGAGCCCGTCATGCCCACCACCACCGCGTGGGTGAGCAGGTGGCTCGTGGGCAGGTCGAACGATTGCGGGTGCCGGCCGTCGAGGTCGGTGCGGGTGCCGAGGGAGAGGGGCATGGGAGATCCGTGGTGGGGGAGGGGGCGTTGACCGGAGGCTTCGAGATCAGGCGGTGACGAAGGGGTTGATCTCCGGGTCGTCGGGGAGCTCGGGCTCCGTGGGCTCGTCGACGTTCGGCGCGGTGGGCTCCTCGGTCTCCTCTTCGAGCACGTCGAGGTCGTCGTCGTCGCTGCGGCCGCGGGTCAACACCACGCGCAAGCCGTCGACCGGTGCGATCGCGGCGCGGAAGCGGGCGACCGTCGTCGCGTCGTCGAGGACGATGCGCAGCGAGAGCGCTCGAGCGTAGGTCGCCACGGCAAACGAGAAGCGCAAGCGCGCCTCGGCGAGCGCACGCTTGGCGGGCAGGTCACTCGCGGGCCCCACCACCCCGATGGCGTTCGCCACGTTCGCGACCGAAGTGTCGATCGCGTCGAGCGTCATCTTCGGAACGAGCGCTTCGAGTGCCGGCCGTAGCGACTCTTCCTCGATGCGCTGGAGGACGACCTTCGAGTAGTCCCAGAGCGCCGCCGCGTCGAGGTTCGTGTACTCGGTGCCTTCGGCGAAGAGGAGCGCGTTCAGCCTGGCAGCTTCGAGCGCCTGCGGCGCTTCGCCCGGAACCGAGGCCAGTGCGGAGAGCATCGAGTAGAGCGCCGTCCAGCTCGTGACCAACTCCTGCCGCGGAACACGGAGCGCCGGCGGCGAAACGCGCAACCGAGCCAGCCGAACCGAGGTCACGTGACTCGCCGCGCGCTCCATCGCCTCCAAGGCGGTCGCCTCGACCTCCGTGAGGTCCGCCGGCGCGCTGCGCCGAAGTTGGGCCGCCAGGACGGCGCAGTGCCGACTGTCGAAGCGGGTGTTGTTCGTGTAGGTGGCGACAAGCGCCGAGACCTCTTGGGTCGTGGAAATCATGGGAACCGCTCTTCCTTTCTGAGAGACACGTCGGCGTCGCCAGGTCATCCGGCGGCCGACGGGCGCTCTTTCGGCGTGTGGAGCGGTCGGTTGCTTCGAAAGTGACGGAGGGTGCGTTCTGGGGGGCGCGGGGCTCCTGGAATCGAGACGAGTCGATCGGGGTGGAGCGCGCCGGGGGAAAACGAGAGGGAGTCGTTTTCGGAGGGGTCGGGGGTCTGGAAACGAGAGGGAGTCGAATTTGGGAGGGTCGCGGGGTCTGGGAATCGAGAGGAAGTCGGTT
>JACKEH010000108.1 GCA_020633125.1 Sandaracinus sp. | reverse complement strand
TTCGGCTCTGAGCGCGTCCCTCTTGCACGGAGCCGAGGAGCCGAGTGTGCGAGCGCAGGCCCGCCCCTCCCGTGCGCCGGGCGGTGGGCCCACGTGGCGTCGTCGGTCGAAGGAGGGGAGCGCGCCACTTCCTCGCGAAAGGAGCAGAGCGGCCATCCCGCCCCCCTCCGAGAAGACGCGCCACGCGACGTGCGACTACGCCTCGACACGCCGCCGCTCGACAACCCCTCGGCACGTGCGAGCCTCGCCGCGTATGCCGAAGGGAGTCCGCCTCGCGATGATCGTCGGCGTGGTGCTCGTGTGCGCCACCGTCGTCGCGTACGCCGTGTTTCGCGTCGTCGCGATTCCCCGCGGCCCCTTGCGGGGTCGCGCCGCGTTCGAGCTGACGCTCGGCGCCGAGACGCAGTTCGACGCCGACGACGCCGACGCCATGCTTGCGCGGCTCGAGCGCCTGGGAGCTCGTGGCGAGGTCGCCTCGAAGGACACGTCGCGCATCGTGTTGCGCGTGCAAGAGACGACGACGATCGAAGCGGTCACCGCGGCGTTGCGTCCGCTGCGGTTCGGCGTGCACCAGCTCGAGACCTTCCCCGCGACCGCGGAGCTACCGCCGGGCGTTCAGCCACCCACACCGAGTCGCATCGGCGTGCGCGGCGCCTGCGACGTCCTCGAACCGTGGGTCGCCTCCGCCGGCCCCGGATGCCATGCGGCGGTCGAGCACGACGACGGCGAGTGTGCCGCGCACTGCCTCGTGGATCCGCCCGTCTTGGCGCGCGCCCAGGTGCGTGAGGCCAGCCTCGAAGACGACCCGTACGCGGGTCCCGTGTTGCGGCTTCGGCTCACCGACGAAGGCGCCGCACGTTTCGCGGCGTTCACCAGCGCGCACGTCGGGGAGCACGCCGCGATGGTGGTGGACGACGTCGTGCTCTCGGCGCCGGTGATTCAATCCGCCATCACGGGCGGCGCGCTCTCGCTGAACGGCGCCGATCCGAGCTGGGCGCCTCTGTTGGCGATCGACGACGACATCTCGCCTTGGCAGCTGCTCGAGGCACGGTGAAGCGCGGCCTCGCTTGGGCCTCGTTGCAGGGGCTGCTCTCGGCCGGGCTCCTCACGTGGCTGGCCTCCGCGTCCGAAGCGCCGAGCGGTCCGCTGCTCGTGCCGATTCCGCGCGAGGACTACTACGCGTGGGAGGCCGCGCTCGTCTGGCCGTGGCGCGTCGCGATGGCGCTCACGTTCGCGGGCGTGGGGACTCCGTTGGCGCGAAAACTCGGTGGGCGCGGCGACTTCGGCGCGACCTTCGACGAAGGCGCGTTCGCGTTGGCCCTTCCCTTCCTGCTCCTGTGGTGGGCGCCCGACGTGGTGCTCTACGCGACCGGCGGCTTCGACGCGATGCGAAGCGGCGTGCGTGTGGTCGCCCCGCTCGCGACGCTCGCGACGTGGCTGCTCGCCACCCTCGCGATGCGCCGGGTGCACGGACTCTCGACCCCCCGCGCGACGCTCGTCGCGTTCGTGGGGCTCGTCACACAAGCGACGCTCGGGGCGCTCGTCTTGCGCTGAACCGACCGACCTTTCGACTGGTTCGCGCAAGTACCTCGGTCCGGGTTACGATGCGTTCGATGGTGCGGTCGGGAACGTGGGTCGCGGCGTGGCTCGTCTTCGGCACGGGATGCTTCGTCGGCTCGGTCGACCTCGAGGGGCGACCCTGTCCGTGCGCCTCGGGCTGGCGCTGCGACGAGGCCCGCAACGTCTGCGTACGCGGCGAGAGCGACGGCGGCACACGCGACGGCGGACGCGACGCCGGGGTCGACGCGAGGCCCGTGGACGCGAGTCGCGTCGACGCGAGTGACGCGAGTGACGCGAGCTCGGATTCGAGCGTGGACGGGAGCACGGAGCCGGACGCGGCCGTCGACGCAGGGACGGACGCCGGAGTGGACGCGGGCATCGACGGCGGCATCGACGCCGGCATCGACGCGGGTCCTCCGCCCGGCCTGCTCTTCGCCGAAGACTTCGAAGGCGGTGGCTTCGTTCGTTGGGACTACCGCGACGAGATGATGGCGAACCTCACCGTCATCACCAACGCGGCCTCCGCCCACGGCGGGTCACGCTACCTCCGCGCACGCACCGACATGGCCGGCGGCCGCGGCGCGCTCGGGGTCGCCCTGCCACGAACGTTCACCTCCGGCGAGCTCTGGATTCGCGTCTACATCCGCGTTCCGGCGGCGTCGACGTTCACCATCGGCGCGTCGATCACCGCGGTCGGCACCGGCGTGGCGCCCGCCTACCACTCGATGAGCCTCCAGCTCAGCGGCGCCTTCGTCTCGATGTATTCGTCGCCGACGAATCTCTACGTCGAAGGCACCGAGCCCTTCGCACGCGACCGTTGGCAGTGCCTCTTGGGCCACGTCGTCATCAACGACACGACGGGGCTCTTCGAGGCGTGGCTCGACGGTACCCGGTCGCTTCGTCGAACCAACACCGACACACGCGACGTCAACCCGTGGGCCGTGATCGAGCTCGGCATTCCGTACACCGATCCCGGGCAAGCCCCGACCGAAGTGCACCTCGACGACTACATGATCGCCGAGGCCCCGCTCGCCTGCCCCTGAGCGGCTCGCGCTCGACGTCCGGTTCGCGCTTCGTGCCGTCCGGAAGCCCGGATCGCCCCCCCTACGGTCCAACCATTTCGAGGCGGATGCCTCGAAACATCGTGGCCGAATCCGAGCGGAATCCCTCGGAGCCGAAACCCAGCGGACTCCTCGGAGCCGAATCCCTCGGCCCCGCTCAGAGCACGAATCAGTTGCACTGATTCATG
>JACKEH010000107.1 GCA_020633125.1 Sandaracinus sp. | reverse complement strand
ACTCCCCCTCCCACCAGCGAGCAACGCCTCCACTCGCACGGATTGGATCCCTGCAAGCGGGGCGTGCTCTCAGTCTTCGCTCGGCTCGCGCCGGATGCGCATCTCCACGCAGGCTCCGTCGTCTCCGCGTGTGACCGTCACGTCGCCTTCGTGCGCCCGCGCGATCCGGCGCGCCAAGGCGAGGCCGAGGCCGAGGCTCGGGTGCCGACCCTTTCCGCCACGCACGAACGGGTCGAACGCGCTCTCGTCGAAGCCCTCGCCTCCGTCGCAGACCGCGAAGACGATCTCGTCGTCCTCGGCGCGCACTTCGAGGCGCTTCACGCCTTGCCCGTGGCGCTGCGCGTTCTCCACCAGGTTGGCGAGCGCACGGCCCAGCAAGGTCGGGTCGCCGACGAAGCGTACGGAGCCCTCGGCGCGAAGGAGGTCGGGCGAGAGCGCGAGGCGTTCCAACGTGCGGCGGGCGAGGTCGGTCGCGTCGAGCTCGTGGGCGTCGAGGGTCTCGAAGTCGAGGCGCGAGCGCGCGAGGAGCTCCCCGACGAGGCGATCCATCTCGACGATCTCACGCTCGATCTCGTCGATGCCCGCTTCGTCCAGCGCACCTTCTCGCGCGAGCTCGAGCAAGACCCGCACGTGCCCGAGCGGGGTGCGCAGCTCGTGTGAGACGCCGGCGAGCAGCTCCTTCTGATCGGAGACCTGCTTCTGAATTCGCGTCGCCATGCGATCGATCGTCTCGGCGAGAAGCCCGACCTCCCCGTGCATGCGCGCAGGGCCGACCCGAGCGTCGAGGTCTCCTTCGCCGAGACGCTCGGCGACACGCGCGACACGGCGAATCGGACGCGCGAGCTTTCGTGCGAGCACGTTGCTCGCGAGCGAGAGCACCGCGAGCGCCACCAGGAGAGCGGCGGCGAGGCGAGGCGCGAGGGGAGGGCGTTCCGCCCAGACGTGCGCGGTGCCCCCACCTCGCACGTGCACCACGTGGGGCCGACCCTCGCAACGATCGACGTCTGGCGCGCGCAGCACGTGTCCCGCTTCGTCGAAGAGCGCGACGTGAAGCTGCAGCTCGCGTTCGGCGCTGCTCACCAGCGCCTCTCGCTCGGCCTCGTCGTCCCAGACCGCCCCGAGCCGATCCGCGGCGAAGCGTTCGAGGCCGTGCATCTCCTTGCGCCAGCGGTCGCCGCCGAAGCCGTAGGAGACGAGGCTGACCGAGAGCGCGGTGAGCGCGATCACCACGACCAACCACACGAAGAGCACTTTGCGCAGCCCGTGTCGGTGGTGGTGGTGACGGTGGTGGCGCAGGTGGCGACGACCGGGGCAGTCGTGGGGCGACTTCATGGCCTCACTCCGGCTGCTCGGGCAGGTTCGCCGCGAAGACGTAGCCGACGCCGCGCACGGTCTGCAGAAGCTTCGGGCTCTTGGGGTCGTCGCCGAGCTTCTTGCGAAGCTTCGAGACGTGCACGTCCACCGTGCGCTCGCCGACGACCTCCTCGCGACCCGCGAGCGAGAGCATGGAGCCGCGTGGAATTACGCGACCGGCGCGCCGCAGCAGCGCGACCAGGAGATCGTGCTCGAGCGCCGTGAGGTGCACCTCGCGGCCTTCGACCGTCACGCGACGCGCGGCGACGTCGACCACCACGCCGCCGGCCGACAGACGCTCCTGCGGCTCGCGGGTCTGCGTGCGCCGAAGCACCGCACGAAGTCGCGCGAGCAGCTCGCGTGGACCGAAGGGTTTGGCGACGTAGTCGTCGGCGCCGAGCTCGAGGCCGACCACGCGATCGGCCTCGTCACCGCGGGCGGTGAGCATCAAGACGGGGATGCCGCTCTTGCCTCGCAGGCGACGCAACACCTCGAGGCCGTCCATGCCCGGCATCATCACGTCGAGCAGGACCGCGTCGTAGGCGCCCGACTCGAAGAGCGCGAGGCCACGTCCGCCGTCGGTCGCGTGATCGAGGTGCACGTCGTGCGGGCCGAGGTAACGCGCGAGCAGCTCGTGCAGGCGCGAGTCGTCGTCGATGAGCAAGACGCGGGTGGTCACGGCGGCGCACATGGTCGTCCGATCTGCGTCGGGGGTCGAGCCGACGCGTCGTCGCGCTCGCTCAGCGGTGCGGGCCGTGGTGGCGACGTCCGTGATGCGGCGGTGGAGGCGGAGCTTCTTGCGCGGCGTCCGCTTCACGCGCGGCCTCCACGCACACACGCGCCACGTGGCGTTCGAACTGCGCGCGCCGGTGGTGGTGATGCCGCAACGAATGGAAGCCGTGGGCGAAGCCGCCGACGGTGCCGAGGGACAGCAGGGCGATGAGCAAGGGGCGCTTCATGACGATCTCTCCGAGGGGAACGAGGGAATGCGGGGGAGGGGAGGGACGAGGCGGGCCAGCGCGGCTTCCAGCGTGTGGTGCAGCTCGCGCGGGGCGTTTCGCCGCGGGGTGTCGACGGGGAGGCTCGGTGGTGCGGGCTCGACCCACGTCATGGACGTCATCGATAGGGACCGAAGCCGAAGCGTCCGGCGCCACCGAAGCCCCGCCGCGCGAGCACACGGCCGAGCTCGACGCGTTGTTCGTCGTCGAGCGCCTCGTGAATGCGACGCAGCGCCTCCTTCGCGCCGACCCGGAGGCGGGCGAGCTTGGCGTCGTGCCGCTCGAAAGCGGCGTCGAGGGCGCTCTCGTCGAAGGCGGGGCCGGCGACCGCGGTTCGCGCCGCTTCCCCGGTCTCACGGACCTCGCCGCGAAGCTCGTGCGCCTCGTCGAAGAGCTCCGAGAGCGCCGCCCGGATCGCCTTTTCCTGCCCCGGGCTGGTGTCCAGGTGGGCGAAGAGGCCGTCGAGCATGCCGAAGGGACCACGGCGTCGGAAGCCGCGGCGGTGGTGGTGGCCGTCGTGGCCGTGGCGGTGG
>JACKEH010000106.1 GCA_020633125.1 Sandaracinus sp. | reverse complement strand
TGGGCATGGGCATGGGCATGGGAGGGCACGGGCACGGGCACGGGCACGGGCAGGTCGAGGACAGGACCCGTGCGGCAGCTCGTGCTGGACATCCGCCGCCTCGGAAGCGAGCTTCCGGCGATGGTTCGATCGCCCCACGGAGGCGCATGAGCGACGCGCCGCTCGACGTGGAGCGGCTCCGCGCGTTCGTGCGGGGCGAGCTCGACGAGGTCGGCCGGGTGGAGGTCGAGGCCCTGCTGGATCGACGTCCCGACGCCCGCCGCGTGCTCGGGGTCCTCGCGCGCGAAGGTGGCCGCGCCACCGATCGCGATCCGCACGTCGGCGCCTTGCTCGGAGGTCGCTACCGCATTCGCCGCCGCCTCGGCGCGGGTGGCATGGGGGTCGTCTACGAGGCCGAGCACGAGCTCCTCGGGCGACGCGTCGCGCTGAAGATGCTGCACCCAGAGCACGCCGAACGTGCCGAGGTGCGACGGCGTTTCGAGAACGAAGCGCGGGTCGTCGCCGCGCTCGATCATCCGAACGTCGTCGCGGCCTTCGACGTCGGCCGTACGCCGGACGGCGCGCCCTTCGTCGTCTACGAGCTGCTCGCGGGCCAAGAGCTCGAAGCGCGTCTCGTGGAGCGTGGCGCGCTCGAGGTCGACGAAGCGATCGAGCTCTGCCGGGGCATCGCCGCGGGCCTCGCGGCGGCGCACGCGCACGGGGTCGTGCATCGCGATCTGAAGCCCGCGAACGTCTTCGTCACCGAGTCCGGGGTTCCGAAGGTGCTCGACTTCGGCATCTCGAAGCTGCACGGCGGGCTCGGCACGGCGACGCGCACCGGCGCCTTCATGGGCACGCCGGCGTACATGGCGCCCGAGCAGCTCCGCGACGCCTCCGCGGTGGACGCGCGCGCCGACGTCTACGCGCTCGGCGTCGTGCTCTACCGAATGCTCACCGGCGCGATGCCGCACCCTCACACGACCCTCGGAGAGCTGCTCGCCGCGGACGATCGTCCGGCGCCTTCGCCACGCGAACGAAGGCCGGATCTGCCGCTCGCGTTGGACGGCCTGGTGCGGAGCTGCCTCGAGCCCGAGCGCACGCATCGCCCCGCGGACGGAGCCGCGGTGGCGCGGGCGCTCGACGCTTGGCAACGCCCGCGCACCGTGGCGGCCGTGGTCGCGCCGCGTCGACTGGTCACGACGTTGGTCGCGGACCGCGCGCTCGACTCCGCGGCGATCGAAGCCGCGGGCGGTCGTGCGTTGACGTCGCACGACGCCGGTCCTTTCGTCGCGATCTTCGGCGAATCCGGCTGGTCGCGCGAACGTCAGGACGCGGCGTTGCGGGTCGCGTTGGCGCACGGCGAAGGGCTCTTCGTCGTCGGCGCGGCGCGTCACGACCGCACCGACGATCGCGTCGAAGGCGACGTGCTCGAGACCTTCGCGCGCGCGTCGGCGAAAGGCGCACGTGGGGTCTTGGTCTCGGCCGAGCTCGCGTCGGCGTTCCCCTCGGTCGTGCTCGAAGAGCTCGCGCCCGGCTTGCACCGCGTCTCCGAGACCCGCGCTTCGGATCCGTCGACGCCCTTCGTCGGTCGAGAGGTCGAGGTCGCGCAGCTGCGCCGCTTCTGGGAGACGACACTCGACGAACGCCGAGCGCGTGTCCTCTGCCTCGAAGGTCCGCCGGGCATCGGCAAGTCGCGCTTGGTCGAAGAACACGGCTTCGGCGTGCGAGTCGCGCGGGTGTACGCGACGAGCACGCGCGAAGAGATCGCGACGCTGCGTGCCCTCGTGCAGGCGCTCGTCGGCGCCGATCCGCTCGAGCGCTTCGTGTCCACCCACGGCCTGTCGAGCCACGCCTCGGGCTTGGCGGCGTTGCTCGGAACCGACACCGAGCCGGGGATCGACGCCCAGCTTCGCGCCGACCGCGCGGCGCTCGCCGGTCATGCGGCGCTCGAAGCGCTCTCTCAGGAAGGGCTCGTCTGCGTGCTCGAAGATGCGCACGCGGCGCCGCGCTCGGTGCTCGAGATGGTCGAGCGCCTGGCGGAGCGCCCTTGGCCGCTCGGGTGGGTCTTGGTCTCGCGCGTCGAGCTGCCCCTGGTCGGGCCGACCGTGGAGCGGCTGACGCTACGTGGCCTGCGACGGCGTGGCGTCGCCGAGCTGGCGCGGGCGATCGATCCCACGTTGGACGACGCGGAACTCGACGCGCTGACGTCACGAACCGAAGGAAATCCGCTCTTCGTCGAGCAGCTCGTCCGAGGGCCGCGTGACGAAGGCGAAGTGCCCGCGACGATCGAAGCCGCGCTCCAAGCACGCCTGGACGCGTTGCCGGCGAGCGATCGCGAGGCGCTCGCCGTGGCGTCGGTCTTCGAGGATCTCTTCGACGCCGAGGAGCTCGCCGAGCTCGGCGTGCCGGCGGCGCCGGTGGCGTTGCGTGCGTTGCGTGTCCGCGAGCTCGTCGCGCGGGAGGCCGCGGGTTCACGTCATCGCGTCGCGTCCTCGCTCGTGGCCTCGACCGCCTACCGCGCGTTGCCGGACGAACGCCGCCGCGTGCTTCACGCCGGTGTCGCCGCCTCGCGCATCGGGCGGGGCGCGTCGCCGGCCGCGATCGCGCACCACCTCGAAGGCGCCGAGGATTCCGAAGCCGGGACTTGGCATTCACGGGCGGCTCGTGAAGCGGCGACGCGTGGCGATGGGGCCGCGGTGATCGCGCACGGCGAGCGCGCACTCGCGTGGGGACGCCACGACGTCGCGTTGGTGCTCGCGGAGGCGTACGAGCTGGCGGGGCGGCTCGACGACGAAGCGCGCGTGCTCGACCTCGCTCCGCCGTCCGCGGAGTCTTCGAGCCGTCGTGGCGTGCAAGCGCTGCGACGCGGTCGGCCGGCCGAGGCGCTCGCACGTTTCGCAGAGGCCGAGGCGGCCAGCCAGGA
>JACKEH010000105.1 GCA_020633125.1 Sandaracinus sp. | reverse complement strand
TCAGCAGCCTGCTAGACGATGGCGAAGACTCGCGTCGACGTGCTCCTCGTGGAGCGAGGGCTCGCCCCCACGAGGGCGCGTGCGCAAGCGCTCGTGCTCGCTGGCAAGGTTTTCTCGGGCGAACGTCGTGTCGAGAAGGCGGGGGACCGGCTCGCGGAAGACGCCGCCCTCGAAGTGCGCGGCGAAGAGCTGCCCTACGTCTCGCGTGGTGGCTTGAAGCTCGCGGGCGCGCTCGAAGCGTTCGCGTTCGATCCCGCCGAGCTCGTCGCCGCCGACTTCGGCGCGTCGACGGGTGGCTTCACCGACTGTCTGCTGCAGCGTGGTGCGTCGCGGGTGTACGCGATCGACGTGGGTTACGGGCAGCTGCACCCGAAGCTCCGCAACGACGCGCGGGTGGTGGTGATGGAGCGAACGAACGCGCGTCACCTCGAAGCCGGCGCGTTGCCCGAAGCGATCGATCTGGTCGTCATCGACGCGAGCTTCATCTCGCTCGCGAAGCTGCTGCCGGCCGCCAAGGCATTGCTTCGCGCCGAGGGGGAGGTCGTCGCCATGGTGAAGCCGCAGTTCGAGGTCGGTCGGGATCGACTCGGCAAGAACGGCGTCGTGCGCGACGAAGAGGCCCGGCTCGACGCGATCGACGGTGTCTCGCGCGCGGCGGTCGAGCTCGGCTTCGTCGAGGTCGCGCGTGCCGATGCTGCGATCAAAGGCCCGAAGGGGAACCACGAGGCGTTCTTGCGGCTGCGCTTGTCGGCGGCTCCGGCTTCGTCGGAAGACGCGTCGGAGCCTCGGGGCGAGTCGACTCAGGACTGAGAGCGACTTGCACGGATGCCGTCCGTGCGAGCGCGGGGGCTCGGTGGGTCGCCACTCGACCCCTGAAATCGAAAGAGCCCACGCGCGAGGTGTGGGCTCTTCTTCTTCGACTGCCGGAGGCGTCACTCGATCGTCGAGTCGGTGACCACGATCGGCGTGTCGTCGTGCGCGGAGATCTGCGGGTACTGCGTGTACCAGCTGCCGCCCGTGTTGTCGGTGATCACCGAGCGGTCGATGCGCACGTCCCCGGTGTGATCGTTTGTGACGAAGAAGATCGCGCTGCCGTGCTGGATCACTTCGTTGTGTTGGATGCGGGTGCCGCAGACCGTGAGCGTCATGCGGCCTCCGTCGTTGTAGATCGCGCCGCCGCTACCGCCGCCCGGCGTACCCGACATCGCGGGGTTTCCTCCGCGACCGACCGCGCGGTTGTGTGTGAAGACGCTGTTCAGGATGGTCCACGACACGCCGATGCTTCCGATGCCACCGCCGTTGGAGCCCACGTTGCCGAAGCCTTCGGCACCGCCGAACGTGCTGTTGGTGACGAACACCGGAAGGCCTTCGTATTGGCTCAACACGCGCACCGCAGCCCCCGCGAGGTCCTGTCCAGTCTCGGCGACGCGGTTGTTGAAGAAGCGCGAGTTCACGATCTTGAAGCGGCCGCCCCGCACCCAGATGGCGCCGCCGGCGTCGTACTCCTCTTCGCCGACCGAGTTGCCGTCGATGAACGTGAGGTTCTGAACCGTCAGGCGCGGGTGGTCCTGGTTTTGGCACTGCGCCGTGGTCCACACCTGGTTCATGTCGCAGGTGTTCATGTAGAGGATGCGCGTCGTGCCGCCGCCGCTCAGCGTGACGAGGCCGCCGCCATCGATGACGATCTCCGGACCGGTGTCGTTGAAGACCTTCGCGGGACGGTCGAGGGTGATCGTGACCGGGTCGGGGCCGCAGTCGAAGGTGATGATGCCGCCCAGCGCGACGGCGTCGATGAAGGCGTCCGCGGTGCAGCTCTCGGGGGTCCCGGTGCCGACGACGCGATCGGGGCTCGTCGTGTCTTCGGTGCTGGCCTCGGGCGGGATGGGGCAGCCGCCTTCCGGGTTGCCGGCGGGAGGACCGTCTTCCGGGTTGGTCAGCGGGTTGTTGGCGTCGACGCTGCCCGCGTCACGCATCGTGGGCGTGCTTCCGTCGCGACCCGGCCGGGTGCCCCCGTCGTCGTCGGTGCCTCCACCGCCACCGCCACAGGCCAACGCCAAGACCACCACGATGCCGGCAAGCTTCCGCATTCCAATCCTCCAAGAGCGCAAGGTACCCCGAGCGAGGCGAATCGACTCAACTTCGCTTCGCTGGCCCGTGCGCATGCCTGCTCGACCGGGGCGGGGGACCCCGAACGCGCCCACGCTCGTGACCACGTAGCCAAGGAGCGCGATGGGCGCCGGCAAAGCGAACGCGGCGCGACGCCGACTACTCGCGGCGACGACCCGGCGCCCACTCGGTGACGCGGTCCGTGCGCGTCTCCATGAAGCGCGCGAGTCGGTGGAAGTCGCTGCCCGGCTTGATGTAGCGAACCGTGGCCAACATCGTCTGGGGATCGATCAGCTCGTGGAAGGGCACGTAGTGCAAGTCGAGCTGCCCGCGCACGCTGACCATGTGTCCGTCGAGGCCTTCTTCGACGAGCGCGCGGTACGCGCCGATGCCGAGCTGGCTGCCGAGCATGACGTCGAACGCGTTCGGCGGTGCCGAGCGTGCTTCGTACCCGAGCGCGACGCCGGTGAGCTTCTTCCGCTGGCCGGTGCGCTTCTCGTAGATGGCTGCGCACGTGTGCGCGACCATCTGGCCGAAGCTCAGCTTTCCATGCGCGACGTTGCCGTGTTGGTCGCGCGGGGCCTCGGCCAAGAGATCCGGAGGCAGCAGCTCCACGAGACCTTCGGCGAGCACGATCGTGCCGTAGTGTTTACCTCGCTTCTCGCGGTAGATGATCAGATCGACGATCTGCTCCGCGAGCCGCTCGGGGCTGAGGAAACGACCCTCGTCGGTGTCTTCCATCAGGTCGACGCCGATGTCCTCCGGCGCGAGCACGAGGTTCGCTTCGCCAGCGATGCCGACGGCGTACGAGAGCCAGCCGCTCTTGCGGCCCATCGTCTCGACGATGAAGTACGAGCTCGTCGCGAT
>JACKEH010000104.1 GCA_020633125.1 Sandaracinus sp. | reverse complement strand
GCCGCCTGCTCGGGCGACATGTACTCGGGCGTGCCGAAGATCATGCCGGTCTTCGTGAGCTTTCGGCCCGGCGCCCCTGCGGTCTCGATGTCGGACATCTTCGCGATGCCGAAGTCGACGATCTTCACGAAGTCGAGCGTCTCTTCGCGACGCACGAGGAAGATGTTCTCGGGCTTCATGTCGCGGTGGACGATGCCCTTGGCGTGCGCGGCGCCGAGCGCGCGGCAGCACTGCATCACGATGTCGACCGCGCGCTCGACCGAGAGCGTCGCTTCACGCGCGAGCACCGACGCGAGGTCCTCGCCCTCGAGGAACTCCATCACGAAGTAGCTCGAGCCCGAGGGCGTGGTGCCGAAGTCGGAGATGTCGACGATGTGCTCGTGGCCGATGCGGCTCGCGCTCTTCGCTTCTTGGCGGAAGCGCTCGACGACCTCGGGACGCGACGAGAAGTCGTCGCGCAGGACCTTCATCGCGACGCGCTTCTCGATGACGGTGTGCATGGCCTCGTAGACGAGACCCATGCCGCCTTCGCCGATGCGGCGGATGACCTTGTATTTGTCGAAGGTCGCGCCGATGAGCGGGTCGGCGTTGGGGGTCGAGCCCGAGCCGACGTCGAGCTGGGACGCGCTCACGAGCCGGGCGGCGTCGACGGGGCAGAAGACCTCGCCCCCGTCGTACTCGGATTTGCAGACCGGGCAGACTTTCTTCATCTGGGCTCGCTCGATCGACGCAGGCTCGCAGACGAGCGCGCGAAGGGCGCCACGTCGACGCGACGATACCAGCGTGGCCGACGGGGGTCAACGGAGGCGTCCGGGTGCGGCATGGAAATTTCCTTGCGTTCTCGGGAGGTTGCCACCGTGACACCCGCTTCGACGCGGTGCGTCGTAGGAGAGACTCGGCGAGCATGGCTCACCCATCCTCCTCGAACCCACGAGACCATGCGGAGCTTGGCTGCGTGGCAGTGCGCTCGCCTGGGGCAGACGACCCGGTTCGACGTCCGCTCGACGGGACAAACCTGCTAGGAGTTCGGGCGTGGGTCGAATCCGCGTCCTCGACGATACGCTCGTCGATCAGATCGCCGCGGGCGAGGTGGTCGAGCGGCCGGCGAGCGTGGTCAAAGAGCTCGTCGAGAACGCGCTCGACGCCGACGCGCAGGCGGTGACGGTCGAGCTCGTCGAGGGCGGGCGCGAGCGCATCCGGATCGTCGACGACGGCATCGGCATGGACGCCGAAGACGCGTTGCTCGCGGTGCGGCGCCACGCGACGAGCAAGCTGCAGCAGTTCGACGATTTCCGACGGCTGCGCACGATGGGCTTTCGTGGCGAAGCCTTGGCGTCAATCTCGAGTGTCTCGCGTTTCCGCCTGACGACGCGGCAGCGCGACGCGATCGCGGGCACCGAGGTCGTGGTCGAAGGTGGGGAGCCGATCGTGCGCCCGATCGGCTGCCCGCCGGGCACGACGATCGACGTGCGCGAGCTCTTCTTCAACGTGCCCGCGCGCAAGAAGTTCCTTCGCGCGCGCCACACCGAGGCTTCGCACGTCGCGGACGTGTGTTTGAACGTGGCGTTGGCGCGGCCCTACGTGCGGCTGACGCTGGTCAGCAACGGGCGGCGCGTGCGCGAATACCTTCCGACGCTCGGTCGCATCCCACGCGCGCAGGCGGTGTTCTCGGACCAGCCGCTCACGCCGATCGAAGGTAGCGATCAGGGGGTGTCGATCGAAGCCGCGCTCGGTGCGCCGGAGCGCGCGACGACGGGTTGGAAACAGCTGCATCTCTTCGTCAACGGTCGGCCGGTGGTCGACCGCGGCTTGGCGCACGCGATCGCGTTCGCGTTCGGCGAGCGGCTCGAGAAGGGCAAATACCCGGCCGGCGTGTTGCACCTCGAGATCGATCCGGCGGACGTCGACGTGAACGCGCACCCGCAGAAGACCGAGGTGCGTTTCGCGGATCTTCACCGCGTCAAAGACGTGGTGACGCGTGTGCTGACCGCGGCGCTGGGCACGGCGCAATGGCGTGGCGGGGTCTCGGGCACGCCGGCGTTGGCGGAGGTGCCGAAGAGCGAGCCGACCATCACGCGCGACGCGAGCTATTGGAAGGAACGCCTCGCGAGTGGTCCCGGCGCGAAGCCCGTCCCGGATCGTTGGGGCCTCGGCAGCGCGCTTCGCGACGGTGAGCTCTTCGCGCGCGCGGAGGCGGATTCACCGGAGGTCGACGCGAGCCCGGCGCTCGTGCCGGGCGGACACACGGGCGAGGCGTCGTCGCACCACGACGCGAGCACGCCAGGCGCGAGCGCGCACGCGACGTCGGGAGCCCCGGCCACGACAACGACGACACCTCGTGCGGAAGCGCCGCACGCGGCACCGACGGCGGCCGGGGCCTCGCCCGTTTCGCCCTCCCCCACCGCACGGGCTCCGCTCGCGCACGCGCCGGTCGCACATGCGCCGCTCTCACGCGCGCCGGTCGTGGATACGCCTCCCGAATCCACGCGCACCGCTGCACTTCTGCTCCGCTTCGACGCGCATTGGGTGCTCGACGCTCCTCCTCGCGTCGTCGATCGTGCCCGTCTCGCGCGCGCGGTCTTCGACGCGCTCGAGTCGCCTCTGCCTTCGCGCCGCCTCGTCTTTCCGGCCCGGGCGGCCGTGAACGCGCGGGAGGCGGCGGCGCTCGAATCGCGCCGCGAAGCGCTGCTCGCGCTCGGGCTCGACGTGAGCCTGATTGGCGAGACCGACGTCGCGCTTCACGCGGTGCCGCGCCTTCCCGAGGGCCTCGTGAGCGACGCCGAGCCCGCCGCGATGCTCGCCGCGGTGTTGCGCGCGTGGGCCGACGGCGACGACGCACGCGATGCGCTCCGTGAGTCGCTCGCGTTGCGCGCCGAGCCCGCCGCGCTCGCAGCCCTCGACCTTCACCCCGAGTGCGCGCGTCCGCTCGACGACGTGGCGCTCGCACGGCTCTTCACGGACCGTCGATGAGCGCGTCGAGGCCGCCGATCCTCGTCGTCGCGGGGCCGACCGCCAGCGGCAAGACCGCGTCGGCGCTCACGCTCGCGCGAGCCCTCGACGGCGAGCTGGTCGGCGCCGACAGCGTGCAGGTCTACCGAGGCTTCGACGTCGGCTCCGCGAAGCCCACCGCCAAAGAGCTCGGCGGCGTGCCGCATCACCTGCTCGACGTGCTCGACCCGGACCAGTTCGTGGACGCCGT
>JACKEH010000103.1 GCA_020633125.1 Sandaracinus sp. | reverse complement strand
TCGGTGTCGGTGTCGGTGTCGGCGTCGGTGGCGGTGTCGGCGTCCTCCTCCACGGGAAGGTCGACGTCGCGCGACCCCTCCGCGTCGTCGACGGCGTGCTCCACACTCACCGTCTCCGGCGCTTCACCCACGTCTTGCGCGCGCGCGACGCCGGCGATCAGCAAGAGCCCCACGAGCCAACGCGTCATGCCTGCACCTGCCCCACGAGCGCGGGCGCCGGCGCACCACGTCGCAACAAGACCGGGTAGACGAAGAGGTCCGCGACCAGCGCCGTGACCACCGCGAGCGCGGTCATCGCGCCGACGAGCACGAGGAAACGAAAATCGCTGGTGACGAGCACCGCGAAGCCCGCGCCGATCACGAGGCTCGTGAGCACGATCGCCCGGCCGCTGGTACGAAGCGCGTCGTCGATGGCGGCGTCCATCGCGTCACCGAGGCGGCGTCGCTCCACGAGGCGCCCCACGAGATGCAGCGTGTCGTCGACCGCGATGCCGAGCGCGACGCTGAAGACCAAGAGCGTCGAGGGCTTCACGTCGAGCCCGAGCGCGCCCATCGCCCCCAACATCGCCAAGAGCGGCAGCAGGTTGGGCACCATCGCGAGCAGCCCTTGCCACACGGAGCGCAGGAGCCACGAGAGCAGCGCGAAGACCGCGAAGAACGCGAGCACCAAGGACGTGCCGAAGCCCGAGAGGATGTCGGCGAGCGCGACGTGCGAGAGGCGCAGCGTCCCCGTCACGTCGACACGAACGCCGGGCGGCGGCGGGTCCTCCGCGAGGTGCGCTTCGAGCGCGGCGAAGTAGGGATCCATGCGCGCGCTTCCGAGGTCGACCGCGTCCGCGACGAGGCGCGCTTGGCCCTCCGCCGGACGCCAGACGTCGTCGAAACCGTCGGGCGCCGCCATGTCGAGGAGCAGGCCGAGCTGCGCGACCTCTTCGCGGCGGGACGGCGGCGGAAGATCGAGCGCGCGCGCCGCGGACTCGAAATACTCGGTCGGTCCGACGACGCCACGCACCGGCTCGCCCCCGCGGAGGAAGGCCGACGTGCGTGTCATCCAGGCGTAGGTCTCCGGCGCCGTGAGCGTTTCGGGGTCGTCGGCGCGAAGCCAGAGCGCGATCGAGAAGGGCGCGAGGCCGACGTCCTCGATCCATCGAAGATCACGCATCAGCGGGTGGTCGGGTCGAACGTCGTCGACCAACGACGCGTTCGTTCGAAGCCGCGTGGCGCCCGTGAGGGCCGCGATCGAGAAGAGGACGGCCGCCACGAGACCGACGACGCTCGGCCGCCGCGCGTGCGCACGGGCGCGATCCACCAAGACGGCGACGAGACGCTCGAGCCACGCGGTCTCGCGGACCGCGCGCTCGGCGCCGAGGTCGAGCAGGAGCGGAAGCACGACCATCGCGCACGCGAACGCGAGCACGATCGCCAACGCGGTGAAGAGCGCGAGCTCGACCACGATCGCGACGCCGCTGACCGCGAGGCTGCCGAAGCCGAGCGCGGTCGTGAGCGAGGTGAAGAGGCAGCTCCGCCAGAGCTCCGCGAACGCGCGCGCGATGGCGTCGACTGAGCGTCCCTGACGGATCAACCTGGAGTGGGGATGCTCGGTGGTGGAGGGCGATCCGCTTCGCCGGTCGGAGGGCGCCGCCCTCGAGAAAGGAAAGCATGAATCAGTGCAACTGATTCGTGCTCTGACAGTCCTTCGGCGCGTTTCGCGCGCACCTCGGTCACGAGATGAAGCGCGTCGCAAACACCGACGATCCACACGAGCAGCGGGATGAAGCTGGTCAGCGCGCTGATCGGCGTGTCGGTCACGCCCATCACGCCGAGGGTCACGAGGATGGCCGGGAGCAGCGAGAGCACGATCGCGGCGACGTCCCGCAGTCGCCGGAGCGCGACGAAGAGCCAGAGCGTGACGAGCGCGAGACCGAGCGCGAGGAAACGCGACGCGTCGCCCTGCACGAGGCGAAACCCACGCGCCTTGAGGATGGGCACGCCCGCGACCCGCACGTCGACCCCCTCGGCGCGAAGCGGCGCGAGCGCGGCGTCGAGCGCGGCTTCGGTCGCGAGCTGGCCTTCGACGGTGTCCCGTTCGGCGGGCAAGACGGCGCGCACGACGAACGCGTCGGCGCCCGGGGAGAAGAGTCGACCACGCAACAGCGGGTCGTCACGCCGCGCTTCGAAGGCCTCGAGATCGGGCGTCGCGAACGGGGCCTCGACGCGAAGCGTGAACGGGTCGTCGCGGTCCGCCGCCGCGAGCTCGGCGTTGCCGATCCAACGAACGTCCTCGAGGCCCTCGTCGCCGAGCAACTCCGCGACACGTCGCAGATGCGCGTGGGTCGCCGGTCCCATCGTACCGGCCACGAAGACCAGCACCTGGCGGTCGTCGTCCTCGAAAGAGCGCCGATGCTCCTCGAAGACCTGGCGACGCGCGTCCCACGTCGGCAAGAACGCCTCGGCGTCGTAGTTGGGTCGAACCTTCGCCGCAAAGAACGCCGCCACGCCACAAACGAGCGCTACCCCGACCAGGACGCCGCGGCGCGCCTCGAGGAGCGAACGGAAGAGCCGTTCGGCGCGGGTCACGGCGACGGCACCTCGGCCACCCGCGCGCTCGGACGCGCGAGGCCGAAGAAGAGGACGAAGCCGAGCACGAAGGTGGTCGCCGCGAAGGCGAGCAGGCCCGGCGTGAGCGGCAGCAAGACGAGCGCGCCGACCGCCTGCGCCACCACCGACGCGTAGAGCAGGCGCGACAAGAAGCGACGCCCCTTGCCTTCGATGAAGCGCGCGCCGAGCGGAGCGCCGACCACGACGACCGGAACGCAGGTCCACCAATACGCCCACGCTTCGGGGTGGGGTCCGCCGCTGCTCGCGCGGAGCGCGAAGCCGAGCGCGCTGCCGATCGCCATGAGCACGACCGAGGTCGGCGTCGCGACCGTCTCGGAGACCCCGAGACGCAAGACCAGCACCGCGAAGACCACGATGTCCAAGCCCGTGCCGACGAGGCTCGAGACCACGCCGCCGATCAAACCGGCGACCACGAGCCAGACCTGCGACGACGGACGCGAGAGCACGTCGGCCTCGACCTGCACGTCGCCACGTTTGCTCGCGTGGTGGTGCGCCAACGCGAACGCGCCCCAGAGCGCGCAGAAGAAGAGCTTCACCGCCGGGCCGGAGACCACGGGGGCGACGTAGTGCAGGCCGAAGGCGAGACCGAGCGCGCCCGCGGGGGCCGCGAGACGAAGCGCGGGGGTCGCGAGCGGCGTCCCGCGCACCAGGATGACCGCCGCGGCCGCACCCATGCCGACGGTCTGAATCATCAGGCCGA
>JACKEH010000102.1 GCA_020633125.1 Sandaracinus sp. | reverse complement strand
CCGCTCCCTCGAGAAACGAGCATGAATCAGTGCAACTGATTCGTGCTCTGAGCCATCGAGCGAGGGACGCCTCCCGCGACGGCGGCCGGAGGGGCCCACTCGCGCTGCGGTCGGGGCGGCGCGTTTCGCGGGAGCTCAGCTCGCTTTGCGCTTGGCGGCGCCGAGCTCTGCTTTCGCGTCGGGGATGACCGCGTCGAGCTCCGCACGAAGCTCCGCGAGCAACGGCAGCAGGGTTTTCACGCGGCCTTCGTCGACCCCGTCGATCGCTTGCAGCAGCGCTTCGAGGCGACGGACGGCGCCGCGCGTCTTCTCGAGGTTCTCGACCCGCTCCGCGCCTTCGGGCTTCGGGAAGAAGAGCGGGTCGAAGGTCTTGCGAAGCACCGCGACCGGCTTCGGATCGTCGAAGACCGCTTCGCGGAGCTCACGCACGACCTCGTCGCCCGGTCCCTCGTCGTCGTCGTCGTCGTTCGCGGGCTCGCTGCCGCGAAGGGCCTTGGCGAAGTACTCGACGGCGTCGAGGTTCGGAATCGGCTGTGCGAGCCCGTCGCGATCGAGGACCTGCGGCGCGTGCTCGCGCACCACGGCGTAGCTGCCCGTGAGCTTGTCGACCGTGCCCTTCGTGAGCATGAGCTCGGTGTGGCAGTAGGTCTCGAAGTCGGGGTAGCCCCACTCGAGGTAGACCTGCGCGGCGCGAACGCGCGTGAGCGCTTCGGCCATCTCCACCCACGAACGCTTGAAGTTGCGGGCGCGGCGGACGATCTCGAGTCGAAGGCGGTCGGCGCCTTGAGATTCGAGCGCGTCGTGAAGGCGGTCGAGACGTTCGTGCGTCGTCATGGGTCGGCGACCCTAGCAGGCCACCCCCGCGCTTGCATCCGTGGGTTTGCCGACGTCGTCGCTGAGGGCTTCACCACGCTGTGATTCGACGACGACGACGAATCGCCCACCAGAGCCCGAGCAAGGGCGCGCTCACGGGGTCGCCTCCAGCGCTGCAGCCACAGCCGCCGCCCCCGCCGCCTTCTTCGGTGCTCCCGCCGTCGCGCGGAGGCGTGGTCGAACCGCCGTCCTCGGTCGGCGTGGAGCCATCCGGGCCGGGGGTGACGCCGCCGTCGACCTCGGGCGCGTCGGCGCGGACGCGGGCGCGAAGGCGGAGATCGAAGCTCAGGTCGCTCGAGCTCGCGTTCGCCTGCTTCACGAGCGCCGCGACGACGATCGTGCCGCGCCGAAAGACGCTCGGGTCGAGGTCGAAGGACATCGTCTCGTCGTCCGACGACGCGTCGGTGGCGAACGCCTCGTGGGCTTCGTCGCCGACGTTCACCGACGCGACGCGCCGATCGTCGATCCAGACCGCGATGGCGTCGTCGTAGAGCACGTCGAGCGTGGCCGAGAGCACGTCGCCTTCGATCGTGATCGCGCGGCGGAAGTAGACGGTCGGCACGTTCGGATCGGCGTCGAGCAGCGTCGTCACTTCGTCGCCGTCGCCGTAGCCGAGCTCGGCGTCGCCCGAGGGCCAACCGCCGGTGGTGGTGCGCCAGGCGGCGTCGGGGGCGGCCGCGCCGTCGGAGTATTCCCACGCGCCGCCGAAGGGAATGAGCTCGAGGTCCGACTCCGCGGCGATCGCGAAGGTCCCGCTCTCGTCCGAGGCGGCGCCGACCGCGACGCGAAGGCGGACGCGCTCACCGGGCACGGTCGGGGTCCAAGTGAAGGCGCCGTCGTTCGCTTCGCCGGCGGCGATCGCGGCCCAGGTGGCGCCGTCGTCGTAGCTCACGTCGAGGTCGGCGGTGCCGCCCGCGGGCGCGGTCCAACGGACGTCGTAGGGGCGCGCGAGCGGCAGGCGCTCGCCGCCGCGGGGCGCGAGCACGTGCACGCCTTCGCCCTTCACCAGCGTCGCCGTGTCGGTGACCTCGCCGTCGCGTCGCACGTTCGTCAGCGTCATCACGTCGCCTTCGACGTCGACGATCACGGAGCCGTAGTCGACCTCGCTGAAGAACATCAGCGGGTGGTCGGCGTCGCCGCTCACGCCCGCGCCACCGTGACCCGCGACGACGTAGACCGAGCCGGGGCCCGCGAGGTCGTAGGGGCCGTCGCCCTCGACGCGTCCGTCTCCGGGATCGAGGATGTGTCCCGCGGCGGTGGTGGGGGTGTCGTACGCGCCCTGCACGAGGAACGAACGCTCGTAGATGTGCGAGTGGCCTCCGAGCACGACGTCGACGTCCCACGTCTCGAGGATGGGCAGCACGTTCTGCCGCATCTGCACGTGCGTGCTCTCGGTGTCGGAGTCGTGCGAGCCCTTCGTGTACGGCGGGTGATGCCAGAACGCGACGACCCACGTCGCATCCGTCGCCGCGAGGTCTTCTTCGAGCCACGTGAGCATCGGGCTCCCGACCGAGCGGGAGCTGTCGGCGGAGTCGAGCACGATGAAGTGCACGTTGGCGTGGTCGAACGAGTACCAAGCCTCGGTGCCGCTCGGTACGCCGCCGGCTTCGCCCGCGCGGGGCAACACGTAGCTCTGGTAGTACGGACCGCTCTCGGAGCCGCTGTCGCTCGTGTGTGCCTCGTGGTTTCCGATGGCGGGCCACACCGGGGTGCGACGGAGGATGTCGGCGTAGGGGCCGAAGAAGCCACCGGAGAACTCGGCGTCGGTGCCGTCGTCGTAGGCCATGTCGCCGACGTGCAAGAAGAGGTCGGGCATGGCGTCGCCGACGTACGCGAGCATCGCGTCGCGGACCGCACGCTGCGCGCTTCCGCCCGTGCCGCTGTCGCCGACCACCCACAAGCGCAGGGGCTCGACGGTGCCCGGCGTGGGGGGCGTGCGGAAGGTGTCGCCGTCTTCGGCGCGCGCGGGGCACGTCGCGTCGGTGGTCGCCGCGTACCAATAGCGCGTCGCGGGGCGAAGCGCGCCCAGGCGGATCACGTGTTGGGTTGCGCCGTCGGTGCCGAGCACGGGTGCGCCGAGCGCGTCGGGGGCTTCGCCGAAACACACACGACCTCGACCCGCGCCCGCGGTGCGAAAGACGACGGTGACGGAGGTGGGCGTGAGCGTCTGGAGGTAGGGCGTGCGCGCTTGGGCGCTCGCCACGATCGGAAGCGCGAGCGCGAGCGCGAGGCAGGTCGCGAAGAAGCGGTTCATCGGGCACCTCCGAGGATCGAAGGCGCGAGCACCGCGACGTGGCGTTCGGCTTCGGAAGCGTCATCGGCGCGGCCGAGCGCGTGCGCGACGAGCGCGGCTTCGCGCCACGCGCCGAGGGAAGGGCGCCGACGGGCACGTGCGAACGCGAGCGCGTGGGTCTGCGCGAGCTGCAGGGTCGCTTCGGCGGAGCGACCGAGGAGCACGAGCAGACGTGCGCGGTGGAGGCCGCGACGAACCGGAGCGAGGCGGGGGGCGGCGTCCAGGGCGCGGAGCGCTTCGTCCGGCGCGCCGACCCGTTCGAGCGATTCGACGAGCTCCCATCGGACC
>JACKEH010000101.1 GCA_020633125.1 Sandaracinus sp. | reverse complement strand
ACCACCGAGCGCCCACCACTTGCACGGATTCGATCCGTGCAAGTGGTGGGCGCTCTCGGGCGCGCCTTTCGTGCGTTCGAACGTGTGTCGTTCAGCCTTCGCCGAACATCCCCGGCTCGTGCATGCCGCGACCGCGAAGGTCTTCGACGAGCAGACGGGTCAGCGCGTCGTGGAAGTACTCCACCGCGACGCGGTCCGTGTCGGCCTCCATATGCGGCGCGCCGATCCCGCTGTCGTCCGTGAGGTAGACGTAGGGCGCAGCGGTGTACGTGCCCATCGCGCGGAAGAGGAACTCGACCTCGCGGTCCGCGCCGCTCGCCGCGACGGGGAGGATGCGAATGCCACGCTGCGACGACTCGCGCATCGCCTGCAGGTAGGTGAACCCGCCGTAGCGCTGGGGCGGCGCGTCGGCGACGACCACGAGCACCTTCACCGAGTCGTCCTGCGACCAATCGAGGCCGTGCACCGCGGTGTCGAGGCCCGCGTCGAGATCCTCCGGGTAGTCGCCGCCGCCGCTCGCGTGCACCGTCTGCATCGCGTGCACGAAGCCACGCACGTCGGGCGTGAAGGCGATGCGCTGCAGCGGCACCGAGTCCGAGCGATCGCGGTAGAAGACGGCGCCCACGCGAATCAGCGTCTCGGGCGACTCGGCGCGTACACGCGTGACGATGTCGGTGAGCTCGCGGTTCACGTAACGAAGCTCGTCTTCCATCGAGCCCGTGACGTCGATGAGGAACGCGAGGTCGAGCGCGCGAGCGTGGCGCGCTTGGACGCCGGGCATGCGCACCACGACGTCTTGTCCGTCGCCACGGGTCGGCACGTCGACGCGAAGCTCCGCGGTGCGGCCACCCGCTTCGACGATCAGGCTCGCCGGACCGCTCGCGTTCGGCGCGTCCACGCCGGGGAAGAAGTCCCAGCGACCGTCGGCGCGCGTGCGCGCCTGGACGTCGCCCCACTGGGTGCGCAGACGAATGCGCGCGTCACGCACCGGCTGCCCCTGGCCGTCCTCGATCCGGAACCGAACGCGGCGCGTCATGTCGAGGCCGAGGCGCTGCGCTTCGAAGCCGTGACGCGAGAGGTACTCGAGGTAGTTGCCGCGGCGGTCGTGGTCGCCGACGGTCGCGGCGGTCAGCAGCCGCGCGGGCGCCGCTTGTTCCTGCACCATGCGGGGCGGCGGCTCGTCGACGCGGAGCGAGTCCACCGTGACCTCGACGGTCGTGGTCGTCGTGATCGTCGCGCTCGTGCTGGCGGGGCTCGGTGCCGACGGCGCCGAAGCGCTCGCACCGGGCATCGCCGGGGCCGCCTCTGCACGAGGCGCCGCCATGTCCGCGCCGCCGTACCCCGCCTCTTCGGAGGCCCCGCCGTAGTCGGCGGATGCGGTCTCTCGGGCGACGAAGGTTCCACCCGACGCGCCCGTGGTCGTCGGGGCGTAGTGGCCCTCCTGGACGACGACGCTTCCGGCGTGCTCGGGCGAAGCCGAGGACCCGGCGCAGCCGAGCGCGAGCAGCACGGCGAGGGCGCCCGCGCGGGTGGCGAGACGGGAAGGCTTGGGTCGGGCGGGAGCTGAGCTGGGCATGGGGTCGTCCTCCGTGATTCGAGGGGAGAACGGGGTCCCTCGCGTTCGCTTACACCCCCGGGACGAATTTTCTTCGCAGCCTCGGAGGAGGCGCGAACGCGCGTGCGGAGAATCCCCGAAGCCGCGACTTTCGAAGGAAATCGCGGTTCCACGGGACTACGATGCGCACGTGCTTTCGCGTCGGAGCTTCCTGGGGCTCACCAGCCTCGCCCTCCTCGGGGGTGGTCGCGCGCATGCCTCCGAGTTCTGGGACGAGGTGAAGACCCCGGGCCTGCGCCTCTGGCGGCAGGACATGACCCGAGCACGCGCGGCCCTGCGTGCCCGCCGCCTCGCCCAAGCCCGCGAAGCCGCGTCCGCGGCGATTCGGCGTCTGCCCGAGCGTGCGGAAGGATGGCTGGTCCGCGGTTTGGCCGCCGGCGAGGCGGGCGAGCTCGACGCCGCGCGCGACGACCTCCTGCACGCACGCCGCCTCGACCCCGCCGCGCTGGACGAGCCGGCCGAGGGCGCACGCGCTGGAGAGCTGCTCGCGCGCGCCGGAAGCCACGCGGAAGCCGCCGAGGTCCTCGGGCGGGTTTTGGCGCGCGCGCGTTCGGGCCAAGCCCGCCACGGGCTCTACGGGCTCTACGGAGACGCGCTCTCGGTGCTCGGTCCCGAGCGTCTCGAGGACGCCGAGCGTGCCTACCGCGAGGCCTTGCGCGACTCACCCCACGATCCCCGCGCCAGCCTCGGCCTCGCCCTCGTGCTCGTGCGAGGTCGCGACGACGACCTCGAGTGGCGCGAGCTCGCACGCCGGATCGCCGCGCTCGGTCGGCTCGACGCGCTTCTGCTCGGCCTCGAGGTGCCCGAGCCGGAGCGCGCGGCGCGACGCGCGGTCGTTCTCGAGGCGCTCGGCGACGCCGCCGGCGCCCGCACCGCGTGGACCGCGGCCTCCCGCGACGGCGCATGGGCCGAAGACGCACGCCGGAGGCTCGGGCCGTGAAGCGCGGGCTCGCTCTGCTTCTCTTGATCGCCGCGCCGGCCCACGCCCAAGAGGGGCTCGAGACCACCGCGAGCTTCTGGCGCGAGGTCCGCGAGCCCGGTTGGCAACGCTCGCGCGAGCTCGTGCGCCACGGCCAGCGGCTCTTGCTCGAGGCTGCCGAGACGCCCGATCCCTACCTCCGCGCCGCCCACCTCGAAGGCGCCATCGAACGTTTTCGACGCGCCCACGCGCTCGCACCACGAGATCCCGAAGCGCTTCATCTCTTGGCCCACGCCACCACGCGCTGGTCGCGTCCGACGCCGAGTGGGCGGCTCGAGAGCCACGACGAAGAGGCGATCGCGTTCTGGGAAGCGTTGCGCGCGTTGGACGCCGACTACGCCGCGGACGAGGTCGGCTTCGAGCTCGGCATCCTCTTCACCAAGGCTCGGCGTTTCGATCGCGCCGTGGAGGAGTACGAGCGCGCGTTGGTCGCGGTGCTCGATCCCGGCTTCGCCGCCACCACACACGCGAACCTCGCCGAGGTGCACATGATGGCCGGTCGCCTCGAACGCGCCGCCGTCGAATACGCACGCGCGATCGAGCTGGCCGAGCGCGACACCTCGGGACGCAGCGTCCAGGCCCTCTCCCTCGCGCTCTTCGGCGCCGCGGTCGCGCTCGACCGCCTCGGGGAGCACACCGCGTCGCTCGAGCACGCGTGGCGTGCGCGCAGCGTGATGGGAGGCTCGATGGACGTGCTCCGCGAGGACGGAGTGTTCTTCGAGCCGCCCTCCGAGATTCATTGGTACGAGGCGCTCGGCCACCTCGCGCAGGCCGAGCACGCGCCCCGAGACGAGCGCGCGAGCGCGTGGGCCGAGGCGCGCCGAAGCTGGCGGCGTTACCTCGCGCTCGCCCCCGAAGACGACCCTTGGCGCGAGCTCGCCCAGCGGCATCTACGCGAAGTGGATCGTGCCCTCGCCGACGCGCGTTGATGGCGCCGCGCGAAAAAAGATCGAATCTCTCCCCGGCCTTAAGGAGCCCTTCAGAGGTGG
>JACKEH010000100.1 GCA_020633125.1 Sandaracinus sp. | reverse complement strand
TCTGTCGCGCTGCTCGCCCTGCGCCCGCGTGCTCCGCGCTGCTGCGCCGCGCTACTCCTCGCGTTCGTCTTCCCCGAGCCAGAGGGTCACCCGCACGCCACGGTCGGTGTCCACCACGACGTCGCCGACGAAGAGCTCCCGCTCCGCGCAATCGAGCACCCGCGCGCGCGTCACCGTGCTCGGCGCGAGCGGCAGCGCGAAGTCCCGCTCTTCCCCCGGAAGCACGACCTCGTCGAAGTCCAAGCGGTCTCGCGGCCGCGCCCCGTCCGAGCCGAGCTCGACGTAACAAACCGTCTCGTCCGACTCGTTGCGCAGCCGCAACACCGCCGGATCACCCGGACTCACCCGCGGGATCACGCTCGGCACACACCCCACCGTCCACGCGAGCAAGCCGACGTGGAGGAAGGGTCTCATGCGCGCGCGCGATCCATCGCCTGCACGAAACGCTCGAAGAGGTACCGAGAGTCGTGCGGGCCGGCGGCCGCTTCCGGGTGGTATTGCACGCTGAACGCGTCGTGCTGCTTTGACGCGATGCCCATGCAGGTGCCGTCGTTGAGGTGCACGTGCGTGAGCTCGGCCTCGGCCGGCAGCGACGCCGGGTCCACCGCGAAGCCATGGTTCTGCGTGGTGATCTCGATCTTGCCAGTCGAGAGATCCTTCACCGGCTGGTTCAGACCGCGGTGGCCGAACTTGAGCTTGTAGGTCGTCGCGCCGAGCGCGAGCGCGAGGATCTGGTGCCCGAGGCAGATGCCGAAGAGCGGGCGTTTGCCGAGCAGCGCGCGCGTGGTGTCGATCGCGTAGTCGACTGCGGCCGGGTCGCCGGGGCCGTTCGAGAGGAAGACGCCGTCCGGCTTCAGCGCGAGAATCTCTTCCGCGGTCGTGCGCGCGGGGACCACCGTCACGCGGCAACCGGCGTCGACGAGGCAACGAAGGATGTTCTGCTTGGCGCCGAGGTCGAGCGCCACGACGTGGTGCTGGCCGCCCTTGGGGGGCTCGATCGTCCAGACGCCGTTGCCCTTCGTCCACTCGTGGCGTTCGGCGCTGGTGACCTCGCCGGTCAGGTCGCGGCCCGTCATCGGGGGCGCCTTGCGCGCCAGCTCGAGCAACGCTTCGGGGGCGCTCGTGCCGATGGCGGCCATCTGCGCGCCGTGGTCGCGGATGTGCCGGGTCAGCGCGCGGGTGTCGACCCCCGCGATGCCGACGATGCCGTGGCGCACGAGGTACTCGTTCAGGCTCTCGGTCGCCCGCCAGTTGCTCGCGAGCGGCGAGAGCTCGTGCACGACGAAGCCCGCCAAGTGCGGTCGCTCCGCTTCCGGGTCCTCGTCGTTGACGCCCGTGTTGCCCATCTGGGGCGCGGTCATCGTGACGATTTGCCCGCAGTAGGAGGGATCCGTGAGGACCTCCTGGTACCCGGTCATACCGGTCGTGAAGACGGCCTCTCCGACCGTCTCGCCCACCTTGCCGATGGCGACCCCCGTGAAGCGGGTTCCGTCGGCGAGGACCAGGTGCGCTTGCGTCATCGAAGCCGGGAGATGGCGCGAGTCGCGCCGAGGATCAAGCCGACGTGTCTGCGAACCCGCGAAACCACGGTGCTTCGTGGGCGGTGACGCACACGCGAGTCGGCGTGCGATGGGCCGAGCGCGCGGAAGCGACTCTCGAGGGGTGGTCAGGCCCCGACCGTCGCGCGATCGAAGACGACACGCCCACGGACGATCGTGAGGCGCGCGGCGCCCTGGACCTCGCGCCCGAGAAGCAGCGTGTTCGTCGACTTCGAGCGCAAGGTCTCGCGGCTCGGGGTCCACGCGTGCTCGGGGTCGATGACGGTGAGGTCGCTTGCGTCGGTCAGCGTCGCGGAGCGACCGAGCACGCGTGCGGGTCCCGTCGTCAGGGCCTCGACCGCGCGGCGCCGCGTGAGCACACCGTCACGCACCAGCGCGAGCACGAGGGGAAGGGCGGTCTCGAGGCCGATCATGCCGGGCAGGGCCTCGGCCAGCTCGCATTCCTTCTCGAGCGGCGCGTGAGGCGCGTGATCGGTCGCGATGCAGTCGATCGTGCCGTCGGCGAGACCTCGGCGGAGCGCGTCGCGGTCGGAGGCTTCGCGAAGCGGAGGGATCACGCGTGCGGCCGTGTCGAAGCCGAGCAGCGCCTCGTCGGTCCACGTGAGGTGGTGGGGCGTCACGTCGGCGGTGACGAGCACGCCCCGGCTCTTGGCGTCTCGAATGCGCGCGACCGCGCCCGAGCTCGAGACGTGAGCGACGTGAAGGGGGGCGCCCGTGAGCTCCGCGACGGAGAGGTCGCGGACCACGGCCGATTCTTCGGCTTGGCGCGGCGCGCCGCGAAGGCCGAGGCGGGTCGAGATCACGCCTTCGTGCGCGAAGGCGCCGTGGCTGAGGCTCGGCTCCTCGCAATGCTGCATGACGACGAGACCGAAGGTCGCGGCGTATTCGAGCGCGCGTCGAAGAAGCTGCGCGTCGTGCACCGGCTTGCGGTCGTCCGTGACACCGACGCAGCCCGCGTCGCGAAGCTCGGCCATCTCGGCGAGCTCGCGTCCTTCGAGGCCTTTGGTGATCGCGCCGAAGGGGAGGACGCGGGTGCCCCCGAGCGCCTCGGCGCGCGCGAGGATCAACTGCGTCACCGCCCGCTGGTCGTTGACGGGTTTGGTGCCCGGCATCGCGCAGACGGTCGTGAAGCCGCCGGCCGCCGCCGCCGCGAGCCCGCTCTGCAGGTCCTCTTTGTACTCCTGGCCGGGCTCGCGGAGGTGCGTCCGCAGGTCGAGTAGACCGGGGACGACCCAGCAACCGCTCACGTCGCGGACTTCGGCGTCGGGGGCGACGAGGGCCTCGCCGATCTCGCGCACGCGGCCGTCGACGAGAAGGACGTCGGCGACCCGCTCCACGTCGGAGGTTGGATCGAGGACGAGACCACCACGGAGCAGGAGCATCGGCGGCGGGGGTACGGCAGCCGGCCGCGAGCGTCAACGAGGTGCTGCGAGGCCTCTCGCGCTGCGAGCGCAGGTGCCTGGCCGTGGACGGTTCGCCGAGTGTCGGGGGTCGCCCGGACCTCGGACGTCCGCTGTCAAGGGCGTCGAGCGCGATCGTGATCCGTTCGTGGCGATCGCGATACGTGGGTGTCGATCGCGATCGCTTTTTTCCTGTTTCGCGATCTCTGAACGATTTCGAGAGGATCACGAACGAAACGATCCGTGAAGTGACGTTCTGTGACCCTACATCTCACGTCATCGATTGTCAGGTCATGCCTTCGCTGGTAGATCGTTCGTCATGCGCATCAGCAACAGTTTCAGCGAGGGCGAGATCCAGGTCCTCGAGTTCATCCTCCAGACGCTCCTGCGCGGCGGCACGCCGAGCATGGCCACGCGCAACAAGGACTTCGCGTCGCTCTACCGCAAGGTCGTGACGATGAAGAAGCGCGTCGTCGTGAAGAAGGAGCGCGGAGTCGACGAGTCGTCGGTCGGCACCATCGACGCCATCGACGAGGACGACGATCAGCAGCAGCAGGTCGGCTGACCTCTCGCCTCTCTCTCGCGCCACGCCGGTCCGCGCTCGTCGGGTTCCTCGCCCTGACGAGCGCGTCCGCGCTTCCCTCGCCCCGCGGGTCGTCCCGACGCCGGTGAGAAGCGCCGAACCCGTGGCGAAGCGTCGGCTCACGGTATCTCCCGTGCCCGTGCCCGTGCCCGTG
>JACKEH010000010.1 GCA_020633125.1 Sandaracinus sp. | reverse complement strand
CGCGCACCACCGCCGCCGTACACCTCACGACACGGACGCGGTCACCGTCACGGACACCGGCACCGTCACGGACACCGCCACCGTCACCGGCACCGTCACGGACACCGGCACCGTCACGGACACCGGCACCGTCACGGACACCGTCACCGTCACCGCCACCGACGGCCCACGCTCAAACCGCGTCGAGCGCCTCCAGCTGCTTGCGCAGGCTCTTGCCGAGCTCCGGATTCGTCATGTGCACGTACGCGACGTATCCCGCGATGCGGTGCAGGTTCTCCCCGTCGCGCAGCGGCTTGCCGTGCTTCAGGTTGTGCAAGACCGCGCGAATCTCGCGCCGAATCTCGCGCGGGACGCGCGGGCTCGCCGCGCCGTTGACCACGAGGCCCGTGACCGCCTGCCGCCCACCGGAGCGCGCCACGCGGGTCTTCCGCGGATGCACGCGGAAGCCTTCGTCGGCCACCACACGCCCGACCGAGCCGAGCAAGAGCCCGAGCTTCGGCGCCCCGACGTGCTCGGCCGGAAGGCTGAACGTCAGGTCGTCGGCGTAGCGCGTGTACCGCCAGCCGAGCTTCTTCGCGAGCCCGGTCAGACGCCGGTCGAGCCGGAAACACACGATGTTCGTGATCGCCGGGCTCGTCGGCGCGCCCTGCGGCAGACAACGCGGCCCGAGCGCCACGAAGAGCTCCTTGTCGCCGTCCTGCACGATCTCGCGCGGCGCTTCGGTGCAGAGCAACGCGAGCAAGGTCGCGATGCGATCACGGTAGCCGGCCTGACGAAAGACACCCTTCACACGACGAAACGAGATCGTCGGGAAGAAGTCCTTCAGGTCGATCTTCACGACCAGCTTCGCGCCCGTGTGCCGTGAGGCGTTGCTGAGGATCGAGCGGTTCGGCACGAAGCCGTGGCTCGCGCCGTGAATCGGAATCGGCTCGAGCACGTTCCGGAGGATCCAACGCTGCGCCGCCTTGAGCTTCGGCAGCGGCGCCCAGATCGCGCGCTCGCTTCCGTCGCGCTTGGGAATCGTGAAGCGCCGGTAGTGAATCTTCTCGGCCGCGTCGCGATGAAACGCGAGCCATCGGAGCTCCGGAATGCTCAGCCCGAGCGCCTCGGCGAGCTGCTCCGGTTTGTCGAAGGGCGGCAGCTCGTTCTCGGCCGCGCGTTCCTCGGCGCGCGGGTGATCGAAACGATCGACGTCCGCTTCGTCGCTCCAGTGAATCCCTTCGCCGAGATGCACCAGATGCGTCGCGCGGTACGCGACCCACGCTTCTTTCTTCAGCCGCCGCCGCTCCGCCGCTTCTTCTTTCAGCGACTTCTTGTAGGCCGCGAGCTGCGCCTTGCTCATCTGCGCCGTGTCTTTGCGCTCGAGCACGAATCCACGCTCGCGCAGCTGCCCGCGGACGTAGGCGTCGACGCCGCCCGCGTTGCCGATGGCGCGCCAGAGGTCGACCAACCGTTGGTATTCGCTTCGCGTCATGATTCAGCTCGCGCTCGCGTCGAGGAAGCCGCGCTTCTCGAGATCGTCCACGTGGGCGAAGTACGCCGCGCGCGCCTCCGCGACCGAGTCGAAGACCAGGTTCTGAACACGCGGCTTCTCCCCGCCGCGCCCCTTGCGGACCTTCAGGCGTTTGTCGTCGAGCGCGATCTGACAGACCTGCTCACCCTTCGGATCGCGACGCTGGTACGTCCGCGTCTCCACCGTGATCGTGTCGCGCGCCTTGCCACGCGCCGCCCGCCGCTCGGCTTCGAGTCGACCGAACGCGACGCGCAACGCGACGACGTGCTCGCAGGGACCTTCCTTGAGCTGGTGCTTACGGAAGAACGCGCACGTGCACTCCGCCTTTCGCACCCGCCCCTCTTCGTCGAGCATCAGCTGCGGCCGGTACTCGCGGTTCTCCGCGGCGACGGCCACCTTCGCGGTGAGCTCGAGCCCTTCGCCGAAGATCCGGTTCTCGCGGTCGATCTTCACCGCACCCTTCACCGCGAGCAGGTCGTAGGCACGACGCTCGCGCAGGTTCCGGTAGGTGAAGCGCTCGAGCTCGAGCGGCGCGTCCGAGAGCGGCCGGTAGCGGTAGACCTCCGCTTCGAGGTCGTACATCAGCTTGCCCTCTTGGCAGCCGCGCTGAAGCGCCTCGGAGACCAGCGACGCGTTCGCGCCCACCGCCTTGGCGATCTCCTTCTCCGTCGCGACGAATCGCTGCTCGAGAAAGTCGATCACCTTCTCGGTCGGCACTTCTTTCTTCCCGTCCTCGTGCGTCCGCGGAAGCAACAGATCGAAGCTCACCGCCTGCGCCCAGTTCGAGGTCGTGAAACCCGAGAGCCCGAGCGTCAGCGCGATTGGCCCCGCCTGCAGCACGAAGAAGCTCGGCAACCCGGTCCCGAGCAAGTGCACGTCGACACGCTCGACGAAGGGCAACATGCGTCGCAGGAGCGAGAGCCGACGACGACCCCAGACGCGAATCACCTGCGGCGTCTTCCCGCGGTAGACCTCGGCCCCGCCTTCGAGCACCTCGCCCCACGGCTCGAGCACCACCTTCGGTGTCTCGCCGGGCACCAGCTCGAAACGAAGCGCGCGACCGCCCTTCTTCGGGTCCGCGTTCAGACGCAGGTGCCTCAGCACGTTGTAGAGGTCGACCGGCGCGAGCGAAAAGCGCGTCGCCGGAAGCGTCGCCGCCGACTGCACCTGCAAGAAGCCACGCACCCACGAGTCGGGCACCTGAATCTTCTTCTCGATCACCGGCGCCGAGCCTTCGACCTCGACCGAGACCGCGTCGCCTCCGATCGAAAAACGCGTCTCGCGGTAGCTCCGCATCTTCTGCACGCCGTCGTGCAGCGCTTGGGTGAAGTCGACGTTCGTGGTGCCGTGCACCGGCTCGCCCTCGAGCTCGAACGCGCTCCACTTCACGCCGAGCTTCGCGTAGCAGCCCTCGTCTTTGCTGAAGACCTCGAAGAGCAGCTCGTCCGGATGGACCGAGACGATCGGGTCGAGGATCGTCCACGCGTTCGGGTCGTTGCGCGCGATCCAGCCGTAGTAGGCCTGCTGCGCCGCGACCAGATCCATGCCGACCGACTGCTTTCGAAGGCGCTGGTACGCGAGGTACGCGGTGCGGTCCTTCGGCACGTAACGAAAGTCGCTGCGCACGATCTCGTAGAGCGCGCTGAGCGACTCGCGGAGCGCCAGCGGATCGTGCGCGCGGCCTCCGGCCTTCACCGCGCCACGCGCGCCGTTGCCAACGAGGTCGACGAGGGTTTTGCCTTCGGCGCCCACCACCGCGCTCGCTCGCGGATAACGAAACGCGAACGCGGTGCGGGGCGCTTCGAGCTCGTCGGTCTTCTCTTCGGTGCTCATCGCGTCACCTCCCGCGGCGCGCGGGGCGTCTTCGCTCGTTTCCACCGTCGCAACGCGCGCCACGCGGCCTTGCGAAGCTCTTCGTCCTCGGACTCACGCTTGGCGACCTTCGCGAGCGCGTCGCCCGCGGCGTCGTCCGTGATGCGCGCGAGCGCTTCGATCGCGCCGAGGCGCGTCGGCTCGTTCGCCTTGGCGTCGTCCGCGATCGCGACCAAGCCCGCGACGTCCTTCAGGCGCACCAGATGCGGCAACGCGACGCCCTGGGTGTGCGCGCTCGCCGACGCGTCGCGAAGCGAAGCCCCGACGTCCTTCGCGGACGAAGCCCCGGAGAGCAGCCGCGAGAGCGCGCTCCGGTCGTCGAGCACGTCGCCGATCGAGGCCTTCACCTCGTCGGCCGAGAGCGTGGCGAGCGCCGCCGCCGCGAGCTCACGCACGCGACCGTCGCGATCGGTGAGCGCCTTGCGAAGCGTCTCGGTGTGTTTCGCGCCCGCGCGTCCCAGCACCTGAATCGCGCCCGCACGCACCCGGCGCGGCCACGGCTCGTCGCCGGTGCGTGCCGCCGCGGCGACCACCGTCTCGTCCGCCACGCCGAGCTGCCCAGCCGCCCACACCATCTTGGTGAGCCGCTCGGTCCGCGCGACGAGCTTGGATTCCGGCGCCGAACCTTCGACGACACGCGCGCGGGTCTCGTCCCACGCCTCGAGCGCCGCCGCGGCTGCCTTCGCGAGCGCGGCGCCGTGTTTCTTCACCGCCGCCTTGCCCGCGCGACCGACGATCGAGGCCGCCACCGCCGCCACCGCTTCGTGCGGCGAGTCGAGCCTCGAGGCCGCCGCGTCGACCGGCGCCGCCGCGAGCAGGTACGCCACCACCGGCTCGAGCCGCGCCGAAGGCATCAGCCAACCGGTGTCGACACGCTCCACGATCGCGGGAAGGCACTCGAGCACGCGCGCGGGGTCGCCCTTCTCCGCGATGCGCTCCAGCGTTCGTTCTTCGAGCCCGAAGCGCGAGCGCAACGCGACGTAGTCCGGCTCGAGCGACTCGTCGCCGTCGCGTTTGCGAAGGCTGCGCATGGCCTCGGTGGCGACCTGGCGGACCTCGTCGTCCTCCGCGGCTCGCACGAGCAGATCGCGTGAGGCGTCGTCCGTCGCGCGGCCGAGCAGCTCCATCACGTGCGCGCGCACGTTGGGATTGCCGTCCTTCGCGCGCTCTCGGATCGCGGCCCATCCCTTCTCGCGCCCGAAGATCGCCAGGCCCGTGAGCGCCCGAAGCGAGACCCCGGTGGTGCCTTCCGCGAGCCGCAACAAGAGCGTCTCGACCTTGTCGGCCGACTTCGACTTCGCGAGGTGACCGATCGCTTCGGCCGCGTCCTCTTGAAGCGCGTGGCCCTCTTCGTCGGCGAGACGAACCAAGAGATCGAGCGCGCGTTCGTCCGCGAGCTCACCGAGCGCCCGCACCGCGCGACGTCGATCGTTCAGCTCGGGCATGGTGTCGACCGCGGCGAGCAGCACCTTCATGCCGTCGTCGCGACCCGCCCACGCGAGCGCTTCGGCCGCGAGCAACTGCGTCCGCGGCGCGGTGCTGCCGAGCGCCTCGACCAGCACCTTCGGATCGGCGCCACGCGCCCGCACGCGGAAGCCGTATCCCGAGACCGCACGGTCGCGGTGCGCGTCGTTCGTCGAGGTGCACACCCGAGCGAGCACCGCGTCGAGCTCCTTGCCCTTCGCCCACTGCGCGAAGGGAAGCAGACGTCCGATCGTGGCCACGTCCGCAACCCGAAGCGCCGCGTCGAGCGTCGCGGCGAGCACCGCGTCGTGACGCGGGTGTTGTTGCGTCTGCCAATCGGCCGCGAACGAGACACGTCGGTTCCGCTGCAGCACCGTGACCGCCGGGTCGTCGGAGTCGCCGTCGAGAATCGGCTGGTCGTAGCCCGACACGACGATCAGCGCGTCGAAGGCCGCCTTTCGCGTTCGCACGTCGTCGACCAAAGCGAGCAATCGCTCGGAGTTCTCGGGCCGGCGAAAACGACCCACCGCCGCCAGCAACGCCGGCACCTGCGCGTCGCCGGCCGGGTCGTCGACCACGCGATCGATCCACGCATCCGTCGCGCGCGGATCGCCGAGCTTGCCGAGCGCGCCCATCGCCTCGGTCTGACGACGGCTTCGCAGCATCGTGACCAACGGCTCGAAAGCCGCGGCATCCTTGTGCACCCCGAGCTGAAGCGCCGCGCCTTGCCGGACGTGCTCGAAGGTCGACTCGAGCGCCCCCCGGAGCGCGCCCTGCGCCTTCGGGTCCTCGCGAAGGCGCGCGAGCCCGAGCACCGCCTCGTCGCGAGCCCGCGCCGACTTCGCCTCGAGCCCCAACGCGAAGGCCGTAGCCCAACCGACCGATTCCGCGAGCAGCTTTCGGGCTTCGAGCTCGAGCCCGTTCGTGTCGGTGAGGTAGGTCTGCTCGAGCACCCGCGTGCCCTCGTCGCCCTTGCCCGCTTCGGCCAAGAGGCGAAGACCCGCGACGCCGAGATCGCGGAAGCCGACCGAGATCGCCTCTTCCGCGAGCTCTGCGGCCGGAAGCCCGAGCGCGCCGAGCGCGTCGAACGCGACCTTGCGCACCGCGACGTCGGCATCGGCGAGCGCCATCTTGAGGATCGGCCGCACCGTGGTGCCGAGCGCCTCGTCCGCCTTCGCGACCTCGACCAGCCGCGCGATCGCGGTCTGGCGCACGCGTGCGTCGAGCCCGCCGCCCGGATGACGCGAGAGCCCCGCGTAGGCGCCCGCCACCACCCGACGCATTTCGTCGGGCGCGTACGCCACCTCGACCGCCGCACGCTTCTTCGGCTTCAGCGCGTCCCCGAAACGCGCGGACAAACGCGCGTAGCCCCGCTCGAGGCGCTGCGGCTCCGTGTCTTCGCGTGCTTCGAGCAGGCGCGCGATGCGCACGCGGAGCGTCGGCGCGCCGTGGGTCAACGCGTCCGCGAGCCCGACCACCGCTTCGTGCGGGAAGGTCCACGGCGCACGTTCGTCCTCGCGCTCGTTGAAGAGCTCGGTCACCCACGTCGCGAACGCGGCGTCGTCCGCGAAGACCTCGAGCGCGCGCGCGGCCACCAGCCGGGTCCGCGGATGACGCGCCGAGAGGGCCGCGATGCAGCGGTCGGGCACGCCGTCGCGCTCGCTCGACTCGATCATCATCGTCGCGAGCAAGGCCCGAGCGCGCACCACGTCGAGCATCGAGTCGAGGAACGATCCGAGCAGCTCCGCATCACCCAACGCGAGCGCCGCGTGAAGCCCACGCGTCGCCACGTCGAGCTGCTTGGCCGCGCCCACCAGGAGCGGAAGACCCGCCCGATCGCCCACGAGCGCGAGCGACGAAGCCGCCTCGATCTTCACCGCCGCGTCTTCGTCGGCGAGGCGTGCGGAGAGCGCCGAGCGTGATGCGTCGTCCGTCGCGAGCCAACCGAGCGCCGCCGTCGCGGCACGACGAATCGAGACATCCCGGTGCGTGACGAGCTCGCGCACCACCGACTCCGCCTTGGTGTCGCCGAGCTCGCCCAGGCCCGCGAGCGCGCGCACCAAACGATCGCGCCACGCCTCGCGTTCTTCCGCGAGCTCGGGTTCCTCGGCCGTGGCCAGCGCCGTCAGCGCCGCGAGCGAAGCCGCATCGCCGAGCTCGGCCAGCGCGCACGCCGCACGTGCACGCACGTCGGCGTGCTTGGACTCGAGCGCCGCGCGCAGTGCCTCCGCGGCTTCGTCGATCGCCAACCCTTCGACCGCCGCAAGCCGAACCTTGGGTTCGGCGTCGTCGAGCGCCGCGACCAGCAACGCGCGCGCCCCCTCGACGTGCCGCTTGCGCAACGCGTCGACCGCCTCGAGCTTCAAGTCCGCATGCGGCGCGGCGAGCGCCGCGGCGAGCGGTTCGAGCGACTTGCCCTTGCTGCGCTTCTGCGCGAACGCGAAGGCGTCGGCGCGCAGCTTCGAGTCCGCGTCGGCGAAGAGCTCGAGCAAGAGCCCGTTCGCCCACGGCTCCTGGATGCGGCCCATCACCTCGGAGAGCACGTCACGCCGCACGTCCGCGTGCGCCGAGCGCAACGCGAAGCGAAGCGTGCCGTCGGCACCGCCACCGACCTCTTGGCTCAGCACCGCCTTGAAGGCTTCCGAACGCACCGCCGCCGCTGCGTCGTCGAGCGCGTGCGCGAGCAGCCCGCTCAAACGCTCGATTTCCTTCGACTTTCCGTCTTTCAGCGCCTTCTTCGTCGCGCGCACCACGAGCTGCAACGCCCGCGCGCGCACGTCTTCGTGCGGCACGTCGAGCGCGATCTCGGCCGCGCGAATCGGGTCGTCGTCCTCGAGCCGCACCAGCGCGGAGAGCGCCGCGTCGCGGACCTCGCGGGCTCCGTCGCGGAGCATCTGGCGTACCCGCGGCATCGCGCGTGGATCGCCGAGCCGCGAGAGCGCCGCCGCCGCCGCCACCCGTACCGCCGGCTCCGCCGCGCTGCTGAGCTGCAAGAGCGTTCCGAACGCGCGCGCGTCCTCGAGCGCCGCGAGCGCCTTCGCGCCTTCGAGGCAGGTGTCCGCCGCGCGGCTCGCGAGCGCTTCGAGCAGAGGCCGCAACGCCTCGTCGTCGAGCGAGTCCTCCGACTTCTTCTTGCCCGCCTTCTTGGCGGCCTTCTTCGGCTTCTTCGCCGCCTTCTTCGCGTCGTCCTTCGACTCCGCGTCGTCGCTCGTCTCGCCTTCCGGCGTCTCGAGCTCGGTGAGGCGGCGGTCGAGGTCTTCGTCGACCGCGCGCAGCGCCTCGGCGAGCGCCGGCTGCGACGCGACCGACACCAAGAACGCCATCGCGCGCACGTTCGCGTCTTGGTCGTCGACGTGGCGACGAAGCAACACGCCGACCCCCGACGCCGTCAGCAATCCGCGCTCGAAGAGCCGCACCAACGCCGCGCGTCGCACGTCGGGACGCGCGCTTCGAAGCGCGATGCGCGAGGCCTCGGGCGAGTCGCCGTGAAGCGTCTCGAGACCTCGCAAGGCCGCCTGACGCACCTCGACCGGCTCGTCTTCGAGCGCCTTGACGAGCCGCGCGCGCGCTTCGTCGTCCCGGGCCGCGAGCGTGACGAGCGCGTCGACCGCCTCCACGCCGACGTCGCGTTTCTTCGCCTGAAGCGCGAGCTCGAGCGGGCGCAGATCGGCGGCGCCGACGAGGGCCCGAAGCCCCACGAGCGCGGCGAGGCGCACCTTCTCTTCGGGCGCGCGAATCAGGCGCTCGAGCGGCTCGACCGCGCGCGGATTGCCGGAACGACCGAGCAGGTTCGTCGCTTCGACCTTCAGCGCGTGATCGGGGTCGCTTCCCGCGCGCTCGGCCAAGAGCGCGATCGCGGCCGCGTCGTCGAGCGCCGCGAGATCGACGAGCGCCTTTTCGCGTCGCTTCGCGTCGCTCGCGCCGAGCTCTTGGCGGGCCCACGCGTAGACGTCGTGCACCGAGAGCGCGCGCTCGCCGACCTTGCCGCCCGCGTCGAGCGGGAACACACGCAAGGTCTCGTCGTCGCCGAGCGAGACGAGCTGCGCGCGCCCCTGGCGCTCTGCGACGAGCAACACCCGTCCACGCCCCGCGTCGCGCAAGGTCGAGGGCCGCTTTCGACCCGCGCCTCGCAGCCACGTGCGAATCGTTCCGTCTTGGCTCGCGGTGTAGAGCTTGTCCTCGGGCCCGAGCGCGAGCGCGTGAATCGCTCCGTCGTGCGCCGCGCCGCCCGCGCGGTCTTCGGCTTCGAGGGTGCCGCGCACGTGCGTGAGCAAGAGTCGTTGATCGAGGCCCGACGTGTAGACGCGCGGCTCGTCGGGATCGAAGAGCGCGCACGTGATCGCCGAGCCGTGAAGCTTCTGCGTGTCGCCGACGACGTGCGTTTCGCCTTCCTCCGCGCCGAGCGCCACGAGGTTGCCCTGCGCGGTGCCGACCGCGAGCCACGCGCCGGTCGCGTCCGCGGCCACCGCGGTGATCGCGTCGGGCATCGCGTAGCTCGCGATTCGTGCGCCGGTGCGGGCGTCGATCAAGAAGAGCGTCGATTCCACGCCCACCGCGAGCCGGTCGTCGCCGACCACCGCGATCGCGCTCGGCGCTTTGTCGAACGCGTCGCCGAGCACCTTCGGCTCGCCGGACGCGAGCCCGATCGCTCGCACGTGTCCGTCGGCCCCTCCGACGAAGAGCGTGTCCGCCGAGGCGACGCCGCAGGTCGCGGCCGGCATCGTCGCGGTCGCTTCGAGCGTGCCCGCGTCGAGGTCGTAGCGGTAGAGCGGGGTCGGCTTGCCTTCGACGTGCGCGGTGACGAAAGCGACCTTCGCGCCCGCCGCGCCTCCGGCGACGAGCTTGCCTCGAAAGGGCACGTATTTGTGCGTCGCGGCGTCCATCAGCTTGCTCCTCCGGCGGCGTGCCGAATCCGCGTCAACGCGACGAGACACGCCGCGTGCTCGCTGCGACCGCGCGAGCCCATGAACTCTTCGAGCACCGGGGAGATCACCCCGGCGAACGCGGCGTCTTCGACCGCGAGGTCACGCATCACCTGGATCAGCTCCAGCTTCGCGCGACGCGACGGCAGCGGACGAAGCCGCTTCTTCTTCTTGCCGCCACGTTCCAGCGGCGGCCGCGCGGGAGGAATCGTGAAGAGGATGCGGCGGAAGAACGCGACGAGCGCGTCGTCGGATGCGGGACGCGTCGTGTGGCGCGGCTCGGGCAGCTCGCGCTCCGGCTCGGGCGCGCCCTTCTTCTTGGTGAGGATCGAGCTCGGCGGCGGCGCCGGCACCCAACCGTTCGTGGTCCCGCGATCGCGGAAGAGCTTCCACAACGTGCGCACCACCAGCGCGCGCACCTGGCGGTCGGGGCTCTCCGTGAGCCGGAAGAGCTCTTCCGGCACCGCGAGCCGCGGGTTCTTCGCGATGAGCTGCATGCCGAGCGCACGGGTGCCGGCGTCGAGCGATTCGCAGAAGCTGTAGACCGCGTCCGTGGTCAGCGTCGCCGGATCGATGCGGTAACGCGCGTGCTCCTTGCCGTCGTCGGCGAGCAACGCCTTTTCGACGAACGCGCGCACGTCGCCGTGCTCCGACTCGCAGAGCCCGACGATCGCTTCGATCGGCGGCGCCCAACGCGCGAGCTCGTAGCGCGCGAGATCGAGGCCGAACGAGCGCACCGCCGGACGCGCGTCCGAAAGCAGCGGACGCACGCGCTCGAAGGAGAGGTAGCTCTCGGGAATCTCCGCGCCGGGGTCGACCGGCCGATCGGTCTCGGCGAGCGAGATGTCCGGGTGATGACGCCGAAGGTACGCGAGCGCGAACGAACGAAGTGGCGCGTCGTCGGCGCCGGGCTCCGTCGCGAGGGTCCAGAGGCGGTCGCAGCCCGCGGTCACGGTGTCCTCCGAGAAGCTGCGCTGCTCGCCCGCGAGCATCTGCAAGAACGCGGTCTCGGAGATGATCTTGATGCCCGCGCCGTCGGCGATGAGCTTCTCGGCCTTGAGCTGCTTGCTGCCCTTGCGGCCCGCGCCGTAGAGCGGCGAGCCGTCGTCGCCGATGACGAGGTAGTCGAGCGTGGCGGTGACCCCCGACGCGTTCTTGCCGCCGGCGCCGGTGACCTTCTTGGTCGCCGCGCCACGCTGCATCGTCGCGAGCTTGCCGGTGAACAAGAACGACTGACCACCGAGGTCGATGGTCGCCGGCTCGTCGCTCTTGGCGGCCGGCGTCGGGGCCGCGTCCTGCGGCGCGAAGTCCGCGGGCAAGAACGCCTTGATCATGTAGTCGCGCGCGAACTCTTGGTAGCGAGGCTCGCCCCGCGCGGCGAGCTGCATCAACCAATCGAAGCCGAGGTCGGTCGGCGAGAACTTCCGCACGTCGTTCAAGAGACGAAGCGCGAAGGCGGAGAGCCGCTCGTCGAAACGAAGGTCACGCGCCCACTCGCGCCCGCTCTTCTTCAGCTCGTCGACCCAAGGCGAGCTCTCCCACGTCACGTGAAAGGCGAGCGTCTTCAGGTAGGCGTCGCCGAGGTCCTTCGGCACCACCCGCTCCTGCTCGATCCACTGCGTCGCGGTGCGCGTCGCGAGTGGATGCACGAGCGCGCGACGCACGAGCTCGAGCGCTTCGGCGTCGTCGGTCAGCGGCAGACGGCCGAGCGCGTCGAGCACGAACGCCGCCGAGGCCGGACGAAGGCGCGGGTCGTCGAGGAACGCACGGAAGTACGGCGCGCCGAGCGCGGTCGGCTTGTGCACGGTGGGCAAGAGCTCGGTCGCGAACCGAAAGACCGCGTCGCTCGGCGAGAGGATACGCTCGCGAAACCACTCCGGCGTCAGCTCGCGCGCGCCGAAGTGTTTGCGCAGCGCGGCGGTCGCGAGCTCGTGCGCGTGCGTGGTGCCGAGCAGACGACCCCAACCTTCGAGGCCGACGTCCTTTCGCGGGTCGCGATCTTGAAGCAGGTCGCGCGCGAGCTTTCGAACCTCGACGTGGTCGTTGTTCGCGAGGCGCACGAGCTCGTCGAGCGAGAGGTCCCGCGCGTGCGTGCGTGCGTAGGCCGAGGCGTAGACCCGCGCATCCGACGACGGCGAGTCGAGCAACGCGAGCACCGCGTCGTGCAGCCCGAGCTCGCGAAACGCGTCTTGCTCGAAGCGCGGCACGTTCGCGAGCACCCAGATCACGAAGTCGTCGACCGCGGCGCTTCGCACACCGACCAGACGCACCACCCACGCCGGCTCGACCTCGCGCAGGGTCGCCGCGAAGTCGGTCTTGAGCGCCGCCGCCGCGAAAGCGCGCGCGCGATCCGAACGCGCGCGTTCGAGCAGCGTGAAGAGCGGACGCGGCGTGCGGCGCCAGAGCTCCGGATACGCGCGATGCGTGAGCAGGTTCGAGTGGCGGCGGTCGACGCGAAACGTGCGGCGCCGGTACTTCTTGGTCTCGTGGAAGAAGACGTGGTTCGCGATCCACGTGCGCGTCCACTCCGTGTCTTCTGGATAGAAGCGCAACACGTCGACCGCGGCGTCGGCGTAGACCGCCGGGAGCGTCTCCGCCTGTCGCCGCAGGAATCGCCAGGCACGTCGCACGAGGTAGCCGAAGGTCGCGCGACGAATCTCGTGCCGCACCGCGCCAGGCTTCGCGAGGTTCGCGTCGAAGCGCGCCGCGAGCGCGCCGAGCATCTCGGTGTCGCCGGCTTCCTCGGCCTCCTTGAAGATCTGCTTGAGCGCGCGCCACGGGCCCCAACGAAGCGGCACGTCGGCGATCACACGCAGCAAGGTGTCGCGCTCGTAGCCGCCGCCGTCGCGCCAGAGCGAGAGCAGGAGCTCGTGCAGCCGCATGCGTTCGGGGAGCGGTACCTCGGCGTCGGGCGCTTCGAGCACCTGCATGCCGGTCACGCGCTCGTGACGGCGTTCCTCGGGCTTCTTCTTCTGAAACGCGCGAGAGCTCGTCGTCAGGAAGTAGCGCTCGAGGGTCGGCGCGTCGTCCCGCGGCTTGGGCTGCGGACGGAGGTCGGGCTGCGCGGCGAGCGCCACCACGAGGTCCGCCAGGTCGGGGTCGAACGCAGCGCGCGCGCGCTCGAGGTCCTCGATGCGAAGTCGTCGGTCCATGGTCCCCTGCTCCCTGCCGCCCGAACCTCGAAAGGCCCCCAGGGCGGGGACGGAGCTTCGCCTCCCACCTCCAAATCCCGAAGCGTTTTCTTTGGGCTCGGGTGTGTTCCGGCCCGGTGCGGATGGACTGGAAACGACCATCGACACGAGTTTCCGAAGTCCCTATTCGCGGACTTCGAACGTGTCTCTCCTCACCGCACGGCGTTCTTCACGTGAGTGCCGCTCGCACCACAATTCAATAATTTCGGTAACCTACGTCTTCCAAGTGAGATATTTCACGACCATCAGCACTCTCCCCCCTTGAGTGCTGACAACGGGTGCTTAGAGGATCGGCCCGCTCCCGGTCCGGACTTCGTCCGCCGAGGGCTCTCTTCCGGCCTCTCAGCCAGGCCCCAGCCGCCCCGTGTCGGGGCACCTCACAGGAGACACCCATGAAGGTCCGTCCGCTCCACGATCGCGTTCTCGTCAAGCGCCTCCCCCAGGAAGCCATGACCAAGGGGGGCATCATCATCCCCGACTCCGCGAAGGAGAAGCCCGTCGAGGGTCAGGTCGTCGCCGTCGGCAACGGCAAGCGCGACGAGCAGGGCAAGGTCCACGGCCTCGCGGTGAAGGCCGGCGACAAGGTCCTCTTCGGCAAGTACTCGGGCACCGAGGTGAAGATCGACGGTGAGGAGCACCTCATCCTTCGCGAAGACGACATCGTCGGCATCATCGAGTGACGCTCTTCTAGGAGGGGCGGTCCGGCGCCCCTCCCCCCCTCGGGCCAAGCCCAAGTGGGGCCCCGTCCGCGGGGTCAGCCGCGGACGAACCGGCCAACTCTCTTCCGAGAGGCGCCTCGTGAGGCCGAGGCCTCGGCTCCTCTCTCCCACTGATTCCTCTTTCCAGATTCCAACACGGAGACAGAACACATGGCTGCCAAGCAGATGCGTTACGGGACCGACGCGCAGCGTCGCATCGGTCGTGGTGTCGATGCCCTCGCCAACGCGGTGAAGGTCACCCTCGGGCCGAAGGGCCGCAACGTCGTGATCGAGAAGAGCTGGGGCGCTCCGAAGATCACGAAGGACGGCGTGACCGTCGCCAAGGAGATCGAGCTCTCCGACAAGTTCGAGAACATGGGCGCGCAGATGGTGCGCGAGGTCGCCAGCAAGACGGTGGACGTCGCGGGCGACGGCACCACGACTGCGACCGTGCTCGCGCAGGCGATCTACCGCGAAGGCGCGAAGATGGTCGCCGCCGGCCACAACCCGATGGACCTCAAGCGCGGTGTCGACAAGGCCGTCGAGGCCGTCGTGAAGTCGCTCGAGAAGCTCAGCCGCAAGGTCGAGAGCGCCAAGGAGATCGAGCAGGTCGGCACGATCTCGGCGAACGGTGACGAGACGGTCGGCAAGCTCCTCGCCGAGGCGATGGAGAAGGTCGGCAAGGAAGGCGTCATCTCCGTCGAAGAGGCGAAGGGCATGGAGACGATCCTCGAGGTCGTCGAAGGCATGCAGTTCGACCGCGGCTACCTCTCGCCCTACTTCGTCACGGACACCGAGCGCATGGAGTGCGTGCTCGACGACGCGTACATCCTCTTCTACGAGAAGAAGCTCTCGAACATGCGCGACCTCGTCCCGCTGCTCGAGCAGGTCGTCAAGCAGCAGAAGTCGCTGCTCCTCATCGCCGAGGACGTCGAGGGCGAAGCGCTCGCCACGCTCGTCGTCAACCGCCTCCGTGGCACGCTGAAGATCGCCGCCGTCAAGGCGCCGGGCTTCGGTGACCGCCGCAAGGAGATGATGAAGGACATGGCCATCCTCACGGGTGGCGAGGTCATCTCCGAGGACCTCGGCATGAAGCTCGAGAGCGTCACGCTCAAGCAGCTCGGCCGCGCCGCCAAGGTGAAGATCGACAAGGACAACACCACGATCGTCGACGGTCAGGGCAAGAAGGCGGACATCAAGGGCCGCACCGAGCTCCTTCGCCGCCAGATCGAGGAGACCTCGAGCGACTACGATCGCGAGAAGCTCCAGGAGCGCCTCGCGAAGCTCGCCGGCGGCGTCGCCGTCGTGAAGGTCGGCGCGGCGACCGAGGTCGAGATGAAGGAGCGCAAGGACCGCGTCGACGACGCGCTCCACGCGACGCGTGCGGCGAGCCAGGAAGGCATCGTCCCCGGCGGCGGCGTGGCGCTCGTTCGTGCGCAGGCCGCGCTCGACAAGCTCCAGGGTCTCACCGACGAGGAGATGATCGGCGTCCGCATCGTGCGCCGCGCGCTCGAGGAGCCGCTTCGTCAGATCGCGACGAACGCCGGACTCGAGGGCTCGGTCGTCGTGGACAAGGTCCGCGCCGGCAAGGGTGCGTTCGGCTTCGACGCGCGCGCCGAGGAGTACACGGACCTGCTCGCCCGCGGCGTGCTCGACCCGACGAAGGTCGTCCGCACGGCGCTTCAGAACGCGGCCAGCGTCTCCGGCCTCCTGCTCACCACCGACGCGCTCATCGCCGAGATTCCGAAGGAAGAGCCCGCGGGCGCGCCCGACGGCGGCATGGGCGGCATGGGCGGCATGGGCGGCATGGACTTCTGAGCCTCGCCATCCTGCGAAACGAGGAGCGCGTCCCGAGAGGGGCGCGCTTTTCGTTTCCGTCGGCGCCGCCCGTGCACGTGCCCGTGCCGGTGCCCGTGCCCGTGCCCGTGCCCGAATCTATTCCGCCTCGTGTGGGTCTCGATCTCATCCCGACGCGAGACCGCCCGTGCACCGCGCTTCGCGCCCCGGAGTCAGAGGCAGAGTCCGCGCGTCGCGCCACCGCTCCTTCGCGGCCTCACCTTCGCGCCCCGGAGACAGAGGCTGCGCCGCTTCGCGGCCTCACGACATCGCGCTTGGCGCCACGAACCCCCACGAGCACGGTCGATTCGCAGGTCGGGGCGGCTTGCTCATGCGTATGCGACCGGCACGACACGACGCGGACACGGGCACGGTCAAGCTGGCACGGTCAAGCTGGCACGGGCACGGGCACGGGCTTGACCTCAGCGCGCGACGACGCGGTCGCGGCCGCTCTGCTTCGCTTCGTAGAGCGCCTCGTCCGCGCGACGGGTGACGTCCTCGCGCGACTCGGCTTCCGCACGTTGGGCGACGCCGAAGCTGATCGTGATGCTCAGCGACTTGCCGCCGACGTCGATCGGGTTGTCGCGAATCGACCGGCGAGCACGCTCGCAGACGCGGCGAGCGACCTCGAGGCCGGCGCCGGGAAGCACGAGCAAGAACTCTTCGCCGCCGATGCGCGCCACGGCGTCGGTCTGGCGGACCGCAGCCGCGAGTCGCTCGGCGACCACCTGCAGCACCACGTCGCCGACCGCGTGGCCGTGCTCGCCGTTCACCCGTTTGAAGTGGTCGATGTCCGCCATCGCGATCGAGAGCACCTCGAGCGTCTCTTCGCCGAGCAACGTGTCCAAGCCGCGACGGTTCAGCAGGCCGGTGAGCGGATCGGCGGACGAGAGGCGGCGTAGCCGCGCGACCTCGATGTAGGGCGCGCAGAGCGCCGCGAGCATTTCGAGCAGCGCTTGAGCACGCTCGCCGAACGCGTTCGGCCGCGAATCGACGGCGCTGAGCACGCCGAGGCAGGTCTCGCCGCGCACGATGGGGACGCCGAGGAACGAACGAAAAGGCGTGACGACGTCCGCCCGCGTGATGTAGCGCGGGTCTTCGGAGGCGTCGCCGCAGCGGAGGCTCTCGCGTTCTTCCGCGACCCAGCCGAGCAGCCCTTCGCCGAGCTTCCAGCCTGGGTCGGCGTCGCGATGCACGGGCGCGCCGGCACGCGCGATCGCGAGCAGCTTGGTGCCCTCGGCGTCGAGAAGGCGCGCGCTCGCGCGGCTGGTGCCGAGCAGACGCGCCGCGGTGTCGACGGTGACGCGAAGGACGTCGTCGAGCTCGAGCGGCTCTTGCAACGCGAGCGCGAGCGCCTTGAGCTCGCGGACGACTCGGTCCAACTCCGCCGACATCTCCTCGAGAGTAACGACTTCCGTACCCGGGCGGAATTCGCCGACACCCACGCTCTTGCGTGGGGACGGCAGTTTCGCGGAATCCTGCCGCTCCACGGACTTGAGTCCGTTCCGCCAGGCACGATTCCGCTTCAATTCTCTCGCGTTTGCGAACACTTGTCCGCGTTTGGTGACGACGGACCCATGCTCCCTGCCCGTGGGCGGGGAAGCCGAAGTTGGTCGCGCTGATCGCGTCGGTGCCAAAGCTCCTCGGAGCGAGGATGAGCGTGGCGCGCACGAAGACGTCGTTCCTGCCGCGTCTCACCGAGAGCGTTTGAGAGATGAGATCGCGCGCTGGAGGCGGGGGCGGGGTGTGGGCGGAGCGTCGGGAGGTCCAGCAGACCTCCGCGGCCTCCGTAGTGGCTGAGCGAAGCGAAGTCCGGAAGGCGCTTTTCGAGCCGACCGAAGGTCGAGCGACTCGGCGCCTCGTGAGGTCGCCGTCAGGCGATGCGCGACGTGATGGATCGCGATGCGGCCGTGACCGACCGCGTGACCACGACCGCGTGACCACGACCGCGCCCCGCACACGCCGCCCCTCGACTGCCCTTCAGCTCACGCCGTCTCGAGCTTACTCGACGTCACGGCCTCTCTCAGACCCGCTCGACGTCTTGCACGCCGGTGATCTTCGCGATGCCGCGCATCACCGTCCGCAGGCGGTTCAAGTCGTCCACCGTGAACTGGAAGAGGTTCACCGCGCGGCCGTCGTCCTGCGTGCGGCAGATCGCTTCGCTGATGTTCAGGCCGTGCTCGGTGAACACGCTCGAGACCTTCGCGAGGATGCCGGGGCTGTTGTTGGTCGTGACCTTCAACGAGACCGGCAGCTCCATCTTCGTGTCGGAGCTCCAGCTCACGTCGATGCGACGCTGCGGGTCGAGCTCCATGGAGCGGGGGCAGTTCTTGCGGTGAATCGTCACGCCGCGGCCGCGCGTGATCCAACCGACGACCGGATCGCCCGGCACCGGCGTGCAGCACTTCGCGAAACGCACGAGCACGTCGTCGAGGCCGTCGATGCGAATCGTCGCGTCGCTGTCCTTGCGCGTGACCTTGCGGACCGTCTTCTCGAAGAAGCTCGGCGCGAGCGTCTTGCGGGTGTCGGGCTCGGCCGGATACGCGACCTCGAGCACCTTCGCGACGTCGATCTTGCCGTAGCCGATCTGCGCGAAGAGCTCTTCTTCGTTCTGCAGCCCGAGCTGCGAGAGCGTCTTGCCGATCTCGCCGCTCTTCACCCAGCGGTTGAAGGAGAGGTCCTTCTTGTGCAGCGCACGCTCGAGCAGGTCGCGGCCGAGCTTGAGCGAGCGGGCGCGCTCCTTCGTGCGGAAGTGCGCACGAATGCGGGAGCGGGCGCGGCCCGTGACCACGAAGTCGAGCCAGTCCTTCGAAGGCTGCTGGTTCTTGTTCGTGAGGATCTCGACGACGTCGCCGTTGCGCAGCTTGTGGCGCAGCGGGACGATCACGCCGTTGACGCGCGCGCCGGTGCAATGCTCGCCGACCTCGGAGTGGATCGAATACGCGAAGTCGATCGGCGTCGCATCGCGCGGGAAGGTCTTCACGTCGCCCTTCGGTGTGAAGACGTAGACGTCCTCGGGGAAGAGGTCGACCTTCACGGACTCGAGGAACTCGGTCGGATCCTCGAGCTCCTTCTGCCACTCCATGAGCTGGCGAAGCCACGCGAAACGCTGCGCGTCGCGCTGCTCGATGCCGCCGCTGCGCTCCTTGTATTTCCAGTGCGCCGCGATGCCCAGCTCGGCGGTGCGGTGCATCTCGTGGGTGCGAATCTGCACCTCGATGCGGCGTCCGCCGGGGCCGATGACCGTCGTGTGAAGCGACTGGTACATGTTCGGCTTCGGCAGCGCGATGTAGTCCTTGAAGCGGCCCGGGATCGGGGTCCACTCGCTGTGCACGACGCCGAGCGCCGCGTAGCAATCGGCGACCGTCTCCATCACGCAGCGGAACGCGACGTGGTCTTGGACCTGCTCGAAGTCGATGCCCTGCCGCTTCATCTTCTTGTGGATGGAGTACAGGTGCTTCTGGCGGCCGCTGACCTCGAGGGCGAAGCCGCGTGAGACGAGCATCTTCTGGAGCTTCTTCGTCACGTCCTCGACGTAACGGTCGGTCTCCTTGGCGGTCGCGCCGACCTTGCGGCCGAGCTCCACGTGCGCGTCGGGCTGCAGGTATTGGAACGAGAGATCCTCGAGCTCGGCCTTCACCCAATGGATGCCGAGCCGCCCCGCGAGCGGCGCGTAGATCTCCATCGTCTCGGTCGCGATGCGCTCCTGCGAGTCGATGTTCATGTGCTCGAGCGTCCGCATGTTGTCGAGACGGTCGGCGAGCTTCACGAGCAGCACGCGAATGTCGCGCGCCATCGCGATGAGCATCTTGCGGAAGCTCTCGGCTTGGCGGTCTTCCTTCGAGGCGAAGTTGACCTTGCCGAGCTTGGTGACGCCGTCGACGAGGAACGCGACCTCGTCACCGAACTGCTGCGCGATGTCCTTCTCGGTGACGTCGGTGTCTTCGACGACGTCGTGCAGGAGCGCGGCACAGACGCTCGCGGTGTCGAGGCGCAGCTCCGTGATCACCCCCGCGACGTGCGTCGGGTGGATGAAGTACGGGTCGCCCGACTTCCGCTTCTGGCCGTCGTGCATCCGCTCGCTGTAGCGGTAGGCCTTCTCGATGAGCCCGACGTCGGCTTGCGCGTGGTAGGCGCGAACCTTCGACACCAGCTCGGGGAGGGGCAGCATACGGCTTGGACGCCCGAGAATCGGATTCGCGACTTCGCGGGTCATGGGAACGTAGCACCACGGACTTCGCCCGGACAAGATCGCGGCACGTCGAGAGGGGTGCGTTTTCCCGCGAAACCGGGCCCCACCCCGCCACGCCGGGGCTCCCCGGACGGAGATCGTCGGCAGGCGCCGCGCCCGACGCGAACGTCGTGACGCCACGAGGAGTCGCGGGAGGGCGCACTTGGCCCATGTCCCGCGCTTGGGGGAGGTTCGGAGAGGCCTCGACGGAGTGGTTTTCGAACCGCCACGGGCGGCGACAGCCTCGCCGGGAAGCTGATACGCTGGGTGGGTGTCGCAGCCCCCGATCGAGCGCCTGACCGCCTTCGTGCGGACCCATCGGCGGCGGCTCGCGTTCCTCGTCCTGGCCGTGGGCATCGTGGTGGTCGGGGGCGCGATCGGCGACGCGATGCCGCGTGACGTGCACCTTCGCTACGCGTTCGGGCCCGAGCACGACGCGCTTCGCGAGGCGCATGTGGCGTTCTTGCTCGAGGACGAGGAGGTCCAGTCCGCGCGCTTCGCCCGCGCCGGCGGCTTCCCCGACCGCATGGACCACGAAGTCTCCCTCGCCCCCGGTCGCTACCGCGTCGAGGCCACCCTTCGCACCGACGCTTCGTCCCGCCGCGTCGAGCGCGCCTTGCGCGTGCCGACCGACGGCGTCGTCCTCCTCGACCTCTACGAGGCCCACCCATGAGCTTGTCCACCGTCCTACGCACCGAGCACGGCCGCGGCGCCGTCGTCGAGCTACCCCGCCTCGCCCTCGTCATCCTCAGCGGCGACCAAAAGGGTCAGGAGCACGTGGTCTCGGGTGACGTGTGTCGCATCGGCAAGACCGACGACAACGACCTCGTGATTCGCGACCAGACGGTGTCGCGCGCGCATTGCGAGATCCTCCGCGAGGCGCGTGGCTACTTGATTCGCGACCTCGGATCGACGAACGGCACGCTGCTCGACGGCGCCGAGATTCGCGAAGCCTTCCTGCGGCCGGGCGCGATCCTGACGGTCGGCAAGATCGAGCTGAAGGTGCGCACCTACGCCGAGCGCATCGAGGTGTTGCCTTCGGAGCAGCAGCGCTTCGGCGAGGCGGTCGGCAAGAGCTTGCCGATGCGGACCATCTTCGGGCTGCTGGAGCGACTCGCACCCAGCGACGCGACGGTCCTGCTGGGCGGCGAGACGGGGACCGGCAAGGACGTGGTCGCGCGTGCGATTCACGAGGCCAGCCCGCGCCGGGGGCGGCCGATGGTGGTGGTCGACTGCGGGGCCGTCGTCGCGAACCTCATCGAGAGCGAGCTCTTCGGGCACGAGAAGGGCTCGTTCACGGGAGCGACGGCGTCGCGCCAGGGGGCGTTCGAGCTCGCGGACGGCGGCACGCTCTTCTTGGACGAGATCGGCGAGCTGCCGCTCGATCTGCAGCCGAAGCTCCTGCGTGTGCTCGAGCAGCGCTCGTTCCGCCGCGTCGGTGGCAACAAGGAACATCGCGTCGACATTCGGGTGGTCGCGGCGAGCAAACGGAACCTCTTGGCGGAGGTCGAGCGCGGCAAGTTCCGCGAGGATCTGTACTTCCGGCTCGCGGTGGTGCCGATCGAGATGCCGCCCCTGCGTGAGCGTCTCGACGACTTGCCCATGTTGGTGGAGCACCTGCTGACGGGGCTCTCGGGCGAGGAGCCGAGCGCGCCGCCGCTTTCGATCGCGCGCGCGGCGCTGGAGGCGCTCGCGAGCCACGATTGGCCGGGCAACGTGCGAGAGCTTCGCAACGTGCTCGCGCGCGCGGCGTACATGACGCGCGCCGCCGGCGAGTCCGAGATTCGCATCGGTCACGTGCCCGTGGGCTCGGTGCTCGGCGGCGGCACGAGCGACCTGGTGGCGACCGCGTTCGACCTCGCGCTCTCGTACCGCGAGACCAAGGCGCGCTTCGAAGAGGCGTTCGAGAAGCGCTACGTCGCGTGGTTGCTCGAGCACCACCAGGGCAACATCTCGGCCGCCGCGCGTTCGGTCGAGATGGACCGGAAGTACCTGCACAAGCTCGCGAAGAAACACGGCGTGCATCCGAGCGCTTCGGACGACGATTGAACGACGCGCCACACGCGAAGAGCCCACCCCGCACGAAGCGAGGTGGGCTCTTCGCCGTTCTTCACGTGCTCAACGCAGCGCGTTCCAGTTCGCCCGCGGCCAGGTGCGCGCGCCCCAATCGATCAGCGAGGAGATCACCGACGACGGGACGCCGATCTCGCGAAGGTGTGGGATCGCGCGGTAGGTGTTCCGGCCTTGGAGCGGCCCGAGGTCGAAGATGTTTCCGCGCGAGGGCTCCGGGCTGAAGTTCGTGCTGTCACGCGGTTGCACGGCGGAGTTGCGGGTGGCGGCGGCCCAGTTCGCGGCCGTGGCGTGGTTCGCGTCGGCGACGAAGTTCTCGATCATCGCTTGGGCGAGGCGCGCGTGAAGCGTTCCGCCGACCGAGTCTTGCGCGTTGGAGCGTCCGTCGCGCGGGCTGTAGTAGATGTACGGTTGCGCGGTGCGCAGATCGAGGCCCTCTTCGACGCCGTAGCGGCCGTTGGTCTGCAGCTGGCGTTGTTTGATGAGGCCCGCCCAGAAGCGGTAGCCCTGGTCGACGTCGGAGGCCGACTGGAGCAGCTCGACGTGGCTGTAGACGTACGCGAAGTGGTTCGGCATCGCGCGCCGGTAGCCGGGGTCGAGGATCATGTTGAGGTGGTACCAAGAGTTCGTCTCGACGAGCCCGGCGACCATGCTCTGTCCGTAGTAGTGGCGGCTGTTGTGTCCGGTGAAGTGCGGCGGGCGGTCGAAGACGTTGCGGCCTTCGACGACCCAACCACGCTCCGCGGCGTTCACGCAGCGCCCCCCGGCGCAGACCGGGCTCGTCATGCGCAGCCCCTCTTCTTCGAGGTCGTTCGCGTGCACGATCTCCCACTGCTTCACCGAGAGCCACGCGGCGAGGCCGCGCTTGGCGATCTCGAGCGGCTCGACGTTCGCTCGGGTTCGCGTGCCGTCGCAGTTCGCGCTCGTGAACGTGTGCGACGTCGGCAGCCGGAGCTCGTTGAGGACGGCGCCGTTGAGACCACGCCAAGGCTCGCCGTTGCCGGCCTCGCCGTTCGACAAACAGTTGAGCCCCCGCTGCAGCCACGCCTTGATGCGGGTGGTCATGCGACCGATCGTCGTGGACGTCGGGCTCGTGCGCGCCGCCTCGTAGAGGTAGGTGTAGTAGGGGCGACCGACGTCGTTGCCCGAGTGGTCGGCGCGCACTGCCGCGGCGTCGATGTCGAAGGCGTCGTCCGGGTGAATGTGAGGGAGCCACTGGTTCCACTCCGGCATCGGCAGCGAGACCGGCAGCTCACGCAGGTTGAGCATTCCGTAGCGGTCGACCACCCGGCGCACCTCGTCGAGCGACGTGCCACGAGGAAAGAGGTGGGGCGCGAGGTCCGCGTCACGGTCGAGGATCGCGTCGACGCCAGCACCGGCGGCCCACTCGTAGACGGGCCGACGATCCATGCCGGGACCGGGTTGGTAGGTGGGGTTCCACGGGCGCGCGGCGGGCACGACGGGCACGTCACGGGTGCGCACGTAGGACGCGAGGTTCGCGCCGTCCGCGGCCGAGAGCCCGTGGAACTTCGCGCGTTCGACGATCGAGTGGTTCGAGAAGTTGAAGTACGCGAGGTCACGCGCGTCGCGGGCGTGGCAATCGGCGCAGGACGCGACGATCTCGCCGTCCACGGGTCCGCCCCCGAGCCTGCCGTCGAGCGCGTCGACGCCAGGATCGTAGAGCGAGTTGCGCGCAGACCAGAGGCGTTGGCCGGCCGCGACGTCGGCGTCGTTCGTCGAGGGCGGGCGCCAGGTCGTGGGATCGTCGTGGGCCACGTCGCGCTCGGCGAGCACACGGTCGGTGAGCGAGCCGCGGCGGAGGAAGTTCACGTCGAGGATGCGGTAGCCGATGCTCGGCGGAGCCGGCGTGACGTGCTCGAAGGTGATCGTGTTGAGGCCTCGCACGAGGCCGGTCACCGGCACCATCAGGCGCGTGGTTCGGAAAGGCCCGCCGATGCCGCCGTAGTCGGCCTCCGCACCGAGCACGACCACGTTCGGGTTGCCGACGACGCCGGACCCACCGGTGTAGTGCTTGAGCGCGATGGCCGCGCCGCCGTTGACGCGCACGGACGCCTTCACCTTCGAAGCATCGGAGTCGAGCGCCTCGTCGTGGTAGCCGCACGCGTTGCAGCGAACGTAGAGGTGGGTGATGCCCGTGGGGTCGTCGATCTGGAACTGCGCCGAGACACGTGTGCCGGCGGGTCCCATGACCTCGAGCGGCAGCGGGATCCGCGGTCGCGTGGTGCCGCCTCCGGGAGGCGACGCGAGCACCGCGCCCCAGACCTGCACCTCGGCGAGCGAGAGGATGCCGTTGCCGCGAAGGCGAACGCGCACCGCGTAGACGTCGTCGACGCCGAGCTCGAGCTCGGTCGACGCGCCCGCGACGCCCGCGTGGCGGCGGGTGGCGATCACCGCGTCGGCCGCGTTCAGCAGCTCGACGTCGAAGTCGACGAGACGGTTCGCGCAGCAATCGGTGCGGTTGAAGATCGTCACGCGCTCGACGCGGTGGCGACCGTCGAGATCGACGAGCCACCAAGGTCGGGTGGTCGAGGTCGTGTGCGTGACGGAACGATCGCCGAAGCGCCCGCTCGTGTTCCCGTCGACCGCGCGCTCGGGGCCGGCGCCGTAGTCGACCGAGATCTGACTCGTGGGTTTGCCGAGCGCGACGTTGTCCAGACGTGAGGGCGGCGACGAGGGCGCACGCGTGCGCAGGCGCGCGCTCGGGATCACGGTCTCGGTCGACGCACCCGGCGCCTGATGACGAAGCTGCACCGACGCAGCGCCGCGGTTCTCGTAGTACTCGAGCTTGATGGGGTACGCGCGACCCGCGACGAGCTCGACGTCGCCACGAAGCGTGACCGGTCCGCTGCGCCATCCGGAGAGCAGCGGCTCCCCAGCGAGGTCGCCGACCCAGAGGCGCAGGCCGTCGTCCGAGGTGACGGCGAAACGATGCGCGCCGCTTCGTTCGGCGACGTAGAAACCTTCCCAGCGCACCGTGAAGGCATCGACGGGCAAGCTCGGGTCGGCGGCGCCGCGGCCCCAGTCGAAGTCGATCGAGGAGTCGACGCGTACGAGGGCTTCGCCCGAGAAGTCGGCGGAGGGGAAGTACGAGCCGACCAAACCGGGCTCAGCTGAGGGACGCTCCACCCGGAGCTGCGCGCGCGGCACGATCGCCTCGTTCGCGCCGGCGGGCGACGAAGGCGGCGCACAGCGGAGCTCGATCAGCGCCGAGCCGCGGTTGTCGTAGTACTCGACACGAATTGGGTACGCCTCGCCCGCGACGAGATCGATCGTGCCGCGGACGGTGGTCGCCGCTTGGTTGCGCCAGTTCGCGACGAGCGGGTCGGCCTCGTCGCCGACCCACAGACGTACGCCGTCGTCCGAGCGCACGGCGAAGCGATGAGGTCCGGTCTCACGCGCGAGAAAGAAGCCATCCCAGCGAACGGAGAAGCCGTCGACCGGCAGGCCGGAGGCGGGGGCGTCGCGGCCCCAATCGAAGTCGAGGGTCGCGTCGACGCGCGTGAGGGCCTCGCCCGTGAGGTCGACGTTTCGGTAGTAGCGGCCTCGAAGTCCTTCTTGGCCCGCGAGCGACTCGTCGGCGCCGTCGACGGCGTGGGGTGCGTCCGGATCCAACGCGGCCACGCACCCGAAGACGAGCGCGAGAACGAAGACGAAGGGACGAAGGTGCATGCGATCCTCCTGCGAGACGACGCGCGGACGGAGCGGTGCGACGCGGCTGCAGCCATCGAGGCGCGCCGTCATCCCAACCACCGATCCACGGTCTCGACCGAGGGACAGTGCAGCGCGCGTGCCGCGGCGTTTCGCGGGAGGCGCGAGACCGGTTGTGCAAGGTGCTGCACCTCGCGGCGCGCACGGCTGTCCTAGCGGGGACTGTGGACCCTGCGGGTCGGCGTCGGGTCGGGTCGGTGACGGTGTCGGTGGCCGTGTCCGTGTCCGTGACGGCGTCGGTGACCGTGACCGTGACGGCGTCGGTGACCGTGACGGCGTCGGTGACCGTGACGGTGACCGTGTCGGTGACCGTGACGGTGTCGGTGACCGTGGCGGTGTCCGTGACGGTGTCGGTGTCCGTTCGGTGTCTGTGCCAGTGCCCGTGGCGCCGTGGCGCGAAGCGCCGTCTCCGTCTCCGCCTCTGTCGTCGCGAAGCGACGGTGGCGCAAAGCGCCGTCCCCGTCTCCGTCACCGTCGCCGACGACGCCTCAGCTCTTCTTCCGCGGCCGCGGCAACCCGTGCTCCTCGATGCGCGAGATCAACGTCCGCCGCGAGATCCCCAGCAGCTTCGCCGCCCGTGTCTGGTTGCCATCCGCCTGCAAGAGCGCGTCGAGGATCAGCTGTCGCTCGTGCCCCTTGATGTTCGCCTTGAGCGCCGACGCTCCTTCGTCCCCGACGCTCGAGAGCTCGGCCGGCAGATGCGACAGCTCGATCGTTCCCTCGCCACAGAGCGCCACCGCACGTTCGGCCACGTTGCGCAGCTCACGCAGGTTCCCCGGCCACTCGTGTTGAAGGAGCGCGCGAAAGACCTCCGGTGCGATGGCGAGCGGCGCGCGATCTTGTTGGCGACACGCGGCCCGAACGAACGCGCGGGTCAGCGGCTCGATCTCCTCGCGACGCTCACGCAGAGGCGGCACCACGATCGCGACGCCCTGCAAGCGGAAGAAGAGGTCCTGGCGGAAGCGGCCCTGCTTCACCTCGGCTTCGAGGTCCTTGCAGGTGGCCGACACCACACGAACGTCGATCGGCCGGCTCTCGAGCGCGCCCACCCGCCGCACCACACGCTCCTCGAGCACCCGCAGCAGCTTCGCCTGGAGCGGCGGCGCCATGTCGCCGACTTCGTCGAGAAAGACCGTCCCGCCGCGAGCAATCTCGAGCAACCCCGGCTTGGTCGCGGTCGCTCCGGTGAAGGCGCCACGCTCGTGCCCGAAGAGCTCGCTCTCGAGCAGCGTCCCCGGCAGCGCCGCGCAGTTCAGACGGACCAGAGGCCCGCTCGCGCGCGCCGAACCCGCGTGCACACGCTCGGCGAAGATCTCCTTGCCGACGCCCGTCTCCCCGAGGAGCAAGACGTTGACCTCGCTGGCCGCGACGCGCTCGACGAGCGTGTGAAGCCGTCGCATCACCTCCGAGGCCAACACGATCGGCGTGGGCTCTTCGGCGGGCGAGGTCGCCTCGCCACGCAACCACGTGTCGGCGTCGACGGCGCTTTCGAGCGACACGTCGACCGTCGCCTGCAGCGTCACGCCGAGGGTCTTCGCGCGCGACGTCAGACGCTCCGCGAGCGCCTCGGCTTCGTCGCGCGAAGGACCGAAGACCAACGCCACGAGCTGTCGAGGATCGAGCGCGCCCAAGACGTCGCCGCCGCGCAAACAACCGAGCATCACGTCGTGCAGCGGCGCCTTCGGATCCTTCTTCTCCAACACCCGCATGCGCACGGCGAAGAAGGCTTCGCCACGCTCCCACGCTTCGTCGACGCGCGCCGCGAGCGCCTCGCCACGAAGCACGCGACGAGGCGCCTGGGCACGCCGCCCTTGCACCAAGAACATCGTCGAGCCGAGCTCGAACATGCCGCCCGGCGCGAGGTAGGCGATGGCGCCCGGCGCGAGGCGCTCGCCGTGCACGAACGTGCCGTTGGTGCTGCCCAGATCCTCGACCCGAATCTCCGTGTCGACGTGAAGGCGCGCGTGACGACGCGAGATGCTCTGCCGATCGACGGTGAGGTCGGCGTCCGCGGAGCGGCCGATCACCAACGCGCCCTTCGCGGGAAGCGGAATCGTGGACACCCCTTCGTCGCCGACCACGAGCAGGCATGCACGCTCGCGGGCGTCCGCGCCGTCTTCGATCGCGGTCGGTGCCTCCGATTCGTGGCTCGGGATCGTCACCAACGCACCTCCGCCGGGGTGCTCCCCGTCGTGAGGCGACGGTGTCGTCGGAGACCGTGTCGTCGGAGACCGCGGCTCGGGCTCGCCGCTTCGCTTCTCACCATTCCGCTTCCGTTCGGCACCACGCCGCCGAGATGAGCAGGGCGCGTGACTGCGCGGGCCGGCATTCTACCACGCGCGCGTCGGTCCTCCATCCCGCGCCGAGCGTCGAGCGTCACCGCGTTCGCGCGCATCGTTCGCGCGCATCGTTCGCGCGCATCGTTCGCGCGAGGAACGCTCACGCGATGCGAGAGCGTCCCCCACGTGCGCGGATTCCATCCGTGCGAGCGGAGGAGATGCTCGGGGGTGGGAGGGGGCCCCATCCGGCTTTGTCGGTTGGGGGCCGCTCCTCGAGAAACGAGAAAAGCATGAATCCGTGCAACGGATTCGCGCTCTTCGGCCGCGTCCCCGAACGCGAGCGGCGCCCGAGCCACGTCCGCGATTTGGAGGCGAGCCCGGGCCCGCGCGTGTAGGATCGCGGCATGCGAAGGCGGACGCTCCCGTGGCTCGTCGGCCTCCTCTTCGGGGTGGTCGCCGGCGGAAGCTCGGCGCAGGACGTCGACCCTGGGCGTGCCGCAGCGGAAGCGTTTCGCGAAGGCTCCCTGGCTGCGGACGATCTCCGTTGGCGAGACGCCGAACGGGCGTTCGCGCGTGCCTTCGAGCTCTCGGGTCTCCCGCAAGCGCTCTACATGCAAGGCGTTGCCTTGCGCGCGCTCGACCGTCCGGTGGAGGCGCGGGACACGCTGCGGCGGGTGGTGGCTCTGATCGAACGGGACGTGGGCGCTTGGGCGGAGAACTCCGACATCCTCGCGGAGGCACGAGCGCTCGCCGACGAGTCGGAAGCGCGCATCGCTCGACTCGAGATCGGCCCCTTGGCGCCCGACGCCACCCTCCGTGTCGACGGCCGGGTGCGCCCGAGCACGAGCGGGCACGTGGAGATCGAGGTCGATCCCGGCGCACGTTCGGTCGTCGTCGAACGCGAAGGCTACGAGACCTTCGTCTGGTCGGGGGAGACGACGCCGGGGACACGAACCTCGGTCGAGGTGGTGCAAGAGGCGATCGTCGTCGAAGCGCCCTCGCGGCGGCGACGTCGCGCGCTCCTCGGCACGCTGATCACGGTCGTGCTGGTCGGCGCCGCGGTGCCGCTCGGATGGCGCCTGTCCCGCTCGCCCGAACGCGTCACACCGCAATACCCCGAACGTGTCTTCGAGGTGCCGTGAGAGCGACGAGCGTCGCGGCCTTCGCCCTGCTCGTGTCCTGCGCCGAGCCGAACGCGGTGCTCGACGTGCGCATGCGCCTTCCCGCGGTGGAGGGTCGCACCGTCGCGCACGTGCAGGTGGGTACCGGGGCGGACAGTTTCGACGACCTCTGGGGCACCGACCCGATCGTCTTCGATCTCGACGTGACCGAGTCGGACACGTGCAACGTCTCGTTCAGCGTCGAGGCGCCGACGGCGCGAAGCGATCGCGCGGCCCTCGGCGAGCTGCGCCTGAAGATCTGGTTCTGCTCCGCCGACGCGCCGACCTGCAGCGAGGACTCGGGCGCCCCGATCTGGCGGATCCGGCTCGAGCGGCCGCTCTACCCCGGGGAGCGCACCGAGTGGGTGCTGGGCGACGAAGCGTGTGCACCGCTGACGGAGGGCTCTCGGCTCCCGGAGACGGTCGATCCCGCGTACTTGCTCGAAGTCGACCGCTGCCAGATTCGCGGGTGCGTCGACGGGGATGCGGCCGCCGGGCGGGACTTCTGCCTCGAAGCCGATCGCACGCAGCACCCCTGCGACTGAGAGCAGCCCCCACTTGCACGGATTCAAGGGGATGCTCGGTGTGGGGGCCTATCCGGCTTGGCCGGTTGAGGAGCGCGCCGGCCCCTCGAAAACGAGAAGCGAAAATCCGCGATCCCCGCTCTGTGAGCCGCGGATGAGATTCGAGCCGAGTCGGCTCGTGCGAGCAACTCGGGCTCAGAGAAACGGCGCGACGAAGCCCGGAAGCACGACCCGCGGGACGGGGCGAAGCGCGAGCGCGCGACCGAAGTTCCCACCAACCACGGGCCCGACGAGAATCTGCGCCTCGGGCGTGCTCGGTCCGGCGGCCGAGCCGGCGTAGACGTGGGTCGCGCCTCCCGGAGCCGCGAAATAGCTGCCCACCGCCAAGTCCGCGAACCCGTCGCGATCGAAGTCGCCGCAGACGACGCTTCGTCCGAACCGCGCATCGGCTTCCGCCGTGGCGAACCGCGTGTCCGGGGTCGCCGAAGGACCCGCAGCCCCGCCGAGGTGCACGGTGACGGCCCCTCCGGGGCTCGCGAGGACGACACCCAACGCGAGGTCGCCGTAACCGTCCCCGTTCAGGTCGCCGCCGGCCGCAGAACGCCCGAGGTTGTCGCCCGCCGCCGCGCCTTCGAGGACGAGCGACGCCGTGGTCGACACGCCGGTGGCCGAGCCCAGATGCACCCGCACCAGACCCGCTTCCGTGCGGCCCCCCGGCGAGCCGAGGTACGCGCTCGCGAGCACGTCGGCGTAGCCGTCGCCGTTCAGGTCGCCGAGTCCGGCGACGACCTCACCCAACCCCTCCGACGGATCGACGCCTTCGAGAATCGTGGCCGGCGTGGCGACCAAGCCGGCGGCCGAGCCGAGGTAGACTCCGACCTCGCCCGCGCGGGTGCGCCCCGCCGGTGACGCCCGGTTCGAGCCGAGCAACACGTCTGCGAATCCGTCGCCGTTCACGTCGCCCGCGACCGCCACCGCGGCGCCCAGACGATCGCCGGCGGCCCGCTCTCGAAGCACGAGCGGCGTGGTGCCGAGGCCGGTCGCCGCGCCGTAGTAGACACGCACGACACGTTCCCCCGCGGCGCCGATCAAGACGTCGGCGTAGCCGTCGCCGTTCAGGTCGCCGCCACCCGCGACCGCGTGGCCGACCTCGCCGAGGTTCGCCGCGCCTTCGACGGTCCAAGCGGGCGTCGTGGACACGCCGCCGGGGCCGCCGAGGAAAAGCTGGGCCGCGCCCGCTTGCGTGATGCCGCCGGGTCGCGCGCGCACGACGCCGACCAAGAGGTCGACGAAGCCGTCACCGTCGACGTCCCCGGCGTTCACGATCGACCACCCGAAGTAGACCCCCATCTCGGCGCCTTCGAGCACGACGGCGGGCGTGGTCGAAAGCCCGGTCGCCGAGCCGAGGTGCACGCTCACCGTGCCGGCGTCGACGAGCCCCGAGGCCTGCGTCGTGGGCGCGCCGATCGCGAGGTCGGCGAAACCGTCGCCGTCGAAATCCGCGATCGTGCGGGAGACGGTGTCCACGTCGCCGTCCGCGCTGCGTGCGCCGACGAAGAGTTGCCAGACGGAGCTCGCCACCTCACCGTCGCGTCCTTCGGACCGGCCTCGCGCCCGCCAGAACCAAGCGCCCGAAGCCAGCGCCGCGGGTCGAACGCGATCCCCGTCCGCCGCGATCGGCGCCAAGCAACCCTCGGTCATCGCGCGGTTCCGGCAGAGCTCCACCGAGGCGCCGTCGCTTCCCTCCGCGAGCGCCCAACGCAGGGTCGGCCGTTGGCTCGTCACCTCGCTCGAGGTCAGGGGCGCGACCAGACGCGGAGGAAGAATCTCCGGAAGGCCCCCGTCGGGCATCGGGCCGGCGTCCACGCCACCGTCGTCGGTCGGCGTCGTGGGCACACATCCCGCGCGAACGTCGCACGTCTCGAAGGCTTCGCAGAGCGTGTCGTCGGACGCACGCAAGCAGGTGCCACCCCGGCACACCCCACGTGCGCACGCGACGTCGCTCGGGCAGTCGCCGTCGGTGCGGCATTCGTCGACGCAGGCGCCTCCTTCGCAATCCTCGGAGACGCAGACGGGCGTGACGCCGCAATCGCAGGTCTGCCCGAGCGGGCACGCGAAGTCGGCGCACGCGGCGCAGATGGTCACGCGTTGTTGGCGGTCGCGCTCGTGCGCGAATCGCGCGACGCGCGAGCCCACGACGAAACCGCTCGCGTCGAGCAGGCGAATCGACACCCCGCGTCGTTCGGATCGCCGAAGCGCCGGGAAGCGCGCGACGTCGGCCGCCGCGAGCAAGGCCTCTTCCGGGCTCGTCACCCGCAAGGTCTCGACGGTGCCCGGTTCGTCGAGCAGCTCGGTGCGCACCTCGGTGAAGTCGACGCCCGGTCGGTAGTCGGTCTGCAGCAGGACGTCCAAGCGCACCGTGGGCTCGCTCGAACACGCGAGCCCCACACACGCGAGGCTCACACACACGAGGCTCGGGCGGAGCGCGCGGGTGGCCTCACTCCCCATTCTGCAGAGACCTCTCGAAACGCTCGAGGTCGACGCGGAGGATCGCGCGCGAGGATCGGTCCGTCGGTGTGGTGGCCTCGGGAGCTCGCGGGGCCGGCGTGGGCTCCCGAGACGTCGCCACGTCGGACGGCGTCGCGCGCGGACGTCGCAAACGACGCGACCGGCGTGGCGTTGCCCGCGCGCCATCCTCGGCTTCGTTGGCGATCGCGACGTCGGACGCTTCTGGCGTCGCCTCCGCGACCGGCTCCGCCACCGGCACTGCCGGCTCCACCACGACGGGCTCGACGACGACCGGCTCCGCCACGACCGAGTCCACCTCGGTCGTCGTGATCGGCGATTGTCCCGCAGCCGAGGGCGCAACACCCATCGTCACCGGGTCGACCTCGAGCGACTCCGACTCGGACGAGCGAAGGCCGAGCCCGACCCCGACCCCCACGGCCACCACCACGAAGCCCCCCGTCGCCAGCCAACGCGAGACACGGCGCGTCTTGGCCGGCGCCTCGGTCACCTCGACCGGCTCGTAAGGCGTGGCCGTCGGCTGCGGCCCGGAGACACCGCTCATCAGCCGTCGAATGCGCGACTCGAGCTCCTGCACCCGCGCGCCGCCTCGCACGCGGACGAGCTCACCCAGGCCCGCCGGTGTAGCCCAACCGACCGACGCCCGCGCCGCGCGCTCGAGCGCGTTCGCCATGTCTTCCGCGGTCCGAAAACGCCGCGCGACGTCCCGCTCGAGAGCACGCGCGACGACGTCGGCGATCGCCGTCGGAAGACCCATCTCCTCGTCGAGGCGCGGGATCGGATGGCTGGCGATCAACTTCGCGAGCGCGAGCGGGTTCGGGGCCGCGAAGAGCCGCTGGCCTCGGAACGCTTCCCACGCGACGACGCCCAACGCGAAGACGTCGCTCCGCCGATCGAGCTGGTCACGCGCTTCGAGCTGCTCGGGCGAGAAGTACGCGAGCTTGCCCTTCAGCTCGCCGGTCTGGGTGTGCGTGCGGCGATGCATCGCGCGCGCGACGCCGAAGTCGCTCAAACGCACGCGGCCGTCGACACCGATCAACACGTTGTGCGGCGAGACGTCGCGATGCACGAGCTCGAGCGGCTCCCCGGTAGGGCTCGTCGCCTGGTGCGCGTCGTGCAGTCCGCGCGCGGTCTGCACGATCACCGACGCCGCCATCGCGGGCGGCAGCGCACCGGCACGAAGCAGCTCCTGCAGGTTCGCGCCGATCACCAGGTCCATCGCCATGTAGAGCGTGTCGCCCTCGCGGCCGAGGTCGCGGACCCCGACGACGTTCGAGCTCTCGACGTTCGCGGCCAGCGTCGCTTCGTCGAGGAACATCGCGACGAAGCGCTCGTCTTGCGTCAGATGCGGGAGCATCAGCTTGATGGCGATCGGCTTCTGAAAGCCCGCGTCGCCCACCAAACGTGCCGCGTAGACCGTGGCCATGCCTCCCGAAGCGATGGGGAAGAGGATCTCGTAGCGACCGAAGAGCTCCCCCGCGAGATGCGGTTCCGAGCCCTCCATCGCGTCGATGCGGTCGACGACGGCCATTGGATCCCGAAGACCGCCAAGTGTACCTTGGGCCCCGCTCGACGTCATGTCCGCGCCTTCCTTCGGCCGCTACCGCGTGATCGCTCCCGTCGCCAAAGGTGGAATGGCGGAGGTCTTCGCGGGAGAGCTGGTCGGTGAAGCGGGATTCAGTCGGCCGGTCGCGATCAAGTCGATTCGGCCGGAGCTCGTCGAAGACCCGCAGTTCGTCACGATGTTCTTGGACGAAGCGCGGCTGGCGGCGAACGTTCAGAGCCCGCACGTCGTGCACACCTTCGACCTCGGACGCACCGACGCCGGCGTGCCCTTCATGGTCATGGAGCTCGTGCTCGGCGCGACGGTGAGCCAGCTGCTGCGCGCGTGTCATCCGAGCCCGCTGCCCCTGCCCTATGCGGTGGAGATCCTCCGGCAGGCGCTGCAGGGCCTCGAGGACGCGCACTCGGCGCTCTCACCGCGGGGCGACCCGCTCGAGCTCGTGCACCGCGACCTCGCCCCGAAGAACATCCTGGTCGGTCTCGACGGGCGGACCCGCATCATGGACTTCGGCGTCGCGCACGCGGTCGAGCGACTCACGCGTACCTCGACCGGGCAGGTGAAGGGCACGGTTCGTTACCTCTCGCCCGAACAAGCGGACTTGCAGCCCGTCGATCAGCGCTCGGACGTCTTCGCGATGGGCATCGTCGCGTTCGAGATGCTGACCGGCACGCACCTCTTCGACGGCCACGGCATGTTGGAGGTGTACCGGCAGGTGATGAACCAGCCGATCCCCGACGTGCGCGAGTACGTCCCGTCGATTCCGGCCCGGCTCGCGGAGGCGGTGGCCAAGGCGTTGGCGCGCGACCGCGAAGAACGCTGGCAGCGCGCGGCGGATTTCTCGCGGGCGCTCGACGCCGTCGACGTGCCGCGCCCTCGCGACGCGGAGCTTCGAAGCTTCGTGCGCGCGAACCTGCCCGATTCGATGCGCGAGCTTCGCGCGCGACTGCGCGAGCACGCGGGCGGCACGTTGGATCCGAAGTCGATCGAGATCTACTTGGGCGATCTGCTCGGCTCCGACGAAGACGAGCCGACGCGTGTCGAGCCGGCCCCGCCGCGTCCGAGACCGCGCACCTCCGATGCGCCGACCTCGATGCCCCGGCGGGCGACGCCGATCACGAGTCCGGTGATCGCGAAGGCAGGCACGAAGCGGTCACCGCAGACGTCGTGGGCACGCGCGCTGCTGTGGCTCGCGCTCGCGCTCGGATTGGGCGCGGCCGGATACCTGCTCGCCAAGGCCGGCGTGTTCGACGCCTGGCGCGCACGCTGACCGGTCGAAGTCCCCACGGGGTCTGGGATCGCTCGGAGCACCACGGATTCCTGCGGGACCCGGGATCGCTCGGCACTCGAGTCTACGCTTCGTGCGCGGTTTCCCGGGCGGCGCCGGACGGGAGCGCGCGCCACGGGATTCGCGCGGATCTCCCGAGGGAGCGGCGCTCCTCGACCGCCCGAGTCGGCTCGCCGCTCTCGTCGCTCAGAGCACGAATCCGTTGCACGGATTCATGCTCTTCCTTCTCTTCGAGGGGGCCGCGCGCCCCCTCCCTCGACCGGGGATCGGCGCCCCCTCCCACCACCCGAGCGCCCGGCCACTCGCACGGTTTGCGATCCGTGCAAGTCGCGGCCGCTCTCAGAGTCGGTAGGTGTGCCGGAAGCTCGCGGCGCGGCCTTCGAAGGCACGCAAACGCACGGTCTCCTGGATGCGCGCTTGCACGCAGTAGCGCGCTTCGCGGGTGGGCAAGCGCCCGATGCGGGCGCGCACGCTTCCGTCGGGCATGAACGACGCGGTGACCTCGAGCTCGCCGTGGAAATCCCCCGCGCACGTGCGCACCGCGGGCAGCACCGACTGAAGCGCGGCGCGCATCTGCCCTTCGTTGGGCGGCGGACCGGGAGGGCCCTGCGGACGCACCACGGGCGCGGCGACCGTGGTCGGGGCGGGCGCAGTCGGCGCCGGCGCGGCGGGCGCGGGCATCACGTTGGTGGCCGCGCTCTGATCAACCACCTCGATGTTCGCGGTCGCGACCCGCGGGGCGACGACGATCGGCGCGGTGGGTGCGGGCTCGACCCCCGCGGGCGCTTCGCGAGCGGGCTCGGGCTCGGGCTCTCGCGTCGCCGCGGCCACCTCGACGCTGGGCGGCGGAAGCTCGGCCGCCGGGGCTTCGCTCGGCTCCGGCTCGGCCGCCGTGCCAGTGTTCGCGCGCACCGTCGTACGCGCCGCGACCCGAACCTCGCGCTGCGGGCCTTCGGTCTGCGTGGTGGTGCCGTCGGCGTGGAGCACGACCTCGGCGCCGTTCGCGCCGAGCTCGACCGTGAGCGCCGCGATGACCGTCGCGCCACGACGCGCCTCCACGCGGTGCGGCCCGAGCGGCAACGTGCGACGGCTCTCGGCTTCGATCGGACCGCGGTCGAACGCGTCGACGAAGAGGTTCGCGTCCGTGATGTCGGTGCGCAGCAAGAGCTCGGCGTCGGTCGCCTCCGGTTCCGCGGGCGCCGAGACCTGCGGCTCGCTCGCCACGGTCGGAGGCGCCGCTTCTTCCTCGGTCGACAGGGCGCTCATCGCGAAGAACACGAGCGCAGCGCTCGCGCCGGCGGCGAGCAGCAGGACCACGACGATGACGGGCTTGGACACGGGACCATCCTCGCCGGGCCGAAGGGGCGCGGCAAGGAAGCAGACGCTCGGGGCGGGGCGAACGTTCAATGAGCGGAGGATTCGGAGCGCGCGGGGCCGCTTCTGGGGGAGCGGAGCTGAGTGTCGGTGGCCGTGCCCGTGGCCGTGTCGGTGTCCGTATCGGTGGCCGTGTCGGTGTCCGTGTCCGTGTCCGTATCGGTGGCCGTGTCGGTGTCCGTGTCCGTGTCCGTGTCGGTGTCCGTGTCGGTGTCCGTGTCCGTGTCCGTGTCGGTGTCCGTGTCGGTGTCCGTGTCGGTGGCCGTGTCGGTGTCCGTGTCCGTGTCCGTGTCGGTGGCCGTGTCGGCGACCGCGACCGCGACCGTGTCGGTGTCCGCGTCGCGAAGCGACGTCTCCGTCTCTGGCTCCGAGGTCGCGAAGCGACGGTGTCGCGAAGCGACGTCTGTGACTCCGAGGTCGCGAAGCGACGGAGTCGCAAAGCGACGTCTCCGTCTCCGTCTCCGTCTCCGTCTCCGTCACCGTCACCGTCACCGTCACCGTCACCGTCACCGTCACCGTCACCGTCACCGTCACCGTCACCGTCACCGTCACCGTCTCCGTCTCCGTCTCCGTCACCGTCACCGTCACCGTCACCGTCTCTGTCGTCACCGACGTACACACGAGAGAACGCTTTGCGCCCTCCACGCGTTGTCCCACCCCCCTCACGCGCGACATCCCGTAGAGCACGTCGCACTCGTCGCGACGCTCCGGAGAGCAGATGCGCATCCACACTCGACTTCTCTTGTTGCTCGCGCTGGCGAGCCCCCACGTCGTCGGCTGCGGCGGGAGCGACGACGACGCGCCTCCCGCAGACGGCGGGACCCCCGAGTCCGACGCGGGCTTCGACGCGCACGTTCCCCCCGAAGGCGACGCCGGCCCGGACGAAGACGCCTCCGTCGATCCCGACGGCGGCCTCCCGAACGACGAGCTCCTCGTCGAACGAATCGGCGGCCGCCTTCGCGGTCGGCCGCTCGCGCTCTCGATGCATCAGCGCACGCTCTGGGTCGGCACCTCCACCGTCGCCGATCCCGCGTCGTCCGCGCTTCGCGGCGGCCTCGGCCGCCTCGACACCACCTCGGGCGTGCTCGACGTGATCGAGGACGCCCTCCCCCGCGTGAGCGACGGCATCGACGAAGGCCCCGCGAGCACGGCGGGGGCGATCACGGTCGGCGACGTCACCTACGTGGCGGGTCAGACCAGTTTGCTCGCGATCGAAGGCGAGAGCGTGCGCGAGGTTCCGCTCACCGACGCCGCCGGCGGCGCGCTCGTCGCGTACCAGCTCGCGTACGACGCCGCGCGCGACCGCATCTGGATCGGCACCGACGGCGGCCTGGTCGCGATGAGCTCGGACGAGACCGTCGTCACGCGCCTCGGCAGCGACGTGCTCGGCGCGCCGCAGATCGGCCCGGTGGCGGTCGACACCGTGCATGGCGCGGTCTTCGCCGTCGTCGTTCGCGAAGACTTCTCCACCCGCGTCGTGCGCGTGCTCGAAGGCGCCGTCACGAACAGCTTCGAGCCGGGCATGGACGGTGTGCCCGCGGGTTTCGTCGGCGACCTCGCGTTCGATCCCGACCTGAACGGCGTCTACGTCGCGCTCGCGAGCTGGAACGCGACGCGAGGCGCCCTCTTGTCCTGGCGTCCGAACGGCGCCGCTCCGGTCGTCGACGTGTTGCTCACCGAAGGAGAGCTCGCGCTCGCCGCGCGCGGCGAGAGTGGGCCGTTCGGCACCGCGCGCCTTCACCTCGCGGCCGAGGACGACGTGCTCGTGATCGGCGGCCAGCTCCGGCCGGCCGGGCCCGCCTCGAGCCCCGTCGGCGGTGGTCTCGTGTTCGCCAAGCGCTCGACGCTCGGCACCGAAGCACCCGAGCTCTACGGCCTCTCGACGGGCCTCTCGACGATCCCCGGCGACCACGTCACCGACATCGCCTACGACACGATCGCCAAGCGCTTCTACGTCGCGCTGCAGCAACCCTGCAGCGAGGTGCGCCTCGGCAACGCCGGCGTGTGGGCGATTCGCTTCGAGCGTGAGCAGCCGGTCTTCGAGCTGCCGTGGCTGAGCGGCGTGCGCGATCTCGAGACGCACGGCGGTCTGCTGCTCGCCGCGATTCGCGACGACGTACCGGGCCAACGCTGCGAAGGCGTGAACGTCCAGGTCGGTCTCGTGCGCGTGCAGGCCGACGGCACCGGCGCGGTGGTGCCGCTGCGCGAAGGCGGGCGAGGCGAAGAGTTGCCGACCACGCGTCGCGGCATGACCGAGCTCGCGAGCCGCGGCACGCGCCTCGTGGTCGCCGGCTTCCGCGAAGACACGTGGGCAGGTCCGATCGACGACGGCCGCTGGATTCAAGGGCCGCTCGAGCTCGGCATCTCGCTCTTCCCTCACGCGGTGGCGTGGGAGAGCGACTCGGTCTTCTGGGTGGGCGGCACGGCGACGCATTCGTCGAGCGACACCGAGTTCCTCGCCGACGTCGGACCGCGCGGGCTCGCGCGCGTGCAACTCGGCGCGTCCGGATCCGTCGACGGGCACGTGCACTACGTGCGCGGCGTGCGCGACCCGAGCCCGGGCGTCGTCCCCGGTCTGCCCTCGAGCGAGATCGTCGAGGTCGTGCCCCTCTCGAACGGACGCGCGTTCGTGGTCTGTGGCGCGGAGCGCGTGCGCGACGGCGGCAACGACCGCGACGACGACTACCCGGTGTTCACGATCGGCGGTGCGCCGCGTCTCGGCGGCGTCGCGATCGTCGACTTCGACGGCGCCGACGACGTGGTCGGCACCGACGACGACCACACGATCGTGCGGGTCGCGGGCACGCCGGAGCTTCCGGACCCGCGCGCCGCGACGCTCGCGCCCGACGGCGTGTCGCTGCTCGTGCTCGACGCGAGCCGAGGCCTCGTGCGCATCGACGAAGAGCTCGTGCTGCACGAAGAGGCGCTCCCGATGGAGCCGAGCTTCCCGCACGTGGTGATGGAGAGCGCGCGCACGTTCGTCGCGGGTGGCGCCGAGGGCGCCGTGGTTCGCGTCGACGACGCGACGGCCGTGCTCACCGCGTACGGCCACGTGTGGGGCGCGATGTCGCGCGAGGCCGACGTCGTCTACCTGGGCAGCGACGAAGGCTTGGTTCGCGTGACCGGGGTGGGCGGGATGCTGCCCGAGGAGCACGCGCCGCCGGTCGGTGAAGCCGTGCCCTTCGTGCCACCGCGACGCTGACGCACCCGGAGGATCGGAAGACGGGATCGACGTGCGCGTCGGTCCCGTTTTCTCGTTCGGGGTTCGGCGGTTCTCGTCGAGGCGGCTTCGGGCATGGGAGCCGCGCGAGGAGCCAGGCCGCGCCACGGGGCCAGGCGGGGCCGATCGTGAGCACGTCGGCGTCGTTCACGAAGCCGCTGTGGGCGACGGGCCTCGGAGGCGCGGGACGCAGCGCGACGATTGGCCGCAGCCCCCGGCGACTCCTGGCCAAATGCCCCAGAATCCTCGGATTTGCGGCGCTCCGATCACGAATCTCGGCCGGTCGGCCGGTCCAAGTGTTCGAAACCCATGCACTTTCTCTCGCCGACCTTTTGACGGAGGCCCCGGACGCGCCCAATCTCCGGCCGCCTTCGCGAGGTCGCGGTGTGAGGCGAATCGCGCCGACGACGCAACGCCGACCCGCCCTCCCCGACTCCGCACCCGCCATCGAGTGGTGACGCCATGAGCCCCAACCCCAAGAAGCCGACCCGAGCCGAGATCGAGCGCCGCGACAAGGCCCTCGTGGACGCCACGCGGCCCTTCTGCGTCGAGGACGTCGGCCGCAGCTGGCGCGAGACGCTGATCACCCTCTGGGTGCTCATCCTCTTGATCGCGGTGGCCGCGGTCGCGCCGCAGCTCTGGATTCGCATCCCGGCGTCGATCGTCGCGGGCCTCGTGATCGTGCGTGGCTTCATCCTCTACCACGACCACCAGCACAACGCGTTGCTGCGCTTCTCGCCGCTCGGTCGCGCGCTCTTCTGGGTCTACGGCATGTTGGTGCTGACGCCGCCCACGGTCTGGCGTCAGACGCACAACTACCACCACGCGCACAACTCGAAGATCGTCGGGTCGCACGTCGGCTCGTACCCGATCCTCACCCTCGAGCTCTGGGAGAAGGCCACGCCCCGCCAGCAGCTCATGTACAAGATCACGCGTCACCCGCTGAACGTGCTCTTCGGCTACTTCACGGTCTTCGGCTTCGGCATGTGCGTCTCGCCCTTCTTGCGCCGTCCGAAGGGGAACTGGGACAGCCTCGCGTCGTTGCTGCTCCACGTCGCGATCGTGGTCACCACGGGCCTGCTCGCGGGCTGGGACGTCGCCTTCTTCGCGGTGGTGCTCCCGCTCTTCGTGGCCTGCGCGCTCGGCGGTTACCTCTTTTACGCCCAGCACAACTTCGAGGGCATGATCGTGCAGCCGCGCCACGAGTGGAGCTACGGCCGCGCCGCGCTCGAGAGCTCCAGCTACATGGAGCTCAACCCGGTGCTCGAGTGGTTCACGGGCAACATCGGGTACCACCACGTGCACCACCTCAACCCGCGCATCCCCTTCTACAACTTGCCCAAGACCATGGCCGCGATCCCCGCGCTGCAGAACCCCGGCAAGACCTCGCTCGCGCCCTCGGAGATCGCGCGCTGCTTCTCGCTCAAGCTCTGGGATCCGGAACGGAACCAGATGGTCGGCTACCCGAGCTGACGCGACCTCGGGCGCGCGCCCTCCGTGCCGACGGGAAGCCACCTCTCGGGGTGGCTTCGTCGTCGTGCGGCCATCACTCGTGGCTTCGTTCCCGTGCGGCGAACGAGCGTTGACACTCGCCCCTGCGACGCGCTCCGATCGCCGCATGCTCGACGCGATCGTGGTGGGCGGCGGGATCTCGGGCACGGTCGCCGCCGATCGGCTTCGGGCCGCAGGTCGTTCGGTCGTGCTGCTCGAAGCGCGAGATCGACTCGGTGGGCGCACCTGCACCGTCGACCTGCTCGGCCACGCGGTCGACGTCGGTGGGCAGTGGATCGGTCCGACGCAGAAACGCGCGCACGCGCTCGCACGACGGCTCGGCATCGCGACCTACGAGCAACACCACCGTGGCGCGAAGGTGGTGCGACTCGGCGCGCACACGGCGACGTACCGTGGGCTCTTGCCGCGCACCGCGTGGAACGGAGGCACGGCCGACGACCCGCGAATCGGCCCGCGGCAATTGCTCTCGCTCGGTCGCGCGCTCGCCCACATCGAGCTCGCGGCGCTGCGGCTGCCGGTCGGCGATCCGTGGGACGCGCGAAACGCGGCGAAGCACGACGCGCTCTCCGTCGAGGAGTGGCTCGTTCGAAACGTCGGCGATCCCGTCGCACGCCGCGTGCTCTCGTGGGGCGTGAACGCGGTCTTCGCGTGTGAGCCGCGCGACCTCTCGGTGCTCTACCTGCTGCACTACGCGCGCTCGGCGGGAGGGTTTCAGCCGCTGCTCGAGATTCGAGGTGGAGCCCAACAGACGAAGCTGCATGGCGGCACGCAGCAATACGCGAAGCGCCTCGGCGAAGGACTCGACGTGCGGCTCGAGTGGCCGGTGCGCGCGATCGTGCAGGACGAGCGGGGCGTGACGGTTCGCGGCGAGCGCGGCGAGCTTCGTGCGGGACGCGTGATCCTCGCGGTGCCTCCGCCGCTCGCGCACGCGATCGACTTCGCCGTGCCCTTGCCCGCAGGTCGCGCCGCGATGCACGCGAAGATGCCGATGGGCTCGGCGCTCAAGTGGATCGTCGCGTACCGAACGCCCTTCTGGCGTGAGCGGGGGCTGAGCGGCGAAGCCGTCGGCGACGGGCGATTCGTGCGCGCGGCCTTCGACGCGTGTGCGCCCGACGGATCGTTTCACGCGCTCGTCGGTTTCGTCTTCGGCGACGATCTCGCGGATCTGAAAGAACGCGACGAGACCGGCCGCAGAGACGCGATCGTCGAGGACCTCGTCTCGTTCTTCGGACCCGAAGCGCGCGACGCGATCGGCTACGTGGATCGCGATTGGACCTCGGAGCCGTGGAGCGCCGGCTGCTACGTGGGGGTCGCGCCGCCCGGCTTGCTCACGGAGGTCGGCGCGGCGTTGCGTGCGCCGGCGGGACGGGTGCACTTCGCGGGCACCGAGACGGCGACGCGCTGGACGGGGTACTTCGACGGCGCGATCGAAGCGGGGGAGCGAGCCGCGGCGGAGGTGCTCGGTGGCTGACCTCCCGGTTGGTGACGCGCGCCGTGTCGGTGACGCGAACCGTGTCGGTGACGCGAGCCGTGTCGGTGACGCGAGCCGTGTCGGTGACGCGAGCCGTGTCGGTGATACGAGTCGTGTCGGTGACGCGAGCCATGTCGGTGACGCAGGTCGCGTTGTCGAAGCCTCTCGGGAGACCGCTCGTGTGTGACACCGTGGTCGTCGCCCGCAACGGCGAGCCGGTGTGGATCGCGAAGAACAGCGATCGCGAGCCCGACGAGGCCCAAGCCGTCGATCGATTCGACGTCCGCCGCGCGTCACCGCGCACCGACGCCACGGGACGTCGGCTTCCGTTCGACGACGTGCCGCTCGCGACGATCCAAAGCCGTCCCGCGTGGCTCTTCGGTTGCGAGATGGGCGTGAACGAAGCCGGTCTCGCGGTCGCGAACGAAGCGACCTTCTCGTGCCTGCCGGTGCCGGACGAGGGCTTCACCGGCATGGACCTGCAACGGCTCGTGCTCGAGCGTGCGACGACGGCCGACGACGCGCTCGCGCTGCTCGTGGAGCTGCTCGCCCGCTTCCCCCAGGGTGGCCCGATGGCGCGCCGCGATCGCGCCTTCCGCTACTTCTCGAGCTTCGTGCTCGCCGACCCGCATCGCGCATGGATCGTCGAGACCGCGGGTCCGCATTGGGCCGCCAAGCGTGTGCGCGGCGTCGCGACGCTCTCGAACGTGCATACGATCGGGACCGACTACGATCGGGTCAGCCCCGGCGCCGCTGACGCCGCGCGACGCCTCGGACGTCTTCGCCAGGGTGCGCTCGACTTCGCCCACGCCTTCGGCGATCGGAGGCTTCGTCCTTTCACCGGCGGCGACGCGCGCCGCGCCTGCACGCTCGCCGCGACGCACGCGCTCGGCGCGCCGAGCGTCGCCGGTCTCGCGTCGGTGTTGCGCGACCACGGTCCCCACGGCGCAGCCGGGACCTGGCGCATGGAAGCGCCGTGCGCCCACGCGTCCTTCTGGCCGACCCGCGCCGCCGGACAGACGACGGGCTCGATGATCGTGCGCCTCGACGGCCCGCGACCGACCGCCTTCTTCACGGGTACCTCGTCGCCCTGCCTGAGCGTGTTCAAACCCGCGACCTTCGACGGCGCATGGGCGAACGAGCCCCCGGTCGGCGTACGAGCGGGCGAGGACTTGTGGTGGCGCCACGAGAGGCTGCACCGCGCCGTGCTCCTGAACGACGCCGCGCGCCGGCCCCTCGTCGAGCCCCTCGCCCGCGCGCTCGAAGCGAACGCGAACGACGCCACGTGGGCCGCGCACCGCGAGGCGGTGCTCGTTTGGACGTCGAAAGCGCGGGCGGCCGGACGCGAGCGAACCGGAGCGTTCGAGCGCTATTGGAAGTGGCGCGCGTGGAGGGACGCCTAGGGCCGGGCCCGACGCGCCCGAGCAAAACGGTCACTGCTTCCCCAAGCAAACCGAGAGGTGGCGTCACGCGCTCCATGAGCACGTGCGGGCCTCGACGCCGGAAAGCCGCTGCCCCGGTCCCAGGCCGGAAACCACGGCGCACCGAACACGTATGGCATCCTCTGCGAATGCGGTTCTGGATGTGCTTGGCTTGTTGTCTCGTCGCGTGCGGTGGGGGGTCGTCGACCGACGCCTGCACCACCACCGCCGATTGCCCGAGCGGCCAACGCTGCGTCGACGAGACCTGCGTCCCGATCACCGAGCGCGACGCCGGCGGCTGCACGGACTGCGAATGCACCACGGACGACGACTGCGCGGCCGTCGCCCCCTGTGCGGAGAGCCGATGCAGCGCCGGAGCCTGCGAGGTCGTCGTCTTCGACGAGCGATGTGCGCCGCTCGGGGTGTGCGACGTGGTGCGCGGCTGCGTCGAACGCCCCGACGCCGGAATCGCCTTCGACGCCGGCACCGACGCGGGGGAGCCCGACGCGGGCACCGACGCAGGCATCGACGCCGGCCCCCCTCCCCCCGGCCCGGTCGGTGCCGCCTGCGAAGCGGTCGGCGATTGCCAGGCTTACCGCGGCCTCACGACCCCCCAATGCATCCAAAGACTGCGCGACGGCACGACCTTCGCGGGCGGCTATTGCTCGCTGCGCTGCACCGCAGCCAGCGGCTGCCCGGCCGGCACGGTCTGCTGGCGCAACGGCTTCCTCGACAGCTACTGCCTCGATGCATGCGACGTCGGCGCCGATTGCCGACTCGGCTACGCGTGCCGCGTTCCGCCGGCGGGCACGCTCGACCCTGCCGGCATGACGGTCTGCTACCCCGGACGCGCGATTCTCCCAGCCGAGTGAGCGGGTCGCGACTAGGCTCCCATCGTGGCGCTGTCCCCCGAGTCGCGTTGGGTGCCGGAGCGGCTCGACGAGCCGCCCTTCTGGCCGCTCGCGCGTGCGTTCGCGCCCCTCCGGCGGTGGCCCACGTGGCCCACGATCGCCGAGCTCGACGCCGAGCTCGCGCGCGGCCTCACCAACGCGACCGGCACGCCGCTGCGCTTCGAACGCCAAGCCCCGAAGCCCGGCCGACGCCGTGGCCTACGCTGCCGCGACGAGCTCTACGACGCGAAGATCGACCGCGAGGGCGCCGTCCCGACCCGAGAGCGTTCGTGGCACGACACCTTCAACGCGCTCGTCTGGGCCACCTTCCCACGAAGCAAAGCCGAGCTCGCACGCCGCCAGCACCTCGCGCTGCGCGAACGTCTCCCCGACGTCTTCGAGCGGCTCCCGCCCACGCGCACCGTCGAACAAGACGCGTTGACGTTGCTCGACGAGGGCGGCGGCCTGGTCGTGGTCGAGCCCGGACGCCTGGACACCACGGTCGAGACCCTCGAAGCCGGCGGCCTGCCGGACGACGCGCGCTTCGTGATCTTCGGCCACGCGGTCTACGAGCACCTACTCTCCACCGACGCCCCCCTGCGGGTGGGCGCTCACGTCGTCGGCGCCACGACCCGCGACCTCGGCGCGATCGACGAAGCGCTCGCCGCACGACTCCGCTCGGGTGAGATCCCCCGCTCCGCGGGATCGGGCCTCGCGCTCGAGCTCTTCTGCGACCCGCCCGACTGATCCGTCCTCTCGACGAGCGGCGCGCCCCGACCGGTAGGCTCGGGCCCACCGACGGAAGGCGCGCACGTGGGGTTTGCTCCGATGCGATCGAATCGAGCGCTCAGGGCTCGACGGCCACGGTCAGCAGGTACTCCCCCGCTCGTTCGGTCCCCGCGGACACGAAGGTGTCGATCGCCAACCAATGCGTCCCTGCACCGAGCGACGCCCGAAGCTCTTGGTGCGCACGCGCCACACACCCGGCCTCCGTCGGTGCGTCCAGAAGGTGCAGGTCGACGTCCACGGACCCGCGATCGTGCACCCGAATCACCACGTTCGTCGGCGCGTCGAGCTCGAGCCGATACATGCGCTCCGGCCCCGACTCGTCTTGCGTCGCCATGCATCCGTCGTAGCGGTCGAGCGCGCGTTGCTCCGAGAACAACGTGCTCTGCACGTGCACGAAAGGCAGCGCCTCGATCACGAAGGGATCGCTCGTCGTCCCTTCGCCTGCGATCGCGGGGCCCGCCGCGTCCGGCGCCGCTTCGTCCGCCACGAGCACCCGACGCACACGGTCGAGCGCCTGCAGCGTCCGCAGGTTCCGAACGTTGTACCCGTACACGAGCGACTCGTCGGTCAGGACACACGCGCCGCTCGGCGAGGTCGTCGGATGAATGCCGTCGGGTCCGAGACCGTGATCCGCGAGCGGCGCGAGCTCGCGGTGGTAATCGATCATCGGCACCTGCCGCGCTTGCGCCACCGCCCGCACCACGAGGTTGAAGTCGTCGACGAGCGCATCCGCCTCGGGGTCGTCGTCGCGCGGCATCACGGTCGTGAAGATCGGAACCACCCCACGGTCGAGCAACGCGTCCGCCAGGTCGAGCAGGTTCGACGCGTAGGTCTCGAGGCTGACGATGTTGATGTCGTTCGTCCCGTACATCACCACCGCGAAGCCAGGACGCGCCGCTTCGACCTCGGTCTCGAGCGCGGAAGGGTCGCCTTCGAGCGCGCGCCCCGCGTGCCACCCGGGCGTCGCGCACGCGCTGTCTCGGTCGAAGGGCGTGGTGCCGTCCGCGTCGCCCGCACGAAAATGCGCGAGCGTCGCGTCGAGGTCCCGACCGTCGAGGTCGACCCGGTCGCCCGCGAAACAATGCAAGAAGCTGAGGCTCGCCGTCGCCGACGCACCCACCTTCGAAAAGACGTCGTCCCGCAGGTCCGCGCCCCGTGCACGCACCGCTCGCAGGTTCTGTACGACGTACGTGCTGAGGGGCGAGTGCGTGCGATCGTTCGAATAGATCGCGGGATGAAGCGACACCTCGGCGTCGGGCACGGGCAGGGTCGCGTCGTTCGTTCCTCCGTCGCTCGGCATCGCCGTTCCCGCGTCGCTTCGAGCATCGATCAACAACGCGTCGTCGCCGCAGGCGGCGAGCACGAAGAGCGAGAAGAGGACGATGGCGCGCATGAATCGAAACGGAACGGACACACACACGAAGCGCGTGGAATCCCGGGTGGAAGGAGGGCCACCAAGGTAGCGCGAAAGGTCGCATCGGATCGTGCCTCGACGCGAATCTTCGAAGCATTCGTGGGTCGACGCTGATACGCTTCGTCGTCCTGATGTCGTCGACGCTCCGATTGTTGACGGGACCCGTGGGCGCGACGCGAGCCCCCGCACGCGCCGCCTTCGCGCGTGTGCTCGCCGACCGCCTCGAGGTCCTGGTCGAGGTTCGCAGCACCGCGACGTACGGCGACCTGCTCGAGCACGTGCTCGACTCCGAGACCGAGCTGGCGTGGCTTCCCCCGGCGGTGCTCGTGCGCGCGATGGAAGAGTCGTCGACGCAGCTCTTGGCGTCGGGCGTGCGCCACCACCGAGCGCATTTTCAGGGCGCGCTCTTCTGCCGCGAGGACGCGCCCTACGAGAACGCGACCGACCTCGCGGGCGCACGTGTCGCATGGGTCGACCGCAACAGCTGCGCGGGTTTCCTCTTCCCTCGTTTGGCGCTCTCGCAGCTCGAGCTCGACGCCGACGGGCTCTTCGCGGAGCAACGTTTTCTCGCCGATCACATCTCCGTCGGTCGAGCGGTCGACGCCCGAGACGCCGAGGTGGGCGCGACCTTCGTGCAGCGCGCGTCGGACGCACCGGACGCCACCATCGTCGGCGCAGGCTGGGAGCTCACGGGTGCCCGCCAGCGCATGCGCGCGCTGCTGGTCAGCGAACCGATTCCCGCGGATGCGATCGTGTCCACCGCGGCGTGCACGGACGAGCTTCGCCGACGCTTCGTGGTTGCGCTCCTGAACCTGCACCAGAGCCCCGACGGTGCGCAGGTGCTGCGGGATCTCTTCTCCGTCGAACGCTTCGAGCCGACGTCGCTCGATCGCTACGAAGCGGTCCGCGCGGCGATGAAGGTCACCGCCTGAGCGGAGCTTCGCTTACCGAGGCGCGAACGCGAAAGGCGACATCCGCGAGCGACTGGCGAGCTACCAACCCCTCACTTCCAGAAACCGAGCGCAGCGAGGGCCAGTCGCGGGTGACTCGTGGGGTCACCGTCGCACACGCTCGCGCGTGTGGACGGTAGTTTCGCGGAATCGTGCAGCTATGCGGACTGCGTCCGCTTCGCCATGCACGATTCCGCTTCAATCCGAGGGGGACGTAGGTCCCCTCGCCTCCGGAGGACCGAAGCCGACCGAACGAAGCGGAGCGCAGCGAAGCGCAGAGAGGGTCGGCGAGGAAAGAGGGGGCTGGGGAGATACCTCCCCAGAAGTCGGCGCCAGCCGACCAGAAATCCGCCGACCAGAAAACCGTCAGTCCATGGTCTTCGCGAGCTCTTCGATGAGCTCACGCGCCTTCGGCGAGAGCTCCTTCGGCACGTCGACCTGAACCACGCAGACGAGGTCGCCGCGTCCACGCCCGTCGAGGCGCGGCACGCCTTGCCCACGAAGCACCAAGGTCTCGCCCGGCTGCACACCGGGCGGCACCTTCAAGGGCGTCGCGGCCTCGCCCGTCTTGAGGCTGGGCACGTCGACCTTCGCCCCGAGCGCGGCCTGCGGGAACGAGAGCTTGAGCGGATGCACGAGGTCGACGCCGTCCCGCTCGAAGAGGGCGTGGGGCTCGACGCGCACCTGCACGTAGAGGTGACCGGGCGGTCCACCGCGCCGGCCGGCTTGGCCTTGGTTCGCGAGCCGAAGCGTCTGACCGTCGTCGATTCCCGCCGGAATGTTCACGCGAACCTTGCGGTCGCTCGCCACCTCGCCGCTGCCGCTGCAGGTCGGACACGCTTCGTCGATGCGAGAGCCGCGCCCCTGGCAGGCGGGGCAATGCGTCTGGAGAATGAACGCCCCACGGCGCGTCGCGACCTGGCCGCTGCCGTTGCAGGTCGAGCATTGGTCGACCTTGCCGTCCTTGGCCCCGGTCGCGCGGCAATCCCCACAGGGGGTCGGATGACGCAACTCGAGCTCACGCTCGGTGCCGAAAGCGGCTTCTTCGAGGGTGAGCTCGAGGGCGGTGCGGACGTCGGCACCACGCGCGGGGGCGTCGGGCCGAGCGGCGCGGCGGCCTCCCATGCCGCCCATGCCTCCGAAGAGGTCGCCGAAGATGTCCTGGAACGACGAGAAGATGTCGCCGATGTCCTGGAAGCCGACGCCGGGGCCGCCTGCGAGGCCGTCGTGGCCGAAGCGGTCGTAGAGCTCGCGCTTCTGGGGATCCTGGAGGACCTGGTAAGCCTCCGAGATCTCTTTGAATTTGTCTTCCGCGCTCGGATCGTCCGGGTTCTTGTCCGGATGGTATTGAGCTGCTCTTTTTCGGTACGCGCGCTTGAGCTCGGCGGCGTCGACGTCCCGAGAGACGCCCAAAACCTCGTAGTAGTCCGACTTCATGACGGAAGTGGGCCGCACCATAAGGTGAGCCGCCCGGAGATCAAGCCGGCGAAGTGAACTGGAATCGTGCGCCGAGAACGGACGAGCGCGGTTCCCTACCCGAGCGCTACCCGCGAGCCCTGACCTTGCGAAGCACCGCCGTCCCCGTGTCGGCCTGCGAGCTCGCCGACGGAAAGACGTGCAAAGCCTCGCCCCGACCCCCGTCCTCGCCTGCTCGCCCCCACGATCCGACGGCTCACGATCCTCGTGCGGCTCCACACCGGAACCCTCCTCGCCGCTGTCGTAGGCTCCGCGCGCCCATGACGAACGCCACCCTGCAGACGCCCCCCGCGCGCACCATTCCCTGCTCCGAGCCGGCCACCGGCCGCTCGCTCGGGGAGCGCGTCGCCCACACCCCGGACGACGTGCGCCGCATGGTCGCCGCGGCCCGCGACGCGCAGGAGAGCTTCGCCAAGACCTCCTTCGAGACGCGCCGTTCGGTCCTGCGCCACATCCTCCAGCACGTCCTCGATCACGCGGACGAGTTGGTCGAGCTCGTCGTCCGCGACGCCGGCAAGACGACCGAGAACGCGATGATGGGCGAGATCTGGCCCGTGGTGGAGAAGCTCCGCTGGACCATCGCCCACGGCGAGAAGTACCTGCGCGCCGAGCGCGTCTCGTCGGGTCTCTTCCTGCACAAGAAGGCGACGATCGAATACGTGCCGCGCGGTGTGATCGGCGTGATCTGCCCGTGGAACTACCCGCTGCAGAACATCCTCGGCCCCGTCATCCCCGCGCTCATGTCGGGCAACGCGAGCGTCGTGAAGGTGAGCGAGCACGTCGCGTGGAGCGCGCCGCGCTTCGCCCGCATCTTCGACGAGGCCCTCGACGCGCATGGGCTCTCGCGTAACCTCGTGCAGATCGTTCAAGGCTTCGGCGACGTCGGTGCGGCGCTCGTGAGCAGCGGCGTGGACCTCGTCGTCTTCACCGGCTCGATGGGGAACGGCAAGAAGGTCGTCGCGGAGTCGGCCAAGACGCTGGTGCCCGTGATCCTCGAGCTCGGGGGCAAGGACCCGCTCATCGTGTGCGACGACGCGGAGCTCGAAGCCGCCGCGCACGCCGCGCTCAACGGCGCGTTCATCGCCGCCGGTCAGAACTGCCTCGCGGCCGAGCGTGTGCTGGTGATGGACGGCATCTATGACCGCTTCGTTCGTCGGGTCGCCGAGCTCGCGCGCGAGCTTCGCCAAGGCGTGCCGACCGACCGCCCAGGTCAGGTCGACGTCGGCGCGCTCGTCACGCCGCAGCAGGTGGAGATCGTCGAGCATCTGGTGAACGACGCGATCGCCAAGGGCGCCCGCGCGCTCGTCGGCGGCAAGCGACCGAACAAGCCCGGCAACTTCTTCGAGCCGACGGTGCTCGTCGACGTGAAGCCCGAGATGGCGGTCGCGCAGGAAGAGGCGTTCGGTCCGGTGCTCTCGATCCTCCGCGTGAAGGACGACGCGGACGCGGTGCGCGTCGCAAACTCCACCGCCTACGGCCTCTCGTGCACGGTCTTCTCGAAGGACGCCGCGCGCGCGAAGCGCATCGTCGACCAGGTGCAGAGCGGCAGCGCGTCCATCAACGACTTCGGCTTCACCTACATGGCGCAAGAGCTGCCCTTCGGCGGCGTGCGTGGCTCGGGCTACGGCCGCCTCAACGGCCGCGAAGGCCTGCGCGCCTGCTGCCACGCGAAGTCGGTGCTCTCCGACCGCGTCGCGCTTCACGCGCCCGCCAAGGTCTACCCGGTGAAGGCCCACGACGCGGAGCTCTTCCGTGGTGTCCTCCGCACGCTCTACGGCACCGGGCTCTCGGGTCGCGTGATGGGTCTGAAGGATCTGGCCGGCACCGCGAGCAAGTTGCTCCGCCGCCGCTGAACGCTCTCGCCGGCGCCGCGAGCACGCCGCTCCGCCGCCGACGCTGGCCCCACGCGTGGGCCTTCGAGGGAACATGACGCTTGGAACTTACGATTACGTCGTGGTCGGCGGAGGCTCCGCCGGCTGCATCGTCGCGGCCGAGCTCGCTCGCAAGCTGCCCGACGCCAAGGTGCTCCTGCTCGAAGCCGGCGACGACGCCCGCGAGCATCCGGAGACCCTCGTCGCCGACGGCTACAAAGACGCTTTCGTCAACGACGCGCTCATGCACGAGCGCTTCTCCGTCGTCGACGAACGTTGGGGCAAACGCCGCCTCTTCATGGGCTCGGGTCGTGGCCTCGGCGGCAGCGGCTCGATCAACGCGATGGTCTACACGCGCGGCGCCGAGCTCGACTTCGCGACCTGGCCGAAGGGCTGGCGTTGGTCCGACGTCGCGCCGGCCTTCGAGCGGCTCGAGTCGACGCTTCATCCGCACAAACGCGACGCGACCGATTGGGCCGAGCGCTGCATCGCCGCGAGCGAGCGCGCGGGCTTTCGCCGCAGCGAGGACCTGAACGACGGCGACCTCTCGGGCGTGCTCGGCTACGAGTGGATGAGCTTCGAAGGGAAAGCGCGCCGCAGCGGCTTCACGGCGTTCTTGCTGCCCGCGCTGCTCGAATGCCCGAACCTCACGGTCGTCACGAACGCGCTCGTCGAGTCGCTCGAGATGGAAGGCGACCGCTGTGTGGGCGTGCGTTGGCGTGGACGCGGCGCGCACGTGGTGCGACCGACGCAGGAGGTGATCCTCTGCGCCGGCGCGCTCGTCACGCCGGCCCTGCTTCAGCGTTCGGGCGTCGGCAGCGCCAAGCAGCTGCGAAAGCTCGGCGTCGACGTCGTCCTCGACCAGCCCGAGGTCGGCGAGAACCTGCACGACCACCCGAACGTGCAGCTCTTCTACCGAGGCAAACACCGCACCGAGACGTATTACCCGCTGCTCTACGGCTTCCACCGCGCGCGCGTTCGCACCGACCTGCCGCTCGCGATGAGCGACACCTGCTACGTCTTCTACCCGGCGGTCTCGTCGTTCCGCGAAGGCCTGCTGCGTCTGCTGCCCGGCATCGCGCTTCCGCCCGCGCTCTACGACCGCACTTCGCTTCCGAGCGTGATGCGCAGCGGCATCGCGAAGGCCTTCGAGCAACCCGCGGTGAAGGAGTTCGTGGCGAAGCTCTGGGGCATCGTCGTGATCCTGGGCAAGCCGAAGAGCCGTGGCTCGGTCTGCATTCGCAGCACCGACCCGACCGCGCCCTCGGCGATCGACATCGGCTACTTCCGCGAGCGCGAAGACCTCGACGTCTTGCTCGACGGCGTCGAGAAGGCGCGGCACGTCGCGCAGCAATCGCCGCTCGCCGAGTTCGGCGCACGCGAGCTGGTGCCCGGTCCGATGGGCTTGTCGCGCCAGGGCCTCGCGCGCTGGGCACGCAAGAACGTGATGACCACGTACCACTACGCCGGCACGTGTCGCATGGGCGACGACGCGGGCGCGGTGGTCGATCCGACGACGCTCAAGGTGCGCGGCCTGTCGAACGTGCGGGTCGCCGATGCGAGCGTGATGCCGTGGACGCCGGTGTCGGCGCTCAACGCGCCGACGATGATGATCGCGTTGCGCGCGGCGGAGACGATCGCGGCCGGCTGAGAGCGCCCACCACTTGCACGGATCGAATCCGTGCGAGTGGTCGTGGCGCAATCGGTGGTTCCAGCGGCGCAATCGGCCTCGCAGGAGCCCCCCGCGCAGACGTCGCCCGCGTCGCAGGCCGGACGCTCTCCAACACCGACCACGGTGCCTACGGAAGCGTTCGGCCTCCATGGGCAATTCCCTCGCGACCCCCTTCGACGAGCGCGTCGTCGGGTCTTCCCCGACGACGCTGCGGTGGGAGAGACCGGCCGGTGCTCGCCGACGTGGCGGGCGGGTCGCCGAGTGGGCACGGAGCAACTGGTCTACTCGTCTTTTCGGATCTGGACCTTTCGAACAGACCACGCGTCCCCCACACCTTCGACATGCCTCTTCCGCTCTCGCCCACGCCCCGCACCACGCTTCGCCGCCATCCCGAACGCGCCGAGCTCGATCGCGCCGAGCTCTACGCGTTGCTCGACGCGTGCGAGGTGGTCCACGTCGCGGTCGGCGGTGAGACTCCGACGCTGCTCCCGATGGCCTTCGGGCGCCTCGGCGATCGGCTCTACCTTCACGGCGCGGTGGCCAACGCGTTGCTTCGAGGCGGCGCCACGCGCGAGGTCTGCGTCAGCGCGACCAAAGTCGACGGCTTGGTGCTCGCGAAGTCGGCCTTTCACCACTCGATGAACTTTCGAAGCGCGGTGATCTTCGGGACGCTCGAGGTGGTCGAAGGCGACGAGGCGATTCGGGCCCTCGAGGCGATCGTCGACCACACGTTGCCCGGTCGTAGCCTGGAGTGCCGCGCGCCGAGTCCCGCCGAGCTGCGCGCCACCGTCGTCGCCGCGCTCGACCTTCGTGAAGCCTCGATGAAGGTGCGCAGCGGTGGTCCACGCGACGCCGCGACGGACGACGCGTTGCCGCATTGGGCGGGCGTGCTTCCGCTCGCGGAACGCATGGACGCGCCGATCGGTCCCTCCGAAGTACCTCCCTCGGTGGCAGCCGCCGCCCTTCGTCGTGCGCCCCACCTCGACGGGGAACGCCACCACGACGCCTTCGTGCTCTCGGGCGATCCCACTCGTCTGGACCTGCCGCGTCTCTACGCGTGGCTGCGTGACACCTATTGGGCCACCGACCTCGACCCCGCACGATTGCTCCGCTGCGTTCAGGGCTCCTTCGTGGTCGGCGCCTACGATACGCACGGGACGCAGCTCGGCTTCGCGCGGGCGGTCACGGACGGCGAGACGTTCGGCTGGCTCGCCGACGTCTACGTCGCCCCCGAAGCCCGCCACCGTGGGCTCGCGCGCGCCATGACCGCGTATCTCGTCGAGCACCCCCGCCTCGAACGCCTTCGCCGGTGGCTGCTCGGCACCCGCGACGCCCACGGCGTGTACGGACCCGCAGGTTTCGGCCCCCCGACGCCCGAACGGTTCCTCGAACGCCGCCGCTGATCGAGGCACGACGCGCGGTGGCGCAAGCGCCGTCTCCGACTCCGTGGCGCAAAGCGCGGTGGCGCAAAGCGCCGACTCCGTCTCCGTCTCCGTGGCGCGAAGCGCGGAGGCGCAAAGCGCCGACTCCGTCTCCGTCTCCGTCTCCGTCTCCGTCACCGTCTCCGTGGCGCGAAGCGCGGTGGCGCAAAGCGCCGTCACCGTCTCCGTCACCGTCTCCGTCTCCGTCTCCGTGGCGCGAAGCGCGGTGGCGCAAAGCGCCGTCCCGTCTCCGTCCCCGTCTCCGTCACCATCTCCGTGGCGCGAAGCGCGGTGGCGCAAAGCGCCGTCTCCGTCTCCGTCACCGTCTCCGTCTCCGTGGCGCGAAGCGCGGTGGCGCAAAGCGCCGTCCCCGTCTCCGTCCCCGTCTCCGTCCCCGTCTCCGTCCCCGTCCCCGTCTCCGTCTCCGTCTCCGTCTCCGTCTCCGACGACTCCACCACTGGTACCCTCATCTCCCATGATCTCGCGTCTTCCAACGGACCAGTCCACCACCTGGCCCCACACGGTCACGCTCGACGAATCCCTCCCCACCCCGCTCTTCGCGCAGATCGCCGAAGCGATCGCGCGGGACGTTCGACGCGGCGCGCTCCGCCCGGGCGCGAAGCTTCCCGGCAGCCGCACCCTCGCGGGCATGCTCGGCGTCCACCGCAACACTGTGCTGGCCGCGCTGCGAGAGCTCGACAAACAGGGCTGGATTCGGAGCGAGCCCGCGCGTGGCGTCTTCGTGTCCAAAGCGCTGCCCGAAACCCGAGCACGCTCCACGACCTCTTCGAGCGGCCAAGCCGCTTTCGACGTCGCGCGTGTGGCTCCCGCGAGCCCGCCGCCTCTGCCGCCCGGCGCCCTTCCACTCCTCGGTGGCATGCCCGACGTGCGCTTGGTGCCGACCGCGCGCCTCGCCCGCGCCTACCGACGCGCGCTTCGTTCGCCACGCCTCCTCGCCTACGCCGAGCCCGCCGGCGCCATGCCCCTTCGTGCGGCGCTGGCCGAGATGCTCGCCCACAACCGCGGGCTCGCGGTGCGCGCCGAAGACGTGCTCGTCACCCGCGGCAGCCAGATGGCGCTCGACCTCGTCGCGCGCACCTTGCTCGGTCCCGGCGACGTCGTGGCCGTCGAGGCGCTCGGATACCGCCCCGCGTGGGAAGCCCTGCGGGGCACCGGCGCGACCCTCGTTCCGGTGCGCGTCGACCGCCACGGGCTCGACGTGACGCGGCTCGAGGAGCTCCTCACGACCACGAAGCTACGCGCGGTCTACGTGACGCCCCACCACCAATACCCGACGACCGCGGTGCTCGGCGCCCCCCGTCGCCTCGCGCTTCTCGAGCTCGCACGGCGCCACCGCTTCGCGGTGATCGAAGACGACTACGACCACGAGATTCACTACGAGGGCCGACCGATCCTGCCGCTCGCCTCACGCGCGCCGCAGAGCGTGATCTACGTCGGCACCTTGTCGAAGGTGCTCGCGCCGGGCTTGAGGCTCGGCTGGGTCGTCGCTCCTCCCCCGCTTCACGACGCGCTCGTCACCCTTCGCACCCACGTCGACCGACAAGGCGATCACGTGCTCGAGCACGCGGTCGCGGAGCTCGCGGAAGATGGCGAGCTCTCGCGCCACGTGCTTCGCATGCGGCGCGCCTACCTCGCGCGCCGGGACGTCTTCGTCACCGCCCTGCGCGAGACCTTCGGCGACACGCTGCGTTTCGAGCTTCCCCGAGGCGGCATGGCCCTGTGGGCCCACGCCCCGGGCACCGACGTCGACGCGTGGGCGGCGCGCGCCTTCGAGCGTGGTGTCGTGTTCCAAACCGCAAAGCGCTTCGCCTTCGACCGGCGCGCACGCCCCTGGCTTCGACTCGGCTTCGCGGCCTTGAACGAAGACGAGCTTCGGCAAGCCGTACGGATCCTCGACCGGACCCGCGAACCCTCGCAGGGCAAGAGCATGCACCGACGCCGATGATCAGCGACGCCGACGTCGCCCGAACATCGCGACGAGCGCGAGCGACGACCACGCGCCAGACGCGTTCGTGCTCGCGCAGCCGCAGCCGCCGCCGTCGCTCGGCTCCGCGGTCGCGCCACCGTCCGAGCCGCTCGGCGTTCCCGCGTCGCGTCGTGCCGTACCCGCGTCGACCGTCGCGATCGGACCCGCGTCGACGCCAGGCACGCGGTATTCGAACGCGCCGGCCGAAGGAGGATCCGCGCGTGGGTAACCTTCGAGGTCGCGATCGAGTCCTTCGACAGCCTGGCCGGCGCCGCGGGCCGGCGAGCCTTCGAGAAGGTGGTAGTCGTCCGCGCCGACGAAGCCCGCTTCGCCGACCGTCGCCACGACCACGTTGTGGCTCGCGGTCCACTCGACGTCGCCCCCCGCACCGATTCCGTCGCCAGTGCCCACGACCAGGTTTCCGATCGCTTCGCTCGGCCCGAGGATGCCACCGAAGACCGTGATGCCGTTGCGCTCGTAGCCGACCACGGTGTTGAAGTGGAATCGGTAGCGCGCGCCCGGACTGCGATCGCGAACGTTCGCGTAGATCGCGTCGGCGTCGTCGAAGCCGACCACGAGGTTGTCGTGCACCCAGCTCTCCGCGGCCTCCACCAAGAAGAGCCCGCTGGCCGGCCCGTCCATCACGACGTTCGACGCGACCTCGCACGCCGAGAAGCTGCCGATCTGAATTCCCTGCTGCTGAAACTCGACGCCTTCCAGACCGACGCGCCGGATCACGTTGCGCGCGACGAGGCAATCGGAGCGCGCCATGCCGACCTGCATGCCGTCCCAACCCGTGTCCTCGACGAGGTTGTCGGTGACGCGAATGCCTTCGAGGAAGTGCGGCATGTGCACCTCCTCGGCGCCGTCGCAACGAATCGTCTGCCCGTTCGCTTGCGTGCTGCCGACGTAGAAGCCTTCGCCGCCGGTGTCGTGCACGTAGAGGTGGTGCAACCACGCGTCGCGCTGCGTGAAGCGGTCGGCGTCCGCGAGCCCGTCGCAGGTGGGGTCCGTCTTCGCGCTCACCCCTGCGAAGCCGGTGTCGTGAATCTCGAGGTGATCGACCTCGTAGTTCGTCGAGCGACCGAGCAACCACAGGCCGACGCCGGGATAGGGCTCGCGGTCGGGCGCGGAGATCTCGAAGCCGTAGGTGAGGGAAGGATCGCCGGTCCCCGTGAGGTGGAAGTGATGCGAGCCGCCTTCGACCACGAGCGCATACGCGCGGTCCTCGTTGTGGATGCGCACCAAGCCGCCGCAGTTGAGGATCGTGATGGGGGCCTCGTCGGTGCCAGCGAGGTTCGAGATGCGGAGGAACTCCCGCTCGCCGGCGAGAATGCAGACGCGATCGCCTGGCTCGAAGGCCGCGCCGTCGAGCTCACGAACGTCGAGCCCGACCTCGTGATCGCACTCGCATTGCGCGTGGACGAGCGACGCGGAAGCCACCGAGATGCACACCGAGAAGAACGTGAGCGCCGTTCGCATTCTGTCAGGGTACGCCTGTCAGAGCTGCGTTTGAAAGAGGCGCCTTCGCGTCCACGGCTGGTCCCCGAGAAAGTTCGTTCCGGGTTGCCGTGCAGGCCGGCGAGAGATGCGCGCCCTTGGCCGCGGATACCCCGAAGCCGCGCTTCAATACCACTTGGCGCGCCACTTCGAGCACGTCGACACCAGCGCGGAGGCCGGCGTCGAGCTCCGGCTCGGGGGCGGCGAGGTGCGGCACAACACGATGAACGAACGCGCCGAGCTCCTCCTGGTCACCGACGCCGCGAGCGCCGAAGGCCGCGGGGCGCGCAACACGGCGGGGCACCTCGGCTGGGCGATCCCCGTCGGCATGACGACCGTCGGCGCCGCGATCGTCTCGATCGTCTTTCCCAAGATTCATCGCCGAGACTTCGAGCGCGCCGTCGCCCGCGCGATCGACGCCGCCGCGGCAGAGCTCGCGTCGCAGCTGGCCACGCGCTGCCGCCAATCGCCGATCGAAGGCCTCTGCGGCTGAGGCCTTCCCCGCAACGAACGAAGCCCACGCCCACGCGTGGGCTTCGTTCGTCTCAGAGCGGGCATTGCACGGATTCTTGCTCTTCTCTTTTCTCGAGGGAGCGGCGCGCTCCAACCGGCCGAGCCGGATGTGGGCCCCTCCCACCACCGAGCGCCACGACCACTGGCACGGATTCGATCCGTGCAGCAGTGGGCGCTCTCCGCTCACTCGGTCGCGAAGAACCGCGACACCAACTCCGCGTCGAAGCGAGTCGCGACCGACGCCAGCGGCACCACGGGCGCGCTCCGCAGGTCGCGCCCTTCGCGCACGAAGAAGTGCGCTTCGATCGCGCGGTCGGTCGTGAAGTAGTGGCCGTCGTCCGTCTGCGCGAGGAGCGCGTCGTCCACGATGCGCACCCACAAACGCGCGCCGTCGAGTAGCCGCGTGATGCGCGCGTGGTCGGGCTCGAGCCGGTCGATGCGAAAGCGCCCGTCGGGGGTGAAGGTCGTCGTCGCGGAGACACGCTCGCCGCCTTCGTCTCGGAGCACCTCGAGCTCCTGAACGTCGGGACAAGCGTTCTCCACACGGGTCCCGTCACGACAGACCATCGCCTCTCCGTCGCAGCGACACGACGAGCGCGAAGGGGTCGCGCGACGGGCACGCGTCACCCCGTCGGGGCCGAGCGCGAAACGCTGGTTGGAGCTCGCGACGAGGATCTTTCCGCCGCGCATGCCGTCGACGACGTGCAGCGAGCTGGCCATCGCGAGCGCCGGCGCGTCCGGCGTTTCGGTGACGATCGTCGCGCTCGGGGCACTCCCGAGCGTCAGCATCACCTCGCGACCGCCGGGTGCTTCGAGGAAGACGCGGCCGTCGGGAAGAAACGTCGCCGAGCGCGGGCGACGAATGCCGCGCGGGAGATCGACGGGAACCACGGTGGCCGCCGGGAGGTCGACGACGAACGCGCGGAAGAGGCCGCCACGGATCTGCGCGAGGCCCACCACTCGGGCATCGGAGCTCGCGAGCACCTGGCCCGCGAACGACGCGACCTCCGTCGGCACGAAGCGAGAGCCGCGAAGCTCGAGCTGCGACAACACCACACGTCCTTCTTCGGTGCGATCGAGCGCCCACGTCTTTCCGCCACGCGACCAGATGCGCACGCCCCATCGAAGCGTCTCGATCTCCCACGGCGTGCTCACCTGTCGGGCCGTGCTCCCGTCCGAGAGCTGAAGCCCGGCGCGGGTCGCGTAGAGCAGACCTTCGTGCGTGTGTGCGAGGATGGCGGCGTAGACCTCGGGGTCCGTGCGCGCCACGCCGAGGTAGGCATCGCGCGCGAGGTCCCAGCGCCACACGCGCCCGTCGTAGCGCGTGTGAACGCCACCCGGGTCGGCCGACGCGACGAAGAGCACCTCCTCACCCCGCCGCGCGATCGCGAGGTCCCCTCCGAGCGAGAGACGGCGCACGGCACGAACGCGATCGCTGGTGCCGTCGAAGAGGCAGACGCGACCCGCGCGTTCCGCGACGTCGTGCTCTTCGCGAACGCAAGAGCGCGGGACGAGCTCGTGGGTGGGGTAGCGGGTCTGGATGGCGGTCGCCAGAGGCTGCGCCTGGGCCACACCGGTCGAGACGAGGAGCGAGAGGAAGACGAGACGATTCACGGCAGGTCCTTTCCGAGTCACCGAAGACGCATGGGAGACGAGCCCCGCGATGCGACGCGGGAGAGCCCCTCGGAAGAGGCTTCGAGGCTCGCACGAAGCCGCAGGCGCGTGGGCCTTCACGGCATTCGCTCCATCCAAACGAGACCACCACGCGTGCCGACCCAGACGCCGCCCGACGCGGGAAGCACGGCGGTCACGTCGTCGCTCGGCAATCCGTCGCGGGTCGTGTAGTGCCGCCACGCGCCGCGGGTGCCGACGAGCAGCCCACGCTCCAGCGTGCCGACGTGCAGGGCCCCGTCGTGCGCGACGATGGCGTGGGGATTGACCCAACCCGCGGGCAGTCCGTCGCGCTCCGTCTCGTGCGTGAAGCGCTCGCCGCGCTTCCACGACAATCCTCCGTGGTAGGTCCCCGCGACGAGCGCGCCGTCGAGGGTGGCGAGCGCGGTGACCCAATCGACGGGCAGCGCGCCCGACGAGACCGTGTGGCGCTCGAGCTCGGCCGTCGTGGGGTCGAAACGGTAGAGACCGTGAAGGCTTCCGACCCAGACGCGGTCGCCGACGACTTGGACGGCGTGAAGCTGTTGGACCGGGAAACGCTCCGGCGCCGACGCGCCGCTCCGAAGCGGCACCGAGAGCGTGTCGCTGCCCCAACCCTGCCAGTCGTCGCCGCCACGCCAACGCGCGAGCACCCGCGAGCTCGTCACCCAGAGGTCGCCGTCGGGGGCGACGTGCAGCGAGGTGACGTGCGTACGACCGGGCGCGCTCGGGTGCTCGATCGTCACGAAGCGGCGACCGTCGTAGACGTAGAGGCCGCGGTCGGTCGCAACCCAGAGTCGCTCGCCGCCGCGACGCGTGACCGCGAGGTCGTTGATGCGACCGTCGACGTGGCCGCGCAGCAGCTGCGTGGCGAGCGACTCGACGCGTCCGTCGTCGCGCAGCCGCACGAGCCCGCGGTCGAAGGTGCCGACGTAGAGCGCGCCGAACGCACGGGCGAGCGCCGTGACGTCGGCGGAGGGAATCGCGCCCGAGGCAACCGGCACGAGCCGCGACCGTTCGAGGCGCGCGAGGCCCTCGCGATGCGCGACGAGCAGGCCTTCGGAGGACGAGGCGAGCGCCAGGGCTTCGCGCGCGCCTTCGAAGCCCGCACCTCCGAGTCGGTGCACGCCACCGCCGAAGGTCGCGGCGTAGACGTGGCCCTCGTGGGTGATCAGCGCGCGGACGTCGCGCACCGGAAGACGCTCGCTCGCACGGGCGAGCGCATGCCCACGCACGACGCGACCGCGCCGCACCACCGACACGCCACCGAAAGTGCCGACGAGCACGTCGTCGCCGTGGCGCGCGAGGGTGTGCACGGTGTCGTCGGCGAGGCCGGTACGCGCGGTGAGGCGACCGAGCACACGCAGCTCGGCAGAGACACGAAGGAGCCCGGCCCCCGCGCTCGCGACGTAGAGCTCCGCGTCGTCGCCGTTCGTCACGACCAACGCGTCGGTGAGCCGCTCCCGCGCGTGGGAGGCACCGAGCGAAATCTCGCGGGTCGGATCGTCGAGCCGGCGAAGACCGTCGTAGCCGATCGCATAGCGCGCACCCGCGAAGTCGAGCACGCGACGCACACGGCGAATGGGAAACGAACGCTTCACGTCGAGCGTGACCGGGTCGAGCTCCGCGAGCCCTTCGATCGCGCCGACGTAGAGCGCGTCGCCCACGAGCGAGAGCGAACGAAGCCGCGCGCCGGGGAGCCCTTCGGGGACGCCCAGCACCCGCACGTGCGCGCCGTCGCGCACCACGAGTCCGCCACTCGTCGCGACGAAGGTGCGCGAGCCGACGACGAGCACGTCGTGGGACTCCGCGGTGGCGCCGACGGTGGAGGCGACGCGGTAGCGAGGTTGGGCGGCCGCGGTGGTGGCGAGGAGGGAGAGGACCGCGGCGAGGGTGACCAGGCCGCCCGTGCCCGCGCCGGTGCCGGTGTTCGTGCCCGCGTCGGTGCCCGCGTCGGTGTCCGTGTCGGTGTCGGTGTCCGTGTCGGTATCGGTATCGGTGTCGGTATCGGTGTCGGTATCGGTGTCGGTGTCGGTGTCCGTGCCCGTGCCCGTGCCCGTGTCCGTGTCCGTGTCCGTGTCCGTGTCCGTGTCGGTGTCGGTGTCGGTGTCGGTGTCGGTGTCCGTGTCGGTGTCCGTGTCGGTGTCCGTGTCGGTGTCCGTGTCGGTGTCCGTGTCGGTGTCCGTGTCCGTGTCCGTGTCGGTGTCCGTGTCGGTGTCCGTGTCCGTCTCCGTGTCCGTGGCGCGAAGCGCCGTCTCGGTCTCTGCCTCCGAGGCGCGAAGCGCCGTGGCGCAACGCGCCGTCTCCGTCTCCGTCTCCGTCTCCGTCTCCGTCTCCGTCTCCGTCTCCGTCTCCGTCTCCGTCTCCGTCGCCGTCGCCGTCGCCGTCGCCGTCGCCGTCGCCGTCGCCGTCTCCGTCTCCGTCTCCGTCTCCGCCTCCGTCTCCCAAGACTCGGGCACGGGCACGGGCACGGACACGGGCGTCGATCCGATCGAAGCGCTCATCGCCCCACCTCCAAGCGCACCCGCTGCGTCCGCACGTTCGCGGCGAGATCGACCACCACGAGCTCCACCTCGAACGTCTCCCCCACGTCCTCCGGCACCCGAACCCGCGCCTCCCACGTCCCCGGTCCCGCGGTCGTCAGGTCCACGACCTCGTCGCCGACCCGCGCCTCCACCCGTCGCACGTCCTGCAGCAGATGCGCGCGCTCGTCGGTGAGCCAGCCGCGGTCACGTCCGATCTGCGAGAGATCCGCATCCGTCACGATCTGCCGCGCCCGCAGCGTGATCGTCGCGCCGGCCTGCACGTCGCCGAGCGCCTCGACCTCGAGCATCGGCGCGCTCGCGTCCACCGTGTACCAGAGCCGCAGGCGCTCGAGCCGACCGTCCGCGTGTGTGATCGCGATCTCGATCGGGTAGCTGCCCTCTTCGGCATCGGCGGGCACGAGGAAACGCGCGCTCCAACGATCGATCTCCGGCTCCCACACCGCCGCGAGCGTCTCGCCGAAGGGCAAGAGCACCGTCACCGCACGCGCGTTCGACGGAGCCGGGATGCGAATCTCCGGATCCCCCGGGAGCGATCGCGCCGGGCTGATCGACGCTTGCTCGTCGTCGGCACGAGGCGTGGTGTCGACCGCGACGAAGCTCGTCCACGGCGTCACCAAGCGATGCTGCAGGCCGAGCGTCGTGATCTCCTGCACGAGCGTCGGGTCGTCGCGAAAGGTCAGCCGCTCCATGCGGTCGCCGATCGCCGCACGGGCCCAGAGCGTGCGATGCACGTCGTTGCCCTCGGCGGTCGCCTGCTCCGGCAAACGCACGGTGATCGCGCGCTCGAAGCGCCGCCCCTTCAGACTGCCGCGCACCTTCACCGTCGCTTCGCCGCCACGGTCGAAGCGGCCGTGCACGATCAGCGGTTGGCCCGCGAAGAGGTCCGGCAGGCGGCGCGGGTACACGTCGCGCACGTCGAGCCCGCCCCAATCGATCGACACGTCGGTGAAGGTCGGCCGATCGACGAGGTCCACGAAACGCGAAGCCAACGCCGCGCCGTCCTCCGAGAGCGCGCCATAGAGGACGCGCCCTCGGCCGAGCTCGGCTGCACGCCCGAGCACGAAGCGGTTCGGCGACGAGCCGAGGCCGATCGGGTACACCCGTGCCTGGCCGAGCGCGCCCGCGAGCGCGCCGAGCACCTCGCGCTCGTTGCCGATCCAACCGTCCGTCAGAAGCACGACGATCGGCAAGCGCTCGGATCCATTCGCATTTTCGTTCGAACGAACGAGCGCGTCTTCGATCGCCGGCACCATGCGCGTCGCGCCCACCGCGCGCAGCCCTTCGACGAAGGTCGCCGCACGACCGCGTGTCTCGGCGTTCACGGGCAGCGGCGCTTCGTCGAGCCGCTCGAGCACGTCGCCGAAGCTCACGATCGAGAAGCGCTCGCCCTCGCGCATCGTCGCCAACGTGTCGCGCACCACCGCCTGCGCCTGCTGCATCGCGCGGCCACGCATCGACGAGCTGCGGTCGATCACGAAGGTCACGTCCCGCGGCGCCGCGACGTCGTCGCCGCTCACGCCGGCCGGCGGCTGCACGACCAAGCCGAAGAAGCCGTTCGGCGCGCCGTCGTCCTCCGGCGTCACCGGCGCGCGATGCGCGAAGAGCGCGGCCTCGGGGTGCTCGCCACCGACGCGGTAGCGAAGCACGAAGTCGCGTTGCGTCGCCCGCGACTCGCCGTCGACGGCTTGGCCTTCGGTGCCCATCGTCACGCGCGCGCCGTCGTCGAGCGTCGCGGTCTCGATGCCGTGCGTCGGCGAGCTCACGCCGAGCAGCGGCATGCCGGGGCGGAGCCGCACCGAGAGGTCGACGCGGTCCGCTTCGCGGCGCTCGCTCGGATCCGGCATCACCGCGGCCGCGTTCGAGGGGTCGAAGCGACGCGGCGCGCTCATCGGGAAGACGAGCTCGTATGCCCCTTCGCCGCCTTCGCGGTCGGGCACGTAAGGCAGCGTCTGCACGTAGGTCAGTCGTACGCGCACCGTCTCACCCGGTCCGACGTTCGCGACGCGTTGCACGAAGAGGTCCTCGCGCTCCTGCTCGAGCAACGCTGCGCGACGCCCGGAGGCACGCGCTTCGGCGTACTCGGCGCGGGCCTGCTGCTTGCGCCGAATCTGCGCGCGCACGACGCGTGTGCCGACGTGCATCTCCATGTCGTCGACCGCGGCGCCCACCGGCAGCGGAAAGAGGTAGACCGCCTCGATCGCGCGGTCGTGCGGGTTCTCGAAGCTCTGCGTCACCGCGACCCGCGCGACCACGCCGCTCACGTCTGCGTCGACGCGCACGCCGATCTGCGGCAGGTCCGGCTGCTGGTCGGGTCGAAGCAATGCCGCCGGCTCTTCCGGCGCGCCTTCGTTCGCATCCGTCGCCGTCTCCTCCGAGGAGCCGGAGAGCTCGTCGACGAAGCCGCCGAGGCGAAGGGTGCCGCGGCCCGGGCGATCGAGCGACGCGAGCAGGGCGGGCGAGACCTCGCTCGGATCGTCGACCACGTCGTCGACGAGCCCCGCGTGGCGCGCGTTGCCGCCCCACATGTGCCAGCCGTCGAGCTGCGGGTCGCCGATCTCGAGTCCGATCAAGTTGCCTTCGCCGGTGGCGACGTAGACCCAACCTTCGGCCACGATGGGCTGAAAGACGATCGGCTCGCCGACGTCGTACGCGCGCAGCGTGATCCCGGTGTCGATGTCGCCGAAGTAGAGGTGGCCGTCCACGGTGCCGTAGACGATCTGCGCTCCGACGATCGCGGGCGGCGACACCGTCTGCGCGTCTCCGGCCGAGCCGTCGCGACGACGCCACACGACCTCGCCGGTCTGCACGTCGCGCGCGACGATCTCCGGACCGACCGCGGCGTAGGCGCGACCGTCGACGACCGCGGGCGACGAGCCTTGGTAGGCCCATCCGCTCGCGACGTTCGCGAGCCCGAGCCGCGCGCCGTGCGGGACGCTTCCCCACGCGCCGGCTTGGCCGGTGGCGAGCTGGCGGTCGCGCGATTGGCCACGCAGGTAAGGCGCCGGCACCCGCTCCGCGGTGCGCACGACCTCGCCGCGCCGCGTGTCGACGACCACCGCCTCTTCGTGCGGCTCGCCGCGCACGTCGACCCGGCGCGTCAGCAGCAGGCGCTCGCCGTCGACCCACACCGCGCTCGTCGCCGCGAGGTCCTTGCGCCAGATCACGTGGCCGTCGCGCACGCGCACGCGAAAGACCGAGCCGTCCATGGTCGCGAAGAACACGTCGGCTCCCTGCACCTGCGGCGCCTGAATCACGTCGGCCGGGATCGGCACGGTCCAGCGCGGGTCGCCGTCGTCGACGTCGAAGGCGCCGAAGAGATGCGCGCCGTTCGCGGGGTAGGCGCTCATCACGAAGTCGGCGCCGATCACCGGCTGGCTCATCAGCGGGTCGCCGAGCCAACGCTTCCAGAGCAGCTCCCCGGTGTCGGCGTTCGCAACGAAGAGCGTGCAGCTCTCGGTGTTGAAGAGGATGCGATCGCGGTCGTAGATCGCCGCGGTCGGCCCGCCGTCGGGCGCGGCGAGCGACCACGCGAGGTCGCCACGAAAGGCGTCGAAGGCGAAGAAACGGTGGCTCGCGAAGCCGCCGCCGAGGAAGACCTTGCCGTCGCCGTAGGTCGGCGTGGTGAGCATCTCGCTCGAGGGGAGCGCCGTGATCCAACCGCGCTTGCCGTCCTCGAAGGCGAAGCGTCGCGTGCCGCCGCGACCGGGCCGTGGGATCTCGAGCGGCCTCACCTGAAAGCGGGAGCCGAGGGTCTCGCTCGGGGTCTCGTCGGGCACGCCGCGAAAGAGCTCGGCGCGGTACACGTCGTCGACCCCGACGGTTTCGACGTGGTCGTCGTCGACCTCCGCGAACGTCGAGCGCGGCACCGAGGGCGTCGCGGTGGTGGCGCTGGGCGAGGGCGAGCCACCACAGGCGACGAGGACGAGAGCGAGACGCGACAGACGCATGGAACCTCCGGCGTGCGCCAGAGGTCAGGAATCGTGCCGCGTGGGAGCGCGCGGGCGGGGTCGCGAAGGCGTGTGGGTGAGGAGACACGCGGGCGTGTCTGGTCGGTGGCGGTACGGGTGTTCGTGTTCGTTCCTCCACACCGCGCTTCGCGCCACCGCGCTACGCGCCTCGGACGCAGAGACGGAGACGGAGCCCGCTCCACGGCGCTACGCGCCTCGCAGACTGGGACGGGAGGACGGCGCTTCTCGCCACGAACACGCGGTCGCCTCGGACGACACGCGAAGCGAGCGCGTTCCCCTTCAAGCAAGGTCTGCCGTCACGGGACGGGATCGGGTGGCAGCGCCATCCACGTGCCCTGCGAGCAGACCGCCTGGGGTTCGTGCGCGAGGTAGCCGCAGCGCTGGCCCTCTCGCCGACAGCGCCCGCTGGGCGGCCTTCCGGGGCAGCCGTCCTCGCGCACTGTCGGGCGACAATCCCAGCGCCGAGGGTTCGTCGGCGGCTCCTCGCCCTGCGCCAACGCGACGCCTTGAACCACCGGGTGTTGCGCGCAGACGCAATCTCCGTCGGCGAGCGGGCAGCGGCGGCCCAGCTCGCTGCAAACGCGCGCCGGTCCGTCTAATTCCGTCGGGCAGAGATCCGGCGTCGGCGCGGGCTCGGAGGTCGCGGCCGCGCTTTCGTGCACGGCGGGGACGGACTCTTCGCCATGAACGACCGCGCCCATCGTCGGTCGTCTCGGAGGTCGTTTCGGCGCCACTCGCAGATTCCCCCGCTGTCGCGAACGCCTCTCCTTCGTCCACCTGCTCCGAGACCGGCGTGCACGCCACCAAAGCCACCCAAACCCAGAGCCGCATCACTCCTCCTTCGAACGCTCGCCGGTGCATGGCGGTGAGCGACGCACGAAGACCCGGTGCATTCAACGAGGGTACTTCGGCGCGCACCTTCACCGCGCTACCCTTTCCCCATGCGTCGCGTCTGGCTCGTCGCCCTCGTCTTGCTCGCGCCCTCCTTCCGCGCGCACGACGTCGACGCCCAAGCCACGACCGAGCTCCGCATCGCGACCGTCGCGCCCGAAGGCTCGCCTTGGCTGCGTGTCTTTCGCGCGTGGGACCAAGAGCTTCGGCAGCGCACCGAGGGGCGCGTGGGCTTGCGTCTCTACGCGGGAGGCAGCCAAGGCCAAGAGTCGGACTACCTCGACAAGATGAACGCCGGGCAGCTCGACGGGGCGGCGCTCACCTCGACGGGTCTCTCGCAAATCGTGCGACCGGTGCTCGTGCTCGGCCTGCCCGGCATCTTCGACGACTACGCGACCCTCGACCGCGTGCGGCGACGCCTCAGCCCACGCTTCGAACGCGAGCTCGATCGCGCGGGCTACGCGCTGCTCGGTTGGGGTGACGTCGGCAAGGGTCGGCTGTTCTCGACCCAACGCATCGAGCGCCCTTCGGACCTCCGACGTGCGCGTCCGTGGGCGCCCCGTGAAGACGCGATCTTCAGCGAGTTCCTCGACGTCGTCGGCGCACAGCCGCGGCGGCTCGGCATTCCCGAGGTCTACCCCGCGCTGCAGACCGGCATGGTCGACACCGTGCCCGCCTCGGCACTCGCGGCCGTCGCGCTGCAATGGCACACGCGGCTTCGTTTCTACTCGCGGGACAGCGCCGGCATCCTGATCGGCGCGACCGTGATCCGAAAAGAACGCCTCGACGCGCTTCGTCCCGAAGACCGCGCGGTGCTGCTCGAGACGTCGCGGCGTGGACACCAGCTCGTCGCGCGTGCGATTCGCCGCGAGGACGAGCGCGCGCTCGGGGTGATCGCGCAGCGCATGACCGCGGTCGACACCACCGCCCACGAGACCGAGTGGCGCCTCGCCGCGCTGCAGACCCGCGACCGGCTCGTGGGTCGCGTCTTTCCTCAGGCGCTCTTCGACGCCGTGGTGCGCGCCGCGCTCGAGTGATCAACGCGCCGCGGAGACCAGCGGACCGAGCCGACCGCGGACGCGCGTCACCACCGTCTCGAACGAAGGCACACCCACGCGTGAACGCTCGAAGCGCTCCCATTTGCGCCGCGAGCCGCGCGAGCGGCCCCACCCTCCCTCGGGATCGAGGAAGCGGTCGAGGAGCGAGAACGAATCGCCGCGTGAAGCGAACGCCAGCGACAGACAAGGCACGACCTGCTCGAAATCCAAGCCACCGTGCAGGGCGAGCACGTCGAGGTCGAAGAGGTCCTTCGGCCGCCACTTGCCGACGCCACGCTCGACGAGGCCGTGCACCTTCCACGCGTAGAGCGTCTCGGGCGCGACCGCGACGACCTCCACCGAGGTGCCCGGATACACGAAGCGCCGATCCGGCTGTGCGCGCGGATCACCGAAGCCCACGTCGAGCTGCACCGCGCTGCCGTTCATGTCGAGCACGTAGCGAAGCCCCGGGAACTCGGTCTCCTCCCAGATGCGTTCTTCGCTGCGAAGGCGCGCTCCAAACGCCGCCCGCAACACGACCTCGACGTCCGCGATCGGCGCGTCCGAGAGAAAATCGACGTCCTCGACGCGTCGCGCGACGGGCCCGAAATGCAGACGCATCACGAGCCCACCGCGCAACACGAAGGGAAGCTCGACCGCGGCGACGAGCGCCATCGCGTCGAGCAACGCCGGCGCGACGGTCACCCGCCCCACCCCGCGTCGAGCCCGACGTCGCTGTCGTACACCGTGAACTCGAGCAACGCGTCGGAGACTCGGTAGCCCGCGTCGACCAAGGTGTGGTGCAACGCGAGGTGACGCCGCCGCGCCTCGTCGAGCCCGCGTCCGTAGATGCGAAGCGTGACAAAACGGGTGACCACGTCGCCGTCGATGCGACGTGCGTTGCGTGACAGACGCCCCTCGTGCGGCGTGACCAACGCACGCAGCGCCTCGACGTCGGCGCCCGCGGGCAACGACACCTTGAGGTGCACCTCGAAGTAGCCGTCGAGCGCCTGCGCCTCCTCGTCGGTGTGCGGCACGTCCCGGTTCGAGCCCGTGGCCTCGATCTTCACGCGCGTGACCTCGAAGCCCGCGTCCGTGAGACGGCGCGCGAGCTCGAAGACCTCCGCCTGCACCTCGGGCAGCTCGCCGTGATGGTAGCTGCCGGTCATCGGCTGAAAGAGCGTCGCGCCCTCGGGCAACTCGATGAAGATGGGCTTGGCGCCGAGCGCCCCGACCAAGGTCGCGAAACGCTCGAGCTCGTCCGGATCCGTGGTGCGCACGGTGACGTGGGCCTCGAAGACGCCGCCGAAACGACGACCGCGAAGTCGGTCCGCAAGCTCGAGGAAGGGCCGCGTGCGCACGTTGACCCACGCCTTCTGCGAGACCAGCTCCGCGAGCGTCGACGGCGCGCCGGTCGGCACGAAGGCCGAGTCCCAGCCGTAGCCGCCCTCGCCGCGGCGCGTGCCGAGCAAGGTGCCCTCGAGCAGGCCCTCGTAGACCTCGATGGACGTGCCGTCCGCGTAGGCCACCGCGAGGCGCACCTCGGCCGGTCCCGCCAGCCGCGTGAAGAACGCCTCGCCCTCGGCGTCGAACGCCTTCTTGAAGGCCGCGCCGGAGTAGACCTCGCCGCCGGCACGAAGCTCGGCCGCCTCGAGGAAGCAAGGCTCGCCGAGGCGCGCAAAGGCCTCCTTCACCCGCGCCACCGCGCGTCGACGCGCGTCGCCGATCGCCGGCGCGAGGTCGAGCCGCTCGAAACGCACGTCGAGACCCGCCAGGAGCGTGGCGACCTCCTCGCGTTTGTGACGATTGGCGGTGACGAAGACGACCATGACGAAGCGTCCCTGCGTTCGATCTCGGTGCCGAACCTCGGCGCCGAACGTCGCGCGACGAAGGTCCGAACGGACCGCCGCGCATGGGCGGCCAGGTTCGTCACGGTCGCCCCGGCACGCAAGACCGTTCGTCGCGCACGCCATGGCCCGGCAGGTCCGAGCGAAAATCACGTCGAGGCTCGCCGTTTTCCGTGGGTGTATTACCTTCGCGTTCGTGCTCGCCGGTCTCCGGAGCGGCACGCTCGCCTTCGCCGTCCTCGGTGTGCTCGGCCTCGCGTGTCACGACCCCCAACCCGTTTCCGACGCCGGTTTCGATGCGGGCTTCGACGGCGGCTCGGACGGTGGGCTCGACGCACCGATGGACGTGCCCGAGCTGCCCGATGCGCCCGACGCGGGGCCGCCGCCACCTTGGCTGACCTTCGAGCGTGTGCCCTTCGAAGGCGAGCCCGCGCAGGTCACGGACTTCGTCTTCCTTCCGGGGCCGCGCGACGCGGAACCCGAGCTGCTCGTCGTCACGCGCGACGGTCGCTTGCTCCACCATCGACTCACGGAAGAGGGCACCCACCAGCTCGCCGAAGCCGCGATCCCCGACGTGCACGTCGACCTCGACTGCGGCGTGATCTCGATCGTGCTCGCCCCCGACTTCGAGACCTCGGGTGACGTCTACCTCGGCGTCTGCTTCTCGGTGCGGGAGAGCGGCGTGATTCGCGCGCGCTTCGATCGGGTCGCCGGCACGCTCGATCCACCCGTCGAGATCCTCCGCGCCGGCCACCCCGAAGCGACCTACGCCTGGCACAATGTCGGCTCGATCGGCTTCGAGAACGACGAGGTGCTCTTCGCGTTCTTCGGCGACAAGACGATCGCACCCAGCGCCGAAGATCCCGGGTCGCCCACCGGTGCGCTGCTCCGCGTGATCCCACGCGCCGAAGGCGGCCACGATCCCGCGCCGGGCAACCCCGCCGAGAGCGACGTCCGCTTCCACCCCGACGTCTTCGCGTACGGGCTGCGCTCGCCGTGGAAGGGGCTCTTTCACGAAGGCCGCTGGATCGTCGGCGACGTCGGCAACTTCGGCCGCGAGGAGGTCAGCGTCCTCGAGAGCGCCGGCAGCTTCCTCGGCTGGCCGCGCGCCGAAGGCCCGTGCAACGAGCGCTGTGCCGACATCACGGATCCGGTGGTCGAGCCGCGCGCGAGCTGGGGCCGACACGACACGGAGCCCTACGTCGTCGACGACCCCTTCGCGACCTCGCACACCGGGCACGTCGCGTACGTCGGCCTCGTACACCCCGCCGATGCCGAGGACGATCGCTACGCGGGCTTTCTCGACGACGCGATCCTCTTCGGCGACGCGTGCGTCGGCTTCGTGCGTGCCCTCGATCTCGACGGGCCTCGCGACGAGGCCGTGGGCCACCTCTTCGGCGCGAGCGGGTACCGCCGAGGTCCCGACGGCTACGTCTACGCGACGAGCTTCGGCCGTTGCACCTCGACGCGCGACTCGGTGTACACGCCGGGTGGGTTGTGGCGCGCGCACCTGTCGACTCGGCCGCCGGAACGGGAGCGCCCGAGCGACTTCCCCGAGCGCCTCTCGGAGCTCGGCCTCTTTCCCCACGCGCCCGAGCTTCACGACGTGCCGAGCTGGGCGGTCTTCTACGAGCCGGAGTTCCCGCTCTACACCAACGGCCTCGGCAAGCTCCGCCACGTCGTGAACGTCGGCGACGGTCCGCGACGGGTCGACGACCGGTACGAGATCCCGCCGGGCACGCTCTTCTTCAAGACCTTCCTCGCGGACGGCGAAGGCGGCGTCGGCCGGCCGATCGAGACGCGCGTGATCCGCGTCGAAGAAGAAGGTGTGAGCTACGCGGGCTACCGATGGAACGAGGAGGGGACCGACGCGACGCGGCTGCCGTTGGACGAAGCGGTCGAGGTCGACGTGCAGGTCGGAGGCTCGGCCGTTCGCCACGCGATCCCGAGCGAGCGCCAATGCGTCTCCTGCCACGAAGCCGGCGCGCGCCGCATCCTCGGCTTCGATCCCTACCAGCTCGACGGGCTCGTCGCGTACGACGACCCCGCGACTCGCGAGATCGTGGGGTGGGCGTACGGCAACTGCGTGCACTGCCACGACGGAAGCGGCGGCCCGCTCGCGAGCTTCTCGATGCGGCCGGGGAGCTTTCTCGCCAACACGATCGATCGACCGACCGAAGGAAGCGCGAGCGGCGTCGGCCTCCGCGTCGCGCCGGGTCGACCGGACGAGAGCGCGCTCTTGCTCGCGGTGCAGGGTGGCGACGAGGCGCGTGGGCTCGCGCCGATGCCGCCCTTGGGCGTCGAGGTCCGCGACGAAGCCGCGATCGCGCGACTTCGCGATTGGATCGCGGAGCTTTCGACCGAGGAGTGAGCGCGGCTTCGATCGCGGTCTCGCCCCAACCGAAGCGCTCGAGGTTCAGGCGACCGGGACCAGCGCGGGGAATCGCTCGGGGAGCGACGCCGCCACGCCGACCGGGATCCACTCGGCCGTGAACGCGAGCGAGTCGTTCGAGCGAAGCTCGAAGAGTGGCGCGAGGCTCGCTTCGAACCCTTCGGCGTCGGAAGGCATCACGCCGCTGAAGTCGCCCGGCGCTCGCACCGTGACCAGCGCGAGCCAGCCGTCGTTCACGCCTCGGTAGTCGGGCGGAGACGAGACCCGGCTCCGGTACACCCCCGAAAGCCGCGTGGCTTCCGCTTCGGAATCGAGCGCGTTCATCGCAGGCGTCCCGCGTGCGCCGACGAAGCGCCATCGGGCGCGCATTCCTCGAAGCGTCCCCACCAAATCGAGGAGCTGATCCACGTGTGCACCGACACGAGGCAACGGCGGCGGGTCTCCCTCGCTCGCGGGAATCACGACCGCGAGGGTCAACACGCCGAGCGGCGAACCGGCGGCACGTTCGACCGCGAGCTCCGTCGTGCGTTCGGCCGAGGTACCGAGGCTCTCCATGTACCAACGAATCCCGAAAAAGAGCAGGAGAACCCCGGCCGTGCCGCCCCCGAGGGTGAGCAGAAGGCGACCTTCGAGCATCGCGAGCTCACGCTCGTCCGCGTCCTCGGATTGCATCCTTTGGTTCACTTCGGCCGCACCGCTCACGAAGCCGCAACGGGCGCTGAAGGTGGCGAGACATCCGACGAGAAGAAGGGTCCTCAGAGCGGGAATCACTTGCACTGATTCCCGCTCTTCTCTTCTTTCGAGGGAGCGGCGCGCTCCCTCCCCCAACCGGCAAAGCCGGATTGGGGCCCCCTCCCACCACGGAGCGCCACGACCCCTCGCACGGATTCGATCCGTGCAAGTGGCGGGCGCTCTCAGACGCATCGGCGGACCCTAACCGAGCCCCACCTCGGGTCGGACCTCCGGATGCTTTCAGGTGGTTCTTTCGCGTCCGGCGAGAGCGCACGCCGCCGTGTGAAACGGAACGAGCGGACGAAAGGGCGAACCGAGGTCAGTTCGGAAAGACGCGCTCGACCTCGCGGAGGTAACGCGCCGCACGCGCCTTCGCGATCAGGTTCGAGAGCCGCATCTCCGGGTCGAGGTCGCCGGCTTCGAGCACCTCACGCAGCAGCACGACGTAGAGCGCGCGATCACGGGCTCGCACCGCGTAGGTGCGCGCCATGAACACGAGCAGGAGCAGGTTCTTCCGCTCGCTGCGCTCGAGCGCCACGCGCCACGCGCGCTCGGCCCCTTCGACCGTGGTCCCGGGCGCGCGCGTCGCCGCGAAGGCGAGCACGCCCGACCCACTCGCGCCATACACGCGCGGGTCGAGGGCGACCGAGCGCCGCACCATCGCGAGCGCGAAGTCGCGGTCGGCGTGCCGCTCGTTCGGATGCGCGGCGTTGATCCATTGGCCCCACGTGAAGCCGACCCAGAAGAGGTCCTCGGCGTCGTCGCGGTCCAGGTCGTCGAGCCACGCGCGGAACGCCGCGACGCCTTCTTCACGTGCTTCCTCGAAGCCGTCGAGGCGAAGCGCCGCGTAGTGATGCGCGAGCTCGGTGGCGCGGCGGTAGAGCAAAACCGCGCGTCGCCGCTGCTCGCGGGCCCCCTCCGCGTCGCCCGCGGCTTCCAGGCGCTCCGCTTCGTCCTCGACGTAGCCGTACGCGTACGAGCCGTAGCCACGCATCGCGCCGAGCAACGCGCCCTCGTGGTCCGGCACCACACGCAGCAACCCCTCGAGCTGCATCACGTTCGCGGGCAGCGCATCGCCGATCATCGTCACGTCGAAGTGCGAATCGAGCGCGGGGCTCGCCTCCGTGAAGACGTCCGCCGTTCCCCCGGCCGCCAACTTCGCGAGGTCGCAGCCGAGCAGCAGCGCGAGCGACAGGAACGAAGCCGGGCGAATCATGGCTGCGCGAGTACCACGGAACGCCCCACGGGAGAACGACCGGCGTTCGTGCCGTGCACCTCGCCCCCGAGGTGGTGACCCTCGTGCGGCGCCCGAACCTTCGCCGCCGAACCCACCGACCAACCGCCTCGGGTATCGTCACGCGCATGCCTGCGCCTCGGGCACGCCCGAGCGTCACGACGTCGCGCTCGGCATTCTCGGACCGCTGGCCGAGGTCTCGGACGTCGCGTCCGTGGTGAGCGCGCTGGGCTGACGTACCGTGGGAGGCGTTGCGGCGAAGCGTGAACGACGAGCGGTCAGTCCTCGACGAGGAACCAGATCGACCACCAATCGCCTTGCAGCGGCTCCGCCACGAAATCTTCGTAGCTGTAGCCGCTGGCCTGCGCGCTTGCCCGCACCGCGTTCCACGCCGTCTGCCGGATCTGCGCGCGCTGCGCCTCGGACGACGGCATCCGCACCGCAACCCCTCCGACCACGTTTCCGAAGACGTCGTCCTCGGAGAGCGTCACCGCGGTCGCACCACGTGCTTTCAACGCGCCGACGAGCGCGACGCTGTTCGCGGGCGTGAGGCTGCCGAAACGGTGCGTCGGGTTTCGGCGTAGGTACGCGTCGGCTTCTTCTCCCGCCGCGAGCTCCGCTTGAATGACCGCTTCGATCTCGGCCATCTCGCGCTCGTCCACGACGAAGGCCGAACGAAGTGTGAAGAAGCCGACGATGCAGAAGCCGACGAGGAAGGAGGCCGCGCGGGGAAGTAAGGAATCCCAGGCGGGCAGGCGGAACACGAGGGCTCGCACGAGGTTCGCCGCGCCCAACACCACCAGGCCCGCGCCGCTCGCCATCGTGAGGCCGCCGAAGAGACCGCCGCGCCCGAAGCTGCCGACGCCGAGCAGGAGCAAACCACCCAAGAGCTGACCCACCGCCACGACCACCGGCTGACTCGACGACTCGAGCTCGCCGATCGACGCGTCGGGCGTGAACGAGGTCGGCGCCGTCGAAGACGCGATCGAGGAAGGGCGCGACGACGGCGAGGAAGCCGGTGCCACGAGAACGGGCGCCGGAGCGGCCGAAGGACGCCGCGCCGGGGCCACGTCCGCCAACGCGAGCGACCCGTCCCACGCGTCGAACGACGCAGGGCCGTCGTCGAAGCCCGGCAGGTCGGCCCAATCCGCGGGCAGCGGTGGCGTGCTCGCGGACGCGGCCGGACGTCGGGACTCGCGCGCGTCTTGCTCCAGCGTGGAGAGGTCTCGAGGCGCGACGACCTCCTCTTCGAAGGTCGAAGGCGACCCGAACGCCGACGCGCTCCCCGAAGAATCGACGGCCGAAGGCTCCCACGGCGACGCTTCGGATGCCGAAGGATCCCACGACGAAGCGCCCGAAAGCTCCGACGCCGAAGGCTCGCCACCGGAGGCCGATGCCACGGTCTGCAGGCCCCCCCACTCGGTCCCCGGCACGCCGTCGATCACGCCGTCCACGAGGGGCGGACCCGCGTCCTCCTGGAACACCGGCTCGCGCGGAGCGGCCAAGGACGGGGGACGCCCCGCGCTCGCCGAAACCGCGTGCGCGGGTTTGAGCTCCACCCGCGCACCGATGCCGCGCAACGCCTCGACGTAGACCGAAGCCTCCTCGCCGGAGAGTCCGCGCTTCACGGGTGTGGGGACCGACAACTCAATCTGCTCGGCCGCCTCGAACGAGAGCCCAAACACACGGACGAGTCGCGCGACGGGAGTCTCTTCCGCACGGTCGAAACCGAGAATCCAAATGTCGACTCCGTCCACGCGCCGCAGCCTGACATGCGGGGTCCTGGCGACGCACGCCGAATTCGTATCCGTTTCTGACCACCCCTGAGAGCCATGCACGCTCCCCGACAACCACGTTTGAATCGCCCCACGCGTGCGAAGAGCAGACGTGAGACGTCAGCGAGCTCCCGAGTGTTCTTCCTCCGCCGAGAGACGGGTGACCTCGATGGGAGCACCGGCGGCGCCTCGACGTGGATCGGCAGGCTCAGCGCGCGTGCACGATCAACGAGAGCATCACGCGCCCGCCCGAACCACCGGGCTCCGCGCAGGTGCCGAGGGGTCGGTGCGGCAACGCCGCTTCGCGCAGCTCGGTTGTGAGGCAGTGCTCGAAGCCCGGCCAGTCGAAGGCCAGTCCTTCACCGTGGTCGAGGTCGGTGCCGACGGTTTGGACGCGGCCCACGTTGGGGTCGACGAGCACGTTCACTCGAAGCGAGCTCGACGCCGCGAGCGCATGAGGGCCAGCGCAAGCGCAAACCCCTCGCTCGAGGGGCGCCGTGACGTCGTCGCGAAGCGCCTCGACGAACGACGCGGAGAGCACGCCTCCGACGACGGCACGACGTTCGACGGTGCAGGCCGTCGGGGCCGCGATCGGAGCGCGGACGTGGGTCGCCGGGGCGGCGGGCGCGGAGGGAAGCGGGGTCGAAGCACACGCGGCGAGGCCGAGGAGGAAGACGCGCATGGCGCGCAGACCGCGCGGAGCTCGAAAGGTTTCGGTCCGTGTCGGTGTCGGTCTTTGTGTCTCCGCCGCCATGGCCGTCGCTACAACGCCCTCCGAATCCAGAGCACGACCTTTCCGGCGTCCTCCAACCCGAGCGCCAGCGGCACGTACGTCGCCCCCGCACGAGTCGTCAGTCGCACCCGAAAGGGTCGCGCCATGGCCATGCCGCGAAAGCTCGCGGGGTATCGAAACGAGTCGGGGTAGATGTCCGCGTCGACCGCGCCGATCGCGTCGAGCGACCAGCTCTGCGCCTGGCTCGGCCATGGCGCGCGCGCGAAACGCAACGTGCGGCCGTCGATGCGAAGCTCGGCCCGACCCACGAACGATCGGTACGCGAGCCACCCGAGCGCGAAGCCGAGCAGGTAGATCGCCACCACCGGCAACACCCGAGGAAAGGGCGGCAAGGGCTGCGTGAGCGCCATGCCGGTCATCGGCGCGACGATCAGGAACGCCCACGACCCGAGACTCACCACCACGTGCCAGCGCCGTCGGTTCACGAAGCGCAGCGTCGGTTCGTCTCCCTCGGAGGGCAGCAGCCGCTCGGCGGCAACGGCGTCGGAGTCGATCACCCGCCGAGCCTAATACGGCCACCGAGAGGCGCGAGCGGCTCGCCTTGGCCACCTCCGAACGTCGTGGGGGATGCGACGCGGTCCGGCCGCCGACCGCGAACCACGTTCCCTTCGCCCCCGCCCACGCTGACGCGTGGGGGCGGCAGTTTCGTGGAATCCTGCCGCTCCACGGACTCGCGTCCGTTCCGCTAGGCAAGATTCCACTTCCATTCTCCAAGGCCGCCCGATTCCGTTTCCACGGCGTTTCCGACCCCCTCGACACCGGGAAAAACTTAGCGTAACTCTATGTAGAGTTACTCACGCGACGCCGTTCCTTCGGCGGCCCCGCTCTGATAGAGGCTGTGCCATGCGCCGTACCAAGATCGTCTGCACCCTCGGCCCCGCGAGCTCCGAGCCCGAGATGCTCGACAAGCTCGTCGCCGCCGGCATGGATTGCGCGCGACTCAACTTCTCGCACGGGAGCCACGCCCAACACGCCGAGATGGCCGCGAAGGTTCGCGCCGCCGCCGCGCGTGCCCGTCGCCCGCTCGCGATTCTCGCCGACCTCTGCGGCCCGAAGATGCGCGTCGGTCGCTTCGCCGACGGCAAGAAGATCCAGTTGAAGGAGGGCGCGACCTTCGTGCTCACCAACGACCAGAGTGTCCAAGGGACGGTCGATCGCGTCTCGCAGAGCTACGAGCCGCTGCCGCGTGACGTGAAACCCGGCGACAAGATCCTGCTCGACGACGGCCTCCTTCGTCTCCGCGTCGTGAGCAAGACCGACGACGAGGTCGTGACCGAGGTCGAGATCGGCGGCGAGCTCTCCGACCGCAAGGGCCTGAACCTCCCGGGCGTCGCCACGAGCACCCCCGCGCTCACCGACAAGGATCGTGCGGACCTCGTCTTCGCGGTCGAAGAGCTGAAGGTCGACTACCTCGCCCTCTCGTTCGTGCGTCACGCCGCCGACCTCGTCGAAGCGCAGGAGCTCGCGAAGGGCGTGCCGGTCATCGCGAAGATCGAGAAGCCCGAAGCGGTCGATGCGCTCGAGGCGATCCTCGATCAGGCAGACGGCGCGATGGTCGCGCGTGGCGACCTCGGCGTGGAGGTCGGCAGCGAGAAGGTGCCGATCATCCAGAAACGGATCATTCGCGAGATGAACCGCCGCGGAAAGATCGTGATCACCGCGACGCAGATGCTCGACTCGATGATTCGCAACCCGCGCCCGACGCGCGCGGAAGCGGCCGACGTCGCGAACGCGGTCATCGACGGCACCGACGCGATCATGCTCAGCGGCGAGACCGCCGCGGGTCGCTACCCGGTCGAGTCGGTCCAGATGATGGACGCCATCGCACGCGAGGTAGAGAGCGACTGGATCGAAGAGCTCGCGCGCCAGACGCGGGATCTGAAGGTCGTGCCGAACGAGGACTGGGAATTCCCCGAGGCCGCCGCCCGCGCCGCCGCCGTGCTCTCGACCCACCTTCCGCTCAAGGCGATCGTGACCTTCACGCAGGACGGTCGCTCCGCGCACCTCGTGAGCGAGCACCGACCGCGCGCGCCCATCGTCGCGATCACGAGCATCTCGTCGGTCGCGCAGCGGCTCGCGCTCGAGTGGGGCGTCATGCCGCGCGTCGAGGTTCCGCCCGAAGACCTCGAAGAGACGCTCCGCATCGCGGGCTCGGTGATGGCGCGCGAGGGCCTCGCGCAGAAGGGCGACGCTTTCGCGATGGTCGTGGGTTGGCCGGTGTCGGGGCGCACGAACACGGTGAAGCTGCACCGCCTCTGAGCACCGCCGCCGCTTGGACGAACGCCGCCTCGCAGCGGCGTTCGTCGTTTTGCGACGTGCTCCTCCGTGTCGGTGACGGTGCCGGTGTCGGTGACGGTGTCCGTGACCGTGACCGTGACGGTGACGGTGACCGTGACCGTGACGGTGTCCGTGACGGTGTCCGTGACGGTGTCCGTGACGGTGACGGAGACGGTGACGGTGTCGGAGACGGTGACGGTGTCGGAGACGGTGACGGTGTCTGTGACGGTGTCCGTGTCCGTCGTCGCGAAGCGACGGTGGCGCAAAGCGCCGTCTCCGTCTCTGCCTCCGTCGTCGCGAAGCGACAGTGGCGCAAAGCGCCGTCGTCTCTGCCTCCGTCGTCGCGAAGCGACGGTGGCGCGAAGCGCCGTCTCCGACACCGACCCCGTCTCAGTCTCAGTCTCAGTCTCAGTCTCAGTCTCAGTCTCAGTCTCAGTCTCAGTCTCAGTCTCAGTCTCAGTCTCAGTCTCAGTCTCGGTCTCCGTCTCCGTCTCCGTCTCGGTCTCCGTCTCCGTCTCGGTCTCCGTCTCCGTCTCCGTCTCCGTCTCCGTCTCCGTCCCCGTCTCCGACACCGACACGGACACCGAAACCGACACCGAAACCCTCCTCTCGCTCCCCCCCACCCGCCTCGGCTACCGTCCGCCCACCATGGAGAACCTCGAGAAGATTCGCGCGGCGCTGCCGGAAGCGGCCAAGGACCTCAAGCTCAACCTTCAGTCGGTGCTCACCGACTCGAAGCTCGACGAGAACAAGCGCTGGGGCGTCGCCATCGCGTGCGCGATTTCGGTCGGCGACGCCGAGCTCACCGCCGCGGTCTTGGCCGACGCCAAGGTCGACGAGGCCACCCTCGACGACGCGAAGGCCGCGGCCTCGCTCATGGGCATGAACAACGTCTACTACCGCTTCCGCCACTTCATGGAGGGGAGCGAGGTCGAAGGCGACTACAAGCTCCCTGCGCGGCTGCGCATGAACCGCATCGCGCGACCGGCCGGCGACAAGGTCGCGTTCGAGCTCTATTGCCTCGCCGTGAGCGCCATCAACGGCTGCGAGGCCTGCGTGCGCAGCCACGAGGCGGTCGTCCGCAAGGGCGGTATGACCGCCGACGAGGTGCACGACGCGGTGCGCATCGCGGCGGTTCTCCACGGCGTGGGCCACGCACGTCGCATTCCCTGACCTCGGGGGTTGCCGGCCTTTGGTGCGCGTGGCCGCGCGGCGCGCGAGCCGAGACGTCGCTCGCGTCGACGCGCGAGCGCACGTCGCTCACGTGACGTTCCCCGTCGATCTCTTGTCAGGCGCGCGGCCGGCGGCGATCCTTGCCGCGATGTCGAAGGAGAAGCTCGCCAAGCTCGTGCAGGAGCACCCGGCCGGAACCGTGCTCTTTCGCGACGGCGACCCCGGTCACGTGATGTACGTCATCCAATCGGGGCGCGTACGCATCTTCACCGAGGTCAAAGACCGCGAGAAGCTGCTCGCCGTCCTCGGGCCGGGCGACTTCTTCGGCGAGATGGCGATCCTCAACCAGAAGCCGCGCACCGCGTCGGCCGAGGTGATCGAAGCGGCCAAGCTGCTCGTCATCGACCCGCAGACCTTCGGCGCGATGATCGTCAGCAACACCGAGATCGCCGTCCGACTCATCAAGAAGCTCGCCCGCCGACTCGACAGCGCGAACGCGCTCATCGACCTGTTGATGCACCGCGACCCGAAGGCGCGTGTGATCCTCGGGCTCGCGCACGAAGCCGAGTTCAACGGCATCCCCGAGGACGACGGCTCGATCGTCGTGCATCTCGACGAAGCCGGTCTCGCCAACCAGATCGGCCTCGGCGTCGAAGAGGTGCAGTCCGTGCTCAAGCGCCTCGACCGCTTGAACATCGTCGCGGTCACGCCCGAAGGCTTCCGCATCCCCGACGTGATGCGCCTGCACGAGTTCCTCGAGTTCCTTCAGATGCGCGAGAAGTTCGGCGACGGCTGACGTAGCGTCACCTGGGCTCACGCGAGGAAACTCGCGTCTGCTCGCAGAGAGCCGGCCCGAGGCCGTGCTACACCGGCGCGCATGAGCACCTTCGATGCGACCCGCGCCGAATGCAGCGTCTTCACCTACAAGGACGGCCTGCTCTCGAAGATCGCCCACGACCTCCGCGTGAAGGTCGAGCGCTTCGAGGTGAAGGTCGACGGCGAGAACGTCGAAGCGACCTTCGACGCGAAGAGCCTGCGCGTCGTCTGTGCGCGCAAGGACGGCGTCGACTCGCACGGCACCCTCTCGAGCGGTGACCGATCGAAGATCGAGAGCAACATCCAGAAGGACGTGCTCGAGACCTCGCGGCATCCGGAGATTCGCTTCACGGGCAAGGCGACGATCGACGGAGATCGCGCGACCGTGACGGGTCAGCTCACGCTGCACGGCACCACGCGGCCGCTGACGATCGAAGGCCGCCGCGAAGGCGGTCGGTGGGTCGGTCGTACGCGCCTGCACCAGCCGGACTTCGGCATCACGCCCTACTCCGCCATGCTCGGCACGCTGAAGATTCAGCCGACGGTCGAGGTCGAGCTCTCGCTCCCAGCGGATTGATCTCGTGTCACGAGATGGACGGGTGCAAGTCTCTCGACTCTTCGCCCGCCTCGTTTTCCAGGAAGTCGTACTCGGCGAGCCCCCTCCTCGCCTGAGGACTTCGGCAAAAGAATCGACGTGCGTCTTCGACGACACGAAGGGAAGCCGTCATACCTAGGCGCCATGCATCGTGTGCCGTGGGTCGTCTCGTCGCTTCTCGTGTTGGGTACGTGTTGGATGGTGGGGTGCGGTGGATCGGATGCCACGTGTCCCACGGGGTTCGAGCCCGTCGACGGTGCATGCATGTGCGTCGCGCCGCGGGTGCTCGACGCCTCCCGCGCCATGTGCGTGTGTCCCGGGAACCTGATTTCGATCGGTCGCTCCTGCGAATGCCCGGCCGGTCTGGTTCTCGACGAGTCCGGTTCGCAGTGTGTTTGCCCCGATGGCCGTGTCGCATCGGCGGACTCGTGTGTCTGTCCAGCCGGCGAAGAAGAGCGCGCAGACGGAAGCTGCGGTTGCGCGGAGGGCAACGTTCGCTCCGCCGACGGTGACTGCGAGTGCATTCCGCCGACCGTGCGCGGCACCGGACTGACGGAGTGTGTGTGTCCCGCGCCCCTCGAACCCTCTGGCGCAACGTGTGCTTGCCCTGCGCCTTTGGTCGCGATGGGCAACTCGTGCGTGTGCCCCGAGACTTGGATTCCGGACGACGCCCTCGGCTGCGCCTGTCCCGAGCACGCGGCCGAGAGCCGAGGGCTCTGCGTGTGCGACGTGCCGCGAACGCGTGCCGGCGACTCGTGCGTGTGTCCGGAGGACATGCTCGACCGCGACGGCGCGTGCGTCTGCCCCGATGGTTTCCTCCGTGGCGGGGAGAGCTGCATCGCCACCTTCTGCACGTTGCCTTCCGCCGACTGCGACGAGATGCTCGGCTGCGAGACCGACCTGTCGACGAGCGCCGCCAGCTGCGGGCTTTGCGGCGCCGGTTGTACGGGTACGTGCGAGGGCGGTGTCTGCAGTGAAGCGCGGCCTGTGGTGGTTTTCTCCGGAGAAGCACCCACAGGCACGACCGTCGAGCTGCTCAACAGTGTTCCGGTCCGCTCCACCGTCGCCGCCGAAGGCACCTTCGCTCTGGAGGTTCCCTTCTCCAACCAGCGGCCGTGGCTCCGCTTCACCAACGACGAGTACGCCGGCCTCGTCGTCGCGAACTACGACCTGCCGACCATGACCGAGGCCTACACGCTCGACCGCGCAGAGCTCGACGGATACTCGCTGGCTGCCGGCGTCACGCAGGCGAGCGACCGCGGGGTCTTGGTCGTCGTCGTGGTTCGACACGACGGGCTCGAGCGCGTGGAGCTACGTTTGACCGATCGTTTCGACGCCGTCGGCGTCGCGCAACGAAGCGACGGCGTCTACGTCGCCCCGACCGACGCGCAGGACGGGATCGAGAACCACGCGTGGCTCAACGTCGCGCCTGGCCGCATCACGCTCGAGACCAGCGAGGTGTGCTCCGTCGTGTACGGCGGTCCGTACGTCGTCGCCGACACGTCGACGCTGATGGTCCTCTCGTGCTGAACGACGTTGCCGGAACGACGAAGACACGAGGCGGCTCGAGGCCTCGTCGTGTCTTTCCTCCCGGCGAAGCGTTCAGCGAACGATCTCGTCCTGACGCGGCCATGCGCTCATCGGGCCGAGGTCGGTGACCTCGAAGCCGCGCTCGCGCAGGACGCCCGCCGCGGTCGCGCTTCGGTTGCCACTCCGGCAATAGACCACCACGGACCGCGACGCGTCGAGCTCGCCGATTCGCGCCTCGAGCTCCTGCACGGGCACGTTCACCGCGCCGTCGACGTGTCCGTCCGCGAACTCGGAAGGCGTCCGCACGTCGAGCAGGATCGCGCCGTTCTCGACGAGCTGAACCACGTCGGCCGACGACGCTTCGGGCGTGCCGCCGCCACCGCAGCCGAGCGCCAACGCCAAACCCAACGCGGCCCCCCAACCCAGGAGGTCAGCCACAGCTCGGCGCTCCTTCCACGACCGACGAGGCGCTGCGGTTCCACTCGAGCATGCCGCCACGCATCGACGCGACGCGCTTGAAGCCGTTCGCTTCGAGCACCTTCGCGGCGCGGCCCGAACGCCCACCCGAGCGGCAGACGACGACGAGCGCTTGTTCGCGGTCCCAATCCTTCACGCTCGCCTCGACGGTGCCGAGGGGGAGCAACTCCGAGCCCGCGATGTGGCCGAGCTCGCCTTGGTATTCCTCGAGCTCGCGGACGTCGACGAGACGGAACTCGCCGAGGTGCTCGCGCGTCCAGGCCACCGTGACCTCGGGCACTCCGTCGGGCATACGCTCGATCGGCGCCCACGCGCGCTCGGGCGGCTTCTCCGCCGCTTGCGGCAGACCGCAGAGCAAGTTGGCCGGCACGGCTTCGGCGATCTTCTTCGGCTGCGCGAGCTTGAGCTCGCTCATGATCTTCACGAAGTCGTCCTTCGACTTGCCGCCCCCGAGGCGCGGGTTGAAGCGCTTCTCTTCGCCGACGGTCGAGACGGTGCGGCCTTTGTAGTCGTGGCCCGGGTAGATCCAGGTCTCGTCGGGCAACGAGAAGACCTTCGTCGTGACGGAGTCGTAGAGGGTCGCGGCGTCGCCCTGCTGGAAGTCGGTGCGGCCACAGCCACGAATGAGCAGCGCGTCACCCGTGAAGACCTTGAGCGGCTCCGACGAGCCTTCCTCGGTGACGACGTAGCTCACGCAGCCGTTCGTGTGGCCGGGGGTCTTGCGTGCCTCGACACGAATCGCGCCGACCTCGAGCTTCTCGCCGTCCTTCACCATCACGTCCGCGCACTGCGCGCCGGCGTCCTCGCTCATGACGGAGCGGCTTCCGACCCGCTGGCGAAGCACGCCCGAGCCCGCGATGTGGTCCGCGTGCACGTGGGTCTCGAGCGTGAGGACGAGCTTCAGCCCGAGCTCCGAGAGGATCTGCAGGTCGCGCTCGACCATGTCGCGCACGGGGTCGACGAGGATGGCCTCGCCGGTGGCGGGATCGCCGAGCAGGTAGGTGTAGGTCGACGATTCGGGATCGAAGAGCTGACGGAAGATCATGGAAGTCTCCTGAGAGCACTCCCACTCGAGCGGATTCTCGATGCAAGTGGGAGTGATCGATGGTGGGTGGGGGCCCCGAGCCGGCTTGGCCGGGCGGGGGAGGGGCGCTGCCCCTCCGAGAAGGAGAAGAGCTTGAATCGACCCCGTGGATTCACGCTCTGAGCACGACCGAGGGGTCGGACGAAAGTTGGCGTCGGTCCCCCGACCGACGGGCCGCCCGAGCGGCCGAATTCATCTCGTAGTTTGGGGGAAACACCGGCGGGGAAGAAAGGGCCGCGAGCGACGTCGCGTGGGGAAGGGGAAGGCGTCGATCCTTCGCGGCCCTTTCTTCCCCGGGCCGATCGCTCGGCCTGGGGGCTCAAACGCTCACTCGGCGGCGTCCTTCAACACCTCACCGAGCTCGTCGGTCGGACCGAAGAGGTTGAGCGGGACGTTGAGGTAGCGCTTGCCGTTCGCGTGCGCCTTGGGAAGGCGGCCGGCGTCGACGTTCACCTGCACGCTCTGGAAGATGAGCCGCGGCGGGCGAAGCGTGGCGTCGCGCGCCTCGCGCATCTTCACGAACTCGGCCTTGGTGGTCTTGCCGGAGAGCTGCGGGTTGTTCTGCTTCGACTTGCCGATCGTGGTCTCCCAGAGGACCTCGCGGCCGCCGGGCTGGTAGTCGTGACCGACGAAGACCCGCGTCTCGTCCGGAAGCGCGTAGAGCTTCTGAATCGAGTCGTAGAGGTCCGAAGCGCTGCCGGCCGGAAAATCGCAGCGACCGGTGCCGTAGTCGTCCATGAAGAGCGCGTCGCCCGTGAAGAGCGCGTCGCCGACGTGGTAGGTCACACACGCGGGCGTGTGGCCGGGGGTCTCGATCACGTTCAGCTTCAAGCTTCCGGCTTCGAGGACGTCGCCGTCCTTCACGAGCTTGTCGAACTGACTTCCGTCGGTCGCGAAGTCTTCGGACAGATCGAAGATGCCCTTGAAGGTCTTCTGAACGATCTGGATCTTGTCCCCGATCACGACGCCCGCGCCGGTCTTCGCCTTGAGGTATTGCGAGCCGCTGAGGTGGTCGGCGTGCGCGTGGGTCTCGAGGATCCAGTGGAGCTTCAGGCCTTCCTTCTTCACGAAGGCGAGGAGCTCGCGAACCGAGTCGGTCGAGGTCTGCGAGGCGAGGGGGTCGTAGTCGAGCACGGGGTCGATCACGACGGCGTCCTTCGTCTTCTCGTCGTAGACGACGAAAGTGACCGTGAACGTGGGGGCGTCGTAGAACGCGCGAATCTGCATGGCTTCCTCCCGTGGGATGTGCCGGACCGCGAAGGTGCCGGTGACGATGGAACTCGCGTCCGGGGCCTCGAGGCACTCCGTCGCGTCGTCCTCCACCAGTGCAGCGCACGTGCCACGCCCGGAACGCTCGCTTTTCTCGGGAAGCGGGCGAACCGGTGAAACGTCCCGCGACACGAGACGGAACGGCCTGCGACGTCCCGAACCCGGACCGAAGGGATTCGAGACGCCAACCCCTCGAAAATCGGGCGTTATCTCACTGGCACGCCCCCTGCTGTAGCGCTTCGACGAGCCGGCGCGACGAAGCGCCGACGACGCAGTACCCGCGACCTCTCGTTTCGACACCGGTCGCGTCTCAGGGAGCCACGCATGGAGAACTTCACCCCCTACACCTCGCTCGCCGGAGGCCTGTTGATCGGGCTCGCCGCGGCCGGGATGTTGGTGCTCAACGGACGCATCGCCGGCATCAGCGGCATCACGGGTGGCGTCCTCAAAGGCGACGTCGGCGACACGCTCTGGCGCTTCCTCTTCGTGGCCGGTTTGCTGGCCGGAGGGTTCGCTTACTCCTTCGTCGACCCCGACGCGTTCTCGATCGCGATCGAGCGCAGCACCGGCGCGCTCGTCGTCGCCGGGCTCCTCGTCGGCTTCGGCACGCAGATGGGCAACGGCTGCACGAGCGGCCACGGCATCTGCGGTCTCTCTCGGTTCTCCGGACGCTCGTTGGCCGCGGTCGTGACCTTCATGTCGTTCGCCGCGCTGACGGTGTTCTTGGTCAACCACTTCTTCGGAGGCGTGCTGTGAATAAGAAGCAATACCTCGCGGCCTTCGGCACGGGTCTTCTCTTCGCCTTCGGTCTCGCCCTCAGTGGCATGACGCTTCCCTCGAAGGTGATCGGCTTCTTCGATTTTTCGGACGGTCTGACGAGCTGGGACCCGAGCCTCGCTTTCGTGATGGGCGGCGGCGTGCTCGTCTACCTCCCGGTCTGGCGCCTGGTGAAGGGGCGCGCCCGCCCGCTCTTCGACGAGCGTTTCCGACTGCCGACTCGAAAGGACATCGACGGTCGTCTGCTGCTCGGAGCGGCCCTCTTCGGCATCGGTTGGGGCCTCGGCGGGTATTGCCCCGGCCCCGCGCTGACCAGCGTCGGCAGCTTCTCGAGCAAGGCGCTCGTGATGGTGGCCAGCATGCTGCTCGGCATGGTGGGATTCCAACAGCTCGACAAGCTTCGCGCCCGGTCCAAGGCCGCGCGTGAGGTGCCCTCGAACGGAAAGGTCGCGTCGTGAGCTCCGATCGCTCGCCCGCCGTGCGCGGGCGTCCCCAACCTCCGCCGCGTGGTGTGCGCCGGTACCTTCCGTTCCTCGGCTGGTTGCCGAGCTACCGTCGCGAAGACCTTCCGGGCGACGTCGCCGCCGGTCTCACGACCGCGGTGATGCTCATCCCCCAGGGCATGGCGTACGCGATGCTCGCGGGCATGCCGCCGATCTACGGCCTCTACGCCTCGGTCGTGCCGCTCGCGATCTACGCGCTCCTCGGCACCTCGCGGCAGCTCGCCGTCGGCCCGGTGGCGATGGTCTCGCTGCTGACGCTCCAAGGTGTGTCGACGCTCGCCGAGCCGAGCAGCGAAGCCTTCGTCGGCTACGCGATCGGGCTCGCGCTCGTGGTGGGCGTGATGCAGGTCGGCATGGGCTTCTTCCGGCTCGGCTTCCTGGTCAACTTCCTCTCGCACCCCGTCATCAGCGGCTTCACCAGCGCGGCCGCGCTCATCATCGGCACGAGCCAGCTCAAGCAGGTGATCGGCGTCGATCTCCCGAAGAGCTCGAACATCTTCGCGACCTTCGGCGAGGCCTTCTCCCGCTTCTCGGAGTGGCACCTCCTCACGCTGGCCATCGCACTCGGCTCCGTGGTGATGCTCGAGGTGCTCAAGCGTTGGAAGAAGACCTTCCCTCGCGCCCTCGCGGTGGTGGTCGTCGGCACCGTGGCCGTGTGGGGTCTCGGCCTCGACGCGCAGGGCGTGGCGGTCGTGCGCAACGTCCCGGCGGGCTTCCCGACCCCGACGCTTCCCTCGCTCGACCTCGAGGCGCTCAAGGGGCTGCTCCCCACCGCGATCGCCATCTCGCTCGTCGGCTTCATGGAGTCGGTGAGCGTCGCGAAGGCCTTCGCGCGAAAGAACAAATACGAGATCGAGCCGAGCCAAGAGCTCGTCGGTCTCGGCGCGGCCAACGTCGCCGGTGCGTTCTTCGGCGCGTTCCCGGTCACGGGTGGGTTCTCGCGCACCGCGGTGAACGCCGAAGCCGGCGCCCGCACCCCGCTCGCCTCGCTCATCACGGCCTTCGTGATCGCGATCGCGCTGCTCTTCCTGACGCCGCTCTTCTACTTCCTGCCCAAGGCGGTGCTCGCCGCGATCATCCTCAACGCGGTCGCCGGCCTCGTGGACGTGCACGAGGTGAAGCACCTGTGGAAGGTGAAGAAGGCCGACCTCGCGATCCTCACGACGACCTTCGTGGCGACGCTCGCGCTCGGCATCGAAGAGGGCATCCTCGTCGGCGTCGGCGTCTCGCTCGTGGCGTTCATCGTCCGGACCACGCGTCCACACGTCGCGGTGCTCGGCCGCCTTCCCGGCACCGAGGAGTACCGGAACCTGAAGAACTACGCGGAGGCCGAGCCGACCTCGGGCATCCTCGCGCTTCGCATCGACGCGCAGTTCTACTTCGGCAACGTCACCTTCCTGAAGGACACGCTGCGCAACCTCGAGCTCGCGATGAGCGAGCCGCTGCGCGCGGTGGTCCTCGACGCGACGAGCATCAACCAGCTCGACTCGTCGGCCGAGTCGGCGCTCGCCGAGCTTCACACGGCCTACCGCGAGCGTGGCGTGCGCTTCGTGATCGCCGGCGTGAAGGGCCCCGTGCGGGTGGTGATGGAGCGTAGCGGGCTCTGGGATCGACTCGGTGAACGAGGCCGCGCGCTTCGGGTACACGACGCGATGGCGCTCGCGGTGGCCGAGCCCGAGTCGGAGGAAGACCCGCCGCCCGGCACGCGGGAAGAGACGGTGCGTGAGCCGATCCCGCACGCTGCGCCAGCCCACGCGCACGCCTGACGGCAGGGGAGCCCCCAACGACGAAAACCCGCCGAGCGATCGGCGGGTTTCGTCGTTCCGACGACGTGTCGACTCCGCGCGTCAGCCACGGAAGTCGGCCAAGCCGACGCCCCGTTCACGCAGCACACGCGGGGGCGTGTGCACGGTAGTTTCGCGGACTCGTGCAACGACACGGACTGCGTCCGCTTCGCAGAAATCAGTCGGCGATCTTCACTTCGACCATGAGATCGAGCGCGATCGCTTCGAGCTCCTGGCGAAGCTGATCGAGCGAGACCTCAGGCGGCACCGCGATGAGCGCATTGGCGCGGAAGAGCGCGCCGCCGGACCAAGGCGCGCCGGTACGCGACGTCTCGAGCCGCAGCACGTTCACGCCGTAGCCCGCGAGCTTGCCCGCGATCTGCCGCACGATGCCGGGACGGTCGCCGCCGACGACCTCGAGGTGCACGCCCTGCGGCGTCTCTTCTTCGGTGCCTTCGTCGACGATCACGCGAAGGCCGGGCAACGCGTCGATCGACGCGCGGAGCGCCTCGACCTTCTCGTCCTCGCACTCCACCCGGAGGATTCCCGCGAACTGGCCCGCGAGGCGGCTCATCTGGCTCTCGAGCCAGTTGCCCCCCGCCTCGTTCACCGTGCGGCTGAGGAGGTCGACGATGCCCGGCCGGTCGGGGCCGATGACGGTGAGGACGAGGGAGCGCGTCATGGGGAGCGGGACAGTAGCAGCTCGCCGCGCACGACCGCAGCTTCTGCGACCGCTCGGAGGGTCGAGAGGTCGTGGCAGAAGCGTGGGGTCGCTCACGCAGGACCGGAAGCCGAACGAACGAAGCCGAACGAACGAAGCCGACCGAACGGAACGTAGCGAAGCGAAGCGCAGTGACGTCGGCGAGCAGGGGGGATCACTCCCCAGAAGTCGGCGCAGCCGACCAGAAATCCGAGCGAAGCGAGGGCCAGTCGCGGGTGACTCGTGGGGTCGAGGGGACGTAGGTCCCCTCGCCTCCGGAGGAGCGAAGCCGACCGAACGGAACGTAGCGAAGCGAAGTGCAGTGACGTCGGCGAGCAGGGAGGGGGCTGGGGAGCTCACTCCCCAGAAGTCGGCGAAGCCGACCAGAAATCCGAGCGAAGCGAGTACCAGTCGCGGGTAACTCGTGGGGTCGAGGGGATGTAGGTCCCCTCGCCTCCGGAGGACCGAAGCCGACCGAACGAAGCGAAGCGCAGAGAGAGTCGGCGAGGAGAGAGGGGGCTGGGGAGATACCTCCCCAGAAGTCGGCGCAGCCGACCAGAAAGCCGACCAGAAATGACGCGCGCACCAAAGGACAGGCGAACGCATCTCACCCCACCCCCCTCGATCCGGTACCCTTCGCCCCATGCGGCTTCGGGATTGGCTTGCGGTGGTGCTGGGGTGCGTCTTTTTCGTGGGATGTGGCGACGACGACGCGCCCATTCCGGTGGACGGCGGGCCGCCTCCAGATGCGGGGGAGGAGGTCGACGCCGCGGAACCCCGGGCGCTCTGCACCCCCGAGTCGTTCGCGTGGCAACGCGCACGTATCGACACCGTCGTCGACGTCTCGCGCAGCGTCGATCTCTTCGTGCAACGCGAGGCCTGCGAGGACGCGACCATCGCCTTCACGAGCTCGACCGCGGGCGTGGTCACGCCGCTCGAAGACGCCGTCATGACCGCCGGCACCAACCTCGTCGAGGTCACCGTCACCGGCGCGAGCGTCGGCACGACCACGCTCACCGCGACGCTGACCTACCGGCCGGGCACGCCGCAGGAAGCCGTGCTCACGGCGACCATGGAGGTCGCCGTCGAAGACACGACGCTCCCGAGCTGCACCGGAACCGCGAGTGGCAACGTCGCGCCCGGTGGCTCGCTGCGCCTCGGCAGCACCGCGACGGGCGTCGAGATTCCCGCCGGCGCAGCCACGAACCCCGAGCTCCCCGTCACGGCGTTCGACGGCACGATCGCCTGCGGCGACAGCCAGGTGCCCGAAGGCTTCGTCGCGCTCGGCCCCGCGGTGACCTTCGGTCCCACCCACCAGCGCTTCGTGCGCGACGTGCCGCTCACGGTTCCCGTGAAGCTCGCGTTGCTCCCGCAGGACGCGAACGTCGGCCAGATCTTCTTCAGCTACACCGGCCCCGGTGTCACCACGCCGCGCGTGGTGCCGGTCGCTTCGCCCGACTTCCGCTCGCAGCCCGGCTTCGTGACCTTCCAAGCACCGCGCCTCGGCACCTACCAAGCGATCACACGCGCCGGTGGACCGAGCGAGCGCGACCGTGAGTTCACCTTCCGCGGCATCACCGGCTTCTCGATGGGCTCGGGCGGCGCCGCGCTCATCGGCACGCACAACCAGGACCGCTTCGACTTCGTCGGCCCGCTCGGTGGCCCGGTCGATTGGATCCACCTGCTGCACTACATCCGCACCTACCACCTCGGCGGCTTCTGCACCGAAGCCCAGCGCCTCGAGGATCCGGAGGGTTGCGCCGGCCCCGCGCGCACCGACCGCACGCCGCCGACGAACCAGCTCTACGAGGTCCGCCAAGACTTCGAGCACTGGTACTACGAAGACGATTGGAACGGCCACGGCGGCACGTTCGATCGCAAGGAGTACATCAAGATCTTCCGCGACCTCGCGATGATGTACGGCAACGCGAACACCACCGCGTTGCTCGGCGCGACGACGCCGAACGTGGTGCCGCCCGGCATCCCCGACTCGGACCGCACGCGCACCGACGCGGAGCGCTGCGCGTCGCCCTACGTGATTCGCCCCGAGTGCGGCGACACCCCGAACTGCGTCGAGAACCGCTACTACGACGACGAGTACAACCCGAGCGGCGATCACCCCGTCATCACCTTCTGCGACGGCGCGGAGGTCCCGGCGGACAACGGCCGCGGCCGCGACCTCGGCTTCTGGGACCCCGAAGGCGACAACCGCGCCCCGGTCGAAGTCGCCCTCGCGGTCGACCTCAACGACAACGGCATCCGCGATCCAGGCGAGCCCGTGATTCGCGCCGGCCAAGAGCCCTTCCAAGACTGCGGCCTCGACCAGGTGTGCAACGAGGACGAAGAGGGCTACGACCCCGTCACGAACCCCGACCCCGCGGGCGACGACTACGACTTCCAGTACAACCCCACCGGCACCGAAGCCAACTGGCTGCGCGACTACGTCGGCCCCGCGACGGGCGACTGCGACAGCCCCCAGCCGAACGTCGAAGCCGGCATGGGCGAGCGTTTCGCGGACACCGGCCTGGACGGCGTCGACGGCACCCCTCAGCTCGACGCGGGTGGCCTCGACGTCGGCGAGAACGACGGGTGCTTCACCTTGGCCCGCGGCCTTCGCCACATGTACGACAACAACCCGCGCAGCTTCGTGCTCACCGAAGAAGAGTCGACCCTTCGCGACCTCGACTTCTTCGGCGACGGCGGCATTCGCGACCTCTTCAACTTCGCGACCAACCAAGACCACCTCGCGGGCGCCTTCGCGGCGCGCGGTCTGCCGATCAACCTCTACAACGGCCACGCCTCGCTCGCGTTCAACGGCCACGTCGCGGACGACGACTTCCGCGTGGCGAACGTCGATTGGGACGAGATCGGCAAGTACGTGCAGGTCCGCTACGGCCAGCTCGACTCCAACGCGGGCGCGCTCGCGCAGGGCGACGGCCAGCACGTCGGCACCCCGACCCAGATCGTCAACCGCCTGCTCGCCGCGGTGGCGTGGATGGACGCGCGCTGGCCCGGTGGCGACCGCGCGCTCTACAACGACCGCACCTGCGCGGAGGTCGGCCCCGGCTGCCCGAACGTGAACAACTTCACGATCGAGTTCACGTCGTCGCTCGGCCGCGTCGGCCCCGCGTCGATCGTGCTCCCGCCGGGCTACTTCGCGCCGGAGAACGCCGACGTGCGTTACCCGGTCGTCTACCTCCTGCACGGCTACGGCCAGAACCCGGAGGACCTGCTCGCGCTCGGCTTCATCATGTGGAACCTGATGCGCGCGACCACCGTGCCGGCGCACCGCCGCCTGCAGAAGATGATCTTCGTCTTCCCGGATGGCCGCTGCCGCAACGGCGAGTGTGTGAAGGGCACCTTCTACGCCGACGCGCCGGTCGGCACACCGGACGGTGCGCAGATGGAGACCTTCATGCTCGACCTGATGGATCACGTCGACGCGAACTACCGAACCAAACGCGCCGAGGTTCATCGCGTCGCCGAGTGATCGGGCACGCCTCACGTCGTCGAACGAGCTCCCGCGAGGGGGCTCGTTCGCGTTGGGGGGTAGCCCTGGAGGGAAGCGGCTCGACTCCGCGCGCGCCCGAGTTGAACCGAATCGCGTTCGCGGCGGTACCTGCACCGAGATGTCGAATCGCGCCTTCCTCGCGGCCGCGCTCAGCGCGCTGGTCTCCGTGGCTCTCGCCTGTTCGGGCAGCATGGAAGCGAGCGACGAAAGAGACGGCGGCACCACGCGACCCGACGCGGGCTTCGGCACGGACTCGGGCGAGCCGACGCCCCGCGAAGACGGCGGCACCACCCCCGAGGAAGACGGCGGCCCGATCCCGGGCGTCGACGGCGGCCCCCCTCCCGCCGACCGAGTCCCCGTCTTCGTCGCCCAAGGGCACGCGGGCCGCACGGTCCGCAGCTGCGACGGCGGCGAGAGCTGGATCGACGACACGAGCGACGACGACGCGATTCGCTGCTTCAGCGACGGCTTCGACTGCGACCACCACCCCGGCGCCGGCAAAGGCATCGTCTACGGGCGCGATCATTTCTTCGCGACCTTCGGCTGGGGCATGCCGCGTGGCGTGCTCCGCAGCACCGACGGCGTGACCTGGGAACCGACGCTCGAAGGCACGACCTTCGGCGGCCTCGCGTACGGAAGCGGCGTCCTCGTGGCCAGCGCGCGCAACGCCCGCGTGACCGAGGACCAAGGCGCGACCTGGAACGACGCCGTCGACACCACGCTCGAAGGCTGGAACGTGCGCCGCTCCGCGTGGGTGAACGTGGGTGCCACGGGGCTCTTCGTGATCGTCGGCGACGGAGACGGTGGACCCGACGTCGTGCTCAGCGAGGACGGCACGACGTGGTGGCATCCGACCTCGTTCCCGAAGGGCGAGTGTGGCAACGGCGTGCAGACCGAAGGCGGCATCGTCGCCGGCAACGGCACGCTGGTGATCGTCGGGGGCGACGGCATGGCGTGCCGCTCCACCGACGGTGGCCGCAACTTCACCTCGCACCGCATCTCGGACGGCACGAGCAGCCAAGCGGTGTTCGACGGAACCCACTTCTGGGTGTGGGCCCGCGGCACGGGCTACCGGAGCGCCGACGGAGCGAGCTGGGAGTCGATGAGCACGACGCCGAGCGTCGACATCGGCCCCGTCGCGTACCACCCCGCGCTCGGTCGCTTCGTCGCGGTGCGCGGCGGTTGGCAGACTTGGTACGAGGGTCAGGTCTTCTGGCACAGCGACGACGGCGTGCGTTGGACGGTCGCGGGCACCTTCTCGGGAGGACACCCGATTCGCTTCGTGAGCGAAGGATGGGCGCCGCCCTCCGATCGTTGTCCGCTGCCTTGAGCACGCGGCGAAGCGACCAAGAATCGCGGTTGTCGATCCGTATCCGACGCGGTTCGGGACGGCCCGCGATCACGTCTCGCGCACGCGCAGCCGAGCGGGCCGCGAACCCACCCCCGGGACCGATCCAGCCGAATCCATGTTTGATCACCGAGCGAACATACGTTTGATTCGAGCATGACGCCGTCCTCGCCACCCCGTTTCGGGGTCGTTTCGGACGCCCACCCCGGGGGAAAAAGTGAGGGCCCTGCTCGAATCCCCCTCTTCAAGCCCGCAGAAGCGAGCTACTCAATTGGACGTCGGCGCGCGCCATCGCGGCTCGCCCCGTTCCATTGAGAACACGTGATCCACCCCCACACCGAGCTGAGGTTCATCAGCTCCACGGTCGGCCACGGCGTCTTCGCCACGGCCTTCATTCCGAAGGGAACGTTCCTCTGGGTTCTCGATCCCTTCGACCGGATCCTCACTGCCGACGAAGTTCGCGCGCTCCCGCCGATGCTGAAGAGCGCGGTCGAGCGCTGGGCGTACGTCGACCCGACGGGGCACTTCGTGTTCTGTTGGGACCACGGCCGCTACATGAACCACTCGTGCCGCCCGACCTCGCGCGGCATCGGGGACGCGTTCGAGATCGCCGTGCGTGACGTCCACCCGGGCGAAGAGCTCACCTGCGAGTACGGCATCCTGAACATCGCGAAGACCTTCGCGTGCGCGTGCGGCCAGCCCGGCTGCCGCGGAAGCGTCGGCCCCGGAGACCTCGAGCGTCTCTTCCCGGTCTGGGACGCCGAAGCCCAAGACGCGTTCCAGCACGCGGCGAGCGTGTCGCAGCCGCTCCTCCCCTTCGTGAAGGCGGGCCCGCGCGACCACGAGGTGCTCGACGCGCTCGCCCGCGGCGCCACCGACAGCGCCCTCCCCTCCCACAAAGACTACCGCCGCGACGGCGTGACCGACGGGAGTGTCGAGGGCGACGGACTCTGGTCGATCGCGTCTTCCACGCCCGCATCGACGGCGCGTCGCTCGCGTCGCGCAGGAGCCGCCCGATGATCCATCCGGACACCGAGATTCGCCGGGTCGACGACGTCGTCGGCATCGGCGTCTTCGCCACCAAGCGCATCCCCCGCGGCACGCTCACGTGGGCGCTCGACCCGCTCGACCAGATCCTCGCGGCGCCACGACTCGAAGGGCTCGGCGCGCAGTGGGAGGGCTGGCTCGATCACCACACCTACCACGACCCGAGCGGCAACCGCGTCTTGTGCTGGGACGCGGCGCGCTCGATGAACCACAGCTGCCGGCCGACGTGTGGCGGCTCGGACCTCGGCTTCGAGGTCGCGCTCGTCGACATCGAAGAGGGCGAGCAGCTGACGAACGACTACGGCACGTTGCACCTCGACGCGCGCGAAGGCTTCGCGTGTCGCTGCGGCGCGCCGGGGTGCCGCGGGCTGGTGGAGCCGGACGGAAGCGCGTGGGAGCGTTGGCTCCCCGAGCTTCGTGCCGCGCTCGCGTTGCTCACCGAGGTGCCGCAACCGCTCGCGCCGATCGTCACGCCCGCGATCTTGCGCGCGGGACGGCGCGCGGTCGGTTTGCCGGCGACCGCGAAGCGACGCCGACTTCACGCGGTCTGACGACGCGCCATCGGCGCGCCCACCGTGCCCGTGCCCGTGCCCGATGGGAGCGAAGCCCGGTTCTCGAGCGCACGCCATCGCTAGGGCGAGCGGCTCACCCCTCGAAGCGCCGAACCACTCCGGCTTCGACACGAAAATCGACGCGCTGCTCCTCGAGCAGAATGAACTCCGCATGGGTCGTGGTCAGAAACACCTGACCGCCCAGCCGCTGAAGCAGCTCGAAGAGCCGACGGTTTCGCGAACGGTCGAGCTCACTCGACACGTCGTCGAGCAGGAGGATCGGCACGCGCTGCACCCGCGCCGCGAGCACGTCGAGCTCCGCCACCTTCAGCGCGAGCACGATCGCGCGGTGCTGCCCTTGCGAGGCGTGATGCTTCGCCGCCACGGCATCCGACGAACGACGCACCCGCAACGCGAGCTCGTCGGCGTGAGGCCCTTCGGCCGTGAACCCACGCGCGCGGTCCTTCTCGTAGCTCTTGGCGAGCGCGGCCGCGAGCGACTCCGGATCCGGCGTGACGCGCGGCTCGTAGCGAACCTCGAGCGGCAGCTCCACCCCCGCGACCTCGACGAACGCACGCTCGGCGCGGGGCGCGAGGTCCTCGACCAAACGCGCACGTGTCTGCCCGACGATCGCGCCTGCCTGCGCGAGCACCGCGTCGTACGCCGTGACGCTGCGCCGATCGACGTCCTCCATCTTCAAGAGCCGGTTGCGGCTTCGAAGCGCCTTGCCGTAACTCGCGAGCGTCGCGCCGTAGGTCGCGTCCATCTGCTCGAGGATGCGGTCGAGGTACGCACGCCGCGGCTCGGGCGGCCCCATCGCGAGCCCCGCGTCGCCGGGATGGAAGAGCACCATCGGCACCGCGAGCAGCCAATGCGCGGTCGAACGTGGTCGCTTGTCGTCGAGCGCCAGCTTTCGCGCTTCGCTGCGCGCGAGCAGCACCTTGAGGGTCCGGCCGAAGGACTCGCCGCTCACCCGGGCTTGCAGCAGCGCTTTGTCCTCTTCGACCCCGATCAGGTCCTCGGAGCGGGCACCACGAAAGCTCTTCAGCGCCCCGAGGTAGTGTATCGCCTCGAGAAGATTGGACTTTCCGGCGCCGTTGTCGCCGTGGACGACGTTGAAATGCGGGCCCGGGTCGAGGGTCGTGGTGCCCAGGTTGCGAAAGCCCCGGGTGAAGAGCCGTTCGACGCGAAGCGGAGTCACGACGGACTCGCTTTTCGCATCGTCGGGGGCCCGGGTCGAGCGCTCGTGTCGCACGCGCCCGATGCCGAGGGCCCGCGCTTCCTCACGTCGGCAGGTCGCGTTCGGGGGCTTCGTCGAGCCGACCGAGGCGCGTGAACGACTCGGGGGCGATCACCCGCCACAGGGTCAGCGCCCACGCGCGCTCCTCGACGTCGGGCAAGCCGTCGAGGTGCCCTCGAAGCCCGAGGTCGCGACACGCCGCGATGCCGTTCTCCACGGCCCCGGCGTCGAAGGCCACGTGCGTCGGTGTGGCTTCCCAAGGCACCGGCTCCCCGAGCCACACGCGCTGAAGGATCACGTGCGGTGCGTCGGCGCGCCGCCGCGGATCACGTGAGACACCCGCCACCCGACCGACCACGTCCCCGGCCTCGAGTCGGTCGCCCACCTCGAGCCGCACGTCGGCCAGCTGGAGAATCACCGTGCCGAGCCCCGCGTCGTGCTCGATCGCCAACGCGACGCCGCCGGGATGAAGCGAGACCCGCGCCCTGACCCCACCGGCCGCATCGACGGAGACCGGCGTCCCGAGCGGCGCGATTCGCTCGCGAGCGAGCCCTCGCGCCCGAACGCGTTCCCCTCCGAACCCGGCCCACGTCGCCACGTCGCGCAGACGAGGCCACCGAGCCCGCGCCGACGGGGGCCGTGGCCCGCGATCGGCGGGTCCGAGGCGCTCCGAGAGCACGCGAAGATCGGGCGCACGCCAAGGCATACCGCGAGGGTACCAGCCGCGCGGGCCAGGAACGGGCCCTCCGCGCGTTCACCTGCTAGCGTCGCCCCGATCATGTTCGCGGGAATGCTGAAGGCCATGCGGCCCCATCAGTGGGTCAAGAACGGCTTCGTCCTCGCACCTCTGGTCTTCGCGAAGGGCCTCGGCGACGGGCCCTTGGTGCTGCGCAGCGCCGCCGCCTTCCTGTGTTTTTCGTTCGTCGCGAGCGCCATCTACGTGATGAACGACCTCGCGGACGTCGAGGCGGACCGGCTGCACCCGAAGAAGCGCAACCGCCCCATTGCGAGCGGGAGGGTCTCCGAGGGCCTCGCGAAGAAGATGGTCTTCGTGCTGGCGGCCCTCGCGCTGGTCGGCTCCGCGCTCCTGAACTGGGCCGCGTTCGCGACCATCGCGAGCTACCTCGTCCTGCAGATCGCCTACACCTTCAAGCTCAAGAAGATCGCTTACGTCGACGTGCTCTGCATCGCGGCGGGCTTCGAGCTTCGGGTGCTCTGCGGAAGCTTCGCGCTCGGCGTGGAGCCCTCGATCTACCTCTTGGTCGTCACGCTCCTGCTCTCGTCCTTCCTGGGCTTCGGCAAACGCATGCACGAGCTGCGGCAGACCGAGAGCAGCGAGGTCGCCGAGAAACAACGCTTCGCGCTCACCCGCTACAGCGAGCGCACCCTCGTCGCGCTCCTGCAGCTCACCGCGCTCGCGACCACCGGCACCTACGTCGTCTACACGCTCGACCCGGACACCCGTGCGTTCTTCGGCACCGACTACCTCGCGGCGACGATCGTCTTCACCGAGTTCGGCGTGCTCCGCTTCTTGGATCTCGTGCGCAACAAGAGCGACGCGGACAGCCCGACCGAGCAGATGCTCAAGGACTGGCCCTTCCTGCTCAACCTCGTGCTCTGGGCCGTCGCCGTCGTCGCCGTCCTCTACGTGACCTGAGGGCGGCCGCCACTTGCACGGATCGCAATCCGTGCGAGCGGCCGGGCGCTCGGTCGTGGGAGGCCCCAATCCGGCTTGGCCGGTCGGGGGTGGGGGCGCGCCGCCCCCTCGAAGAGAAGGAAGAGCATGAATCAGTGCAACGGATTCGTGCTCTGAGGGCCGCGTCGGATCGCCCGGATTCCGTTCGGAAATCGGACGCACGGGCATGGGTCGCGCTACAACGGCTGCGTGCGTCCGCGTCGCTCCCCCCGGCTGTTCGGAGGGCCCCTCGTGGGGCTCCTGCTGGGGCTCGCGATCGGCCTGGGCTCGCCCTTCGCCCACGCGCAGTTGCCCGAGGCGTTTCGCGGGCTCCCCGTGCGTTCCGTGGAGGTGCGTGGGGACGGCGGCCTGATCGATCCGAGCTCGCTCGGCGTTCCCGAAGGCACCCCGGTCGGCCGCCCGATGCTGCGTGCCTTGGTCGAACGTTTGCTCTCCGAGGAACGTTGGGCCGACGTCCAGCTGAACCTCGTGCGCGAAGACGACGGCGTGCGCCTCGAGGTCGGGTTGGTGCCGCGCCTCGTGCTCACCCGCGTCGACGTCTACGGCAACGACGTCGTCGAGACCGGCGACCTCCTGCGCGAGCTGCGCGTCACCTCCGGCGGCGAGATCGACGGCTCGACCCTCGAGACGCTCGCGCCGCGCACCGCGGCCCTCTACGCGGAGCGCGGCTACGACCGCGTGCACCTCGACGTCGAGCTTCGAAACACCGACGACCCGAGCCGCAAGGTCCTGCTGCTGCGCATCGACGAAGGCGAGCCCACGCGGGTGCGCGAGCTTCGTTTCGCCGGCGACGCCCCCCCGGTCGGCTCCGGCCTCCGTCGCGCGCTCGGCATCTCGACCGGCGACGTGCTCGAGCGCGCGACCCTCGACGAGCACCTGCGCGAGGCCGAAGCGAGCCTTCGCGAAGAAGGATGGCTCGCGGCGCGTCTGGGCCCCGCGCGCATCGAACCGCTCGACGTCGGCGTGCGCCTCGTCGTTCCCGCGGTGATCGGCCCCCGCTACGAAGTTCAGATTCGTGGCCAAGAGCCCTTCTCGCGCAGCGAAGTGCTCGAAGCGATCGCGCCCACCGAAGAGCGCCTGGTGCGCGGCATGGAGGGCGCCCTCGCGACCCGACTCGTCGATTGGTACCGCCGCCGCGGTTTCCCGCGGCCCCGCGTGCGCGTGACCACCGAAGCGGTGCTCGCCCCCGACGGCCGCCCCTTCGCGGACCGCGCGCGCCTCGACGTTCGCATCCAGGCCGGCGACCGGCTCGAGGTCGTCGCGCGCTCCTACCCCGGCGCGCGCCATTTTCGCGACGACTTCCTCGACGATCAGATCGCCTCGTACCTGCAGGAGATCGTCGACGAGAGCAGCCTCTTCGCGCCGGTCGACGGCCACGTCGCCGATCGTCTGCTCGGGCCTCGCCGCGGCGCGCGCGATCGCCCGCGGCCGATCGACATCGACCCCAAGCGCATCTGGTACGAGAGCGCGTACGAACGCGCGGTCGAGCACGTCCGCGAGCTCTACGAGGCCGAGGGCTACCTCGACGCCCGCGTCGGGCCGACCCGTCTTCAGGAGATCGGCCACGAGCGCGCGGTCGTGGTCGTACCCGTGGTGGAAGGTCCACGCACGATGCTCTTCGGGCTCGAGCTCGAAGGCCAACGCGCCCTCGGAGCCCGCGAGCTCGCCGAAGCCACGCGCCTCGAAGCGGGGCAACCCTTCTCGTACCTGGCGCTCGAACAAGCGAAGAGCCGCATCGAAGAGCTCTACCGAGACCGTGGCTATTTCTACGCGACGGTCGCCTCGGACGTGCGCTTCAGCGGCGACCGCACCCGCGCCGAGGTCGTGCTTCGCATCGAAGAGCGCTACCCGGTGACCGTCGGCGAGGTCGTGATTCGCGGCAACGCCATCACGCGCGAGTCGCTCATCCGCCGCGTCATGCGGGTCCGCGAAGGTGAACCGCTCACGCCTGCGGTCATGCGCACGACGCAGGAGCGCTTGCTCGACCTCGGCATCTTCGAAGGCGTGAACGTCGCGCCGCAGGACGAGGACCTGCCCGCGCGGGTGAAGGCGGTCGAGATCACGGTCGCCGAACGAAAGTCGCAGTTCCTCGATTTTCGCGCTGGCGTCTCCACCGGTCAGGGTCTGCGTTTCGGCGCCGAGTACGGCTACCGCAACCTCTTCGGCACCGCGATCTCGCTCTCGCTCGCGGCGCAGTTCGGCTACCAGTTCCTCTTCCTCGACGACGAGGTTCAACAACGCTTCGAAGCGCTCAGCCTTCAAGACCGCCTCGAGCGCCGGGTGAACGCGACGTTGAGCTTCCCCTACGTCGGCCGGCCCAACGTTCGGCTCAGCCTGACCATCGCGCACCAACGCGAGAACGAACGAAACTTCGGCCTCGACCGCAACTCGGTCGACGTCACGCTCGGCTGGCGCCCCAAACGCGCGCTCCAGCTGACGTGGAGCAACGCCTTCGAAGGAAGCGACGTCCAGGTCCTCAACGGCGAGGACTACGACCGCGTGATCCAAAGCGTCCGAGACGACCTTCGACTGCGCAACCTGCTCCGCATTCCGCAGGGTCGCAGCACGATCGTGTCGTCCACGGTCACCGTGTCCTACGACCGGCGCGACAACCCTTTCACCCCGAAGCGTGGCTTCCTTCTCTCGGGCACGACCGAGTGGGCGCGAACGCTGACGACCGAAGCCGCGAACGACGACGGCGATCCCTTCTTCAGCCACCACCTGCGCCTCATCGGCAGCGCGAGCGGCTACGTCCCGATGGGCGAGCGCGATCGGTTCGTCGTCGCGATGCAGCTCAAGCTCGGACGCGTCGTCCACCTCGCGCGCAACAGCTCCACCTACCAAAACCGCCAATTCTTCCTCGGCGGCCTCGACACCGTGCGCGGCTACCTTCAGGACGCGCTCATCCCGCAAGACATCGCGACGGTCGCGCAGAATGCCGAGACCGACGCGGAGCGTGACGAGATCCTCGCGGGCGCGGTCCAAGGCGGCGACGTCTTCATGGTGCTCCGCGGCGAGCTTCGTTTTCCGATCGCCGGCGCGCTTCGTGGTGGCCTCTTCGTCGACCTCGGCAACTCGTGGCGCGACGTCGGTCCCGGCACCCTCGAGCCCTGGAACCTTCGCCCGACGGCCGGCTTCGGGCTCCGCATCGCGACCCCCGTCGGCCCCATCGCGCTCGACTACGGCATTCTGGTCCTCCGCCGGCGCGAGCTGAACGAGCCTTTCGGCAGCTTTCACTTCAGCATCGGTCTCTTCTGATGGAGCGCCCCGAATGAAGACGGTCTCGCTCTCGCGTGAGGAAGCACGCGCGTTCCTGCTGGCGCAGCTCGGCCTCGAGAGGCCCGTCGCCCGCGCGAAGAGCGAGCGCGGTCGAGGTCCCCACGTGCGCGCGCTCTTGCGTCACCTGCGCTGCATTCAGCTCGACCCCCTCGACCCGATGGGCACCAACGCCGACCTCGTGGCGATGGCGCGCCTTCCGGGCCTGCGACGCGGCGAGATCTACCGACACGTCTACGCCGAGGGGGCCGCCTTCGAGCACTTCGCGAAAGAACGTTGCCTGCTGCCCGCCAGCGCCTTTCCCCACTACCGCGCGCGCATGGTGCAGACGCCGTGGTGGCGTTTGACGGAGCGAACCAAACGCGTCCCGCAGGCGCTCGTCGACGAGGTCGAAGCGGAGGTGCGCGAGCGTGGACCGATCTCCGCGAAGGCGCTCTCGGATCGCGGGCGCGTGCAGCCGCTCGATTGGAGCGGGTGGAAGGGCACGTCGAAGGCGAGCTCGATGGCGCTCGAGATCCTCTGGACACGCTGTCGCATCGTCGTGTGTGGACGCAGCCCGGAAGGCAAGCTCTACGACGTGCCGGAGCGCGCGCTCGGGGAGGCGTGCGAAGGCGCGACCTTCGACGGCGCCATCTCCACCGGCGCGATCTCCAAAGGCGCAATCTCCACAGGCGCAGACGCGTTCGCGCGTTGGGGCATCGTCGAACGTGTCGAAGCCGCGGGGCTGCTCGCGCAGACGAGCGGGCCCACCTGGTCGATGCTGAGCGACGCACGCACCAGTCCGCTGCCCGACACGCTCGTCGAAGAAGGCGCGCTCGAAGCGGTGCGCCTCGAAGGCTCGACGCGGCGCTTCTTCGCGCCAGCCGGTTTCGTCGAACGAAAGCTCCGCGGCTGCGACGACGCGATGCGTATCCTCGGGCCGCTCGATCCCGTGCTCTGGGATCGCAAGCTCGTCCGCGAGCTCTTCGACTTCGACTACGTCTGGGAGGTCTACAAGCCGGAGGCGCAGCGCCGCTTCGCTTGGTACGTGATGCCGCTGCTGCATCGCGGCGCCTTGGTCGGACGGATCAGCGGTCGCGTCGAAGGCACCACCTTGGTGATCGACGGACTCTGGCGCGAAGAGAACGCGATCGACGACGTGGCGCTCGATGCCGCGTTGAACGCCCACGCCGAAGCGTGCGGTTGCGACGCGGTCAAGCGCCCCAAGCGCGCGCGGCGCGCCTGAGGCGTTCGAGCGAGTCGAGCAAGCTCAGGTCGGCGCGACCGGCACCCACGCGAAGGCGAAGCGCGCGATCTGCACGTCGCTCTTGCGAGGCGCCACCGAGACCGACTCGATCGTCGGCGCGACGTCCGCCTCCTGAAGCGCGCGAATCTCCGCCGCCATCTCGGTCTCGACCTCGGTCAGCGCCTCCTGCGCCTCGAGGAGCTGCGCCTCCGCACGCTGCACGTCGCTTCCCTGCTGAGACGCACGGCTCGCCTTTCGCGCCGCCGTCGCCGCGCGGCTCGCGTGCCCCGACACCGTGCCGCGTCCGAAGATCGCACCGAGCACGGTGGTTCCCACCCCGAGCGCGGTGTCGAGCTGCGCGTTGCGCGCTTGGCCCTTCTCGCGCGCGACTCGCTCCTCGGCTTTGCGGACGTCGGCGCGCGCCTTGTCGAGCTTCTTGCCCCACTTCTCACGAAGCTTCGCGGTCTCGCGGTCGCGCAGCTCGCGGCTGCCCTGACGGACTCGCGCAACGAATTGATCATAACTCTCGCCTACTTGCGACCAGAGTTTCGTCTCCGCGCAATGGCCGAGGGTCATCGGCGCGGTTTGAAAGAGGTGCGTCTTGAGCGCGCTCTGCACCGACTTCAGTCGCGACGCCGTGAGCGCCCCGCGAGGAATGCCGAGCCAACCCTTCGGCGCGAGCGGCTCGGCGCGCGTCACGAGCTGCCTCGGATCCACCACGTGCGCGCTCGACCAGAGATCCGCGGGTGTCCCGTCGACGAGCGGTGCGAGCAAGACCCGATCGAACCAGGCGTCCACGCCCGCCTTCGCGTGCACGTAGTGCAGCTGCGTGCTCGCGAAGAGCGCCGGGTGGTAGAGGAAGTCGCCGACGGGCTCGCCGAGGAAGAGCTCCTCCATCTCCACCCCGAGCACCGGCCGCTCGGTCGCGCTCGGGGAAATCGCGGAAGCCGCCGCCGTCGTACCTCCCGACACCGTCGATGCCACCGTCGACGCCTTCGCGCTCTTCGCGGTCAGCGCGCGAATCTGCTCCCGCGCGAGCGGCCCGCGCAGGTACGAGAGCGCCCAGCGCGTGTGAAAGAGCAGCGGCGCGTCTTCGTGCACGTCGTTCATCAAGAACGTGCGCCCCGGCAGACCCGCGAGCGTCGCCCGAAGCGCCGACACGTCGAGCGGCTTGCCCGCCGTCTCCGCCGCCCCGGCGAGCCCGTCGAGCACACGGTCGACGTCACGCTCGGTCTGCAGGCGCCCGAGGAACCACGTGCCGCAGTTCGAGAGCGCCTTGTAGTCGACGTCGATCGGGTTCTGCGTCGCGAGCACCAGCCCGAGCCCGAAGGCACGCGCCTGCTTGAGCAAGGTGAGAAAGAGCCGCTTGCTCGGCGGCTCGCGCACCGGCGGCAAGAAGCCGAAAACCTCGTCCATGTAGAGCAACGCGCGCAGCGAGGTCGTGCCCGGCTGCGTGCGCATCCACCCGAGCACCTCGCCGAGCAGCAAGGTCACGAAGAACATGCGCTCGCTCTCGGAGAGGTGCGCGATCGAGAGGATCACGACCCGCGGCTTGCCCTCGGACGTGTAGAGCAGCCGCTGCACGTCGAGCGGCTCCCCTTCGAGCCACGTCGCGAAGCCCGGGCTCGCGAGCAACGCGTTCAAACGCAGCGCGAGCGCTTGGCGATCCTTCGCGGGGAAGAAGCTCTCGAGGTCGAGCACCCCGACCCGCGCGATGGGCGGCTCGAGGATCGCGCGCACGAGCCCGGGCAGATCCATCGAGCGCCCCTGGCCCCACGCGTGGTGCAGCAGGTTCGCGAGGTAGACGTGCTCGCGCGACTGCAGCGGATCGGCCTCGACGCCCGCGAGCGCGAGCAACGAGCTCACGGCGGCGTCGACCTTCTCGCGAAGCGTCTCCGCGTCGGCCGGTGAACCATCCGCCCTCGTCGGCGCGTCGAGCGACTTCACCACCGCGAGCGGAAGCCCGGCGCTCCCACCCGGCGTGTAGATCGCGAGGTCCACCGTCTCGCGGAGCTTCGCGATGCGCGCGCCGTCTTGGCCCCACGCCGCGAGCCCTTCTTTCCACTGCGCCGCGACCTCCGCCGCACGCTCCGGCACCGTGCGACCGCGCCGCGAGGCGTCGCCCGCGTCGATCCAAGGCTCGAAGTCACTCGCCGCGAGCGAGGGAAAGGTCAGCAGCAGGTTTCCGAGGTCGCCCTTGGGGTCGATGCAGATCGCGGGAATGCCGTCGATGGCGGCTTCTTCGAGCAACGAGAGACACAGGCCAGTCTTGCCGCTGCCCGTCATGCCCACGCAGACCGCGTGGGTCGTCAGGTCACGCGCGTCGTAGAGCAGCGGCGGCCCCGAAGGCGCGCCGGCCGCGTCGAGCGTGCGACCGAGGTAGAAGGCACCGAGCTTCTCGAAGTCCGCGGGGTTCGGAATGGAGGCCATCGCGCGGGACCATAGCGCACGCCGCCGCTCCGTCGTGCGCATCGGCACGCCGTGGCGCTCTCCGCGGCGTCGTGCCGAAGCGAGTCGCCCGGCCCCACGTTTGGCTTCACGCTCCGCCGGTGCCCGCTTGGCTCGACCTCGGCTCGCTCGACCTCGTCTCCATCCTCGCCATCGTGGCCGCCGGGGTGGTCGCGGGTTTCGTGAACACGCTCGCCGGCGGAGGCTCGTTGCTCACCCTGCCCGCGCTCTTGCTCGCGGGCCTTCCGGCCGACGTCGCGAACGGCACCAACCGCGTCGGCGTCGCCGCGCAATCGGTCGCCGGCGCCCTCGCGTTTCGCAAAGCCGGCAAGCTCGACTTCGACGATTGGCTCGGCCTCTTCCTACCGACGATTCTCGGCTCGCTGACCGGCTCGCTCGTCGCGGCCTACGTGCTGCCGCGCTCCTGGGTCGAGCCCGTCTTGCTCGGCACCATGCTCACCATGGCGATCGTGATGCTCTTGCGACCGAAGGCCTTCGAGGCGACGGAGGGTCAGACCCTGAAGGTGCGTGAGTCGCCTGGTGGGGCGCTCGGTCTCTTCGGCGCGGGGTTCTACGGAGGCTTCGTACAGGCTGGCGTCGGCTTCGTCTTGCTCACCGTCGTCGGCGGCGTGCTCCGCTACGACCTCGTGCGCGCCAACGCGTTCAAGATCGTGGCGGTTCTGGTCTTCACGCTGGTGGCGCTACCGGTCTTCATCCTCGCCGACCAGGTCTCCTGGGTGCCTGGCATCTTGCTCGGCGTCGCGACCGCGATCGGCTCGCAAATCGGGGTGCGTTTCGCGCTGAACGTGTCGCCGAAGGTGCTGCGCGCGATCGTCGTCGCCGGCGTGGTGGTCGCGTGTGTCGCGGCCTTCTTCAAGTGAACGACGCGCGAGGGGGAAGATCAGCCTCCGGTCTGCTTCCGCACGAAGCGCGCGATGGTTCCCATGCCCGACTGCGCGCGCGCGCTGAGATCCGCGAACATCGGGTAGACGTGAATCTCGTCGCGCTGGAGCAGCCACTCCACGGAACCGCCCGCCGCGCGCACGCGCTCCACGAAGCGCACCGAGTCTTCGACGATCGCCTCGACCTCGCCGGCGAGCACGAGCAGCGGCGGAAGGCCGTGAAGCTCGGCGTTCACGGGCGACACCCGCGGGTCCTCGACCCCGAGGCTCGCGCCGTAGGCCAGACGCGCGGGCTCGCTCTGCTCGGGGAAGATGAAGTCGTAGCGGGTGCTCTTCGCCGGCGACGCATGCGTGAGGTCGAGCCAAGGCGAGATCAGCACGCCGCCCGCGGGCAGGGGCAACCCCGCGTCGCGAATCGCGCAGAGCGTCGCCGCGGTGAGGCCGCCGCCCGCCGAGTCGCCGGCGATCACGATCTGCTTCGGGTCGCGCTGACGAATCAACGCCGCGTAGGCCGCGACCGCGTCTTCGAGGCCCGCCGGACAGGGATGCTCGGGCGCGAGGCGGTAGTCGATCGCGAAGACCTCGGTGTGCGCCGTGTGCGCGAGCGTCCCGAGCAGGCCGAGGTGGGAGCGTGTGCTGCCGAGCACGTAGCCGCCGCCGTGCAGGTAGAGCACGGTGCCGTGCGTCGGCAGCGGCTCCGCCGTCCCGTGACGCTTCGGCAGCACCCGCACGCCAGGCACCCCTCCGAGCTCGAGCTTCTCCCGCACGATGCGGTCGCGCTGCAGTTCGCGCGCGCCCACCGCGTCCATCGACTTCCGCATCCGGTCGAGCTTCATGCCGCCGCCGCTGCCGCTCGTACGGCGAGGTCCCGCATCGACGCCGAACTGGATGCGTAGCAGCTCGACCATCGCCTCGTAGCGAAACGACCAGCCCGGCCGTCGCGGGCCCCGTCGCAGACGACGCACCGTGGTGCGCCACGTCGCGTGGCCGATTTGCTCCAGGGTTCGCCGGGGAATCTTTGCGAGCGCCATCGGGAAAGCCTAGCAGCCCGAGATGGCGGGTACGTATCCGCCGCGCTCGGCGACTCGCGACGTTCAGATCAGATCGGTCGGTGCGCAGGTCGACACGCCCGCGCCCACGATCCGATAGCCGATGTTCTCCCGCACCGTCTCCACGACGCCGGTGTCCGGCGTCACGCGGTAGATGCCGGTCGAGTCGTCCAAGATGCCTTGGTAGAACATGTAGAAGCGGCCGCCCCAATACGCGAAGGCCCACGCGCTGGCGCCGAGCCCGAGGCCCGACGAGTCGATCGAAGAGACGTCGATCGAGCGAAGGGTCGCCGCGTCGGTCTTGCCGATCTGCCGCACGGACATCGGCGACGCGTCGGGGAAGAAGCCCCAGAGCTCGCCGGTGCCGGTGCCGGTCAGCTCGGGCGAGCCGCCGACCGAGCCGATGCGCGTCACGCCCAGCGAAGCGACGTCGATGCGGCCGAGCACCGAGCTGCCGCCGCCGATGCCGGACTCCGAGCCACCCGCGATGAAGAGCGTCTCCGCCGCGCTTCCAGCAGCGTCGGAGACGAAGCCCATGCCGAAGAGCTCGAAGCCCATCTGGTCGGGCGTGAAGGTCGTCGTGGTGCACGACGCATCCGCGGTGCTGACGCGGTAGATGCGGTGGTCGTTGTGCAGCACGTAGGCGGTCGCGTTGCGGTCGACGGCCATCGAGAAAGGCGAGGCGCTTCCCGAAGGGCACGAGAGCGTACCGATCGGGGTCAAAGCGCCGCTGTCGGGCTCGAAACGAAGGAGCGCGTCGTCGCTGTCGACGAGGTAGATCCAGCGCGCCATCTCCGAGCAGTTGTCGGTGACGGCGCCGTCCGGCCGGACGATCGGTCCGCCGTCGACCCCCGGCGGGAGCCCCGAGTCGACGCCGCCGCCTCCGCCGTCGCGCCCCGGTCGGTCGTCGTCACCGCAACCGAAAGAGAGCAGACCGAGCGCGAGGGTGAGTCGGAGCCACATGCGCGAGAGAGTAGCGCATCTCGACCACGCCTCGAACCGCACGTCTCGAGCCAGTCCCGACCGCGCGTCTCGACCCACACGTCTCGACCCAGTCCCGACCCACACGTCTCGACCCACACGTCTCGACCCACACGTCTCGACCCACGTCTCGACCCACACGTCTCGTCTCGACCCAGTCTCGAACTCGACCGCACGTCCCCGTTCCGGGCATGGGCCCCCGGCACTGTCCGGCTCAGCCGGTCGACGTCGCCTCGAGGTCCAGCTCGACCTGACGGCGCCGCCGAATGATGCCGAGCATGAAGCTCTTGTGGCGCTCGCTCATCGCGTCGGTCGTGAGGTGACGGCGCGCACGATGGGTCTCGAACGTCGCGTCCAACCCGAGCGAAGCCAGCCGTTCCACCAACGCGCGGGTCTGCCGGCTCGGTACGACGGGGTCGCGGTCCCCGTGCAGCGCCCGAATCTCCGGATACCGACGCGAGGGATCCACCACCTGCTCCACGAGGTGAATCGGGAACCACCCCGCGATCGGGTACGCCCCGTCGAACAAATCGGGGTGATGGAGCGCGAGCCCGAAGGTGAGCATGCCGCCCTGCGAGAAGCCGGCGACGAGCGCGCGCCCCTCCGTGGGCCGCACGTACATCATCCGCTTGAGCACGTGCGCGAGCTGATCCGAGCGCTGCTCGATGTAGTAACCGAGCACCTTCGGGTCGAACCCCTCGGTGATGCTGACGGGGAACCACGAATACCCGTCACCCAAGCGGTCCGGCGCCCACGGGAAGAGCATACGGACCGGGGTCGTGTTCTCGTGGTCGCCGCGCGGGAGCTCGGGTCGGCTGCCGCGGCCGTGGAGGTACACCACCATCGGCAGCTCGTCGTCGAGGCTCGCGCGCCCCAGCACGACCTCGGTCACTCGTACGACCTCGGTCACGCGAGCCCCACGCTCCATCGTGACGACCGGGACGCGGTGCTCGCGAACCTGCACCCACTGCGAGCCGACCGGCGCGTCCGAGGGTTTGCCTCGGGTGTCCTTGAGCGCGCGCTGCACGGGCGCGTCTCGGTCGGGGGCCACGCCGCTCACCGCCACGGTCCACACGAAGAGGACGGTGGCGAGCCACGCCGCCCCACGCGCGGGTCGCCAGAGGCTGAGCGAGGCACCTCCCAAACGCAGCAGCAACCGTCGCGCAGCGCCGAACGTCGTCCGCCAGAGCGGAGAGAGGAAGCGGCCGATGCTGCGGACCTGGTGATTCATCGCGCGAAGGAGCAGACCCACATCCTAAGGAACCGACCTGCGATGGCAAGACTTCCGCGCAGGTGTGATTCGAATTTCGACTCGCGTTTCACGAGGGTTTCGTGAACCTCCGGTCCGTCCCTGACCGCGTTCCGACGTGACTGGAACGTCGGACACGCTTCGACCCCGTCTCTGCTCGGACGTTCCACGCGCCGACACGTTTCGGCGTCGACTCACGAACGCGCACCACCGACCTGCGCCGGGCTCGGTCGGGCCCACCAAACCCACGCGACGATGGTGGTCCCGCGCCCGACTTGGTACCGTGACGGGAGTCGGGCGACGCTCGACGAAACGCAGACGAAATCGAAGGCGTCCCTCGGGCGTCTCGAGAGGGCGCGCGGTCTGCGCCGAAGCCCGAACGGGAGGTACGTGTGAGCAGCATGGTCGAGCGCATCGGCGCGCTCCAGGACTACGAGCAGTACCGGGACCTGCACTGGGAAGGCAGCCTGGAGGACTACCTCCAGCTCGTCCGCGAACGCCCCGAGGTGACGCGCAACGCGTACCAGCGGCTCTACGACATGATCGTGAGCTACGGGGAAGAGGAGTACATCGACAACAAGAAGCGCCTCGTGCGCTACCCCTTCTTCCGCGACCCGATTGACGAGGGAAGGGACGGGGTCTTCGGGCTCGACATTCCGCTCATGCGCCTCGTGCACGTGCTTCGCGCCGCCGCACAAGGCTACGGCCCCGAGAAGCGCATCATCCTCCTGCACGGCCCGGTCGGCTCGTCGAAGAGCACCATCGCGCGGCTGCTGAAGAAGGGCATCGAGGCCTACTCACGCACCCCCGAGGGCGCCCTCTACACCTACGAGTGGGTCGGCCTCAAGGAGACCGGGCTCGCGGGCGAGGACGACGTCTTCCCCTGCCCGATGCACGACGAGCCGCTCCGGCTCATCCCGATCGAATGGCGTGACAAGGCGATCGGTGACCTGCGCCTCGGAAACGACCGCCATCGCGTGAAGATCGTCGGTGAGCTGAACCCGGCTTGCCGCTTCATCTTCAAAGAGCTGATGGATCGTTACGACGGAAACTGGGGCAAGGTCATCGCGAACCACGTCCGAGTGAAGCGTCTGATCCTCAGCGAGAAGGACCGCATCGGCATCGGCACCTTCCAGCCGAAGGACGAGAAGAACCAGGACTCCACCGAGCTCACGGGCGACATCAACTACCGCAAGATCGCCGAGTACGGCTCGGACTCCGACCCGCGCGCGTTCAACTTCGACGGCGAGTTCAACGTCGCCAACCGCGGCGTCATCGAGTTCGTCGAGGTGCTCAAGCTCGACGTGGCCTTCCTCTACGACCTCCTCGGCGCGACCCAGGAGCACAAGGTCAAACCGAAGAAGTTCGCGCAGACCGACATCGACGAGGTCATCCTCGGCCACACCAACGAGGCCGAGTACAAGAAGCTCCTGAACAACGAGTTCATGGAGGCGCTCCGCGACCGCACGATCAAGATCGACGTCCCCTACATCACGAAGGTGTCGGAGGAGATCAAGATCTACCAGAAGGAGTTCGGCGAGGGTCGCCTGCGCGGCAAGCACGTCGCCCCACACACGCTCGAGATGGCGTCGCTCTGGGCGGTGATGACGCGGCTCGAGGAGCCGAAGAAGCACCAGCTCTCGACCTTGCAGAAGGCGAAGCTCTACGACGGCAAGATCTTGCCCGGTTACACGCAGGACAACGTCAAGGAGCTGCGCAAGGAGTCCAAGCGCGAAGGCCTCGACGGCGTCAGCCCGCGCTTCGTGCAGGACAAGATCTCCAACGCGCTCGTGCGCGACGGAGTCGAGGGCTACATCAACCCCTTCATGGTGCTCAACGAGCTCGAGAAGGGGCTGCGCCACCACTCGCTCATCGCCGACGAGGACACCCGCAAGCGCTACCAAGAGCTCATCGGGGTCGTGAAGGCGGAGTACGACGAGATCGTGAAGAACGAGGTCCAGCGCGCCATCAGCGCGGACGAAGAGGCGATCGCTCGCCTCTGCGCGAACTACATCGACAACATTCGCGCGTACCTGATGAAGCAGAAGGTCAAGAACCCCTACACGGGGCGCGACGACGAGCCGGACGAGCGCCTGATGCGATCGATCGAAGAGAAGATCGACATCACGGAGCCGCGCAAGGACGACTTCCGCCGCGAGATCCTCAACTTCATCGGCCACCTCGCGCTCGAGGGGAAGAAGTTCACCTACGACACGAACGACCGCCTGCGCCGGGCGCTCGAGATGAAGCTCTTCGAGGACCAGAAGGACTCGATCAAGCTCTCGAGCTTCGTGTCGAACGTGATCGACAAGGAGACCCAGGAGCGCATCGACGTCATCAAGAACCGCCTCATCAAGTACTACGGGTACAACGAGCAGAGCGCGACCGACGTGCTCGCGTACGTGGCCAGCATCTTCGCGCGCGGCGACGTGAAGTGAGCGGCGTGAGGTGAGCGGCGTGCGTGAGCGAAGCGCACGTGCGGAGTGAAAGGTTTCGGGTCACGAACGTCGCACGCGGCGCATGAGTGAGGAAGACGTTCCCAACGGCAAAGCGGGCGCTCGGAGCACCGGGCGCCCGCCGCGCGTTCCGTCGAAGCGCGAGGCCTCGGGGGAGACGCCGAAGGACCCGTCGGAGAACGCGGGGAGCGACACGCCTTCGAGCGAACCGTCGAAGGCGAGCACGGCCGCGACCGCTTCCAGCGAGACGTCACGCGACACGCGGAGCGCGCGCTCGACGACTGCGAGCACGACCGCGACCGCTTCCAGCGAGACGTCGACGGACACGACGCGAAGCGGGAGCGCGACCGTCGACACCGTGCTTTCGTCGGGCGTTTCGTCGGGTGGGACCGACTCGAAACCACGCGTCGCGATTCGCCCACCCGAGGGCGACGAGACTCCCACCCCACACGTCGGCGCGCCGCCACGGGCGTCGGATCCTCCACGGGCTTCGACCCCGCCTCGCCGCGACCCCACACCGAGCGCGCCTTTCGGCACCGAGAGCCGTGAGTCGCTTCTCCCCGAGGAGCCGGCCGACCCCCCTTCGGCGCTCTCGCTCGCGGCGTGTTTCGCGGCCATCGGCGCGATCGTCTGCGGTCTCGAAGCGCTCTTCGCCGGTGTGGGCCTCGCGGACCTCTGGCTCGCGACCTCGATCGGTCTCTTCGCCGGCACGCTGCTCGGTGCGACGGTCGCCGCGGCCACGGTGCCACCGCTTCGCTATCTGCCGCGCATCGGACCGATGGTCGCGATGTTGGCCGGCGCGGCCGCGGGGGTTCCTTTCGTCGCCGCCCCCGGCATGTTCGAGCCGCTGATCGGCGCCAACGGTCGGGTGGTCTGGGCCGCGCTCGTCGTGGGTCCGTTGACGGGCGCGCTCGTCGGCTTCGTCCTCGGTCGCGCGGTGCAGCTTCGCAGCATGTTCTTCGCGCTGGTCCTCAGCGGCGGCGCGTTGATTCTGCTCTTCCTCGAGCCGCGCCTGATCGCGCTGCCAGCCTATCCCGCGGCGGCGTGGGGCATTCGGCTGGTGCCTTGGGGAGCGGCCGCGCTCGCGCTTCACCAGCTCCGACGCCGCAACGCGCCGCCGATCGCGAAGAAGCCGAAGATCGCGCTCGTGGCGATCTGGACGCTGCTCGCCGCGAGCCCTTGGCTCTACGCCGGGCGTACGCGAGGTCAGCTCGACGAGGTGCTCGCGCTCCGACACGCGCAGCTCGGCGTGATGCTCGCGCGCACGCTCACCGACTTCGACGGCGACGGCGCCTCGCGCTACTTCGGCGGCGGCGACTGCAACGACGCCGACCCACACGTCGGCCCGCGCGCGCCGGAGATCGCGGGCAACGGCGTCGACGACAACTGCCGTGGCGGGGACCTTCCCACGCCGCCGCCTCGTGTCCGCGTGGGGACGCCGCCGACGACGACGCCGCCCGAGAACGCGATCAGCGTCGTGTTGGTCACGATCGACACGCTTCGCGTCGACCGGGTCGGCAGCTACGGGTACCCGCGCGAGACGACGCCGAGCCTCGACGAGCTCGCCCACCGCGGTCGTCGCTTCGAGCGTGCGTATTCGGCGGGTGGCTGGACCGCGATCTCTCTGCCCGCGCTCCTTCGCGGCGTGCCTGCACGCGAGCTTCGGTGGGAACGACTCTTCGCGACCGATCAACGCATGGTCGAGCCGCTCGCGATCCCTTCGCTCGGGCCGCGGCTGCGGGTGAAGTCGGCCGTGCTCGTGGTGCGCGACGAGCGCCCGACCTTGGCCGCGCAGCTCGCCGCGCGTGGCTACCGCACTGCCGCCGTGGTCGACAGCGGTGGCAACGCGTTCCTTCTGCCGGGCTTCGGGCTCGACGACGGCTTCGAGCGTTTCGACGCGGAGCCGATCGACGACGACACCGCGGTCGCCGACCGCAGCCTCGCGGCGTTGCGTGAGATTGGCGACGCGCCCTTCTTTTTGTGGGCGCATTTCTACGGCCCGCACGCGCCGGACCGCCGCCACGCGGACGCGCCGGATTTCGGGGGTGGCTCGTCGGAGCGCTACGACCACGAGATCGCGCACGCCGACGTGCAGGTCGGGCGCATCCTCGCGGCGGTCGCCGAGCGCGACGACGTGGTGGTGATCGTCACCGCGGACCACGGCGAGATCCTCGGGCCGCTCACGCGCGCGCACGGCAACGACTTGAACCCCTACACGGTGCGGGTGCCGCTCATCGTGGCGGGCGCGGGCGTCGAGCGCGGTGTCGAGACGGAGGCCGCGGGCTTCGTCGACGTGGCGCAGACGGTGCTCGCGGTGACCGGCGTGGCGGACGCCGAAGGCGGTGACCTGCGCACCCCGCTCGGCGAAGACCGGCACGTGATCATGGACACCTGGCGCTTCGACGCGCGCGGACGTGCAACCCTCGACCTGAGCGCGATCGGCACGTCGGACGAGCTCGTGATTCGCGACCGGTTGCTCGCGACCGACTATGCAGTCGACCCGGACGACCTCGAGCGTGTTCCGGAGCGGCGCAGGCCGAGGGTCGAGCTCGTGCAGGCGTTGGACACGTACCTCGAGAACGCGCGGCCCTTCCCTCGTACGCGGCCTTGAGCTCGCGGCGCCGAGCACGAATCGCGTCGCTCAGCCGAAGACGATCTTCGTGTCCGGCAGCTACTCTCGAACGGTGGCCTTGGCATTCGGCATGCGCTGAAGACCCGTCGCGAACACGCGCAGCGCGTCGAGCAGGGTCCGACGCGATTCGCTGCGCGGCACACGACGTTGATCGAGGCAGGTTTCGTCGGCGCGACAGTCCGCCGCGGTCTCGCAGGTCTCGGAAGGCGGCGCCCCCGACGCGCACGCCGAAAGCCCAAACGCACCGAGGCCCCCAACCCAGAACCCCGTTCGCATTCGTCCAGAGTCGGTGACCACGCCCCGAGTGGCAAGTCGGCGGCAAACCACGACACCGTGACTTTCGGATTCGCGGTTCGAGGGGACGAGCAGGCTGCGAAACGGACCGTGAAGAGCGCGTGCGGGACGTTCCGGCTGCTAGGCTCCGCCGTCTCCGTGACCCAAGACCCCGAGCTTCTGCGCCGCTTGCTGCGCGCGAAGGATCGCATGACCGCCGCGCCTCACGAGGCCTGGCCGATTCGGCGTCTGGCGCGGGTGGCGGGCGCGTCGGAGGCGCACTTCGCGCGGGCGTTCAAAGAGGCGTTCGGTGCGCCTCCACACCGTTTCCTGCTGACGCTGCGCATCGAGCGCGCGAGCACGCTGCTCCGCGAGACGGAGCGACCCATCGCGGAGATCGCGCTCTGCTGCGGCTGGGCGAGCCTCGGCACGTTCGGACGCACCTTTCGCGACGTGACCGGGGTGAGTCCGACGGAATGCCGCCAACGCGCGCAGACCGGACGCGAGACGGAGGTGCCCGCGTGTTTCGCGCGCGACGGCAGGCGCCCCGACCTCAACATCGCAGTTTCGGAGAAGCGGGCGCGCGACGGAGGCGGTACCTCCCGGACCGAGACGAAAGAGAGGTCCGATGAGTGAACGAGAAGGTCTGCAGGTGGTCGGCGTGTACGTGCACGACCAAGACGAAGCGCTCGCGTTTTACACGGAGAAGCTGGGCTTCGAGGTCCACACCGACGTGGGCAACGGCGACTACCGCTGGCTCACGGTTCGCCATCCCGAGCAGCCGATCGTGCAGCTCGGGCTCTTCGTTCCCGGTCCGCCGACCGTCGACGAAGCCACCGCCGCGACGTTGCGCGCCGCGGTCGCGAAGGGTGCGATGCCACCGCTCGTGATGGTGGTCGACGACGTGCGCGCGACGGCCGAGCGCTTTCGCGAGCGCGGCGTGGAGATCACGCAGGAGCCGACCGAGCGCTACGGCAGCGTCGACGCGAGCTTTCGGGATCCTTCCGGCAACGGCTGGAAGCTCGTGCAGACGCGCGGGTGAGGGCTCGCGGGCTCGGCACTCGCCTCACTCGAGCTCGCGGGCTCGTGGCCTCGACCGAGCCGAGTCCCCGCACGTTCGAGGAGCGGGCTTGCTCTCGGGCCTCGCTCGCTCAAGCTCTCGCGCATGACGGATGACGCGCGCTGGTGGCGCCTGATCGCTTCGGCGTTTCCGAGCCCGCAGGCGTTTCGTGAGGCGCTCGCGGCGCTCTCTCGCGAGGAGCTGCTCGAGCTCGGGGTCTTCGTCTTCGAAGCCACGCGCAAGGTGCGCGAGCCGTGGCGCGGGCCTCGTGGCATGTCCGAGGACGACACCGAAGACCTGACGGCGTTCGTCGTCGCGCAGGGCGAGGCGTATTGGCGCGAGGCCGTCGGGGCGAAGGACGAAACGCTCCTCGCGTGCGCCGCGCTGATGAAGGCCGTGGAGTCGCCCGAACATCCACGGCGCTGGAGCGCGCTCGACGGCACCGTGAGCATCGGCTTCGAGGTCTTCGAGGAGTTCGAACGGCGCTTCGGCGACGACACCTACCTCGACGCCCTCGACGCGGCCTTGGATTCCAAATCCACCTGAGGTCGGAAACGACGGTCTTCCCTGGCGCATCACCGCGCGCGCTCGACCCCTCACGGCGGTCGGCAGAAGGCGCACGAACCTTCACGAGCCGAGCGCGAGGCGCGCCCCGACTGGAAAGCGCTCTGTCATCCGGCATGTGACAGCCCCTTCGTGGGCTGGGGCCGCGCCCCCCCGATGGTCGGCGGGGTTCCGCGAAAAACCCTCGTTCACGCGTGTGGCCTCGGTCTTGCGATGAGGGGTGTCATGCGACGACTCGCCCTCGTGATGTTGGTGTGTGGGGCTTGCGGAGACGACGACGGGCTCGGCGGAAACGACGCCGGCGGTCGCGGCACGCCGGATGCCGCGGCACGGACCGACGCCTTCGTCCCGACCGATGGGTCGGGCCCACCGCCCGACGCCACGAGCCCCACGAGCTGCGAAGGCCTGACGCAGTGGGAGCAGAAGATGCTCGAGGCCCACAACCGTTGGCGTGCCGAGGTCGAGCCGCCTGCCGAGGGGATGTTGCGTGTCCGGTGGGACCGCACGATCGCGGCCAACGCCGCCGCCTGGGTCGCGAGCTGCGATCCCAAGTGGCCGCACTCTCCCGAAGCTTCCCGAACGGACGTGGGCGGCTACGACGTGCTCGGCGAGAACCTCTCGTACTGCGGCGGCACGGGCTGCGCCGACGATCCTTCGATCACCGACGGGAGCGGCCGGGGCGACGGCGAAGGTTGGTGGGAGGAGCGCCTCGACTACGAATGGGCAACCGACACGAGCCGTGGTGTCACCTCGCACTACACGCAGATGGTCTCGTCGAACGTGTATGCGATCGGCTGCGCGACACAGCGCTGCGACGCGCCGGGTCCTGGCGGTTGGGACGGCGAGTGGTGGTGGACGATTTGCCAATACGGCCCGCGCGGGCAGGCGTATTGGACCGGCACCAAACCCTACGAGCGCGGCGAAGGCGGGCTGGTCGAGCCTTCGGAGACGGTCTTCGATCTCCACCCCGGGTTGTGCCGCGAACGCCTCGACCCATGAGTCGCGTCCGGCGCCCCGCGCGAAAGGTCTCGCCACCGACGTTGGCGTCGTCACGAGCTCTCCGCTCGCAGCGGGTTCAGGGCCAGAGCTTCTTCGCCGAAGGGCACCAACCCACGACGTAGTCGAGCAGCTCGAGGATCCGATCCTCCTCCGCACCCGCGACCTCGCGACGCCAAGCTTCGAGCGCCCGCTCCATCGCCGCACGGCTCACGCCGCGAGCCTTCCCCGCGACCAAGACCTCACGCATCTCCTCGAGCGCCATCCCATTCGCGTAGGCGCGTCGGAGCTCGCGCATCATCGCGCGCACGGAGCCACCACGACGAGCTTCACGACGCCCTCGTCGCCTTTCACGCCTGCGAAGACGTCACGCATACGCTTCACGATGTCGGGGTCACCGACGGAAACCGTCCCTTCGAACGTCCCCTCGCGCGAGCTCCGATCGAAGACCCAACGGGTGCCTTCGAAGCGTACCGCGAACCGAAAGAGGGTCTCGAGGCGCGCGGATTCCGCCGCATCCGCTCGCCCGAAGTGCCAACGCGTGACGACGCGATCGTCGACCGCGAGCTTCGTCTCGCCCGTCGCCCCGACGCTCCGCGTGACGATGTCGTCGAAGGTCGCGTCGACCACGCACTCGGGCGGGAAGTAGAGGTCGAGCAGCAGCGACATGCTCAGTGCGTCGAACGACGACGGCGGAGGAGCCAGAGCGCAGCGAACGCGAGACCCGCGAGGCCACCGCGTGCGTTCGACGTCGCGCAGCCGCCGCCTCCGCCCGCGGTCGGAATGCCCGCGTCTTCTTCCGGCGCGCCCGCGTCGGCGGGGCCCGCGTCGGTGCCTGCGTCTCGCGGCGTGCGCGTCCCGGCGTCGCGCGGCGGCGGCATCGGGTCTTCGGGGCGCACCCATTCTTCCGGCAAGGGCGGGCAATCGCCGAGGCTCTCGGGCGCGCAGCGCGTGCGGTACGAGAAGCTCACCGGCTCGGGGATCGCGCGGCCGTCGATGTCGCGCACGCCGGTGCCGACCTCGACGGTGTATTCGGTGTCGTACGCGAGGTCGTCGTTCGGTCGCACCAAGATCGCGTTCGCGAACGGTGAGCCGTAGATGAAACGGACCTCGGCCGGTACCGCCGTGCCTTCGGGATCGAGGAGCCGAACGTTGCCCGAGAAGCTGCTGCGGTCCATGCCGTGACCGAAGACGATCATCGCGCGCGACTCGATGCGATCGCGGTCGGTCTCGAAGTTCACCGCGCCGTCTTCGGGCCAGGTGCCGACGAAGCTCTCGGCGAGCGTGTCGCGCCCGTGCACGCGCTCCCAGAGCACCTCCCAATAGCGGCTCACGTAGGTCGCGATGTGGGGAAGCGAGCCGGGGACGTTGTCGGCCTCGTAGTAGTGCGTCGCGGCCCAGGGCATCTCGACCCAATACATGTCGTACCAGGTCCAACCGAACGCGTAGATCGCCCCGATCGCGCGGGTGATTTGCACGCGGCCACGCTCGAAGGTGTCGGCGGTGGGGTCGTGCGCTTCGAGCAGGTCCGGGTAGTCGCCGAAGACGTCGACCATCGCGGTGCCGTCGATGTAGCCCTCGATCTGGTTCATCGGGTCGTGCTCGACGACGAGCCACCCTTCGGCGCCGGTGTCGAGGTTCGACGCGTCGCCGTCGTATTGCTCGCTACGCGCCATGAAGAGCGAGTCGAAGACCTGGTCGGCCATGCCGTGGCTGGCTTGGCCCATCAGGAACGCGACGTGGATGCGGGCCTCGGGGCTCGAGAGGTCGTCGCCGAAGTTCTCGCGAATCCAACGCACGTACGCGGTGGTGAAGGGCTCCCAATGGCAGATCTCGCCGTACGCGTCGTCGGCCGCGTAGCCGCTGTCGGGGAAGACGCTGCCCGCGCGGTAGAAACGCACGAGCTCGGGGTCGGTCATGAGGTCGCGCAGCTCGCCGGGCGGCAGGTGCCGCACCGCGAGGTCGCTGATCGTCATGTGCGACACGATCCCGTTCGCGCTCGCACGCATGGGAACCACCAACGCCAGCGACGTCGCCAGCGCAACCTGCAACACGTTGCACACCCGCACGAGCGCAGGATGCCGAAGTCCGTGGCCGGGCACCAGGGCGCGCGCCCATGGGAAACGAAGGTTTGCCCGAACGTCGCGAGCGCGGCGCCAACCGTGCCCGTGCCCGTGAGTTTGGCCAAACCGGGCGTTCGAATATTTGCCCCTCTCGCTCGATTCGTGGCCGACGCGCGTTTGATTCGTCGACGTGCGAAAAAGCGGTCTTGGAAAAAACCGGGGTGGCTTCCCACGAGTCGTGCCCCGCTCGTGCCCGTGCTTGGGCCAAACGAAGCGACGCGCCCGCACGAAGCTCGTGGGGCGCGTCGAACGAACGAAGACCGAGGTTCAGCGCGACTGCGCCAAGAGCCAATCGAGGGCGCGGTCCATCGAGCCCGATCCCCAACCCGGGATGTGGGTGCCGTCCTCGAGGGTCCACAGACGCACGTCGTAGCCCTCGTCGCAGTTGCCGTGAATCGTCTCCTGCGAGACGGCATCGGAGGCGAAGTCGAAGCGCTCACCCTCGGTCGGCTCGGTGTCGCATCCCGCGCGCGCGCCGAGACGTGCGGCGGTCTCGACCGCACCCGGGTACGTGATGCCGCTGATCGCCCCGCCCGGATACGCGATCGTCTCGTCCGCGGTGCCGTGAATGTGCAGGAGCGACATCGGACGCGACGGCGTGCAGCGCGACTCGTCGGAGAAGGTCGTGCCCGCCAGGGTGATGATCGCGGCGAAACGCTCGGGCGCGTCGCAGGCGAGACGGTGGCTCATGAAGCCGCCGTTGCTGTGCCCGAAGAGGTAGACCCGGTCTTCGTCGACCGCGTAGGTCGCGATCGCTTCGTCGACGAGCCCGGTGATGTACGCGACGTCGTCGACGGGCGTGGCGCCGAAGAGGCAGCAGGCGTCGGTCGCGTTCCAGAAACGCTGACCGCCCGTGTTCTGCGTGCCGTCCGGGATGACCGTGATCATGCCGCGCGGCCGCGCGGTGCGGGAGAGGCCGAGGTAGAGATCCTGCGCGCTGCCCGAGGCGCCGTAGCCGTGCAGGAGGATCACCAGCGGACGCGGCGTGCCGTCGTAGTCGCGCGGCAACACGACGTTCGCCGGTCGGTCCCCGCCGATCGACGTGGGCAAGCTTCCCGCGTCCGGCGTCGGGGTGCCGGCGTCCTCGGTGGTACCGGCGTCCGCGGGTGGTGTGCCTCCGTCGAGGGCGGGAAGGTCGTCATCCCCCCCGCATCCGAGGGCCAGAACGAGCGCGAGCGAAGTGGCAGGAAGAAAGCGCGGCATGCCGCGACGCTAGCAGGACGGGGGATTTTTCGCTCGGTGCGAACTCGGGAATCGGTGGCTCGAATTTGGGAATGCTGCCGCCGTGGCGCGTCTCCGTCCCCATCCGTCGCCGTGGCCGTCGCCGTGTCGTTCTCATCCAGACGTGAGGACGAGCACCGGAACCACGCTTCGCGCCCCAGAGTCAGAGGCCGAGTCGGCGCTTCGCGCCACCGCCGCTTCGCGGCCTCACGGCTTCGCCGGCCCACGCTTCGCGCCACGAGCACCCGAAACACGGACGACATCGGGCATGGGCACGGGCACGACGACGACATCGGGCGCGCACCGAACTCGCTTGCGCATCGCGGGGCTCGGCGGTGATTCTTCCGCGGTGTCGCGAGGATCGGAGTCGGAGGGGACCTGGCGAACCCGCGCGGTCGGGGCCGTCTTCGCCCTCGGCGCAGGGTCGATGCTCGCGTCCGTCCTGATCGCCGCCGCGCGTCCTCACGACGTCGGCTCGCTCGCGATTCGCACCGTCTTCTCGCGCGCCTGCCACCAGAACCCCGAGCGTTCGTTCGCCTGGGCGGGCGAGCCCTTCTGCATTTGCCATCGCTGCTTCGGCATCTACGCGGGGCTCGCGGTCGGCGCGCTGCTCGCCGCCCTCTGGCCACGCCTGCCACTCGACCCCGGCTCACGTCGCGTCTGGTCCGTCGCGTTGGTCCCGATGCTCGTGCACGTCGCGCTGCTGAACCTCTGGTCGCCGGCGGACCTCGTCTTCCTGCGCGTCGGTACCGGCGCGCTCTTCGGGCTGTGGGGCGGCTTTGCGGCGTCCGTCGCGCTCGGCCACGCCACCACGCCTCGGCCCGTGCCGCGGCTCGAAACGACCACGTGAAAGACCACGTGAAAGACCAAGGTTCGACGCCGCGTATCGGTCACGCCGAACGCGGACGGCCCAACGAGGAGCATCGGGAGTGACCAACAGACAGTTCTACATGCCCTGGATCGTCGTGATCGGACTGGTCACGGGCCTGCTGAGCGCGATCCCGATCATCAACCTGCTCAACTGCCTCTTCTGCGGTTGGATGCTGCTCGGCGCCGGCGCGTCGGTGAAGGTCGTCAGCGACAAGGCCGGCGTCACCATCGAGCCCGGCGAAGGCGCGCTGATCGGGCTCTTCACCGGCGTCGTCGCGGGTTTGCTCGCAGGCGTGCTCCAAGCGGGCATCTCGTACGCGATGCGGCAGAGCACGATGGAGATCTTCGGCGGCATGGGCGCCTACGGGCGGCAGAGCGCGGGCGGCGGCGCCCTCATCCAGTTCTGCGTCTACGCGATCGCGCTGCCCCTCTTCGGCACGCTCGGCGGCCTGCTCGGATCCGTGATCTTCAAGAAGGGTCCGCCTCCGGGTGGCGGCGGCTACGGCGGCGCTCCCCCGCCCGGCGGTGGCTTCGGCACGGGTCCCTTCGGTGGTCCTCCCCAGCAAGGTGGCGGCGGCTACGGCGGTCCTCCCCAAGGTGGCGGCGGCTTCGGTGGTCCCCCACAAGGTGGCGGCGGCTTC
>JACKEH010000001.1 GCA_020633125.1 Sandaracinus sp. | reverse complement strand
CTCGGTGCCGACACCAGCATGTCGCGCGCCCAACCGAGCACCTCGGCGCGAAGGCGTGGGTGCCCCTTCAGGCCTCCGAGCGATTGCACGGCGAGCTCGAACGCGCCGACCGAGAGCGCGGCGGGGACCATCGCGGTGTGCAGCGCGAGGCTCGGGCGAAGCGTCACGCGACGTAGCAGCTCGTCGACCACCATCGGCCGAATCGGCGAGGCGACCGGCCACGCACCGTGCGATGGATGCCCCATCGCGGCGGCCCGAACGGCGACCAAGAAGAGGTTCGTCTGCTCGTCGAGACGAAGCGCCTGGACGTCACGGGTGCCGCTTTGCACCGCGGCGAGCTCGAAGCGTCGACGGACGATGGCGTCGGCTTCTTCGAGCTCGTCGCGCGTGAGCTCCGCGCCGCCGGCCCAACGCGTGAACGCCGCGTCGAGGCGCGCGAGGTCGTCTGCGCAGCGCTGCTGCTGTGGGGAGAGCTTGGGGGCTGGCGGTGCCGCGGGTTTGGGGCCGTCCTTCACGTAGCGTGACGCGAAGGCGACGCCTCCCGCGATCACGAGGAAGAAGACGCCTGCGAGGACGACCGTGCCGATCACTCGCGTTTCCTAGCGGGTGCACTACCTCGGTTCCAGAACGAAAAGTGACCGGACGAAGGCGCATGAGCTCTGCTCGAGGAGTCGCGTTTCACCCTGTTGGGGTAGGCGAACGTGACTCGCGCCGAGCGGCGTTCGGAGGGGGATCGGCGGATGCGAGCCCTTCTCGAGACGAACGATCTCCCCTCGATGAGGGGCGGGAATCGGCGTCCGAGCGCAGCGCGGCTCTGTGCTCGAGACGACCCGTCGCGGCGGCCCCGTTTCGACCAGAAGCTTCCGAGCGACCGCACCCGCATGTCGCGCTTCAGGGGTCGCTATCACGTCACGGTGTTGGGCGGGTCGCGATGGCTTCGAGGCGGTCTCGCCCAAACGAAGGATCGAACGCGCTTCTCGCGCGCGACCACGAGCGCAACGACACTCCACGTCTCGTTGCGTCTCGTTGCGTGGATCGCGCGAAGAGGATTCGGAGGTCGGTTCTGGCCCATGCAAACCGCAAGGACCGCAGTGCCGCCGGCGCTCGTTCGGCTAGGTTCCGCGCATGACGCTGCTGCGACTCTCCCGACCGGTTCTCGGATGGTGCATGTGCATCCTGACGGCGTGCTCGGGCTGCCGGACTTCGGGCGAGGCCGCTTCGCTCGGCGGCGAGCCCTCGCCGCGCGAGCCCGTGTCTCTCGGCGACGAAACGGCCCCGCGCGAGGAGCGGGGCGACCAGAGAGCCCTCGAGGGGCCGACCGTCATCCCGACGTCGGTGCACGACTCGGCCGAACTCGGCGCGTCCCCCAGCGGCCTCTACCGCGTCCACCTCAGCTCCTCGCAGGAGGCAGAGACCGGGCAAACCCAACCCGGCGTGTCGTGGGAGTCGAGGCCCAACTCCGGCGCTGGAACCGGCTTGGCTCCTTTTCCTTTCCCGAGAGTGCCGATGTCCGCGACCTGGACGGGCGAGCACGAGCTGGTGCTGAGCTACCCCGACGACCTGCCCGTCGATCGCGCGGCCATCGACCGGTGGCACAACCGCTCCTTCGGCCAAGGCGGTCGTGGTCGCGTGGTCTACCGCGCGGTGCCACGCAGCACGATTCCGGAGCCGACGTGGACACGCGAGTCGGAGATGTCCGGGGTGCGAACGCCGCAAGAGCGCGGTGCGATCGCCGCGCTCACGACGAACGGGGAGCGCACGTACTCGTTCGCTTACGCGGACGCCGAGGAGCCCGATTCCTCCGTCGAGTGGCTTCAGGAGCGTGGCTACGCCGGCAACGGGTACACGTGGGACGGCATCGTGTACGGGTTGATCATGCGGCACGCGCCGGCGACGTGGCGCTTGCTCGTCGTCGACTCCGAGAGCGGCGCGTTGTACGTGAGCTCGCACGACGAAGCCGCGATCACGACCGTCGCGCGACTCGTCGCCCTCGCCAAGCGCGACCCGGCGGAGCTCGCTGCGGCCGTCGAACGCGCCGAACGAGACGGTGCGATCGTGGAGTGATTGCACCGCGGGCTCGGGACGGACGCTCGTCCCGGATGGCCTCCCCACGAAACCGCGGCCCGCGAGCCGTGACCGAGCTTCTTCGATGCCCTTCGATCTCTTCGTCTCTCGTGCGACCTCCTACGACGCGCTCTCGACCGCGCGGGCGTTGCGGCTTTCCGAGCTCGGGCCGCCGCCGGGGGCACGCGAGGCGCCGGGCGGTGGGTATTGGCTCGAGCATCCCGGTGGTGGGCCGTGGCTCGCGGTCGTGGAGCGCGGCCCGAACGTGGTGCTCTCGACGAGCTACTCGAACCGGCGTTTCGTGCGGAACTTCGTGGACGCCTTCGATCTCGCGCATCAGCTCGCGGCGGCGGTTGGCGCGCGGGTCTTCGACGAGGTGTCCGCGGCGGAGGTGCCGGCGTCGCAGTTGAACGCGCTGCTTCGTCCGCTCGGGCCCTACGTGGCGCGACAGCACGCGACCTTCCAGGAGGTGGAGCGGCGCATTCGAGAAGAGGCGCAAGCGCGTCTCGAATACCCGCTCGGCGAGATCGACCTCGTGAGCGACTACTTCGTGTTCGTCGTGGTGGGCTCCACGACACCCGACGGGGTTGCGGCGGCGCTCTCCGCGAGCTTCGGAGGTCGTGTGGTGCGCGACTCGGTCAGGACTTTTCGTGTGGCGCCCGCCGAGACGCGTGGTTGGCTCGCTCGGACGTTGGGGCGCCAGCCCGATCCCGCGACCTTGGTGCTCGTGCGTCCGGACGGGGCCGTGCAGGTGTGGCCGTCGTGGGCGCACCCGTTCGCTACCCTCGCGGCGACCACCGTGGAAGTCGCCCGCGTGCTCGCTGCGTCGACGCACGGTGCGCTGCAATTCGGTCGCACACCGGTGGACGCCCCGCTCCTCGAAGCGATCGAGACGAGCTCCCGAGGGCTCGGTGTCGATTTCCATCGATGGTGGGCTGCTCGAGCTTGAACGACGGGCGCGTGGGCCCGACGGCCATCGTGCCGCGCTCGACGGGAGAGGGCATCGACCTCGGGGCGTGGGATCCGCGAGGGGTCCCGTAGCCGCGATGTGGGAGCGGCGAGGGGTGTCGGCGGCACGTCGATGTCCGAGTCTCGGGGCCATGACGCAGCGTGCTTCGTGGCTTGGTCGCCTCCCTCGGCTTCGCGTCCTCGTGTTCGTGATGACGTCGTTGGCCTTCGGTGGCTGCGGCGACGACGACGTGCCGGCGACCGACGGCGGCACGACGACAGACGGCGGTGGGATGACGACCGACGGAGGGACGCCGGGCTCGGACGGGGGGATGCCGTCGGACGGAAGCATGGGCGACGACGCCGGCTCGGCGGCTTGCGACGACGGGCGCGCGCTCTTCGTGCCGACCGGCGGTGAGGCGATGGACGTCACCGACGCGCTGCGCGGCAACTGGACGGCGCCGAGCGCCGGTACGCTTCGCCTTTGTGGCGGCACCTGGACCGCGAACGTCTCGGCCCCCGCAGGCGGTGGGCTTCGCATCGAGAGCGCCGCCGGTCTTCGCGCCACGCTGAATGGCAACGTGCAGGTGATTGGTGACGTCGTGGTCGAGAGTGTCGACGTGGAGGGGCTCTTCTTCGCGGCGGGTGGAAGCATCGCGATGCCGTCGGGGCAGCTCGGGCTCGTCGACGTGCACGCCCACACGATCGCGTCGCAGGCGATGTTCGACGGCGCGATGCGCGTCGAAGCCACCGACTCGACCTTCGTGGCCGACGGGTCGTTGCTCGGCGTGGTCGCCGGCGTCGACTTCACGCAGGTCGAGGTGACGGCGCTCAAGGTCGATCGTGGCTCGAACCCATTGCTCTTCGGGGGCTCGCTGAGTCTGGTCGACGTGACCGCGACCACGACCGAGGGCGGCTTCATGGACGTGACCGGCGAGGGCACGACCACGGTGCGTGGCTGCACGTTGACCACACGCGGCAACGGGCCGGCGCTGCAGATCAGCAACGCGACCTACACCGTGGAGGACGTCGACCTCGTGAGCGACGGAGTCGGTGGCGCGGGCCCGCTGCTCTCGCTGATGCTGCTGTCCTCGCCGAATGCGTCGACGATGACGAACCTCGACTTCACGATGAACGGCGAGCGCGGCGGCATCTCGGGTCGCTCGATCGCGTGCACCGGCTGCACCTTCGACGACCCCGCGGTCGCGGCGGCGATCGAGGTGACCAACGGCGGCGGGCTCACGCTCGTCGACTGCGACTTCACGGGCACGCACACGCAGCGCTTCGTCTCATCGGCGAGTAGCGGAATTCACCGCGTCACGAACGGCTCGTTCACGGGCGGCGCAGGCCAGCACGGCGCGGCGATCTACGTGCCTTCGGGCCAGCTCTTCGTCACCGACTCGGAGTTCACCGACAACCGCGCGACGGGGAACGGCGGCGCGGTGGCCGCGGGCATGAACATCAACTCGCTCGCGTCGCTGATCGTCAGCGGCAGCACCTTCACGAACAACACGGCCGGCAGCATGGGCGGCGCGATCTGGACCGCGAACCCGCTGCAGGTGTCGGGCAGCACCTTCACCGGCAACACCGCGGTGAGCGGTGGCGGTGCCATCCTCACCCGCGCGCAGCAGCACCACATCCTCGGCACGAGCACCTTCCACTCGAACGATGGCGGCGTGGGAGCCGCGGTGGTGTTCCGCTTCGACGGCACGCACCAACTTCAGGTCACGAGCTGCGACTTCGGCACCGGCGCGACGGACAACACGCCGAACGACGTGCAGCGTCTGTTGCCCTCGGAAACGCTGGATCCCGCCGTGACGCGCAACGCGGGGGCGGGCGCGAGCTTCACGTGCGACGTGACCTGCCGCTGAAGGCGGCATCGCGGGACGTGTGTCATACCTTTCACGCGTGACCGACACCTCCCACATTTCTTTGCTCGCGCGCGAGCTCGTCGCGGTTCTCCAACGGGTGCCGGGACTCGAGCTCATGCACGCGGAGGTCACGCCGACGCGGTGCGCGTTCGACGTCACGGTGGACCGTTGGGATGCGCTCCTGCTGCTCGCGGACTCCGGGTTCGCGTCGAACGTCGAGTGTAGCTCGTATTCCACGTGTCGACCGGGCTCGCCCAAGGCGGCTGCCGACCCCGCCCGCGCGATCGTTCACCAGTTCCTGCTGACCGGGGATTCCATCGCCGAAGATCTCGAGGTGCTCGGGGCCTTCCTCGTGTGGTCGATGCATCGGCTCGGCTGGATGGCGACGGAGGAAGCGAACCGTGTGCTCGAGGTGTTTCGCGCCTCTCCCGTTCCGCGGCCCATCCTCTGACGACGCTCGCGTCGGACGCGTCCTGGAACCTACTCTCTCGCGTATGGGATGGAACGTCTGCTCGTCGGCACCCTTCGTCGTTCGACTCGCGGACGTCGAGCGGCGCGTATGACACTCGTCTGCGAAGGGGCCTCGCTCGAGGTCGATGCGGAGGCGCTCGCGGAGGCGGCGACGCGATGGCCCGGCTGGGTGCGCGACGCGCGTGGCGCGCGGGTGCTCGGTGGCTTTCCGCTCGACGAAGTCCTCGCGTCGATTCCCGCGACGACCGGCGAGCTCGCCGAGGAAGCCTTCGAGATCGACGACGGGCGCGGCGGCGTGAACTTCGTCCAAGCGATCGTGCTCGCCGAGGTGCTCGCGGCGGAGCTCGGCACGTTCGTCCACGCGGGGGCGTTGCGCGTGGCGACCGAGGACGCGCCGCTCGCGATCGTGCACGGCTCGCTCACCGTGGAAGGTGATCTGACGCTTCACACGGGATTGCTCGTGCTCGGCGATCTTCGCGTGAAGGGACGCTTGCGCGACCTCGAGCCGTACAGCCGCTTGATCGTCACGGGCGACCTTCACGCCACGACGCTCTGGTCGCGCAGCCCCGTGTGGGTGGCGGGTCGCGTCGAATCGAAGGTGGTGCACCTCGACCGCCACGGGCAGGTCTTCGCGGGCGAGGTGTTGCGGGCCGAGCTCGTGATCGAGAGCGCCGAGTCGCGCGGCGTGGACGGGGCCGTGGAGGCGCGATTCCACAGCCCGGCGGAGCGCTGGCAGAGCGCACCGCGCGACGCGCTCGCCGAGCTTCGCGCGCGTTTGGTTCCGGAGGCGTACGCGGAAGACACGCGGCACCCCTTCTTCGACCCCGAGCCTCTGTTGGCTCGCGCGGAAGCCGGGGGTCGCTTGCTCGCCGAGGCGTGATCGCACGTAGGGCGTCGCGGAATCTCGAGCCGAGGAGTAGCCTCGCCGGCATGGGACACGAGTTGCGCAGCTTGCTCGGGATTGCGATGGGGCTCGCCGTGGCGACCGGGTGCTCGGGGGAGGCGACGGCGCCGACCTCACCCACGCCCACGGTGGCGGAGCCGACGACTCCGGCGACTCCGACGCCACCGCGCATCGTCGTGCGCAACGTCGTGTTTGCGCGCGCGCTCGACGAGCAGTGGCAACCCGTGGGCGGCCCCGTCGCGGGGTTTCATGCCGACGACCACACGGTGTGGGCGCGCGTCACGATCGCGGGGCGACCGACCGAGGGCACGATCACGACGAAGTGGATGTGGCGTGACCTCGAGGTGGCGAGCGCGGACATCGATCTCGCCGACCTCAACGGCGGCCTCCTCTTCTCGTTCGGACAAGACACGTTCCTGCGGGCGTACATGACCACGCAGCAGCTCTACGTCGGCAACGGTCATCGACTCGACCTGCGCATGGGCGACGAGCTCTTGGGCTCGTATCCGATTCCCGTGGTCCCGCCGCCCGACGCGCGGCCGAGCTCGTTCGCTTCGGCAGACCTCTACGACGGCGACCCGAGCGCGAGCGGTGGCGCGGCACCTTCCCGCGCGTTTCGCCCCGAACAGCCGGTGTTCGTCGGCGGGCGTGTCGCGCTCGGCAAGGGCAGTTGGTTCGATGCGGTCTTCACGGTGAACGGGCAACCGGCGCCGCAGCTCACGCAAGAAGCGATCGGGCCCGAAGACGGCGGCGACGAGCGGGGCTTCGTCTTTCGCGCGTTTCCCGAAGGCGGGTGGCCGCCGGGCACCCATCACGTGGCGTTGGTGTTGGACGATCGCGAAGTGGCGGCGTTCGACTTCACGGTCGCGGCCCCCTGACCGGTCGGGGTCGCCCACGGCGAACCGGAAGCGCTCGTGTGACATGCGAACGGGGCTGACGAACGCCCGCCCGGCGGGGGAAACCCCGTTCTACCGATGCGCGCATCGACCGTAGGGGCGACCCACCCGTCGCCCGTGCTCTGCTGTCGACATGCGCTCGCTTCGTTCCTTCGCCTGGATCGCCTCGTTGTCGCTCTTCGCGTGCTCGGGCGCCGGAACCCCGGTCGAGACGTGCGAGACCTCGGCCGATTGTTCGGGCGGCGCGACCTGCGTCGACGGCCGCTGCCGTACCGGCATGCCGCCGCGTGATGCGGGCGATTTGGTCGACGCGCCGCGGCCGGACGCGCGTCCTCGCACCCCCGTGGGCCTGGCGATCGTGCCGAGCATGCCGCGCTTGATCGTCGACGCGCCCGACGCGTCGCTCGCGTTCTCCGCGGAGGTCGCCTACGACGACGGCAGCACCGCGCCGGCCTCGACGGGCTTCTGGTCGCTCGCCTCGACGCGCCTCGGAAGCATCGACTCGACCACCGGGCTCTTTCGCGCCAACGGTGACGCGGCGGGCACGGTCGAGGTGCAGGTCGACGCGCTGGGGTTGCGCGCGACCGAGACCCTGACCGTCGAGCTTCGTCGCGTGGTGATCGTCGAAGGGGCACCGGCCGACGCAGCGGCGCGCTTCGACGGCGCCACGGTGGCCACGGCCGACCTGCCCGCGCGCGAAGCCAACCTGCTCTACCCGCTCGAGGGCGCGGTCTTTCCGCAGAACGTGTTCCCCGCCGACGTGCAGTGGGAGCGTGGCGTCGAAGGCGACCTCTTTCGCGTGCGCCTCACCTCGCCCGTGGTCTCGGTGACCGCGTACCTCGCGCACGGCGGCGCGGGCTTTCGTTACGACTGGCTCGTCCGCTCGGACGTCTGGCGCGCGCTCGCCGAAGCGACGCCCGAGACCGCGATCACGCTGCAGGTCGACCGCCTCGAAGCGGGCGGTGAGCTCGTGCCTGGCACGCCGCGCAACTTCCGCTTCGCCGACGCGTCGATTCGCGGAAGCATCTACTACTGGGATCTCTCGAACGGGCGCATCCAACGCATCGCCGGCGACGGGAGCGGGCGTGAGTCGTTCATGCCGAACCCGCCGGCACGGCCCAGCGACGGACGTCGTTGCGTGGCCTGCCACACCGTCAGCCGCGACGGCACGCGCATGGCCGCGGAGCTCTGGGACGGCGGCGACTACGGCGCCATCTTCGATCTCACGGCCGATCTCAGCGGCGACCCCGCGCCGACAATCGTGCCCGGCGGCGTGCAGCGATTCCTCACCGCGAGCTTCTCGCCCGACAACACGCGCCTGGTCGCGAACAACGGCGTCGAGCTCTTCCTCATGGACGGCAACTCCGGCGCGCGTCTTCCGGCGGGCGGCGCCGGCCTTCCGAGCACCGGCTCCGCGCATCCGACGTGGTCGCCCGACGGAACGCAGATCGCGTATGCCGCGAACCACGACGGAACCTGGGGCGTCGACTTTCGTCGCTCCGACCTCGGCATCGTCGACGTCACGGCGCCGGACACCTTCGCCGCGCCGCGCGTGATCTTCCCGGGCGGCGGTCGTGTGGTCGCGCGCCCGACCTGGGCGCCGAGCTCGACGCTCCTCGCGTTTCAATACAGCGACCACAGCCGCATTCGCGAAGACCTCGGTGGCTCGTCGGTGCCACGTGCGGGCGGGCTTCGTATGGTCAGCCGCGACGGGGCCACGGTGTGGAACCTCGAGACCTTGAACGCTGGCGTCGAGAACAACTACGACCCGACGTTCTCCCCCTTCGACGAAGGCGGCTACCTCTGGCTCGCGTTCGTCTCCACGCGCGACTACGGCAACGGCGCCGCGGGCACGCGTGGCACCGGGCGTCGCCAGCTCTGGGTCGCCGCGATTCGCAACGCGCCGACCGCCGGCGCCGATCCGAGCCTCGTGCCCTATTGGCTGCCGCAGCAGAGCCTCACCGAAGAAAACATGGCCGCGTATTGGACGGAGGAGCCATGCCGCGCGGTGGGTCGCACGTGCGCGACCTCGGCGGATTGCTGCTCGGGCTTCTGCCGCGACACCGGCGCGGGTCCGGTCTGTGTGCCGCCCGACGACGTCGAGTGCAGCGAGATGGGGGAGGCCTGCCGCACGAGCGACGATTGCTGCGAAGGCGCGGGCGATTGTCTGGGCGGGGTCTGCTCGACGCTCGGCTGAGCTTCGAGTCGCGTCGGTCGCGCGACCATCGAACACGCGATCACGTGTCCGGCGCTCGGCTGAGCTTCGAGTCGCGTCGGTCGCGCGACCTTCGAAAACGCGATCACGTGCCGACCCCGTTCGGCGCTCGGAGCACGCCTCACGCGTACGGATTCGATCCGAGACACGGGTCCCGCGCGTCTCACGAAACCCTCCGTCGCGAGCTCGGCGCCCGATCCGGCGCGGCCGGTTGGGGGAGCTCCTTCCTTCGAGAAGGGAGAAGTCCGCGTCCGCACGACCGATTCGCGCGCTCAGCTCGTCGAGGCGCGCGCGTCGGGTCGCGACGACTCTCGGAACTGGCCGGGTGCGACGTGGCGCCACCGTTTGAACGCCCGTCCGAAGGAGAACTCGTTCTGGTAGCCGACCCGCTCGGCCACCTCGGCCAGACCGAGCGAGGTCGTTCGGAGCAAACGCGCCGCGTGATCGATGCGCACGCGCGCGAGGTACGTGAGCGGCGGCTCTCCGACCAGCGACGTGAACTGTCGCTTGAGCGTGGCCTCGGACGTGCCGGCGCGCCGCGCGAGCGCGCTCACCGTCCACTTCGCGCCCGGGTCGGCGTGCACCGCCACCAACACGGCCGCGATGCGCGAATCGTGGAGCGCACCGAGCCAGCCGATCGTGCCGCGCGGCTGCGTGGCCGCCCAATCGCGGACGATCTCGACGAAGAGCATGTCGAGCGCGCGCGCGACCATCGTGCGCGCGCCGGGTCGAGCGCCCCCGACCTCACGCAGCAAGAGGCCGACGAGCGAAGGCACCGACGACTCGGGGTCGCGGGTGGCGGCGCGTGAGATCACCAGCTTCGGCAGCAGACGCAGCACGGGGTGATCGGCGACCGGATCGAATCGGTAGAGCCCACAGAGCAGCGTCGTGGCGAGGTCGCCCTCGCCGTAGGACCACGCGCCGGTTTCGCGCGACGTCACGCATTCGCGCACCTCGGCGAAGGGCGTCGGGTGCACGTCGGCGTCGCGGCCGAGCGCATGCGACGAGCCGCGAGGGAGCAAGAGAACGTCGCCGGTCTCGAGTGCGACCGCGCGAGCGCCTTTCGGGCGAACGACACATTCACCGTCGAGCACCACGTGCACACCCGCGACGTCGTCCGCTTCGAACCCGATGCCCCAGCGCCCGCGGAGATCGAAACGTCCCAGAACCATCGAGTCCAACGGCGCGGTGGACATGACGTCTCCGAGGAGATCTTCGAGCTGCACTCCGAGGCCCGTGGATCGATCCGGCACCGGTCGCACCTAGGGCCCACGGGCTTCGTTGTCACGTGCGCTTCTCGGCACGTCCTTCGAGCCGCACGGACATGGGACGCCGCGTGGGGCGCCGTAGGTAGACCCGTACCCCGCGGATGGCGGGGCTCGGAGGATTCGACATGCGACGTACGATCGAGCTCGCGCTCTTGGTGCTCCTCGGCTGCTCGGGCGAGCGTGGAGCGCCCGGTGTGATGGGGGAACCCGGTGAACCGGGGGCCATGGGCGAACCAGGGGCGATGGGCGAGCCCGGCGCCGCGGGACGCGACGCGACGCTGCCCGAGGACATGCCGGCGCTCGAGAAGCTCTTCGCGGCGTTTGGCGGCGAAGCGGCGGTGCTCGCGGCGACGACGCTGCAGGTCGAAGCGGAGGGATCGCGCGAGGTCGCGGGCGAAGGCTACCTGCCGGATGACGACGCCGCGCTGGCCAACACCTTCGTCGCAACGGTCGAACGCGACCTCGTGAACGAGCGGACGCGCATCGAGCTCGAGCGCACCGTGCGTGCGTTCGGATTGAACGTGCCGCAGTCGCTCACGTTCGTGTTGCGCGAGGACGGCGGCGCGCTCGTCGGCGGCGAGAGCATCTTCGGGGCACCGGGTGGCGCGCTGCTGCCGGATCGCTGGGGTGCGGAGCGTCGGCAAGCGCGGCTTCTGGAGCCGCTCGTGCTCGCACGCGAGCTCGCGGTCGCGACCGAGGTCGCGGATCTGGGGCTCGAGAGCGTCGACGGAGCGCCGCATCACGTGCTCGCGCTCGCCGACGACGTCTCGCGTGTGCGCTTCTACGTGAGCGTGGCCACCGGTCGCCTCACCAAGATCGCGGCGATCGAGAACGAGCACCTGCACGGTGACGTCGAGGTCGAGGTGCTCTACGCGGATTGGCGTGCGGTCGGTGCGTTGCGTTTGCCGCACGCGGTCTCGCTCACCGTCGACGGGGTTCGTCTTCACGAGGAGCGGCGGGTGGCGATGACCCTCGACGCGCCGATCGACGCGAGCCGCTTCGCGTTTCCCGACGAGGTCGTGCCCTCCACCTCGGAGGCCGACGCGCAGCGGGGCCGTCGCACCGCGCAGTTCCACACCGTCTTCGGTTCGGTGGGCATTCCGCTCGACGGCGAGCAGACCTTCGTGGACCCCGTCGAGCTCGCACCGGGGGTCTTCCACGTGCGGGGCGGAAGCCACCACTCGCTCGTGATCGAGCAGAGCGAGGGCGTGGTCGTCGTGGAGGCGCCGCTCTACGAAGCGCGGAGCCAAGCCGTGCTCGCATGGATCGCGACGCAGTTTCCGGGCAAGCCGGTGACCGACCTCGTCGTCAGCCACCACCACAGCGATCACGCGGGAGGCGAGCGTGCCTACGCGGCCGCGGGAGCGAGGCTCGTCGTCGGCGAGGACGCGCTCGAGTTGCACCGCGACGTGCTCGCGGGACGACGGACGGTGCTGCCCGACGCGCTCGCCGAAGCGCCGCGCCCGACGCGCCTCGTCGCCGTGCCGCCGCTCGGGTCGTCGGTTCTCTCCGACGCGACCCGACCTGTCGCGGTGCATGCGATGGACACCGTACACGCGGCCGACATGTTGTTGGTCTTCGTAGGCGACTTCGTCTTCGTCGCCGACATCTACAGCCCCGGCCTTCCACCCTTCGGTCGCCTCGGGCTCGAGGAGTTTCGTGACGCGCTCGACCGAATCGGCCGCCCCGTCGCGGGCATCGTGGGTGCACACGGCAACCTCGTGACGACGCGGGCCGACCTCGACGCGTTGATCGCCGCGACGCCGTGAGCACCTCGGCGGCATCCGCGCATGAACGACGCCCGCGACCTCCCGTGATGGGCGCCTCTTCATGCTAGACCCGGCGCGACCGTGACGACCGAGACGATCCTTCACGCCCACGGGCTCGTGCTCGAGCCCTTCGTTCCGGCGCACGCCCACGCGCTCTTCGCGGCGATGCAGGCGCCCGAGCTCTACACGTTCATTCCCCACGAGCCACCCGCGAGCCTGGAGCGACTGCGCGATCGCTTCGTGCGGCTCGCGGCGCGGAAGAACGGCGACGGCACCGAGGTGTGGTTGAACTACGCGGTGCGCGAGGCGACGTCGCCGACCTACGTGCGCACCGTGCAAGCGACCGTGGTGCCGAGCGGCGAGAGCACGATCGCGTACGAGGTCTACCCTCCCTTTCAGCGTCGCGGTTTCGCGCGCGCCGCATGTCGCGCCTTGATCGCGCACGTCTTCGCGTGTTGGCCCGTCGACGCGGTGCACGCGTACGTCGACACCCGGAACGTCGCTTCGTACCGACTCCTCGAGTCGCTCGGCTTTCGTCGTGTGCGGAGCGTTCCGAACGCGGACTTCTTCAAGGGCGCGTCGAGTGACGAGCACGTGTACGCGCTCGCGCGTGTGGGAGGCCGAGCTCCCACCGAAGGAGCGGAGCTCCCCATCCGGGTTGGCGAAGCTCCCTCGGCGTGAGCCGAGCAGCGCGGCGCGAGCCGACTCCGAATCGTTTCGAATGCCGCGTGCTCCGTGATGCGGGACGGCGCGAAGGGCGTGCTCCCCCGAGACACCACGTCCCGTTCGAAAGCTGCGCGAACGGCATCCACTTCGCGTCGTATCAAAAGTAGAACGTGGAACTTCCAGCTGTGTGTGATGGCGCATGGCTGCGTTCGAGCCCGTCGCGGAGGCTCCGCGCGCGCTCCGTGGGGACGGAGCCACTCGTGGAGGACGTGATGGAAACGAAGAAGACGTCGAGGGTCACGCAGACTCTCTTGGCTGCGTCGTGCGTGTGGATGGGCTGTGTCTCGGACACGTCGCCCGAGTCGAGCGCTGCTGCGCTCAGCCCCACGTTCGAGCGAATCGACGTCGCCGAGGTCGTCGGTGCGGCCTTCGTCGTCGCCGGAAACGTCGTCGACAACCCGCGCCCGGAGCTCGTGATGAGCGGCTTCGATCGCTTCGGCTTCGGACCCAACGGTCCGATCGTGCCTTCGGCCGGCACCGTCACGCTCTTCTCGAACGCGGCGCGAGGGAACCGGCCGAACGGTCCGATCGACGCGTGGGATCCGACGACGATCGTCGACCTCTCCGACGGCATCATGCTGCCGAATCGTCCGCTCCTCGACGACGTCGACGACGACGGAGACGTCGACGTGATCGTGCCCGCGGGCTATTTCTTCGACGCCTTCCTCGGACAGGCGCGTGGCAGCCTCACGTGGTGGGAGAACCGAGGAAATGGAAAGCGCTGGCGGCGCCACGACGTCGTGACCGGCTCGCAGTTCGCCTATCACTCGGCGCTTCATGCCGACTTCGACGGCGACGGCATTCGTGATCTCGTCAGCGTCGGCGAGGACGCGGGCAATCCCTCCGACGCGTCGGACGACCACGTCGAGCTGCAGCTCTTTCGTGGCCTCGGCGGCGGCGCCTTCGCGGCGGCCACCACGCTCTCCGACGGTGGCGGCGCGTTGATCGAGGCCTACGACGTGAACGGCGACGGCCTGCTCGACATCGTCTCGCCGCAATACTTCGGTCCGGTCTCGGGTCAGCCCTTCGTGCCGCCCTTCGCGCGTGGCGCGTCGGTGGCCTCGTTCGTCTGGTTCCGCAACGAAGGCGGCGGCGTCTTCACGCGTTTCGCGATCGGCACCGCGCAGGGTCCGGGCTTTTCGATCGTGCCGGTGGCGAACTTCCTCGGCGACGGCGTGACGCGCTGGATCGCGACGAACCACACCAACCCGAACGTGACGTTCCCGCCCTTCGCGCTCTACCCGGAGCCTTCGGTCTACGAGCTCACGCCGGGCGCCGATCCGACGATGCCGTGGGCGGTCCGCACGCTCAGCGCATCGGGCGACTTCCCCGTCACGGGCGGTCTCGGCCAAGCGGCGCCGGGCGCGGCCGCGGCCGGTGATCTCGACGGCGACGGACGTCTCGACCTCGCGGTCTCGGGCGACGGCAGCCGCGCGGTCTATTGGATGCGTCAGAACGCGGACGGCACCTTCGTCACCGCGCAGCTCCCCGACAGCGACGGCTTCGGTCAGAGCGGCGGACCGATCGTGCTCGACCTGAACCGCAGCGGCGAAAACGAGATCGTCTTCGGCAGCTTCGACCAGGACACGCTGGCGATCTGGTCGCACTGATCTTCGCGTCGACACGAACGCGGCCGGGCGCTCCTGCGCTCGGCCGCGTTTCGTTTGGGCGTCAGAGCGCGACCCAGTCGCGGAGCTGCTCCCAGGTGCGTGGACCGATGCCGGTGCGTTTCAAGAGGTCGGCCTCGGACACGAACGGACGCCCCGCGCAGACGTCGCGCACCATCGGTCGCGTGAGCGCGGGCAGATGGGAGAGCGCCTCCTCGGAGGCGGTGTTGAGGCTCACGCGCGCGGGAAGACCGGGCGAGCGCCCGGGAACCCAGCGCGGCCACGTGGGTGCGAGCGCGGCCTGCGCGGGCGTGAGCGTGTCGAGCACGCGTCCTTCGGGGTCCAACCACGCGTGTGCGTCGAAGACGACGTCCTGCGGTCGGTCGCGCGTGTCGCGAAAGAGGTTGGTGGCCCGAACGCGGAGCAAGACGTGCGCGCGCGTGATCAGAGGCATGCCGAGTCGCACGCGCACCACGGCTTCGGGATCGGTCTCGGGCGTTTCGAGATCGAGCACGTGCAAGGTGTCGTAGCTCGCGTCGATCTGGCGCGCGATGGCGTCGCGCTCGTCGGCGGCGAACGCGTCGAGGACGAGCTCGGGCGGCAGGTCGTAGGGCGACGGAGCCGAGGGCGCGAGGACACGATCGAAGACCACGGGCAGCGGCGCGCGCACCTCTTCGCGCACTTTGCCGCGCACGAGACGAAGCCCCCACGGGTGAACGGCGTGGTGCAGACCGAGCGCGTGCGTCGCCGCGTCGAGCAAGCTCAACGTCGACGCTTCCACGGGCCGTGCTCCTTCGTCAGGTGGTGCTCGAAATCTTCGGCGTAGGCCGAGGTTTGTCGTTGTCCGCGGAGCACGGCGTGCATCCGGTCGATGGTGACCACCGGCACCTCGAGCAGCAGGACCTCCCAAGGGGACGTCTCGTCGTCGAAGAGCGATGCGTCGGCGAGGGGCAATCCGTCGAGGTGCGTGAGCGACCACGCGCGGCCGAGCTGGTCGTCGCGGTGGGTTCGTTCGATCTGTCGCTCGACGAACGCACGATCGAGCGCCGAGAAGACGTCGAGCTCGGGGTCGAAGTCGACGTTGCTCCACGCGGGCGAGAGGTGGGCGTAGACGAAGCGTGGCACGCCGGCGTCGCGCGGCTCGAGCTCACCGCTCGCGGTCAGCCACGTGGGGAGGAGCGCGAGGAGCTCGTCGCGGGTCGGGAGCGCGAGCGAGGTCTGCAGCGCGAAGCGCACGTGCCGACGGTACGCGGCTTCGGGCGGGTGAGGTAGGGCGCGCGTGGTGCGCTCGGTCGGAAGCCGCTGGGGAGCGTCCTTCGGAGCGAGCCGGCTCGTGGGTGCTCCGCCGTGGCGCGTCTCGGAGGCGTCCTTCGGAGCGAGCCGGCTCGTTGCGTCGCGTTCGGGAAGCGTCGTCGGATCGCGGCCGCGCGGTGCGAGCGTGATCACTCGAGCGGGTGGGGGCGGTAGTAGCCGTGGGCTTCGAGCGTCGCGGGGCCGCCGGGCGGCACGTCGAAGTCGAGGTCGAGGTGCTCGCCTTCGCGCAGGACGAAGTACGCGCCGTCCGCGACGCAATAGGCGGGTGGGGCCGCGCTCTCGCAGGCGCGGGGGTCGACGCGCACGCCGTCGACGACGAGAGCCACGGCGTCGAGGTAGGTCGTCTCGGGTTTCTCTTCGGAGAGTCGTACTCGCAGCGCACGAGCTCGGGTTCCCCCGTGTGCCTCCAACGGCAAGACACGCGTCTCGGGGCGCTCGCGCACGTGGCGCAGGATTTCTCCGACGCGTCGAGGACCGTCGCGATCGATCACGTCGACGAAGGGGCAAGCCGCCAGGTCTTCGCAGCTCCAATGGCCGGGCACACGGCGGCGCACGGCCGAGCGCACCGTTCCGTCGTCGTCGATCCGGACGGTCACCTCCGTGCGCCGTGCACGCGCGGGGTAGCCTTGCCGCTCGCAGTCGCCCCAAGGCGAGCCGGGCATGCGAAGGGTGCCGTCGCCGGGGAGCTCGCTGTCGATGCGCGTGTTCGCGATCTGAGCGTCGGCGATCTCGCGAATGCATCGGGCGTCACGGAGGAAGTAGCGGCGCTCGGTCGGGGGATCTTCGTCGCCGAAGAGGCGCACGGAGAGCACGAGCACACGGGTGCGTGGGGAGAGGGCCTCGAACGTGAGGCGCGTCTCGGCACCGGAGTCGTGAGGGGCGTCGGCCGCGTTGCGGGTGGGAACAGGCGAGAGCTCGTGCGGGCCCCAGTGCAGCGTGGCCCAGGAGCGCTCCGCAGGCCCGGGGTCGCGAAGGGGCGCTTCGACCTGAGCCGCGCGTCGTCGAGACGGGCAATACTTAGACGCCGAAGAAGCGGCGTGTGGCGGCGGTGACGCAGCGGTGAAACTTGCGCCGTCGCGGCAGGCATCGCGGCATCTGCGTCGAAGGAGCGGCGGCAACCGGCAAGCAACGCGCCGGACAGGGTCGTGAGCTCCACGTCGGAATCGTCCGACCACGGTGACCTCTCGCGCGAAAGGCGTCGTCCCAGCCGTCGGCGCGGGCGATGCCGTGCACCGCAGCTCGGACCGCGCCGCCCTCCGAGCCGGGACGTCAGCTCCGAACGACCTGGCGACCGCGACCCTGCAGGTGGGACGGCGCGTGCGCGCGTGCGGACGTGGGGTCGTCGCTCGCGAAGGCGAGGGTCGCTCCGACCAGGGCGAACGACACGAGGAAGGGGAAGAGCGCGCGCACGCGCGAGAGGACGTGTCGGAGCGCCGCGTTTGTTCCCGAGTCGTGGCTCCGCACCACGGCGCGCACGAATCGAAATGTCGTGCGCGGGCCGAAGCCTTCAGGCTGCAGCGATGCTCCGACCTGTCGTGTGGGTCCTCGTGGGCGTCGTGGGCGCGTCGGCATGCTCGGGCGAAGCATCCCCCATGGCCGAAGCACTCGACGGCTCCGTCCCCCGGGATGCGCGCGCGCCGAACGATGCGACGCACGAGGACGCTGCACCCGTGGCCGACGCGGGCGACACCGAGCGCGTGGACGCGTCCGCTTCGGTCGACGCCGGCACGAGCATGGGATGCGGCGTGGCGCACGAGGCAGGGTTCACCTGCACCACGGCGGAGTGGGGCGGCTCCGAACGAACGTACTGCGTGGAGGTTCCCGCGGGCTACGACGCCACGCGACCCCACACGCTCGTGCTGGGTCTGCACGGCTGCGGCGGCTCCCCGATGGGCGCTCGTAGCAACACGTCGCCCCAGGTCGACGAAGGCGCGGGCGAGATGCTCTTCGTCTACCCGAAGGCGCTCGGGAGCTGCTGGGAGTACACGGGCTCGGCCGCGACCGACGTCGACTTCGTGCGCCACGTGCTCGACGAGGTCTCGAGCACGCATTGCGTCCGGCGTGACCACGTGTTCGCGGAAGGCATGAGCTCGGGCGGCATGATGACGAGTCGTCTGCTCTGCGACGGAGTGGCCGACGCTGGGGCCGCGATCTCGCTCAACTACGGCTGCGCGACGCCGCGTCCGGTTTGGCTCTACGGGGGCACGGCCGACGAGTACTTCACGAGCTACATCGAGCCGGGCCGGGACCGCTGGCGTCGCGTCAACGGTTGCTCCGAGACGACGCGGCCGCTGCCGGAGGGACCGTGCGTGGAATACGAAGGCTGCACCCATCGGACGATCTGGTGCAGCGACACCCGCGGACACGTTTGGCCGCGGGAGCCGTGGACCGCGCAGATCGTCGACCTCTTTCGCAGCGTGCGCGACGGCACCTGACCGCAGGCTCTCTCGCTTCCGGTCGAGCTCAGGCTTCGCCCAGAGGCGTCAGCTTCTCTTCCAGCAGCGCCATCACCGCGGCGATGCGGGGCTGTTTGCGGATCGCGCGTCGCGTGACGAGGAAGAGCTCGAGCGGTGGGCCGGGCGGCACGTGGTCGAGCGCCACGAGCTCGCGATGCGCGCGCAACATCGGGCGCGGGACCACCCCCACGCCGAGGCCCGCCCGAATCGCCGCGAGCTGCACCTCGTAGCTGGTGCAGGTGAGCTGGGCCTCTCCACCGTGCGCACGGACCCAGCGCGCCTCCGGGGTGTCGAGCTCGGGCACGTCGACCACGATCCACGGCAGCTCGTCGGCGGGGCGCCCTCGCCAACGACGCGCGAGCGACCGTTTGGCCAGCACGGCCGTGGGAATCGCGGCGATCTTCTTGGCGACCAGATCGCCGCGGCCTCCGCGGAAGAAGCGCAGGGCGATGTCGGCTTCGCGCGACGCCAGGTCCACCGCACGTTCGCTCGTGGCGAGCTCGACGCGCAGCTCGGGATGCGCTGCTCGAAGTGCGGGAAGGACCTCGGGCACCAGCACGTGAATCGCGAGGCCTTCGCTCGTCGCGAGGCGTACGCGACCACGCACCGTCGGCTCTTGTCCCGCGGCCACGTCGGCCATCCGGTGCATCTCGTCGTCGATGCGCTCGGCGCTCTCGCGCCACCGTTCGGCCAGCTCGGTCGGGCGAGGACCGCGCGCACCTCGCTCGAAGAGCACCCCAACCTCGGCTTCCAACGCTGCGATCCGGCGCGAGACGGTGGATTGGTCCGTGCCGAGGTGGCGTGCCGCCGCCGTGAAGCTCCCCGTGCGCAAGACCGCGAGCAGGATGCGGACGTCGTCCCATCGCACGTCGGTTTCGTGGATCGGAGTCATGCGTTCATGCATGACACGCATGCGGAATCTCGGCTACCGATGCACGTACGCATGCACGACGTTGTCGGCATGACGCACGCCACGCTCCTGCTCGGACACGCCGACCCTCGCAGCTTCAACCACGCGCTCGCGACGGCGTACGCGGAGGGGTTGCGGGACGCCGGCTTCACGGTCGACTTCTTCTCGCTGGCCGAGCTCGAGTTCGATCCGGTGCTTCGTGTCGGTCACGAGCACGACCAAACGCTCGAGCCCGACCTGCTGCGGGTGAAGGCCTCGATCGAACGTGCGCGCCACCTCGCGTTCGTGTTCCCGACGTATTGGGCTTCGCCTCCCGCCATCGTGCGCGGGCTCGTCGATCGTCTCTTCTTGCCGGGTTGGGCGTTTCGTTACGACGGCTCCGCGCTGCCGACGGGGCTCCTCGAGGGCCGCTCCGCGCGGGTGATCGCGACGATGGACAGCCCCTCGTGGTGGTACTCGCTCGCGTACCGTCGCTCGCTTCACGCGACGATGGGCGGTGCGACGCTGCGTTTCTGTGGGATTCGGCCCACGCGTTTCACCACCGTGCACGCGGTTCGAACCCTCGACGCATCGGCGCGCGAAGCGTGGGTGGCGCGTGTGCGGGGCCTCGGTCGTGCCGACGTGCGACTTCCGAAGGCGCTGCCGAGCACGGCTGGCGCCGGATGACGTTTCGTCCCACCCGAACGCCGCCGGGTCGATACCCTCGCCGCCATGAGGGAGGACCGGAAGCGTTCGCGACGGCGGTGGATGCTCGTGCTCGGGCTCGCGGGCTTGGCCGGGGTGTACGTCGTGCGCTCGGGTCGGATCGACGACCTTGGCGTTTGGTGGCGGACCCATCGCGCGTGGTCCGCGGCGGAGGAGCTGGCGAGCGGACCGCTCGTGCCCTTGCAGGTCGGCGGGCCGGAAGCGGCGTCGTTCGCCGAACGCCTGGCGGAGCTCGGCCGACTCTTTCGCGCGATCGACGAGGAACCGGTCCCGGAGTGGCTCGAGGAAGCGCCGGCCGCGGCGGGTGAACCTCGACCGTCGTCGATCACGGCCGAAGCCCGCGCGGCGATGGTCTTGATGCTCGAACGGGATCGTGCCGTCGACGTCGAGGTGCCAGGGGTGGACGGCGGCGACGTGGTCCGTGCCTTTGGGGAGCGTGTCGCCGTGCTTCGTCGCGGTCGGGTCTTCGTGCTCTCGGAGGCCGCCGCGGAGTTGGACGAGGGGGTCGACGCGCCGGAAGGAATGGGGCGGCCACTCGCGTTGGAGCGGCACTTCGATTTGCCTCGTGATCGGGTCCTCTACTGGGACGAGCTCTTCGTGCATCGTCGCGCGGACGGCTACGAGCTCGTCGTGGCGGGGATCGGGTCACGGGGGACGGTCCTCGTGCGATTGGATCCCGACGGCGACGAGCCCACGGAGCGTTTGGATTTCCCGTCGGTCGGGTCGTTCGTTCACCACGGGCACGACGTGCGTGTGTTCGGCGACACGCTCGTGGCCTACGTCGAGAAGCCCGTCGCTCACGACGAGGACGGAGCACGTCGGGTGCGGGACTTCGAGGTGACGCGCGACCTCGAAGCGGTGGAGGTTGAGCGTGTGCTCTACGCCCCGCTCGTGCCGATCGAAGGTCCGATGGTGCACAGCTTCGTTCGATGCGACCTCGCCGAGGTGCCGGCGAGTTGCCGGGTGCAGAGCTTCCTCGGCTCTCGGGGCGCGTCGGTCTTCTTCTCCGGGACGGCGGCGTACCTCTGGTACGGCGGGGACCATCGGGACGAGAGCGAACCGCCATCGGCCGTCGTGAGGCTTCCCCACGACGGAGGTCCGGCGACCGCGCTTCGCACGCATGGCCTCGCCGGCGAATCGTCGGGGTGGCACGAGGAGGACGGCGTGTTGCACGTCGCCATCGGCACCGAGGGGTGGGAGCCGCTGGACGGAGGCCCGAGGGTCGAGGCGCGGCTCGAGCTCTTCTCCGTTCCGATCGCGACCTTCGACACGCAGGCCTCGCCGGCACCCTCGGATGCGTTTCGCGCACGACGTGCTCCGGCCGAGGACACGCGCCTCGTCGGCAACTACGCCCATCGCTGGGTGGGGGGACGGCTGGCCGTGGTGGATCGGACGGGAGGCCCGCTTCTGGTCGTGAGCTCGGAAGACGGCACGACGTCGGAGCTTCGCCTCGACCACCGCCTGGACCGGCTCGAGGCGGTGGGCGATCGTGTGGTCGGCGTCGGCGGCACGGGAGGCGAGTTGTCGTGGACCCTGGTCGCGCTCGACGGGACACCGCGCGTGCTCGCGACCCACGTGTCGCGCGCGCACCGCGTCGCCGACAGCGAGCTGCAGACCTTCGAGCCCCGCACGTTGCCGGACGGTACGGTGCTGGTGGGGTTGCCCGACCGTGTGGATTCGCCGTCCGAGGGCGAAGGAAAGTCGCGGATCGAGCTCTTTCGGATGACCTCGAGCGGGTGGGACTCGCTCGGGGCGCTGGTCGCTTCGCCGGACGTGGACGAGCGCGACGGTTGTCGTGTGTCGTGCGGTGCCTGGTACCGACACGCGCGCCCGATCGTCTGGCGGGGGCGGCTCTTCGGGCTGATGGGCTACGAGCTCGTCGAAGCGCGCGTGGTCGAGGGGCGTGTGGAGGAGCTGGGGCGCACGGACTTCCTCCCGGAGGAGCTTCGAGGCGTCGACGCCGCGCACTGACGGCGCTCGGAGCCGCGCCTCGACGAAGCGCCTCACCCACCGAGCTGGGCGTCGGCTTCGACCTCGACGAGCATCCAATCGCCGATGAGCGCGCGTACTTCGACCATCGTGGTCGCGGGGCGGACGTCGCCGAAGGCGGCGGCGTGGGCGCGTCCGACGGCGTCGTGATCGCGCGCGATGTTCGTGACGAAGAGACGCGTGCGCACGACGTCGCCAAGCGAGCCGCCGAGGGCTTCGAGCGCGTCTTGGACGATGGCGAGCGCGCGGGCGGTCTGAGCACCCGCGTCTTCGAGACCGACGGGCTCACCGCTCGTCGAGAGCGCGACGGTGCCCGTGACCCAGATCGTGTCGCCGACGCGCACGGCGCGGGAGTAGCCGTAGAGAGACTCCCAGCGCGCGGCGGTCGCGTGGCGTGCGCGCGCGGGACCCGTGACGAGCTTGCCTCCGAACGCGACGCGGCCGGCGGCCGAGGGCTCGAAGAGCACGTGCACGCGCGGCCGTGCGAGCAACGCGGCGAAGGCATCGGCGAGCGCGGCGGCTTCGCGGGCGCGGGCCTCCATCGCGGGCAAGGCCTCGCGAAGCACTCGGACGAGCACCGGCGCTTCGGCGGCGTCGACGCCGTTCTCTGCGCGAAGGTCCGGATCGAGCTCGTGAATCTGCACCCAGGTTTCGCCGGGGCCCGTGTCGAAGACGGCGGCGGCGGCGTCGGCGAGCCGGCGCGCGAGTCCCGAGCGAAGGGCCGGAGGGAGGGGGCCCACCACGTCGACGTCGAGGATCGGCATGGGCGGGACGTACCAGGTTTTCGAGGCGGGGGCGCGTCGCGAGGTGCGCGGGTCGAGGTGCGCGGTCGAGGTGCGCAGGTCGAGGTGCGCGGGTCGAGGTGCGCGGTCGAGGTGCGCGGTCGAGGTGCGCGGTCGAGGTGCGCGGTCGATGGTGTGCAGGTCGATGCTTCGCAGGTCGATGCTGCGCAGGTCGATGCTGCGCAGGTCGATGCTGCGCAGGTCGATGCTGCGCAGGTCGATGCTGCGCAGGTCGAGGTGCGCGCGCCGAGGTGCGCGGTCGAGGTGCGCAGGTCGAGGTGCGCAGGTCGAGGTGCGCAGGTCGAGGTGCGCAGGTTCGACGGTGCGTGGGTTCGACGGTGCGCGGGTTCGGCGAGCTGCGCTTCGCGAGCTCAGTCGGGCGCGATGCACACGCCGTCGACACAGCGCGCGCGGCCACAGCGCGGCGGCTCTTCTTCGTCGCAGGGCGGGCAACGCACACGCGCGCCGCGCGGGTAGAAGCGGCAACGGCATCCGCACGCCATCCAGTTGCAGTCGCGGTCTTCCCCACAGCTGCCGCCTCGCACCCCGGTCGCCGTGGTCGAGTCCTCGGTCGAGCTCGGAGTCACCGGTCCTCCGACCGTCGGCGATTCGCTCGTGGGGTTTTCGGCCGCGCTGGTCGGCGCCGTCTCGACGGGCGCCCCGTCGGCATGCTCGGAGCCGCACGCGAGCGCGACCAGGGTGAGCGCGGAGAAGAGGAGACGCCGCATCGCGCGACGGTATCAGCTCGTGCCGCGACGGAGGGACTCCGCCCTTCTGCAGGTCGAGACCGAGCTCGTCGGCGAGACTCTCGCGTCGCTTCCGGCGGCGTGGGCACCGCGGAGGTCGTACGACCCCGCCGTCGCCCACGCCGAGCCACGGCGCGTCGGAACCTTGGTAGGGTGTCGTGGTGCGAACGCTCTTCTTGCTTCTTTTCACGGCGCTCGTCGCCTGTGGTGACGACGACGTCTCGACGCCGGCCGACGCTTCCACGCCCACGGACGGTGGACCAGACCTTCGGCCCGACGTCGGCGTGCCCCTCGACGGCGGCACGACGCCCACGCGCTTCGAGGTGATCGAAGAACGCAGCGTGACGGTGCTCGACGTGGCGCGTCGCGTGGAGCTCGTGCGTGCGACCCGGAGCGACGGTGCGCGCACCTACCTCGCGTACGTGCACGCGGTGAGCGAGCCCGCGCCGGTGGTCGTGCTCAACCAGCCCTACGCCGGCATCGATTGGACCGGCGAGGACGTCGACGCGCGTTGGGCGGCGCTCGGCAACGGGCTGCATCCGGACGTCGACGCACCCGCCTACGACGGCGACGACGTGATCGCGTACGGCGCGCAGACGGTGCAGGCGGCGGCGGACGAGACCGCGGTGTGGCTGCTCAACGGCGCGGCCGCAGTACACGTCTACGCCCGCTACTACGCCGGCGGGAGCCTGATGGACGACGCGCTCGACGCGGCCACCGCCTACGACTTCGTCGCGAGCCGGAGCGACGAGCTTCGCGTCGACCGCATCGGCAGCTACGGCGGAAGCTGGGGCGGCATGATGGCGGTCTTCGGCGCCGCGTTCGCGGGAGAGACGCGGCCGCTCGTGGTGTCGGCCATCGCACCGCCCACCGACTTCGTCGACCTCTACCAACACACGCACGTCGAGCTGCCCGAGCTCTTCCCCGAGCCCGACCGTGTCGAAGCGTTCTTCTCGACCTATTGGCGGCGCGCGGACCCTTCGATCGGGTTTCCGCCGGCCGTCGACGACCCGCGCGTGCGTGCGTTCACGGACGAAGGCCTTTGCGAGACGCTCTCGCCCGGCGTGTTCTTGCTGCACGACGATTGGGATCTGTTGATCCCGACGCGGCAATCCGAAGCGCTCGCGGCGCGCTGCCCGGAGAAGGTGTCCGCGACCTTCTGGCGGCGCGGCACGCTCGACTACGACACCACGCCGCTCGACCACGGACCCTTCGGCGGCGAGCCGGTGTTCCCGACGGTGCAGACCTTCGCGACGCTTCGCATCCTGCATCCGATCCTCGACGAGGCCGCGCCACGACTTTCGCTCGGCCACGTCGCCGCGTTCGAGGCGTTTCTCGGGTTGGTGCGTGACGCACGAACGGCGGGCGAAGACGTCTCCTGGGCGCTCTCGCCGCTGCGTGACGTCGCGGACGCGCGCGTGCGGCTCTTCGATCCGAGCACCGAGGAGTTCCGTGACGGAGCCGACGTGCTCGCCGACGCGTTCGCGAGCGTCTTCGGCGGCGAGTGGAACGCCGCGAGCGTGCGGACGCAGCTCGAGACCGGTCTGCCCTGAGCGAGCGCGCTCGGCGTTCGATCGGCGCTTCGATTTGCGTGCGTGGAACGCGACGCCGATCGAGCTCGGTCCGTGCGCGGCGATCAGATCGGTGCTTCGACCTCGCGTGACGCCCTTCGCCGCTCGCGGCGCTCGCGTTGCCAATGCCGCACGCGGCGCGTGCCGGTGGTCCACGCGTCTTCGCGTCGGGCCTCGACCACGTCGCGCGCGAGCCGTCGGGTGACGAGCGCGCCGACGAGGAAGACCTGCGCGGCGTAGTAGATCCAGAGCAGCAACGCGACGAGCGCGCCGGCGGCGCCGAAGGTCTCGCGGGCGTCGCTCGTGCTCACGTAGAGGGAGACGAGCTCGCTACCCACGACGAGCAAGGCGCTCGTGATGAACGCGCCGCGCCACGCGTCCCGGCGGCGAACGGTGGTACGGGGAAAGCGTCGAAACGCGAAGACGACGACCGGGGTGAGCACCGCGGTGCTCACGAGCGCGTCGATCGACTTCCAGAGCAAGGGCACGCCTTCGAGCCCGAGCTGGCGCGCGGCGCCGACCGTGAGCACCTTCGCGCCCACACCGACCACGAGCAGCGTGCCGAGCAGGGCGACCAACACGAGGCCGAGCACGCGGCCACGAATCATGTCGACCAGCGATTCGTCGTGGCTGCCCTCGCGATGCCAGATGCGATCGAGCGCGGTCTGAAGGCTCGCGAAGAGACGAGTCGCGGCGACGAGGAAGAACACGACGGCCACGACGGCGGCGACGCCGCTCGCGTCGAAGGTGCGCGCGTGGTCGATGGCTTCGGAGAGCATCGACGCGAGATCGGGACCGAGCCGCTGTCGCATGGTGCGCAGCAGCACGCTTCGCGCGGACGCGTCGTCGGTGAAGACGCGCAGGACCCACAGGAGGATCACGAGGATCGGGCCCACGGAGAGCACGCCGTAGAAGGCCATCGCGGCCGAGAGGTGCGGCACGTCGTCGTCGAGGTAGCGGCGAGTCACGTCGCGCACGAAGTGCCACGCGCGACGGCTGCAGCCATGCTCGTGTTCGGGGAGCGCATCGGGGGCTCGGTCGCGCTCGGGCGCACGTTCGGTCGAAGTCACGCGCTCGGAGAGAGCAACACGTGTTCCGACCCCGGGCTTCGCGAAGTCGGCGCAGGGTGTGTCGCATCGCCACGCGCGTGCGCTCGCGACACGTCGTCCAGCGCGAGGAGCACCCGATCCTACCGTTCGTTTCGTGAGGATTCGGTGCGCGCGGCCGAACGGCGCATCGAGGCACGTCGCCACGCCCGCGCGTCGTTCGTCGGCCGTCCGAGCGTCGGCATGGGCCGTGCTGCATGGGGATGTATGCCTGAACTCCTCCCCACCTTCTCCGTCGCGCTCGTTGCTCCGCCTTCGCCGTTCGATGGTTCGGCCGCCGACCGGCGGCCTCACGTGCCGGCGGGCTCCCTCCCTTCGGTCGTTCGCGAGAACCGGCAGTTCGGTCGGGTGCGCGGGCTGCTCGAATCCGCGGGTGCCTACGTCATCCCGCTCCTCACGCCGGCCGCGCGTCGTGTGTTCCATCCGGCGCACGTCGAGAGCCTGATCGTCGTCGCGCCCGAGTCGGGCGAGCTCGACGTCTCCACCTGCGCGCTGATCCAACGGCACCGCGCGTTGGGCGAGCATCGTCTGGTCGGGACCATCGGCCATCGCCTCTCCGAGCTTCGGCGGGCGGGGCTCGACCTCGACCCGCGGCACGCGTCGCTCGACCTCTTCCTGCACGGCCATCCCGCCGCGTTGGTGAGCTCGGAGGAGCTCGTGTTGGCGTCGAACGAAGACGCGCTCGAGCCCTTCGTGGCGGCGTTCGCACGGGCGGCGCGACGGCACGCGTCGCTCGCGGACACGCTCCCACCGACGTTGCGCTCGGCCCTCGCGTCGTGACCTCCGCGAGGCGGTGACGGTTGCGCCGCAGCCATTGACGGACGCGAGGGGGCGAGCGACCGCCCCCCCGGTGTACCCCGTGAAGCGATGCGAGCGTGGGGTTGGCTGCTGATCGTGGCGTGCTCGGGGAACGGCGGTTTCACCGCCGACGCCGGCTCGGACGCGGCGCGTGTCGTCGATGCGGGCCGTGACGCCGAGGCCCCCGAGGACGCGTCCGTCGATGCCGGTGAGGACGCCGCCGAGCCCTCGGACCCTTGGGCGTGTGGGCCGAGCTGGGGCGCGCGGCGGCACGACGACGGTTCGGTCGAGGTGCGTGTCGACGCGCCGAACGCGACGCGCGTCGAGGTCGCCTTCTTCGACGCCGCGCTGGGCACCTCCGAGCGGCTGCGGGTCGCGCTCGTGGACGGTCGCGTGCATGTCGGTGCGTCGGAGCTGCGTGACGCCGGACTCGGCACACCGCTCTACTACGGCTTGCGGGTCTTCGGTCCGAACTGGGCGTTCGATCCCGCGTGGACGCCGGGGAGTGAGCTCGGTCGCGTCGACGACGTGGACGCCGACGGGCACCGCATGAACCCGAACAAGCTGCTCCTCGATCCCTACGCGCTCGAGGTCAGCCACGACCCGATCGGGCCCGAGCATCGCGACTATTCGGTGTTTCGCACGGGCCCCGACGATCGCGCGCGAGACAGTGGGCCTTTCGCACCGAAGGGCGTCGTGATCGCGTGCGAGCGCGGCACCCGCCCGATCACGCGAAGCTTTCGCGACGCGGTGATCTACGAGGTGCATTTGCGCGGGCTGACCGCGCTCGATCCGAGCGTGCCGGAGCACGAGCGCGGCACCTACGCGGGCGCGGCGCGCAAGGCGCGTTACCTGCGGGAGCTCGGGGTGACCGCGATCGAGCTGCTGCCGCTGCACGAGACGCCGAACGATCAGAACGAGCTCACGCCCGACGCGGGCGGCGACAACTATTGGGGCTATTCGTCGCTCAGCTTCTTCGCCCCCGACCGACGCTACGCGGCGGATCGTTCGGCCGGTGGACCGACGCGCGAGCTGCGCGCGATGATCGACGCGTTCCACGCGGAGGGCGTCGAGGTCTACGTCGACGTGGTCTACAACCACACGGCCGAAGGCGGCGCGAACGGTGGCACTGCGACGTTGCTCTCGTGGCGTGGGGTCGACAACGCCGCGTACTACGAGCTCGACGAGAGCGGTCGCGGCTACGTCTCGAGCAACGGCGTCGGCCCGAACGTGAACACCGCGAACCCGCTCGCGGCGCGCATGGTGTTCGACTCGTTGCGTTATTGGCGCGACCTCGGGGTCGACGGCTTTCGCTTCGATCTCGCCTCGGTGGTGGCCAACGGCTGCACGCGCGGCTGCTACCGCTACGACGCGACGCTGCCGCGGCGCATCGCGGAGGAGCTCCCCGACGTCGACCTGATCGCGGAGGCGTGGGGGGCCGCCGGGGGCACCTACCAAGTCGGGCAGTTCCCGCAGGGGTGGTCGGAGTGGAACGACCGCTTTCGTGACGCCGTGCGCCGCGACCTGAACCGACTCGGCCGTGAGGCGATGCCGCTGCGTGAGCTGCTGCGCCGGCTCTCGGGCTCGCCGGATCTCTACGAGGACGACGGTCGCCCGCCGTCGGCGTCGATCAACTTCGTGGTCGCGCACGACGGGCTCACGCTTCACGACCTCTTTCGCTACGACGGCAAGGTCAACGATCAGCCGTGGCCCTTCGGACCTTCGGACGGAGGCACGAACCAAGACCTCGCGTGGAACCACACCGGCGACGCGACGCGGCAGGCCATCGCGACCCGCACCTCGCTCGCGTTGCTGACGCTCGCGGCGGGGGTGCCGATGATCACCGGCGGCGACGAGCACGGGCGCACGCTTCGCGCGAACAACAACGCGTACAACCTCGACAACGAGGCGAACTGGCTGCGTTGGGACGAGGCCGACGAGACGCAGCGCGCGTTCACGGCGGGGCTGCTCGGATTTCGTGCTGCGCACGCGGCGCTTCGGCCCGAGCGGCATTGGCGTGTCTTCGGCGACGCCGACGGAGACGGGCTCACGGAGGTGCGCTGGTTTCGCGACGACGGTCGCTTCGTCGACGACGGCTACCTCGACGGAGACGGCGCGCACTTCGTGGCGTGGCAGCTCGACGGAGACGAGCTCGGGGACTCCGCGGCGAGCCTCTTCTTCGCCTACAACGGCTGGTCGGGCGACGTGCGCGCGACCTTGCCCGAGGCGCCGACGGGCACGCGATGGCGCGAGGCGTTCGACACCGCGAGCGGAACGTTCGGTGGCGAGGTGGTCGTCGGCGAGCGTTGGGTGCGGCCGCGGAGCTTGGTGGCGCTGGTGGCCGAGCCGGAGTGACGCGTCCCCGCGCCCGTGCGGGTGCGAGTTGCGCATGCCCGTGTGGGTGTGGTTCTCATCCTGACGCGAGCACGGGCACTGGAACCGCGCTTCGCGCCTCAGAGACAGAGTCAGAGACGGCGCTTCGCGCCACCTCGTTTCGATGGCTCGCCCGCCTGACGGCGGCCTCACGCGCCGTCGGGCTCCCTCCCTTCGGTCGCTCGCAGAAAACGGCGATTTCGCGGCCTCACGGCTTCGCCGACATCGCGCTTCGCGCCACGAACACCCACGAAACGTGGATCATACGGCGCGAAGCACCACGACCCGCCCGTCGACGTTGAGCACGTTCGTCGCGCGCGGCCGTTCCCAATGCACGTGGCCGCAGACGACCTGGCCTTCGAAGTCGACCAGCGCGCCGTTCACGCGTGGCTCGCCCGGCTGGTCGTGCTCGCCCTCCGGACCTTGGTGCAAGACGAGCACGTCCGGACGACGGCGCGTGACGTGGTCGAGGCGCTCGAAGAAGTCGCCTTCGGACTTTCGGCCGGCCTTGTCGGGATCGCCGACGATCTCGCCGACGCCGCCGAAACCCACGCCGTCGAGCTCGGCGGTGTCGCCGTCGAGCAGGTGCACGCCATCGGTCGCTTCGAAGCGTGCGCGCTCGCGGCCTTCGCCGAAGCGGTCGTGGTTGCCCGCGACGCCGACCACCCAGCGGTACGAGGCCGCGAAAGCCTCCCAGACTTCGCGCACGTCGCCGGAGGCGCCGCGCACGTTCCCGGCGGGCGCGGAATAGAGATCCCCCGCGAGCACGACGCCCGTGCGTTCGGGGTAGGGCAAGACGCCGTGCTCCGAGAGCTCGAGCAAGGCGTCGACCAACGCGACGCCAAGCAACACGTTCGCACCGTCCCAACCCGGCGCGACGCCTTGCAGGTCGCTGGTCACGATCCACGCGTCGACGCCTTCGCCGAGCCCCTCGGCGTCCCCGAGTAGAATTGGCAACACCGACGACTCGCGTTTGCCGCGCCGTCCGGCGTTCACGTAGCGCACGCGGTGCACGGCGCGCTCGGCGAGGCGAAGGATTCGCATGAGGGCGCGCAGGGTGGGCACGAACGTCGAGGTCGCAAGGGAGGGGCGGCGCTCGAATCCGCATGAGCGCCGCGCAGCCTGCTAGACCTCGGGCGTGACCACGACCGATTGGGGCGCCTGGAGCCGCGAGGCGAAGGCCGAGATGCAACGGCGCAACGACGCGTGGACGCAGCGGTGGGCGCTCTCTGGCGTGCCGTACGAGTGGTCGTTGGACGACGCGCAGATCGTGTTCCGGCGGCCGGACGACGAGGTCGTCGCGCGTCTCGTCTGGCTCGGATCGCACTCGCGCTCGGAGGGCACGTTTCTGTGGAGCTGGGCGAACCGACCGGTGGCCGCCGCCGCGGGGGTCGAAGCCGTGCGTGCGTTCGGGGAGGCCCACGAGCTCGGGATGTTGTGCGAGGCGGAGTGGCCCGCGGCGGAGGCGGAATCGCTCGAGGCCGGCATCGTCGCTGCGCGGGTCTTGGATGCCGAGGGGCTCTTCGTGGCAGCCGCGGGGGAACTGACGCTCTACTTCGCGCTCTTCGACTTTCGACCACGCCGCGCGGGGTGAACCGACCGCCGAGCACTTCGGCAAGAAGAACGAGCGGGTGAGGCCGTTCGCCGCGGGCTCGTTTCGCGACCGCGTTTCGCCCCCTGCGCCGCCCGAAAGGCGCGGGTAGGCTCACGCACGATGATCTCGTTTCCCGATCGTTGCCGCGCCTACGCTGCGGCTGCCGTGTTGCCTCCTTCGCGGGAGGCCTTCGATGCCTTGGGGGCGGCGACGGCACCGCTCTGGCGTGCGGTCGATGGGTCGTCGCGAGAGGCGCTGGAGGAGGGGGCGGCGGTTCTGTGTGAGGTCGTGGCTTCTTCCGAGGTGCACGTCGCGGCCGCGGCCGGCGCGGCGATCGCGATTGGCGCGCTCGTGGAGCGTGGGCTCTCGCCGGGACCGTACGCGCGCACCATCGCGGCGCGTTGTCGGGAAGCGCTCGAAGCGGCGGCGCCCTTCTTGATCGAGGCGCAAGCAGCAGGGGATGCGCTCGACGAGACGGGGCTCGAAGGACTCGACGAGGACGCGCTCGAATACGTCGCGGGGCGCGACCTGCCGCGCGACGTGGTGGAGCGGATCGCGCGATCGATGCCGCTCGCCGCGGACGCGTACTTCGCGCTCGATCGACTCTGCCTTCCGACCATCGCGTGCCTCACGCGCGACCCGGAAGCGCGTGCGCAGGCGCGGGCCGACGTCGCTTTCGCGGAAGCCGCGGCGGTCCATCGCTACGACTTCGGCAAGTGGATCCATCAACTGCTCGTCGCCGACGCGGACGCCGAATGGATCGTGCTCGACCACCGCAGTCGCCGGGGCTTCGTCGTGCGGGTGGAGGAGCTCAGCGAGAACTGGGCGATTCAGCCGCTCCTCGCGGACGCCTTGGTGCGCGGGGCGGGCGCTTGGGGGGAGGAAGGACCCGACGGAGGCTTGGCCGGCGAACGGCCCTCCCGTGCGCTCGTCGAGTGTCTGCAGGGCCGCGGGCCGCAGTCGCTGCAAGAGCGCGTGTCTGGGCAGTGGGAGGTCTACACGTTCGGCGCGATCGGGCCGGATGGATCGCTTCGCGAAGGGCCGCTCGAGCACAAGGTTTGGAACGAGGGCATCCCGGACGACATCCCGAAGGTCGATGGACGGCGCGTGCTCGTGCTGGGCACGGAGCTGGTGCAGCGCTCGTGGAATGCGTGTCGCGCGTATGGGGCGCTCGGAAGTCGAATGGAGTGGGTGCGGGAGCTGACGCGGGAGGAAGTGGAGGAGTGGTACGCGAAGGGGCGGTAGACGGGGACGGGGACGGAGACGGAGACGGAGACGGAGACGGGGACGGGGACGGGGACGGAGACGGAGACGGAGACGGAGACGGAGACGGAGACGGGGACGGGGACGGACGGGACGGAGACGGAGACGGGGACGGGGACGGGGACGGGGACGGGGACGGAGACCGAGACGGGGACGGGGATGGGGACGGCGCTTCGCGCCACCGTCGCTTCGCGACCTCGGAGGCAGAGGCCGTCACGGGCACCGACACCGTCACGGCCACCGACACCGTCACGGCCACCGCCACCGCCACCGCCACCGCCACCGACACCGACACCGACACGGCCACGGCCACGGCCACGGACTCGAAAAGCTGCAGCGACGAGACGGCTCGAACTTCCCCAGCGCTGGTACTAGGTTCCGCCGCGTGAAGGCGCTCTACGACAGCGGTTGGCACCACCCCTTCGCGGCTTACCTCGGCGTCCTCGTGCTTCTCGCGCTGCTGCCTCGTGCGCGGCGTGACCCTTTCCTCTTCGGCTGGCTCAGCTTCTTCGGCCTCGTCCTCGCTGCGGACGCGACCGTCACCGGCGCTTGGTCGCCGCTCTCGAGCGACTCGCCCGCCTTCATGCCGCTCTCGATCGCCTTCGTGATCCTCGGCGACGCGCGCTTCTTCGTGCTGCAGGAGCGGCACGCGAGGCCGAATGCCTCGCTCGGGAAGGTGCTCGCGATCGCGGCGGCGACGAGCCTCGTCGTGCCCGTCACGAGCCTCGGGCTGCGAACGCTCTTTCCCGTTTTGGCCGAGGGACGCTACCTCTTCCTCTCGTACGAGCTGCTCGCGCTCACGCTCGTCCTCACCCTCTGGTTCGTGCGCTACCGACCCGCGCTCGAGGGGCCGACGCTGCGCTGGATGCGAGGGGCCACCTCCGTCTTCGCGACCCTCTACGCGCTCTGGGCGACGGCCGACGTGGTGTTGCTTCTCGGCGTCGAGCTCGGACACCTCCTGCGCATCGTGCCGAACGTCCTCTACTACGCCGTCTTCCTCGTCTTCGTCGCGGCCACCGCGCCGAGCCGAGCGGAGGCCGCATGAGAGCCGCGGTCCTTCTTCCTCTCCTCGCTTGTCTCGTCGCGTGCGGTGCGTCCGAATCGCACGAGCCCGAGGCCTCGAACGAAGCACGCTACGAGGGCAGCCTCGTCTTTCGACGCCACGGCGACGAGGTCGCGTCGCTCTCGCTCGCCGAGCTCGCGCGTTCGTTTCCGCCCGAGGTCGTGTCCACCGAGGACCCGTACTACGAGACCCGCAAACGTTTCGTCGCCATCCCGATCGAGCCGATCCTCACGCGCGCCTTCGGAGGTGACGTCGAGGCCCTTCGCCGCGAGTCGTTCGTGCTGAAGGCGCTCGACGGGTACGCGGTCCCGATGTCGGGCGAGCGTCTGCTCGAAGGCGGCGCGCACGTCGCGCTCGACGACGCCGACGTGCCGGGCTTCGCACCCATCGGCCCGCAGCGGGTCTCGCCCGCGCCCGCGTACCTCGTCTGGACGCGCGTGGGTCAGTCGAGCCTCGAGACGCACCCGCGGCCTTGGCAGCTCGCGTCGATCGAGATCGCGTCTTTCGAAGCGCTCTACCCGCACACCGTGCCGACCGGAGAGCCCGAGGACTCACCCGCCACGCGTGGCTTCGCGCTCTTCGCCGGCGAGTGCATTCGCTGCCACGCGATCAACCGCGAAGGCGGTCGTGTCGGGCCCGAGCTGAACGTGCCGCAATCGATCGTGGAGTACCGACCCGAAGCGCAGATTCGCGCGTACATCCGCAACCCGCTCACCTTTCGCTACGGCGCGATGCCGCCTCACCCGAACCTCGGCGACCGCGACCTCGACGACTTGGTCGCGTATTTTCACGCGATGTCGACGCGCAAACACGACCCGGACGCCACGCCATGAGCGAGCCCGAGCGCACGCCCGAGCACGCGAGCTACGCCGAGGTCCAGGCGCGGTTGCGCTCCGTGGCCGCCACGTTGCGCGCGCTCGCCGACACGCGGCTCGTCGAGACGCGCGACGTCGCGCCCCACGACACGATCGTGACCGGCGTGGGTGGCTCCGAGGGGCCGGCGCGGCTCTTCGCGTGGCGTTTGGGCGCACGCTTCCTCCCGCTCTCGTCGTTCGCGTTCGGCGCGCCGCATGCGTCACGGCTCGTCGTCTTTTCGCAGGGCCTCTCTCCCAACGCGCGCCTCGCGCTGACCGACCCGCGCGCCTTCGACGAATGCCTACTCGTGACGGCGGTCGATCCGGTGACGCACCCGGAGCCCGAAGCGCGCGCGTTCGCGGCGCGGCTCGCGGACGCGGGGGCGCGCTTCGTCGCCCACGGACCTGCCGTCGAGTCGGGCATGCTCGCGCGTTTCGTCGGGCCCACCGTCGCGGCGGCGGCGGGGCTTCGACTGGCGGCCGCGCTCGGGGGGGCGAGCTTCGACGTGCTGGAGGCCGCACGTGTGTACGACGCGCCGCTCGACGCGCCGGCGCTCGGGTCGCCGCTCGCGCTCGTCGCCGCGGGCGAGTCGGTCGAGGCGCTCTTCGGGCTCCGGTGGAAGTGGCTCGAGACCTTCGGCGAGGACCCACACGTCTTCGACGTGCTCGCCAGCGCGCACGGGCCGCTGCAGGCGCTCTACGAGAAGAACGCGACGTGGCTCGCGTTCGCGAGCGTCGAGGTCGATTCGCTCGTCGCCCGTCTGCGCGACGTGCTGCCGTCCTCGCACGTTCTGCACCGCGTGCGGGTACCGAGCGATCCGGCGCTCGCCTTCTTCGCCGCGACCGCTTGGCTCGACGCCGCGTTGCTCGCGACCTTGCGCGCGCGACCCCGCGACCTACGCCGTTGGCCGGGCCAAGGCGCCGACGCGGCGCTCTACGGGCTCGGGCGCTGATCGCTGTCGGTGGTGCCTCGTGAACGTGGGAGCGATCGACGATCGACGGTCGCTCGCGCAGGTTGCGACGCGGGTCTGGCGTCGATCCCTCAGAACGCGTTCTGAAGCGAGGCGAGGTAACGTGCGGGGCGGGCCACACGACAAGCCGGCCCGATGACGATGGTGGAAGCTTCCCCGATGGCCCCGCGCCTCGACGATTCTCTCTCGCTGCCGTGTGGGCTCACGCTCGGCAATCGCTTGGCCAAGGCCGCGATGACCGAGTGCGTGGCGGACCCGCGCGACAACCAACCGAACGCGCGGCACGAGACGCTCTACCGGCGTTGGGCGCGCGGAGGGCTCGGTCTGGTCGTGACTGGCAACGTGATGGTCGACCGGCGCTACCTCGAGCGCACCACCAACGTGGTGATCGACGAGCACACCGACCGGGCGGCGTTGCGGCGTTGGGCCGAGGCCGCGCAGAGCGACGGGGTTCCGGCGCTCGTGCAGGTGAACCACGCGGGACGGCAATGCAGTCGGTTCGTCTCGCGTCGCCCGGTCGCGCCGTCCGAGGTGCAGGTGAAGGTCTTCGGCTCGTTCGCCAAGCCGCGGGCGCTCGAGGACCACGAGGTCGACGCGATCGCGACGCGCTTCGCGGAGGTCGCGCGCGACGTCGTCGACGCGGGCTTCGCGGGCGTGCAGGTGCACGCGGCGCACGGCTACCTCGCCAACCAGTTTCTCTCACCGCGCACGAACCTTCGCGACGACCGTTGGGGTGGCTCGCTCGAGAACCGCGCACGCTTCCTGCTCGAAGCGGTGCGCCGCACGCGCGCGGCGATCGGCCCGAAGGCGGCGCTCTCGGTGAAGCTCAACAGCGCAGACTTTCAGCGGGGCGGCTTCGAAGAGGACGACGCGGTGCAGGTCGCACGTTGGCTCGAAGCCGAAGGCATCGACCTGCTCGAGGTGAGCGGCGGCAACTACGAGTCGCCGGCGTTGATGGGCATGGCCGACGAGCGCAGCGAATCGACCAAGAAGCGCGAGGCGTACTTCCTCGACTTCGCCGTGCGTCTGCGCCGTGAGGTGCGCACGCCGTTGATGCTCACCGGCGGGCTTCGATCGGCGGACGTCATGCGAAGCATCGTGGCGGACGGCAGCGTCGACGTGGTCGGTCTCGCGCGGCCGCTCGCGCTCGAGCCCGATCTGCCGCGTGGTCTCTTGCGCGGCGACGTGGAGCGAAGCGCGATGCGCGCACCGCGAACGGGCTGGAAGGCGCTCGACGCGATGATCGAGGCGGGGTGGTACGGCTTGCAGATCGCGCGCATGGCCGACGGCAAGGAGCCCGACCCGAACCTCGCGCGATGGCGCGCGGTGGCGAGCTACCTCGGCGACGAGTCGGTGCACGGCCTGCAGCGCAAGGTCTGTTCGCGCGTCTGAGCCGCGGGCTCCTGGACGTCGGCGTGGAAGGAAGCGCAAGGGACGGCGTATGCTCGCGTCGATGCGCACGACGAGCTGGCTCGCTCTTCTTCTTCTCGGCGGTCTCGGGTGCGGCGATGCCGCGAAGGACTTCGAGAACATCTGCCACGCCGAGGAGCGCTCGGGTGCGGCCTCGATCACCGATCCGGCACGAAAGGCGATGACCGTCGCCCAATGGCTGAACGACCACGTGACCTCGGGGGACGCGAAGGCGTTCATGAGCGCGATCGCCAGCGCGAGCTCGGAGTCGCGCGGGGAGCTGCTCCGACAAGCCGCGCGCGAAGCGGGCTACACGGGCGATTGCCCGATGGCCGACGCGACGAACGAGTGAGAACCACGTCGTGGGATTCGACCCACGGACGCACGAGCCCCTCGCGTGGGCTTCGAGGTCGGCGGTAGGCTCCGGCGCATGCCCGTGGACGCCGCCATCGCTCGATTCTGGGAAACCTGGCCGGAGCTCGAGCCCGCCTTGTTGAAGGCCATCGCCGCGCGTGACGCGGCGGCGTACGGCGACTTGCCGGCGCGCATCAGCACGCTCGTCGAAGCGATCGATCCGGCGTTGCGGTGGGAGCTCGGGCCGGGGGAGACCGCCGCGCATTGCCTCACCGTGAGCGCGGACGCCGACCCCGAGCTGCGATTGATCGCCGAGCGCTGGCTCGCGCGTGCGCCGGCGCCCGGGGCCGACTTCGAGCACGCGGCGGCGCGTCGACCGCGGCCGAGCTTCGGCATTCGCATCGAAGGGCACGACATTCAGCCCGAGGCGATGCTCGTTCGAACCTCGGTAGACGAGGACCACGAGCGCCTCGACGTCGAGGTTTGGCATCCGGCTTTTCCCGAGATGCCCGAGAACCTTCGGGGCAACGTCACCTTCCTCATGCTCGACGGAGTGTTGGGCGAGGACGGGGTCGAGCGTTGGGTCGGCGCGATCGACGTGCTCACGAGCAAACCGTGGGGCGCCAAGCCGCTCACCTCGCTCGCGGAAGAGGTCGACGCGCTGAAGGAACGCGCGACCGGCGACCGTTGGGCCGTGTTGCGAGGCGAGGTCGACGGCAAGCCCGTCTTCGCGAGCGTGAACCGCGCCGTCAAACGAATCGACCACCTCTTTTGCACGCACCGCGTGGAGGTCGTCTTCACGCTGCGCGACGTGAACGAAGAAGGACTGCCCGGCAAAGAAGAGCTCGGCGAGCTCGCGGACTTGGAGGACGAGCTTCACGAGGCGCTCGAGGCGCTCGAAGAAGGCGTCGTCTTCGTCGGCACCTTCACGCGCGATGGGACCCGTCGGCTCGTCTTCTACGCGCGGGAGTCGAGCGCGGCGATGCCCGCCTTCGAAGCGTTCGCGGCGCGGGTCGCGTGGTCGACCGAGGTCGTGGTCGAGCGCGACGTGCGCTGGGAGTGGCTGCGTCGTTTTGGATGAACGTGCGGGGCCGCGGAGCCACTTCGGTCGAGGTGGCGCGACGCGGCGAACGCGCCGATCCCATCGGCGTTGCCGGCGTCGACGCGGACGACCCGAGGTTTTCGTCTCGACGAATCGTGGCTGACGCCAGGACGAATCGTGGCTAACTGCCTAGCCTCATGAGCTTCGCCGCGCTTCCTTTCGATGAGCAGCTCGCGTTCCTTCGCGCGCTCGTCGATGCACGCGAGGATCCTCGGCCGATCTTGCACGAAGCGGCGGCGGCGGCGGATCCGGAGCCGCTCATGCGTCTGCTCGACGCGCTTCACGTGGCGGACGCGCTCGGGCCCGTGCGCGCGGACGTGGCGAAGGTGCTCGCGGAGCTCCCGGACGCGGCGCTGCAGCACGTGATCGCAGAAGGCGACGCGGCGTGGGTGGCGTCGACGTTGATCGAAGCGTCGCGAGCGTGGGGCATCGCGCGGCTTTCGGCGATCTCGCTCGCGGACCGGTGGCTGCGTCGGCACGCCCCCGAGGCGCATCGGGCGTGGCGCGACGAGGCGCGTCTGCACGAGCCGACGTCCGAGCTCGCGACGGAACGCGCGCTCGCACTGGCGGACGGTCCCACGCTCGCGCGGCTGGCGAGGGACCCTTCGTGGGCGACGCTCGTGCGCGACGTCGTCGGGCGGGCGGTCGAAGCCTTGGCGCGCGCGCCGAAGTCGATCTCGCAAGCGAACGCCGAGCGCCTGCTCGCGCGACGCGTGTACGCGGACCCGGGTCACTTCTTCTTCGAGCTCTTGCAGAACGCGGACGACGCGGGGGCGCGCTCGTTTGCGGCGACGATCGACGCCGAAGCGGTGACGCTGAGGCACGACGGAGCGCCGTTCTCGCTGCTCGATCTCGTGGGCGTGACGTCGATCGGCCAGACGACGAAACGCGCGGATCAGATCGGCTTCTTCGGGGTCGGCTTCAAGAGTGTCTACGAGGTGTGCGAGCGGCCGCGCATCGCGTCGGGGGCGCTGGCGGTCGAGATCGCGCACGTCTCGGTGCCACGTTCGATCGCGCCTTTCGGCGACGCGACGACGTTGGTCTTGCCGCTGCGCGACCCACGCGCTGTAGAAGCGATCGCGGCGCGCGCGCACGCGATTCCGCCCGAGACGTTGATGACGCTCGGGCACGTGCGCGAGCTGCGCGTCGGGGAGCGCGCGTGGCGTTGCGGGGTCGAGGATGGCGTCGCGACCTTGGCTTCGGTCGGCGGGCGGCCGGAGATTCGGCGCTACCACGTGGCCGACGGGGAGTTGGTCTTCGAGGGCGTGCGCGAAGAGGGAAAGGCGCGTCGCGCCGAGGTGCGGGTCGCCGCGCCCTTCGAGGGGGCGAGCGTGGCGGAAGGGCCGACGCTCTATGCGTTCTTGCCGACGGCGGAGCGGACCGGGCTTCGTGTGCTGGTGCACGCGCGGTTCGACGTGACCCTCGACCGTGAGCGCCTCGAGCTCGACTCGGCGTGGAACGACGCGCTCTTGGCGGAGGCGGGGAGGGTGCTCGCGTCGTTGGTGGTGCGGCACGGCACCGACGGGTTGGTTTGGTTGGCGGAACCTTCGGTGACCGCGCCCGGCGTGGCGCCTCTGGTCGAGGCGTGCGCGTTGGCGCTGAGACGGACGCCGTTTCTGCGGGGGGCGGCGGGGGAGACGCTGGCGCCGCGGGAGGCGTGGTTGGCGGACGCTGATGTGGCGGAGGCGTTGGCGGGACTGGTGGTTTCGTTGGAGGAGGGGACGGGGACGGGGACGGGGACGGGGACGGAGACGGGGACGGGGACAGGGACGGAGGCGGAGACGGCAGCGGAGACGGAGACGGAGACGGGGACGGAGCCGGAGACGGGGACGGAGACGGGGACGGGGACGGAGACGGAGACGGAGACGGAGACGGAGACGGAGACGGAGACGGAGACGGAGACGGAGACGGAGACGGAGACGGAGTCGGCGCTTCGCGCCACCGCGCTTCGCGCCACGGAGGCCGAGGCAGAGACGGCGCTTCGCGCCACGGACACGGTCACCGACACCGCCACGGTTGCCGCCACCGCCACGGTCGCCACCACCGCCACGGTCGCCGCCACCGACACGGTCACTGCCACTGCCACTGCCACTGCCACCGCCACCGCCACGGCCACCGACGCAGGCGCCGCCGCCGCCCTCGACCTCGGCGCGCGAAGGCGACGCATGCTCGCCCCCGACGCTCCCGCGCCGTCCTCTCGCGAAGCGCGGGTCGCGCTCTCGCTCGGTGTCGCGCGTTTCGACGGAGTCGCGCTCGTCGCGTTCGCCGAGTCCCAGCTTCGCGCGGGCGAGCCGCCGCCGCCCTGGCGCTCGGGTGTGTTGGCCGCGCTCGCGCGCTCGCCCGTCGAAGACACGCGGCTGCGCGCGTTGCCGCTCGTCGTGGTGGACGACCGCTTGGTGCCGGCCCGCGACGTGCGGCACGCGGACGAGGTCTTCGTGACGCTCTACCGCGGGCTGCGGTCGCTCGTGTCCCAGACCGATCTTCCCGACGCGTTGACGGCGCGCCTCGCGATCGAACGTTTCGAGCCGCGACGTCTCGCCGACGACCTCGTCTCGCACCCGGAGCTTCGTCTCCGCACCGACACGCTCTTCGCGGCGCTCGCGCTTCTCGACGACGCGTCGCTCGATCGCCTCGTCGACGTGCCCTTCGTTCCCACACGCGACGGCGAGCTCGCGGCGCCGATCGCGCTGCGTCGCCTTCCCGACGAGCTCGCGTCGCTCGCGTCGTGGCTTCGCGAGGCGCTCCCCTTCGTCGCCGACGAGCTCGCCACGCATCGTGTGGTGCGACGTTTGGTGCCGGCCTTCTCCCGCGAAGAGCTCGCCGACGCGTTGGAGCAAGGTCTGGTTCTCGACGAAGGCGGGCACGACCTCGTCGTCGCGTGGCTCGACGCGCGCGCGAACGAGCTGCCCGATTCGCTCGCCCGGCGCTTCGCCGCGCTCCCTCTCTTCGCGGACCGACGTGGCGCACGACGCCCACTCGTCGGACCGACGCGTGCCCTGCCGCGAGGTCCGCTCGAACCCGTCGTGCCGACGTGGCCGTGGCTCGAGGTCGAGGGGCGCTTCGCCCACTCCCGCGGCTTGCCCACGCCAGACGTGCTCGCGCTCGCCGCGGCGCTCTGCGGCGAGTCGAGCTGGCCGAGCGTGCCGGAGGACGCGATCGACGCCGCGTTGCGTCACGTCGCGGCGCACGCCGAAGAGCTCTCGTCGTCGCGGCTCGACGCGTTGGCGCGCGCGGCGCTCTGGCGCGACGTCGAAGGAACGCTTCGTCCGCTCGCGCAGCTCCGTCGCGGCGGAACCTCGGCGGCGCTCGACGCGGCCTTCGAGCGGCTCGGGGAACGTCACGTCGCCGCCGCGGCCACCCTCGACGCGTGGCGCGCGCTCGGTCGCAGCGCCGTGGACGATCGCGCGCTCTTCGTCGGCGATCTGCTCGCCCGCGACACCTTCGACGGCGAAGCGTCGCTCGTCGACGCCCTGCTCGAATGTGTCGACCTCGGCGAGGCGCTCGAACCGGTGGCGGATCTGCCGCTCTTCCTCGACGTCGAAGGCGTGCGGCGCCCGCTCGCGACGTGGTCCACCTCGAGCGCGCGTGCCGCGCATCGAGCGGGCGCCCATCGAGCGTTGCTCGAAGGCGCGGGCGTGCCGCTCCTCGACGCGCACGACGAGTCGCGGCTCGCTCCCTTGCTCGACGCGCTCGGGGTGCCAGCGCCGTCGCCGACCGATCTGCTTCGCGTCGCCGAGCGCTTGGTCCACGCGCCCGACGCGTTGCTCGCGCTCGTCCGCACGCACGCCACGAGCCTCGACGCGCCCACCCTCGCGGGGCTCGCGCGGCTGCCCTTGGTTCGCGCGCGCGACGGAGAGCGGCGCGCCGCGAATGCGTTGGTGCCGCCGGAAGCTCTCGCACCCCTGGACGTCGCGACGCTCGCGATCGACGACGCGGTGGCGGACGAGCTCGGGGCGCTCGGCCTCCCCCACCGCGACGTCGCGGAGGTGCTCTCCGATCGGGTGCTCGCCCGGCTCGAGGTCGGTCGACCGCCGCCGGCGTGGGGGGTCTCCGAAGACGCCGCGCTCATGCCGGCGTTGGCCGAGCTCGCGTCTCGGTACGGCGTTCCCCTCCACGACCTCGCGCTCGCGCTCGACGACGACGGGCTCTTGCGTCGTCCGCCGCTCTTCGTCGCGTCGGCGCCGACCCGCGCGCTCTGTCGCGCCGCGGGGGCGACGTTCGTCTTCGCGGATCCCGCGTGGCTCGAAGCATCCCCGCTCGGGCCGCGCCTCACGCGCATGCTGCCCGCGCGGCGTGTCGTCGACGTGCTGCGCGAGGCGCCGGAGACGGTCACCGACGACCTCCTCTTCGCGTGGCTGCGGGAGGAGGGCGCGGCGCTCGCGGCCGACGACGAGGCGCGTGCGCTCCTGGCCGGTGTGTCGGCGTTTCCTTCGCAGGCAGGCGAGCGAAAGGCGCCGCGCGAGCTCGTGCTCGACCCCGACGTGCCCGATCTCGGGCTCGGGTGGGGACTCGCGGCGCACGTTCCGGACGACGTCGCGCAGTGGCTACGCGAGACCTTCGAGATCGATCGCCATGCGCGGCGCGCGATGGTGGCGCAGCTCCTCGACGGCCTCGCGGAGGCCGCGCGCGCCGACGACGCCGACCGCGCGAGAGACCTGCTCGCGTTCCTCGCGCGTGCCCTCGACGGAGCGGACCTGGAGGAACGGTGCGCCGTCTCGACGTGCGCGCACGCCTCGAGGTTCCGGTGATGGAGCGCGACGGTACGCGGCGTTGGGCCAAGCCACGCTTCGCGTGGTCGCCCGCGGACGACGTGGCGGCGCAGGCATCGCTCTTCTCGAGCGACCTTCCACCCGCGATCGCCTGGACGGATCTCGACGGACCGTCGCGTCGGGTGCTCGCGGCTTGCGGCGCGAAAGACGACCTCGACGAGCGCGCCGTGGTCGCCTGCCTCGACGCGATCGCTTCCACGAATCACGCCGCGCGCCGTGCGCTCGCCCGCTACGTGCTCGATCGCGTGCGCGTCGAGCCCGCGCGCATCGAACGGCTCGGTCTTCGTGGTCGTGCGTGGGTGAGCGCGCTCGACGGCACGCTTCACGTGCCGAGCGAGCTCATCTTCCCGGAGCCACTCGCCCACGCCTTGCTCGGGGACGACGGGCGGTTCCCGGACCCCGCGGTCGCGGCCGCGCTGGATGCGCCGACCGCCGACCGCCTCGGCCTCCAGCGCGCGACCAGCCTCTCGCTCGCGCAGGTCGCGACCGCCCACGAGAACCGCGAAGCGCCACGTGCGTTGCTCGAATGGCTCGAAGCCGGACTCGAGGCGCGCCGCTTCACGGCCGCGGAGGTTCGCGAACGTTTCGCCACGCTTCGACTTCGCGACGACGAAGGAACGCTTCGAACGCCCGCTGCGCTCTTGCGTCGCGGCGGCCGCGCGCTCTTCGGCGCTCGCCGCGGCGATTGGTCGGCGTCCTCGGAGCTGCCGCGCGTGGCGCGCGCCCTCGGCATTCCGAACGCGCCGGACGACGCGGCCATCGTCGCGTTCTTGGCCGAGGTCGGGGCCGAGCTCTCACGTGGGGTTCCGCCGGATCACGACACGCTCGTGCGTGTGCTCCCCGAGTGCCTCGCGCGTCTACGAGACGCCGACGTCGCCCTCCTCGAAGGAATCGCGGTGGTCGCGCGCAGCGGGTCGACGTTGCGGCTCGTTCGTGTCGATGATCCGTCGTTGCGGCTCGGGAGCCCGCCCGCGCTCGCCGATGCGCTGCCGCGCGACGCGGTGCTCGAGCTGCTTCCACTCGACCGCGAGCCCTCGCTCGACACGCGGCTCTTGGCGGCGGGCGTGCCCGATCTGTGGAGCGAGCTCGAGATCGCGCGTGTGATGAGCGGCGCGCGCCGAAACGATCCTCGAACGGAAGCGCTCGCGCGGCGCGTGGGCGCCGAGGTCGCGCTTCACGACACGCTCGAGGTCGAAGGCTCGTTCTTCGGCGCGTCCGTGCGGGTGCCGACGCCGGCAGCGTTCGACGGCAAGGTGCTTCGTGTCGTCGTCGACGTCCTCGACGATCCCGCGCTCGCCGCGCCCGCGTTGGCGCCCGAGCCACACGCGCGCGCCGCGGCCGTCGCGCGGCTGACCACGGACGTGCCCGCGAACGCGCCGGCTCCGCGACGCAGCGAAGCGCCGCCTCGTCCGAAGCTCTTCGACCGCGTGCGTCGCTTCTTCGGTGGCGAGCCGGTTCGCGAAGCGAAGGAATCGCGCGAAGCGAAGGGCGCCGAGCCGAGCGCACGGGATGCGCGTCTCTTCGCGCCGCGGGACACGCTCGGCTCGCAGCTCGATCGCACCGACGGTTGGCTCGACGCGCGACGCGAGGTTCCGCGGGTCGGCTTCGCGTTCGCGCCGACGCGTCTGCCGGCCCCGTGGGTCTACGCGCCGCAGCTCGTGGTCACGCGCTTCGACCGGCGCGGCCAACGTTGGGAGCCGAGCGACGTGCCGCGGCCGGACGCGCGTGGCGACGTGGGCACCTTGGCGATGCGGGGACGGCTGCCCGCCGGCGAGTCGGTGCTGCCGATTCCGATCTACGGCGAGCTCGTCGAGCTGCGGGCTTCCGAAGGAGACGTCGCCGCGTGGCGTGGCGCGAGAGCGGCGCGCAGCTCGTGCGGCTCGAGCGAGCGACCGAGCTTCGTCTGCGCGCGTGCGTCTCGGTGCGGCGCCGTCGTTCGACGAGGCGCGCGTCGCTTCGGGGATGGGCGCGCTCGATCTCGTTCGTGCCGACGCCGAGCTGCCGAGGAGGTGCTCGATTTCGTGGCGTCGTTCGACGACGAGGACTCGCCCTTCGAGCGTGCGCTCGCGGTGCGCGACTTCGTGCGCCGGCGCTATCGCTACGATCCGAGCTACCTCGAGGACCCGGCCGTCGGTCGCTACCTCGCGCGGGTCACGCGGGGCCGCGCGCAGGCCCACGTCGCGGCGCTGCACGTCGGCGCGGACGCGAAGCACCTCGGCGCGGGCGTCTGCTACGAGCTGAACGCGCTCGCGTGCGAGCTCCTGCGCCGCGTCGGGATTCCGGCCGGTCTCGCGAGCGGGTGGGTGCTCGACGGCGGCTCCGCGAGCGAGCCCGATCACCTGTGGGCGCTCGCGTTTCTCGTCGACGCTCGGGGCCGCGCCGCGTGGGTCCCGATCGACGCGAGCAGCACCGAGGACGGTCGCCCGCTTCAAGTGCCGCGGCGTCCGCCGGTGCCCTTTCGCGCGCCTGCCGACCCGGGCGCGCGTGCGCCGAGGCCGACGACGCCGCGGCTCGAGCTCGGTCGCGACGGACCGAGCCGTGGTGCAGAGCGCGGCCGCGGCGCTGCTCGAGGTGCGCGCGGTGCGGAGCCGGGGCGCACGAAGAAGAGCCGCGAGCCGCGCTTGCCGCGCGCCGAGCTCTTCAAGGTCTTGCATCACCTCGGCAAGTCGGCGGCGAGCCGCTCGACGACGAGGCGCGCGCCGCCGAGCAGGCGAGCGAGCGCTGCGCGATCCGAAGGCGGCCGAGGCTGTTGCTCGCGCGTCTGCGCGTCGGCGTTGACTTCGCGCGCGAGCACGGCGCGTGGGACCAGCGTCGCGCGGTCACGCGGGAGCCGCGTCACGTGGCGTGCACCCTCGTCGAACGAGTCGTCGCGAGTCGACGACGCCGCGGGCGACTTCGGCGGAGCCCAGTATTAGGGCTTTGCGCTCGTGCGCGCTCGCTCGTTTCGCCGCTTTCGTCTTCGCGTCGGCCTCGAGGCTTCGCTCGCGCTCTTCTCGGCGGCGCTCGTGCTCGTCGTGCTTCTCGACCAAGCCTTTACGGCGTGCCGGGGCAGTTCTCGGCGTTCGCGATGGCGCTCGGCGTCGCGATGATGCTCCTGCGCCTCGCGCGCTTCGTCGTCACGCGGCGTCGCCGAGGTGTTCTTCGAGCGTGGCGAGCTTCGTGTACGCGGGAAGCTCGGCCGCGTTCGCTCGGACGTCCGACCGCCGTCGACGTCGTGGCGGGCAAGCGTGGCGCGAGCCTCCTGGTGTCGATGGCCGACGGGGCGCTCGTGGGGTTGGAGGTCGACGACGCGCGGCGGAAGCGCACGGCTTCGCGGAGACGCTTCGTGGGAGGGCCCAAGGCGCCGGTGCGGTGCTGCCGCGCGCGAAGTGGTCGCGCACCCTCGTCGCGCTTCGCACGCTCGGGGTCCCCAGCGCGCTCGGCTACTACTTGCACCAGGTCGCGCACGTGATCGGCGGCCACAAGGCGATCTACGGCATCGCCGGGATCGTCTTCGCGCGCGCTCGCGCTCGTGCTGCATCTCGCACGGCATCGCGACGCCACGCTGCTGCGGATGGAACACTCGCGACGCGAGGTGGCACGCGTGGCTTGCGGGGCGGCGAAGGCGCGCGCGGCGGCGCGCGGCGACGTCGTCGTCGAGCCACCGACCGGCGCCGAGGAGCGGCTCCAACTTCGGTGAGCTCCCCGCGGGTTTTCGGGCGCAGGTCGCGGCGCATCTTCGGGCGGCCGCCCACCCGCTGCCGCCGCCGCGTGCTCCGGAGGACGTCTCCTTCGTCGACGCGGTGGCGCGCAGCCGTGAAGAGGTCGGCGAGGACGAGGGATACCGCAGCGCGCGGGCCGGCGCGCTCGCGCGTCTTCGTGCGCGGGTCGAGGATCGCGACGCGCCGCTCGCCTCCCGCGCGGCGGCGATGCGTGCGTTGGTGCGCGTCGAGCCGGTGGAGCCTTCGCCCGAGGATCCCGACCGCGGGTTCTTGCTGGAGGTCGCGGCGTCGTCGAGCGACGCGGAGGCGTCGGCGCGCGTCGCGGCACGTTTGCCCTGCTTCGAGAGCGAGTGAGCGCGGCGTTGCCACGCGGTCGTGCCCGGGCGCACTCTGCCGCCATGGCGCGTCTTTGGGGTTGGGTGTGTCTCGTCGCGGTGCTCGGTTGCGGCGACGACGATGGCGGCGTGGACGCGTCGTCGAGCGATGGCGGCGCGCGCGACGCGGGAGCTCGGGCCGACGCGGGTCCTCGCCCCGACGCGGGACCGGTCGTGGGCGACGGTTTCTTTCCACCCACCGTGTCGTGGGCGCAACCCGTGGACGACGCGCCGCTCGACGCGCAGAGCGACGACGTGATCGCGTGGCTCGACGCCGAAGGCGGTTGGGGCAACCGCGGTGTCTTTCAGATCGACTTCTCGATCGAGGTGCTCGAAGCGGACGCCGACACGCCCCGCGAGAGCTTCGAGCCGACCAGCGATTTCTACTCGCCGGATTGCGACGAGGTTCCGGTTCCGAGGCCTTCGGGCGGACGCATCGAAGGCGAAGAGGGCTACGAGTGCACGTTGGACGGGGACTGTCATTTGATCGTGCACGATCGCGGCGCGGGTCGGCTCTACGAGATGTGGCGGGCGAACGTGAGCGGCGGGACCTTCTACGGAGGGTGCCTCGCGGTGTGGGACACCTCGCGCGACTACGGCGACGACGGACGAGGGCAAGGGTGCACGAGCGCGGACGCCGCGGGGTTGCCCATCGCGCCGCTCCTCTTCACGGCGGACGAGGTCGCGTCGGGCACGATCGATCACGCGATTCGGTTCATTCTCCCGAACGAGCGCATCCGTCGTCGCGTCTACGTCGCCCCGGCGACGCACAGCACCAACCCGACGAGCGGAGGGGCCGACGCGCCGCCCTACGGCGTGCGGCTTCGTCTGCGTGCGGACTACCCGCTCGAGACCTTGCCCAACGACGCCGCGCGTACCGTGGCGCGTGCGCTTCAGCGCTACGGGATGATCCTCGCGGACGCGGGGCAGATCGCGCTGACCGCGCGAAGCGACCACGACACCGTCGCGAAGTGGGACGGGTTGCTCGGTCCACGCGACCTTCAGGCCCTCGAGATCACGGACTTCGAGATGATCGAGGCCGGCCCGAGGACCGATTGGAGCGGGGACTGCACGCGGGTGGAGTGAGCGTGGAGGGACGGCTTTCGAGGCCGAATGCCTCGCGCACGACGATCGTTTCGCGCGAGCCCCCGGACCGGATACCCTGTCTCGGTGTCGACCTACCTCTTCGGTGATTCGTCGCCGTTCCCGGACGGACACGACTTCCTCGCGCAGCTGCGCACCTTCGTGAAGGCGGCGAGCCGTGCGCTCCTGCTCGCGCACGAAGCCGATCAGCTCGAGCAGAACCTCGGGGATCGGGCGCAGGAGCATCTGCACGCGATCGAGGCGCTCCAGGGCTTCTTCGACGCGGTGACGGCGTCGATCGCGGATCGTGCGGCGAGGTCGGGCGCGACCCAGCTGGTCGGCCCGCACGCGCGCGAGCTGCTCGAGCACGTCGAACGGGTCGCCGCGCGACGCGAGGCAGACCCCGGCGCAGCACCTCGACGCGGACTCGGTCGGCGTGACCACGCAGATTCGCGACAAGCGCACCGAGCTTCGCGACGTCTTGTCGCGTATTTCCTCGGCGGACCCGCTTCCCACCTCGGGGTGGCGCGCTCGCTCAGCCTCGGAGCGGACCGCGCCGCACGGCCAGGTGTTGCTCACGCATCCGGCGTCGTTGACGACGAGCTTCGCGATCGACGTCGCGAGCGATCCCGTGTGGAGCCGTCCGCGGAAGCTTGGCGAGATCTCACCAGGGTGACGCTGCAGGTCGGCTTCAAGAAGGCGCCTTCGAGCTCGCTGCATCCTGACGTCCACACGCTCGACGACTTCTACGTGAGCGAGCTCGAGATCGGGCCTGACTCGATGGGAGCTGCACCTGCGGCGCAAGCCCGACGCGCCGCGGGATGCGTTCCGTGATCGACCTCGACGTCGGGCTCGAGGGCCAAGCGCTCGCGCGTCTCACGCGGCGCAACGAGAAGGGCGGCGAGAGCGAGGCGCCGCGTCGACACGTCGCAGGGCGACGACCTCGAGCGCATTCAGGACCTCGCCGAGACCCTGCGCAACGAGTGCCTCGACGTTGCTCGGTCGGAAGACCCGCCTCGTCTTCGCGCAGCTCGACGAGCACGACGTCTTCGAGCGCGGGCTCGTGCGTTTGGTGTTGATCGCATCGCGGCGCGTCTGGCGCCGATTGCGGCGCAGGTCGACGCGCACTCGCCAACCCGACCGAGCCTCGTTGAAGATCGAGCGCGCGGATGGGCGTCGCGAGGAGATCTCGACCTCCGCAAGCAGGAGCTCGTGGACCTGGTGCGCGCTGCTCGCCGCCGGAGGCGCAGGCGCTCTTCGAGCCGCTGTGTTTCCTGCCGAAGAAGAAGCGCAGCATTCCGCCGGCCGTGCCGTCGCGGGTCGTCTGAGCACGCATCCGTTGCACTGATTCATGCTCTTCTCTCTTTCTCGAGGGAGCGGCGCGCTCCTTCCCAACCGGCAACGCCGGATTAGCCCTCCCCACCACCGAGCGCCACCACCACGTGAACGGATTCGATCCGTGCACGCGCGCTCTTGACGCGCGTTCTCGCGCTTCGCGGACGGATCCCGCGGCGGCCGTGTCGCGTGTTTTCAGGCGCGTTCCTGGCGTCGTGCGGTCGAGTGGCGCGCGTGGGGGCCGATCGTTTGCGGAGCCTCTCGCCCCGCTTTGTCCGAGCGGCCTCAGGGAGTAGGCTGCCGCGTTCCATGGCCTACACCGTCTTTGCCCGGAAGTACCGCCCACAGACGCTCGACGAGCTCGTCGGCCAGGAGCACGTCGCGCGCACGCTCAGCAACGCCATCGCGGCCGATCGCGTGGCGCACGCGTTTCTCTTCACGGGCGTTCGAGGCGTCGGCAAGACCACGACGGCCCGCATTCTCGCCAAGGCCCTGAACTGCGAGAAGGGGCCGACCGCGACGCCGTGCAACGAGTGCGCGATCTGCAAAGACATCACCGCGGGCGTCGACATGGACGTCCAGGAGATCGACGGCGCGTCGAACAACTCCGTCGACGACGTTCGGCGTCTGCAGGAGTCGCTGCCGTATCGCCCGGCCCGGGACCGCTCGAAGATCGTGATCGTCGACGAGGTCCACATGCTCTCGACGGGCGCGTTCAACGCGTTCCTCAAGACGCTCGAGGAGCCGCCGCCGCACGTGAAGTTCATCTTCGCGACGACCGAGAGCCACAAGGTTCCCGTGACGATTCGGTCGCGGTGCCAGCGCTACGACTTTCGTCTGATTCCGCAGACCGTCGTGGCCGACCACGTGCGGCGGGTGCTCGGGAGCGAAGGCATCACGGCGGACGACGACGCGATCGCGCTCGTGGCGCGTGAGTCGGCGGGGTCGATGCGCGATGCGCTCACGTTGCTCGATCAGCTCGTGGCGTTCGGTGGCGATCATCTCGTCGGCGAGGACGTCGCGCGCCATCTCGGCATCGCGGGTCGGGCGGCGTTGCATCGGGCTCTGTCGGCGGTGTTGTCGGGTGATGCGGCGGCGGTGCTTCGCGCGATCGACGCCACCCTCGCGTCGGGGGCCGATCCCAACCACTTCGTGAAGCAGCTCGTGCAGACGCTTCGTGATCTCGTCGTGCTGCGGGTGGCGGGGATGACCGCGTGCTCGTCGATCTCGTCGACGAGGAGCGCGAGGCTGCGCAGGCGCTCGCGGGCGCGCAGGATCCGATGGAGCTGCAGCGCGTGTTCGCGATCGTGTCGAAGCTCGTGGACGAGGTCGCGAAGGCCAGCTCGCCGCGTTTGATGTTGGAGATGGGTCTCGTGCGTGCGGCGACGCGGCCGGCGTTGCGCGACGTGGGGAGAGCTCCCTCGCGCGATTGGAGCGTTTGGAGCGTGGTGGCTCGCCGCCCTCGTCGAGTGGGGCGCGGTCGGGTGGTTCGCGTGGGGTGAGCGCCGCGTGGTCGCGAGCCCTCGCGAAGTGCGGAGGCCGAGAGCCGTCCGGCCGAGCGTGCGTCTTCGTCGTCTTCCTCGTCGTCGTCGGAGGCTCTACGCAGGCGCCGCGTCCTCAACCGCCGCGGGCAAGACGGGTGAGAAGCCTTGGGAGATTCTCGCGCGTGAGGCGATGGCGCGGTCCGGTGGTCGGGAGCCTGAGTCGCGGTCGAGCGCGAAGCCGGCGGCCGACGACGACGAGAGCCCACCACGCGTTTCTTCGGCACCCCCGCCGGTGATGGAGGAGGAGGCGCCGCCGTCTCCCGTGGAAGACGACGACGCGTTCGAGACCGACGTGGCGACGGGCGCCAAGGTTCTGCGCCCGGCGTTGCAGGAGTGGGAGCGGCTCGTGGCGTCGTTGCGAGATGCGCGGCGCCCTTCGCTCGCGGCGGTGCTTCTGAGGAACGGCGGCGTCTGACGCGGGTCGTGTCGAAGGAGCGGATCGTGCTCGCGTTCCAGCACGGGTCGTTCTACGGGCGGCAGGCCGAGGCGCCGGCGGCGAAGGAAGCGATCGCGGGGGCCGCTGCGAAGCGTTTGGGCGGGCGGCCGGTCATCGAGATTCGTTTCGATGCCGAGGTGCGTGGGCGAACGGTGGCGGCGATCGAGGCCACGCGTCGTGAGGCGGAGCGCAGCGCGAAGAAGCGGCGGGCGATGAGCCATCCGGCGGTGTTGGATGCGATCGAGGTCTTTCCCGAGGCGCGTGGGAAGATCGACGTGCGGATCGAAGACGACTGAGCCGCCACTTCGGCCGCCGCTCGCCCGCCACCGCCGCGGGATTCTGGGCGGGATCGGCGCGAATTCGCGGGAAACTCGTAAGGTGACGTGTCGGCACGCGTTTTGGAACGCGGTGGCCGATGCCTCAGTCTCAGACGAAGCCGGAGTTCCTCTCGCGTCCAGGTCGTGCGTCGCGTGCGCAGCAGGTGTTGCCCGGGCAGCTGGTGTTCGCGACGCGGCGGGTGTTGGGTCGGCGGTTCTTGCTGCGACCGGACCGCGAGCTGGTCTGGCTCGTGAAGTACCTGCTCGCGGTGTGCGCGAAGCGGCACGGCATCGAGCTTCACGAGGTGGCGTTGATGAGCTCGCATCTGCACATGCTCTTCACGGATTGGCTGGGGCGGCGGGGCCTGTTCTTCAACGACTTTCACGCGATGCTCGCGCGGTGTGTGCAGCGGCTGCGGGGGTGGAAGTTGCCGGTGTTCGACAAGCGGCAGACGAACCAGCCGGTGGTGGTGACGGTTCAGGGCGCGGTGGAAGCGGCGGCGTACATTCAGGCGAACGCGGTGATGGCGGGGCTCGTGGCGTCGCCGTCGGAGTGGCCGGGGAACCTGACGGATTTGAAGGAGACGGGGTGGGGCAAGCGCGAGCGCATTCCGCGTCCGGAGCTGCTGCATCGGGAGGACGGCGCGGTGGTGCGGATGTTCCACCCGAAGAGCGAGCGTTGGGCCAAGGACATCGAGCTGGAGCTGACGCCGCTCGCGGCGAGGGTCGGCATGGCACCCGAGGAGTGCGTGGCGCTCGTGAAGGCGGAGCGCGACGGGCTCGTCGAGGAGGCGCACGGGGAGGTCGCGAAGAGCGGCGGGCGTTTCCTCGGGCGGTTTCGGGCGATGCGACGCAGCACGCGAGCGCAAGCGACCTCGAAGGAAGAGCTCAACGCGGTCGTGCCGCGGGTGAAGGCGGGGCGTGGGCAAGGCGAGGTGCGTCGCTGTGCGTTGGCGGAGGATGCGTCGTTCCGCTGGGACATGGCCGAGTGCCGGCTGCGGATGCTGCGGGGCGAGAAGGACGTGGTGTTCCCGGCGGGGTGCTTCGCGTGGGCGCGACGCTTCGGGTTCGCGACGCACGCGGGCGTCGCGCCACCGCTCGTGTGAGCTCGCGCGGTGGGCGCAATCCGAGCGGAACGTCGCGTGAGCGCGCGACGTGAGGCGGAGGTGCGTCTCGAGGTCGGGGTTTTGGGGGCTTCGACCCGCGTGTGGTGCCGTCACCTCGGTCCGTGCTGGCCAGCGTGGCTTCGTGAGCGAGTTGCGCGGGGTGATGTGGGCACTTGCGCACCGACTGCGGTCGCCGAACGTGCGGGCGCTGCGCGTCCACGTTCGTCCCGACGTTGCGGTAGGAGAGTTGCGACCTTCCGCGGTCGGTTTCGCGCGGACGCTGCGCGTCCACCTTCTTCCCGACGTTGCGGCAGAAGAGTTGCGACCTTCTTCCCGACGTGCCTTCGTCCGACGTTCTTCCCGACGTTGCAGGGCAGACAGACGATACGAACGACTGAGCGCGTCAACGGCGGCTGGCAGTAAGCGCGACCCTCGTTGAAGCGAACCGTTCGGCCCCTGCGTCACCGGCGGCGGCCCGTCGCCTTCGTCAGCACCCACAGCACGGGCACGCTTGGCGCGACTTCCGGCGCCGGCCCTCGCCATCCGTGAAGTACACGACGCCATCCGCGCGCCCCCGGGCCCGCAAGAAACGCGCGTCCAACACGGGCCGAAGGTCCGTGCCGCCACGTCCCATCACCGCCGACAGCGTGCCGCGAAACGGATACATCTGCCGGCGCACCTCGACGTCGCACTCGGCCACCACGACGCGCGCCAGCTCCGCGATCGGCCGCAGCTGACGCGCAATCTCCTCGAGCCCGGCCGCGACGCGCTCGCCGACGTGTCGATCGCCACGAAAAGGTCGAACGCGGCACCGCGCGCGAACGAAACGTACGTCCGGGCGCGACGCCGACCTGCGCCGGAAACCGCCGACTCGGGCGCGCCCACGTCGAATGCGGCGCCCGCCCCTGCGCCACCAAGTCCTGCAACGCACGCCGCCAATCCACGCGCTTCGCCGGCGCGCGATCCGTCCCCACCAACTCCAGCAACAACTGGTCGGGCGTCTTCCCCGCCAAACGCGGCACCCTGACCTCCATGCGCTTCGCGTCGCCCTCACCCTCGTCACGCGCCCGCGTGATCACCTGCCGCGCATGCTCCACGCCGGTCGCAGGAGCCGTCGCTTCGTTCACCCAATCGTGCGGATCCAACGTCCGAGAAGGCCGAGAAGGCCGAGGCTCCTCCCCATCCGCACGCGCCGCCACGAGCAGCTCGTACCGCTCCATCGTGCTCTGCCGCGCCCGAAACCCGACCTCCCGAAAGTGCTCCCAAAGCAGCGGCGAAGGCAGCGCCTCGTCCACGTACTCGTTCGCCGAAGCCTCCATCGCCATCGAGAGCAGCTCCGGATGCGCGACTCCGAAGTACTTCGGATGCGTGAGATGCCCGAGCACCACGTGATGCACCTCGTGCAACAAGAGCCCTCGCGCACGAACTGCGGCTCCCGCGCCACCGCCTCGACGTTCACGTGCAGAAAAAACCGACCGCCCCGCCCCGGCACGCGTCGAAACGACACCGCCATGCGCTCCACGCTCGGATCCCGCACCGCATCGAGCCCCGCGATCACGTGCGCGTAGTAGGGATAGCGCGCGAGGAACCCGCCCTCGAACACGAACCCACGCAACCACTCCCCGAGCTCGCCCCTCATGGCCGAATCGGCGTGACACCCGCACGCTGCATCGCCTCGACCAGCGGCAACCCGAAGCGCTCGCCGAGCTGCGCCAACAGATGCCCGAGCGAGAGCCGCGCCGCGTTCGACTTCCGCAGCTCGATCGCCGCTTGCGGCGTCAGAATCCGCGCCCGCAACGCCGTGACCAAGAGCGCCACCCGATGCCGCTTGTCCGGCGCGTTCTTCCACTGCTCGACCCGCTTCGACAACGCGCTCCCGCCATACCCACGCAGCACGTCGTCCAGGCTCTCGTCCAAGAGCACACACGCCGTCGGATTGCTCCCGACCGCCTCCTGCACGCGCTCGCGCAGATCCCCGGCAAGTCCACGAGCAACGCCTCGAGCGCCGCGAGCTCCAGATCCCCCTTCGCGGCGAGCACCCCACACTCGGGCCCGCCCACGATCGCGACCAGTCGCTCCACCAGCCCCGAGGCGATCCGTCGCCCCGGTCTCGCGCCACTCACGCACCTGCCGCGCGCGTCTCGTCGCGTCGATACCCGCGCAACAGCGCGAACGTCGAGCTCGAAGGGCCGCGCCGAGAGCGAGCCGCCCGCCAACAACGCCTCGACCCACACCGCCGGCAGATACCCGCCGAGCACGTCGCGCACGAGCGTCTCGTCGCGCAGCTCGTCGTCGCCCATCGCCGACAACACCTCCGACGCGTACGTCCACGCGCGCGCGGCGAGACCTCGTCGAAGAGACGTTCGTGCGCCCGCGCCATCGCGAGCACCGCGGGATGCACGCCATGCGCGCCCGCCCACGCGAGCCACGACGCCCGATCCGCCCGCACCGGCACCTGAAGAAAGCGCGCGCGCAACGCCAGGTCGAGCGGCGTCACCTGATAGTCCCCGGTCTCCGGGTTGATCGCCGCGAAGACGCTCCAACCCGCCGGCAAGACGTACTCGTGCAGACGTCGCGCGCTCAAGAGCTGCAGCGCGGGCTGCTGAATGTAGCGCTCCGCGCGATTGAGCTCCTCGAGCAGCAGAATCCCTTCGCCCTCGGTCGGCAGGATGCGCGGCGCCGCAAACGAGGTTCGACCGCCTTCGAGCACCGGCAGACCCACGAGGTCCGGCGGCTCGAGCAAAGAGAGATCGAGCACGCGATGTTGAATCCCGCGAGCCGCGTCGCGAGCCCACGCACGAGCTCGGACTTCCCAATCCCGGTCGGCCCCTCCAAGAGCACCGGACGCCGCGCGCGATGCGCGACCTCGAGGACGGCTTCGACCCGAGGACCGAGCGGCAACGCGTGAAGCGTGGGCTCGGGCGATCGAATCGGCTCGGGAGCTCGGCGGGCCATGCGGAGCGCAGTTGTAGAGACGGCGGGCCCACTTGGCGAGCCTTCGTCGACGTCGACGAGCCGCCGAGGCGAGGCACTTCGACGGCCCGTCGATTCCATCACGAACCGGACGCACCACGGAAACGACGGCTCGTCACTGGAAACGCGAACGAGCCGTCGAAGCGCACCGCGTTCCGACGGCCCGTGAAGCTCAGGCTTGAACCTTCGCGGCGAGCACGTCCACGGGCTCGATCGTGGGCGGCACCGCGAGCAACGCCTCGGCGTTCGCCATCAACGCCGCCGCGATCGGTCCTTCGAGGTGCTTCTGCCGATCGGCCGCGTTCCCGAACGCGTCGACCACGTAGAAGGTCGTCGCGTCGGCCCGCATCGCGAACCAGACCGGCGTGAAGGTCTCGGCACGCGCGAGCTCGATCGCGCCCGCCAGAAACTTCGCGACGTCTTCCGCGCGCTCGGGCTTGGCGACGATCTTCACGACGAACGAGTGAGTGAGGGCAGTCATGTCTTTCTCCATTCGATCCACCCCGCTCCCTTCGAGCGAGGTGAGAGCATCCTGGGCAGCGGAGCGTCTTCGTGCGAGTGGCGGAAACGACACGTTTGGGTTCGATTGCGACATGGCGGATTTCGCGCCGAGCGCGCGCGATTCCGACATGCGAGTTCACATCCTCGTGGTCGACGGCATGTTCGACATCGGGCTGTCGGTGGTGCTCGACACGTTGGTGATGGCCAACGAGCTCGCGGCGCACGAAGGCGCTCCTCCGCCCTTCGAGATCTCGCTCGTCGCGCCGAGACGGCACGTGCGCACGCAACGCGGCTTCGGCCCGCGCGCGCGCACCGCGCCGGCGAAGTCGACCGACCCGACTTCGTGCTGGTCCCCGCGCTCGGCGAGAAGACGCGAGACGACCTCTCGAGCGCGCTCGCTCGTCGCGACGCATCGGCGTCGCGCGCGATCACCTCGTCGAGTGGCACGAAGGTGGGGCCCACGTGGCCGCCGCCTGCACGGGCACCTACGTGCTCGCGTCGACGGGTCTGCTCGACGGACTTCGCGCCACGACGACGTGGTGGCTCGGGCCCGACTTCCGCGCCGCTTTCCCGACGTGGAGCTCGACGACACGCGCATGCTCGTCGAACAAGGCGCGCTCGTCACCGCAGGGGCAGCGCTCGCGCACGTCGACCTCGCGCTCTGGATGGTGCGGCGAGTGAGCCCGACGCTCGCGAGCATCACCTCGCGTTACCTGCTCTTCGACGATCGCCCTCGCAAGCGACGTACGCGATGCCGGATCACTTCGCGCACCAGGATCCGATCGTCGAGCGTTTCGAGGTCTACGCTCGCGAGCACCTTCGCGCTTCGACACGGCGCGCGCCGCCAAGTCCATCGGCACGACGCCACGCACGCTTCAACGCCGCGTGCAGCGTGTGCTCGGGCGCACGCCGATTCACTACGTGGGCGACCTCCGCGTCGCGCAGGCGATCCACCGCATCGACACCACCGACGACTCGATCGACGCCATCGCCGACGCCGTCGGCTACCGGGACGGCGCGACGTTGCGCGCGCTCCTGCGCCGGCGCGAACCGGCGTCGGCCTTCGCGAACGTCGCGCGCGCCGCGCGCCGCCCGCCCGGGAGTAGACGCGCGGCGAGGCCACGCGAACGTCGGACGAGCGAGGCGAAACGCCGCGCGCTGAAACACGACGTGTCACGTGGATCGCCCCGTCGTCGCGCGCATCACCGCGACGTCGAAGCCACGCTTTCTTCGAGGATTTCTTCGGCGCGAATGAGCTGCAGAGTCGACGCCCGGTGCGCCTCGCACGCGCGCACGTTCCGAGCTCTCCGTCGCGGCCCTCGCGGTCGCGAGCGTGTGGGTCGTCGCGTGTCGTCGCCAGCCGCGCGCTGACGTGCCGTCGAGCGCTCGCGCGCGTTGGCCGACGTCGCGGTCGCCGCCACGCCCCGGTGCCGACCTCCACGTGAGCGCGCGAGCCGCCGCGTCCTGCGCGCCATCCGTCGTCGCCTTGACGCGACATCGAGCGCCGCGCACGTGCGCGCGCGGCGCCCGCCTTCGCGAGCGCCCCGACCTTCGTCGTGACCGAGGGCCGCTCCTCGACCGCGCACACGCTCGCGTCGAGCGGGCACCCCGCGGCTGAGGCGCTCGACCGTCGCCCGACGGCCACCTCGCTTCCTGAACGCGGGAGGTCGCGCGTCGCCGTGGCCGCGTGTCGGCCGCGAAAACGACAGTCGCCGCGGCGACGCACGAGCGTCGTGGTCACCGACCACGGTCCGCGAAACGGTCATCGTCGCGTCACGGTCACCGTCACCGACACCGACACGGTCACCGACACGGTCACCGACACCGTCACGCTCACCGTCACCGACACCGACACCGACACCGACGACCGTCACGGTCACCGACACCGACACCGACACCGACACCGTCACGGTCACCGACACCGTCACCGACACCGTCACCGACCGAAGTGCGTCTGCGTCACCGACACCGACACCGACACCGTCACCGACGAGGCCGGCTGGCCCGTTCCCAGCCCATCCCAACCGCCGCCCGCGGCAACATTCCCCATTCCGCGCTCGCCCGCGAGCTTCGAGGTTCTCCATGTCTCTTTCGTCGTTTCTCCGACTCTCCTCTCGCCTTCCTCGGCTGCGCCACGCCCCTGACGTCCGCACAACAACCCGCCCGCTCACCCGCCACGGCCGAAGCGCCCGTCGATCGCCCACTCGTCTTCGTCGCCAACACCGGCCTCGAAGACGCGCCGACGCTCAGCAGCGTCTTCCGCCACGCGAAGGCCGCCACCAGACACAGGGCGCCTTCGCGCGCGTCGTCGTGTTGGTCTACGCGCGCGCGCGATCGCGGCGTTCGACGGCGAAGTCGTCGCGCCGCCTCTCCGGAGCTGCTCGAGCGCATTCGCGCGACGCACGTGACGCGGGCGTTCGCATCCTCTCCTCTGCGCCAACGCGCTCGCGTCGTCGGGCATCGCGCGCGCGAGTCCGTGGACCCCGCCCCGACCGAGATCGTCCCGCACGCCATCGGCACGCTCGTGCACGAGTACGTCGCGCCGCAGCCGCCGTGCGCTTCGTCGACTGAGAGCGCCCCACTTCGCGCACGGATCCAATCCGTGCGAGTGGAGGCGTCGATCGGCGGTGGGGCCCCAAGCGGGAGCGCGTCGCTCCCTCGACAAACGAGAGAGAAGCGGGAGTCGGTGCAATGAATGCCCCCTCGGGCGCGCGTGTTGCCGGCACGGCGTCGTTCGTGCCGGCGACGCGGCCCCTCGTGCACGCTCGCTCGTCCGCCGTCGTTCTGCGTGAACCACGCAGGGCTCAACGCGTGCGCGTGATCTCCAAGCTGCCGAGGTACGCGAAGCGCCCGGTGCCGTCGGGGCTCACCGTGATCTCGACCTGCGCGCTCCCGCATCGTCCGGCGCGACGTCCTCGAAGGTGATCGCGTTGGCGGTGTTGTCGGCGACCTCGAGATCTTGGCTCGTTCCGCGACGGTGAAGGGCGCGTCAGGCGTCCGAGCGCGCCGTCGTTGCCGGTGCGCGACGCGAAGAACGACGAGGGTGTACGCGCTCTTCCGGAAGCGCGGTCACGGCCGCGGTGGCGCGCGCGTGACCGCGACGTCGTGCCCGTCGAACGATCCCACCCACAGGGTGTCCGACGAGACCTGCCCCGGTAGACCGAGCGAGTTGCTCACGCTGCCGCCGGTCTGCTCTCAGTGAAGCCCTCCGTCGTCACGAAGCTCCCCGTCGTCGCGCCGCCGACGCTCGGCATCGGACCCGTCGAGGCCTCTCGCGGTCCGCGTGCGCCCACCACCCCGTCGCGGCGGTCGGTCCGAAGTCGAGGCGCAACGAATCCCCGACCTCTCCGGAGGACCTGCGTCGACGCCCGCGTCGAGCGGACCGTCGCTGGCATCGACGCTCGCGTCGAGGCGGACGCTGCCCGCGCGTCCTCATGGCGTTTCGCGTCCTCGACCCCCGCGTCGAAACCCGCCCGTCGCGCGTGCCTGCGTCGCGCGCGCGAACGCAGACGCCGTCGGCGACCACGTAGCGCCTCCGGCGCACGGCGGCGGACGCTCGGACACGTCGATCGGATCGAACGCGCAACCGACCGAGCACACGGCACAAGACAACCACAAGCGCGAGCGACGGCAAAGCCACGCGACGGGCACCGTAGCGCACTCGTCGCCTCGTCGGCGACGGGCGAACCCTCGCAGCCCTCCTCGCGCAACGCGTGAAAGGCGGCGCGCGGCACCGACACGTGTTCCGAGCTCAACGCGTGCGTTCGAGGCGAGAGACTGCCGACGTAGCCGAAGCGCCCCGCGCCGTCCGGGCTCACGAGCACCCGCACCCGCACGCGTCCGCTGGCATCTGGAACGACGTCGTCGAAGACCGCCGTGCGGTCGGCGTTGTCCGCGACCTCGAGGTCGACCTCGCGCTCTCCGAGCGCGTAGCGCGCGACGAGGCGGCCGCGCGGCCGCTGTCGTCGCCGGTGCGCGACGCGAAGAGCGTGAGCGTGTACGAGCCCTCGGGGGGAGCCCTCGAGGACCACCTCGCCTTCGAGCGCGAGCGCGGCTTCGTGTCCGTCGAACGAGCCGACCCAGAGCGTGTCGGTGGAAACCTCGGCAGGAAGGCCGAGCGTGTTCTCCGCGACGCCGCCGGTCTGCGTGCCCGTGAAGCCCACGGTGCGGACGCGCGCGGTCGTCGGCATGCCGGTCGAGTCGAGCAGCGGGCCGGAGCTGCCCTCGAGCGTGTCGTGCGCGGGCCAACCGGCCACGGAGGTGGGGCCGAAGTCGACGCGAAGCGCGTCGCCGACGTCGATACCTCGCGGGCACGCGATCGAAGGCACGGGCCGCGTCGCGCCGGTCACCAAGTCGGCGCTCTCTTGCAACGCGAGCGCGGTCGCGTCGTCGACGCCGATGGCCGGCAACCCGATCGTGCTGCGGCCGTAGACGGTGCCCACGAACACGAGCGCGGAGAGGTACGCGCCGCGCGCAGCTCGGGTGGTAGTCGTCGGAGCCGTGAAGGCGCGGCGGTTCCCCGAGCGCGAGCTGTGCCTCCCACGCGTCGCCGACCCGTGCGACCTCGACGTTCGGCGGCACGACCGACTCGGTGAAGCGCGGGATGTATTCGTCGGCCGCGTCGTCGTAGTGAAAACGAAGCTGCGCCTGCATGTCCTCGGGTCGGCGAAGGTCGCGGGGTAGAGCGCGTGCCCCGCGCAGCGCGCGAAGGTCTCGTAGAGGATGACGCGCCCGTCAGGGGTTCGCGTCGCGCGCGAGGTCGTGGAAGCAGGTCGCGTCGACCTTGAACTGCTCCGCCGGGCCGATCGAGTCGGTCGGTCGAGTGCTCAGCTCTTGGAGGATCACGACGTCCCAGCCTTCCGGAATGCGCGCGGGGCCGGCGTTCGCCGCGGAGTCCGCGCGATGTCCCTTCGAGCGTCTGGCCACCGATCGTGTACGAGTCGACGATCGGTGGCGTGAACCCCACCCGCGGTCGCGAGCTGACGGAAGAGTCCCGGCAGGTCGTAGGTGAACGTGAAGCTGTTGCCGAGGAAGAAGACACGCCGGGGATCGGCGTCGCGGTCTTCCATCGCGCAGAGGTCGGGCTCCATGCCCGCGTCGACGTCGGCGTCCCCGTCGCCCGCGTCGTCGAGCGGTGCGCGGGGCGCGTCGATCCCCGCCGTCGAAGGGGCGTGCGCGTCGGCCTCCCCGGCATCGAGGAAGACGTCGTCGTCTCCGCCACAAGCGGAGAACGTGAGGAGAAGCGCGAGCGCGCGGAGCCGCATGGCGGAGAAGCTTGCCACGCTTCCTTCCCTTGCGTGGGACGTGCCACGTCGGGGACGTGGCGAAGCGGAGGCAGGCGCGGCGGATCGGCACGGGGGTGCGCGGATGCCACGGTCGTTCGAGGTCCCTCATGGCGGGCACGGCGCGCGAGACACGAGGTTCAAACGTGAGCGGTGGCCCGGATGGGCACAGGGTGCGCATGGGGAGGCGCACGTCGCGGGTACGGGCACAGGGGCATGGGCCGGCCGGCACGGCATGGGCACGGGCAGGGGCACGGGCACGGAGTACGTCGGCATGGGGTGAGCGGGGGCGCACGGGCACGGGCACGGGCAGGTCGAGGACAGGACCCGTGCGGCAGCTCGTGCTGGACATCCGCCGCCTCGGAAGCGAGCTTCCGGCGATGGTTCGATCGCCCCACGGAGGCGCATGAGCGACGCGCCGCTCGACGTGGAGCGGCTCCGCGCGTTCGTGCGGGGCGAGCTCGACGAGGTCGGCCGGGTGGAGGTCGAGGCCCTGCTGGATCGACGTCCCGACGCCCGCCGCGTGCTCGGGGTCCTCGCGCGCGAAGGTGGCCGCGCCACCGATCGCGATCCGCACGTCGGCGCCTTGCTCGGAGGTCGCTACCGCATTCGCCGCCGCCTCGGCGCGGGTGGCATGGGGGTCGTCTACGAGGCCGAGCACGAGCTCCTCGGGCGACGCGTCGCGCTGAAGATGCTGCACCCAGAGCACGCCGAACGTGCCGAGGTGCGACGGCGTTTCGAGAACGAAGCGCGGGTCGTCGCCGCGCTCGATCATCCGAACGTCGTCGCGGCCTTCGACGTCGGCCGTACGCCGGACGGCGCGCCCTTCGTCGTCTACGAGCTGCTCGCGGGCCAAGAGCTCGAAGCGCGTCTCGTGGAGCGTGGCGCGCTCGAGGTCGACGAAGCGATCGAGCTCTGCCGGGGCATCGCCGCGGGCCTCGCGGCGGCGCACGCGCACGGGGTCGTGCATCGCGATCTGAAGCCCGCGAACGTCTTCGTCACCGAGTCCGGGGTTCCGAAGGTGCTCGACTTCGGCATCTCGAAGCTGCACGGCGGGCTCGGCACGGCGACGCGCACCGGCGCCTTCATGGGCACGCCGGCGTACATGGCGCCCGAGCAGCTCCGCGACGCCTCCGCGGTGGACGCGCGCGCCGACGTCTACGCGCTCGGCGTCGTGCTCTACCGAATGCTCACCGGCGCGATGCCGCACCCTCACACGACCCTCGGAGAGCTGCTCGCCGCGGACGATCGTCCGGCGCCTTCGCCACGCGAACGAAGGCCGGATCTGCCGCTCGCGTTGGACGGCCTGGTGCGGAGCTGCCTCGAGCCCGAGCGCACGCATCGCCCCGCGGACGGAGCCGCGGTGGCGCGGGCGCTCGACGCTTGGCAACGCCCGCGCACCGTGGCGGCCGTGGTCGCGCCGCGTCGACTGGTCACGACGTTGGTCGCGGACCGCGCGCTCGACTCCGCGGCGATCGAAGCCGCGGGCGGTCGTGCGTTGACGTCGCACGACGCCGGTCCTTTCGTCGCGATCTTCGGCGAATCCGGCTGGTCGCGCGAACGTCAGGACGCGGCGTTGCGGGTCGCGTTGGCGCACGGCGAAGGGCTCTTCGTCGTCGGCGCGGCGCGTCACGACCGCACCGACGATCGCGTCGAAGGCGACGTGCTCGAGACCTTCGCGCGCGCGTCGGCGAAAGGCGCACGTGGGGTCTTGGTCTCGGCCGAGCTCGCGTCGGCGTTCCCCTCGGTCGTGCTCGAAGAGCTCGCGCCCGGCTTGCACCGCGTCTCCGAGACCCGCGCTTCGGATCCGTCGACGCCCTTCGTCGGTCGAGAGGTCGAGGTCGCGCAGCTGCGCCGCTTCTGGGAGACGACACTCGACGAACGCCGAGCGCGTGTCCTCTGCCTCGAAGGTCCGCCGGGCATCGGCAAGTCGCGCTTGGTCGAAGAACACGGCTTCGGCGTGCGAGTCGCGCGGGTGTACGCGACGAGCACGCGCGAAGAGATCGCGACGCTGCGTGCCCTCGTGCAGGCGCTCGTCGGCGCCGATCCGCTCGAGCGCTTCGTGTCCACCCACGGCCTGTCGAGCCACGCCTCGGGCTTGGCGGCGTTGCTCGGAACCGACACCGAGCCGGGGATCGACGCCCAGCTTCGCGCCGACCGCGCGGCGCTCGCCGGTCATGCGGCGCTCGAAGCGCTCTCTCAGGAAGGGCTCGTCTGCGTGCTCGAAGATGCGCACGCGGCGCCGCGCTCGGTGCTCGAGATGGTCGAGCGCCTGGCGGAGCGCCCTTGGCCGCTCGGGTGGGTCTTGGTCTCGCGCGTCGAGCTGCCCCTGGTCGGGCCGACCGTGGAGCGGCTGACGCTACGTGGCCTGCGACGGCGTGGCGTCGCCGAGCTGGCGCGGGCGATCGATCCCACGTTGGACGACGCGGAACTCGACGCGCTGACGTCACGAACCGAAGGAAATCCGCTCTTCGTCGAGCAGCTCGTCCGAGGGCCGCGTGACGAAGGCGAAGTGCCCGCGACGATCGAAGCCGCGCTCCAAGCACGCCTGGACGCGTTGCCGGCGAGCGATCGCGAGGCGCTCGCCGTGGCGTCGGTCTTCGAGGATCTCTTCGACGCCGAGGAGCTCGCCGAGCTCGGCGTGCCGGCGGCGCCGGTGGCGTTGCGTGCGTTGCGTGTCCGCGAGCTCGTCGCGCGGGAGGCCGCGGGTTCACGTCATCGCGTCGCGTCCTCGCTCGTGGCCTCGACCGCCTACCGCGCGTTGCCGGACGAACGCCGCCGCGTGCTTCACGCCGGTGTCGCCGCCTCGCGCATCGGGCGGGGCGCGTCGCCGGCCGCGATCGCGCACCACCTCGAAGGCGCCGAGGATTCCGAAGCCGGGACTTGGCATTCACGGGCGGCTCGTGAAGCGGCGACGCGTGGCGATGGGGCCGCGGTGATCGCGCACGGCGAGCGCGCACTCGCGTGGGGACGCCACGACGTCGCGTTGGTGCTCGCGGAGGCGTACGAGCTGGCGGGGCGGCTCGACGACGAAGCGCGCGTGCTCGACCTCGCTCCGCCGTCCGCGGAGTCTTCGAGCCGTCGTGGCGTGCAAGCGCTGCGACGCGGTCGGCCGGCCGAGGCGCTCGCACGTTTCGCAGAGGCCGAGGCGGCCAGCCAGGACGCCGACGCACGCACGCGGGCTTCGGTCGCGGGGCGCTACGCGATCGCGGCGCTCTACGCGGGCGACCTCGACGACGCACGCCGGCGCCTGGACGCGGCGGAGCGTTTGGTTTGGGTGCAGGCGCCCGGAGCTACGCGCGGAGGCCGCGATCTGGCGCGCGCAGGTGGCGGCCGCGACGGGCGATCTCGGCGAGCGGCGCAACGCGTATTGGGCGGCGGTGGAGCTCTACCGCGAGCGTGGCGACGTGCGCCGGCGTGCGCAGGCGAGCGTGAACCTCGCCGACGTGGACAACCGGCTCGGGCTCTACGACGACGCGGTGCGTGCGCTGCGTGCCGCGCTCGACGACTGCGCGGCGCTCGGACTTCGACATGCGGCGGGCTACGCCCACGCCAACCTCGCCTACGCGGCGCTGCATCTCGGTCGGCTCGACGACGCCTTCGTCGCTCTCGACGCGGCGCGCGCGATCGCGGAGTCGGTTGGCGACCGGCGCCTCGCCGACGTGGTCGAGCTCTACACGCTTCGCGCACGGTCCGCGCGAGGGGTCGACGTGGCGGAGGAGACGACGGCGCTGGCCGAGCGGCTCGCGGCGACCAGTCCGCCGCTGGCCGCGCTCGCGTTCGCGCTGGCTTCGAACACCACGACGGACGCCGAGGTCGCGCTCGCGCGCGCCGAACGTGCGGTCGCGATTCTGGCCGAGCTGGGTACGCTCGAAGAAGACGAGGCGGAGGTCTCGATCGCGCACGCCGAGGCGCTCGAGGCGCTCGGGCGAAGCGAGGAGGCGCGCGAGGTGCGGACGCTGGCGCGGGCGGGGCTCGTGGCGGCGGCGCGGCGGATTGCAGATCCGAGTTGGCGTGAGCGGTGGTTGCGGGATGTGCCGGCGCATCGGGCGTTGATGGAAGGGGCTTGAGACGGGGACGGGGACGGGGACGGGGACGGGGACGGAGACGGGGACGGGGCGGAACCGCGCTGCGCGCCACCACGCTTCGCGTGACCGAGTCAGAGACCGAGACGGCGCTGCGCGCCACGGACACGGACACGGCCACGGACACGGACACGGCCACCGACACGGCCACCGACACGGCTACCGACACGGCTACCGACACGGCTACCGACACGGCCACCGACATGCGGCCACCGACACGGCCACCGCCACGGTCGCGGACCGCCGCTCAGCTAACGGCGTGGCGGTCTCAAAGCGTCGGCGGAGGCGGCGCTTCGGGCACCGCGTGCGACGTCGTCTCCACGTTCGTGCCGTTGTCCTCGTAGCGCACGCCTCCGGCCAGCCGCCGGACGTCGTAGCCGTCGACCTGCACGCACGCGCCCACCGTCGCGCCTCGAATCGTGCCGCCGATCAGATCGATCGCGCCGTCGAACGCGAGCTGCACGCCGCAGAGGTCGGCGCCGTCCACCACGAGGTTCTCGGCGCGCACGGTCGCGTCGAAGTACGCGCCGAGCCCGATGCCGCCGGGGGCTTCGGGGCAGGTGTCGACGGCGCAGGGACGCTCGCGGGCGCGGCGAATCGTGACGTCGGCCAGCGTGAGATCGCCGCCGCGCACGTCGATCGCGACCTCGAAGGTGTCTTCGACGAGGGCACGCTCGAGGGTCGCGCTTCCGGCCCGGACGACGAGCCCGTGCGCGAAGCTCGGATTGCCGTCGACGTCGCCTCCTGCGACCGGCGCGAACAGACGCAGGTCCTGAAACGCGACGTCGCCCGACGAGTCGAGCGCGATGCCTTTGATGCGTTCGCCGTGCACGCGCGCGATCGGGCCCACGAAGGGCACGTCGAGCGAGACGCCGTAGCCGAAGCGCACGTCGGCGCCCACGTCGACGAGGTGCAGGTCCGCGATCGCGAAGGCGATCGGATCCGGGGGCGGCGGGGAGGGGCTTCCGGATCGATCTCGAAGTCGAAGGGACCGTTCGCGAGAAGCCCGGAGTTGGTGCCGGTGACGACCACGCGCTCGAGCTCGAAGGGGGACGAGAACGACACCACGCCGACGTTCTCCGCGTAGAGGCGTCCGCCCGGCAGGCCCTCGAGGATCGTGTCGCGCACGGCCACCGTCCCGTCGTCGGCGTGCACGAGCCAACCTTGCCCACGCACCCACGCGCGGTCGACGGTGAGCCGACCTCCGTCGCGGGCGTAGAGCGCGAACACGCCCGGTGGATCGACCTCTTCGATCGCGTTCGCGAGCGCGTCGGAGAGCGCGACCACGCCGTCGCCGGAGACCTCGACCGCGGTGTTCGTGGCGCCGCGAAGGTCGACGTGTCGAAGCGTGACCTCGCCGCCCGTGACCCATGCACCCACCCCTCGCGAGAGGCTGCCGAAGGGGCGCGCCCAGGCGCGCAGTCGGTCGAAGGTCGCGCGGCCCCCGTCACGCGGAGCGCGCTGCGAAGCGCGTCTTCGAGCACCACGCGGGTGCCGTCGACCTGGCCGCCGTCCACGAGCAGCGCCATGCCACCGCTGGTGCCCGCGGGCTCGACGTCACGCACGACCACGTCCTCGAGACGAAGCCGGCCGGTCGAGGTCACCGCGAGGCCGGCGCCCACGATCGACTCGATCACCACGCCTCGCAACGTGACCTCGCCGGCCACGCCGACGGCGATGGCGGCCTGCCGGATCGTGAGGTTCTCGAGCGTCGCGCTCCGACCGCCGCCGCCGCCGAACGCGAAGTCGGCGCCCACCGCGCCGAGCACTCGCGTGCGGGCGGCGCAGGCACCGACCAGCCGCACGCCGTTCGGGAGCTGCAGTGCGTCCGCCTCGTGTTCCCCGGCGGCGAGCGCGACGACGTCGCCCGACGTGGCCGCGGCGAAGGCTTCAGCGAGCGTTCCGAAAGGGGTGGCGCGCGTGCCGTCGCCCGTCGCGTCGGGGGCGACGAAGATCGTATCCGCCGGCAAGTTGGCGGCGAAAGGCTCGCTCCCGGCGGGACACGCGGCGCCCACGTCCTCGCAGCCTTCACCACCGACGAAGTGCGCGCGACCGGGGCCGCACGTGGTGTCGGTGATCGGGAGGTCGCACGCGCGCGCACCCGCGACGTCGCGGGGAATCCAGCCGCTCGGGCACGCCCAGAGCGGGTATTCGGGCTCGGCGGGCGCGACCTCGACGGTCGCATCCGCGCCCGCGTCGAGGGCTGTGGCGTCGACGGCGGCGTCGTCGACCGAGGCGGTGTCGTCGTCCCCGCAAGCGAGGGCGAGGGCGAGGCAAGAGACGAAGAAGCGTTTCATCGACGGACGTCTCCTCCACGGAGGTGTGGCCAGCGGAGGACGAAAGAAGGCGCGAGCGCAGCGACGCGCGGACGAGCCACGAGAGCGCTCAAGAGCGCTCCAAGAACGACGCGAGCGAGACGTCGAGGCCGCTCAGCACACGGTTCATGAGGCTCTCGAACGCCCGCGCGTCGAGGCCGAGCGTCTTGGAGAGGCGACGCCGCGTCTCGTCGTGCACCTGCCGCCGCGCTTGGGTGATCCAACGCGCGATCGTGGCGCGATGCACGTCGTACATCGTGCCCAGCGCTTCGGCCGAGACCTCTTCGAGCAAGTAGAGGCGCAGGAGCGTGCGCTCGCGTGGGGAGAGGCTCGCGAGGGCTTCGCGAAACGCGACGCGAAAGGGTTCCTGCACGCGTTCGCGCAGGCGCGCGAGCTCGGGGTCGTCGTCGATGGGGAGATCGAACGCGTCTTCGTCTTCGACGGGCGTCTCGGGGCTTCGCTTTCGTTTGAACGAGTAGCCCGTTCGAATCGCCGTGACCTGGACCCAGCTCGTGAGCGGGCCACGTCCGAGGTAGCTCGCGATGCGCGGCTCACGCCCGTCGCCGACGAGCAGCTTGATGCGCACCTCCTCCATCACCTCGCGCACGAAGGTCTCGTCGCGATCGATGCGGACGATCGCGCGCGGCACGTGCGGCATCACCTCGGCTTCGAAGGCCTCGATCGCGGCGCGGTCGCCACGCGCGCACGCACACGCGAGGAAGACGTCGTCGGTGCAGAGCCCGCCCAGCGCGTTCGCGAGCTCGTCGGCGTCCGGCGCGCAACGCGCGAGGTGCTCCGCGAACTCGTCCCCCGAGAGCGCCACGCGAGGCCAACGCGCCCGGGCGCGGGCGAGATGCGCTTCGAGCGTCGGGCCGACCGCGAGCAGGGTCGGGCCGTCGAGCTCGTAGGCGCCGGCGAGGCCGCGAAGGAAGGAGTGTCCGAGATCGGGCACGGGGGAACGGTAGCCGGGTCGAGGGCTGGGGGAAACGTTGGAGGGCGGGCTCGCGGGCGGCGGCGGAGCGGGTGACGGAGGGAGGCAGAGACCGAGACGGCGCTGCGCGCCACCGCCGCTTCGCGGCCTGGGAAGCACCGAGACGGCGCTGCGCGCCAACGTCCGCGACGATGACGGAGTCCGTGACGGTGACGCCCGCTACCGTGGTGCTGGCGAAGCCGTGAGGCGCGTCGCGCCAACTCGGCCTCCGTCCCCGAGGTTGGCGAAGCCGTGTGGCCGCGCAGCGGCGGTGGCGCGCAGCGCCGACTCTGCCTGTGTCTCTGGGGCGCGAAGCGCGGTGTTGGCGAAGCCGTGTGGCCGCGCAGCGGCGGTGGCGCGCAGCGCCGTCTCGGCCTCTGACTCTGAGCCGCGAAGCGCGGATTTGGTGCCCGTGCTCGCGTCAGGATGAGCCGTCGCAGCACGGCCGCGGCGACCGACACCGAGGGTCACCCGCCGCTCAAACCCCCGTTCCCCGCGCCTTCGCGTCCCGCCGGTACTTCGCCGGCGACACGCCGAGCTCCCGCTTGAACGCTCGCCCGAACGCCGCTTCCGACGCGTAGCCCACCGACGACGCGACCTGCGCGATCGCCTCGTCCGTCTGCCGCAACCGCTGCGCCGCGAGCTGCACGCGCCAACGCGTGAGGTATTGCGCCGGGGCCTCGCCGAGCAGCTCCGTGAAGCGCGCCGCAAACGCCGAGCGCGACATCGCCGCGTGTTTCGCGAGCGCCTCCACCGTCCACGCCTCGGCGGGCCGCTCGTGCACCAGCTCGAGCGCCGTTCGAATCCCGCGATCCCGCAGCGCCGCCAACCACCCGAGCTCGCGTTCGGGAAGCTGCGCGACGTGCTGCCGCAACACCTGCACGAAGAGCAGCTCCGTCAGTCGCCCGAGCATCGACGCGCCGCCCGGCGAGTCACTCGCGAGCTCGCGGTCCAGGAACTCGAGGCTCGACCGCAAGAGCACACCGGTCGACGAGTCGTCGGGCCGCACGACCATCAAGCTCGGCAACGCCGTGAGCATCGGGTTGAAGTGCGTGTCGTCGAGCTCGAGGAAGCCGCACACGATCTGCGTCGTCTCGCCTTCGCCGCCGTACGCGAGCACCGGCGGGGCGGTCCACGGCGGCGGCGACGGGAAGAGCGCGGAGACACAATCGACGCGCGGCGGCGCGCCTTTCCCCATCGCGTGGGGATCGCAGAAGGGCAGCACCACGACGTCGCCCGCGTGAAGCTCCTGGCGGTCGCCGCCCACCTGCACCCAACACGAGCCGCGCTGCAGGTAATGGAAGAGCACCATCCGCCGCGCGTTCGGCAGCAGCGCTTGCGAGAGCTGCTCGGCGTCGGGCGAGGTCAGCCCCCACGGCGCCGAGAAGTCCGCGCGAAAGAACACCGCGCCGGAGAGCCGCACCGCGCGGAGCAGGTCCGAGAGAACGTCCACACGGCAGGGTCGATCACGCCGAGCCCCGGCATCAACCGCCCTCCTGGACGATCGGCATGCTTCCCTGGCGGTCCGGTCAAAGACACCGAGCGCCTCCTCCCTAGAGTTCCTGGACGAGCGGCGGGGCCGCGAGCGCCGACGGTCGGCGACGGGAGGTGGACGATGTCTTGGTGGATGGCCATCGCAGCCGGGATGCTCTTCGGGGCCGGATCGGGCGCGCTGCTCTACTTCGAAGGCCGCATCGCCGGCATCAGCGGGGTGCTCGCGCAGGCCGTCGAGCCCGAGGCCACCGAGCGCGGCTGGCGCCTGCGATTCCTCCTCGGGCTCCTGCTCGGCGGCGCTTTCGTGGGCCTCGTCTGGCCCGACCACATCCTCCACACGCACTTCGCGAGCCCGGGTCGTCTCGTCGTCGCCGGCTTGCTCGTCGGGGTCGGCGCTCGGCTCGCCAACGGGTGCACCAGTGGCCACGGCGTCTGCGGCGTGGGGCGATTTTCGCTTCGCTCCGTGGTCGCGGTCGGAACCTTCACCCTCGCCGGCGCGCTCGCCGTCCGCGTGATGGGAGGTGTGTCGTGAGCCTTCGTCCGTGGTTGCCGACGCTCGTCGGTTTCGTCTTGGCGGTCGCACTGGGGCTCTCGCGTCTCACGCGCCCCGAGGTCATCGTCGGTTGGCTCGACCCGAGCGCGTGGGATCCGACCGTGCTCTTCGTCATGATCGGCGCGGTCTCGTCGTTCGCGCTCGTCCACCGCCTCGCGCGTGCGCGCCGACCGAACGTCTGCCCCACGCCCACGAAGAAGGCGCTCGACCTTCGCCTCGTCGGCGGCTCCGTGATCTTCGGCCTCGGCTGGGGCCTCGGCGGCGTCTGCCCCGGCCCCGCGCTGACCTCCCTCGGCGCCGGCGCGTCCTGGACACCGCTCTTCGTCGCGTCGATGGTCGTCGGGCTCTGGCTCGGCGCCCCGGAGCGTTGGCGGGCGTGGGGCCTCGCAAAGGAGGGGAAGAGTCGCGTGTGAAAGGCGTATCGTCTCGCCATGGAGCTCCTCCTCGGCGCCGCCAACGTCTTCCTCCAGCGCGAACGTCCCCTCGCCGCCGCCGTCGCCGCCACCGTCGCGTTGCGTGACGGCTTCGACGGCGCGAGCCCGGCGCTGCTCGCCACCCTCGGCACCGCGCTCGCGCGTTCGGCGGGGGTGTTCGTACGCAAACCCTTCTTCGAGCACGCGGCCAAGGTCTTCGTGCGTTGCAAGGCGCTGGGTGATCCGAAGTACGGACCGATCGCCGACGAGTGGCTCGGACAGCTTCGCGCGGAGACGCCGGTCGACGGCATCGCGCCGCATCGCCGCGACGAGCTGCCGGAGCTGCTGCGTTTCCTCGACGTCGACGAGAACTACCTGCTCGACGCCATCGACGCGATTCCCGCGGACGACCAGATGATGGTCGTGATGGCGCTGACCGAAGCGCCGGAGCCGGTGTTCGCGAAGGTGCTGCACGAAGGGGTGCGTGGTCGTTGGGGCGAAGGCCCGGGGCGCTCGGCGCTCAAGCGCGCGCCGCGTTGGCCCGCCGATCCGAAGCTCGGCGAAGCCCTGGCGGCCGCGGCTGCGAGCCCGAAGGCCGAAGAGCTGCAGCCCTACCTCGGCTTCGCGCAGGAGGCGTACGCGAAGGCGGGGGGATCGAGCACGCCGCCCGCGGCGGGTGGTGGATGGGGAAGCGCGCCGGCCGGTGGTTCGAGCTGGGGCGCACCCGGCGCACCCGCGGCCCCGGCGAGCGGCGGGCTCTTCGCGCAAGCGTCCGCAGGTCTCGCGGGCGGTGCGGGGCCGGGCGCCGCGCCACCTCCCAGTGGTGGGGGCCTCTTCGCGCAGGCCGCCGCCGGCATGCAACCGGGCGCCTCGAGCACGCCCGCGCCGGGCGGCAACCCCTTCGCGCAAGCGTCGGCCCCGCCGAGCGGCAACCCCTTCGCCCAGGCCTCGGCGCCCTCCAGCGGCAACCCCTTCGCGCAGGCCGCCGGCATGGGGCCGCTCTCGAAGCCCAAGCCGACGCCGGAGTTTCCGATCTGGCGCGTCTTGCTCGGCGCCGTCGGCATCGCCTTCGGTCTGCAGCTCGCGTGGAAGGCCGGCGCCGATCGGCGCTTCTCGTACGAGGAGCTCTGGATCGGCATCGCCATCGCGATGGTCTGCGCGCTCCTCTACACGTGGGCGTTCTTCTCGCGGGCGAAGAACCTCGCGATCGGCATGCCGGTGATCGTCGTGCTCCTCGCGATCCCGTTCTACATGCGGGTGACGAACAGCGAAGCGGAGTGGCATCGCGAGGACGCGTTGCTTCGTGTCGCGCAGCCGGTCTGTGAGAACGGAAGTCTGCTGCCCGACGCGCCGGACCCGAGCGAGGGGCCGCGCAGCGTGCTCGTGTACGAGGGCTTCACCGACTACAACGGTATTCGTTGGTACCCGTGGCGCGACGGCCCGACCTCGTGGCGCCCCACGACCCAACCGTCCTACGTCGTGTGCGTCGCGCGTCCGCAATACGGCGGCGAAGCCAACCTCGACATTCGGGCCGCGCGCACCGGCCAGGTCGTCCACAGCACGAAGGTGCCGGGCTACGAGCTCTACGGCGACTCGTTCGATGGGTTCGTCGAGCGCGAGGTGCAGCCCTTCGTGGACGGCCTGCGCTGAGCCTCGACGCACGAGCGCGAAGCTGAAGAGCACGAATCATTTGCACTGATTCGTGCTCTTCTCTTTTTCGAGGGAGTGGCGCGCTCCCCCGAGCGCTAAGACTACGGATTCGATCCGTCCAAGTAGTCGGCGCTCAGAGCGAGCGCAGGTACACCACCAACGCCGCGCGGTCTTCTTCGCCGAGCGCCGTTCCGAAGTCGTGTCCTTCGTTCCCGTTGCCGGCCACGCTCACGTCGAGCGTGAACCCGTGGCGATCGAAGGTCGTCGGCCGCGCCTCGGGCGGCGTCAGCAGCGCCTCCAACGTCGGCACGCTGCCGTTGTGCAGGTACGGCGCCGTCGCCCACACGCCGCGTAGGTCGGCGGTGCGGTAACCGTCGGAGTTCGCGACGCGCAGCATGTTCCGAAAGATGAAGGTCACGAGCGCCGCGCGGCCTTCGTCGCTCGGTGTGCCCATGCCCGACTCGTCGCCGTCGATCAGCACGCGGTGGTAACGCGAGGTCGCGAGGGTGCCGAGCGGGTACGCCTCGTCGTCGCCGGGTCGTCGTTCGATGCCGTCCGGTGCGTAGGGAATCACGCCGAGCTCGCCGGGATCGTCTGCGTGGCACCCGATGCACCCCTCGGCCACGAAGACCTCACGCCCACGTGTGACCGTCGCCGCTTCCTCCGTCGGCCCTTCCGGTGCTTGCATCGCGCCGAAGAACGACAAGAAGACCTCCACGCGATCACGACGCGGAAAAGGCACGAGCGCCTCGGCGTCGTTCGGGTTGCCGGCGCCGAACGAGAAGATCGCCATGTACGCCTCGGTGCGAACGTCGCCGCCGGTGCCCAGGTAGTTCAGCTTCGTACGGTCTTCGAGCCCGAAGTACGCCGGAAAGTCGGCTGGCACGACCTGGGGGTAGTCGCTCGACTCCGCGTGAAAGCGTCCCGGCCCGAGCTGCAGCGTCTTCGATCGTTCGAGCTCGGTGATCAGCGGAGGATTCCCCGCCGCGACCCAACGATCGTTCACCGCGACGCGGAACGCGCCGAGGTCGAGCCGTCCGTTCGGCAGGCCGAGCCACACCTCGCCGTCGTCGAGCGTGCCCACGTGGCAGATCGCGCACGTCTGGTAGACACGCGCCGGGTCCGAGAGCCCTCGCTTGAAGCCGACCGGAAGGTCGTCGTTCGGGTCGGGCACGAACCCGAACGACGCGAACTGATCGCCGAAGACCTCGGGCTCGTCGCGCATCAAGCCGAGCATGAACTCGGTCGGTGGCCACTCGTCGGAGATCTCGACGCCCCAGTTGTCCCAGAGGAAACGGAGCATGCCTTGGTAGCGCGGGTCGTCGGGGCCCACCGCGTTGCCCGCGGGGAGGGCGGGGAGATCGAGGGGTTCGAGCGGTGGCCCGGCGTCGCGCACTCGACCCGCGTCGGCGCCCGCGTCGTCTTCGAGCACGCCCGCGTCCGCGACGCTCACCCCGTCGTCGTCGCCACACGCGAGCGCGCAAGCGAGCAGTCCCACCATCGATCGAGCGGCAAGCGAGGGCCACGAAGAGAGCATCACAAGGTCTCCAAGTACGAGATCAGATCGTTCAACGCCGCGTCGTCGAGGTCGGCCGCGCCGTGGCGGCCTTCGGGATCGGCGCTCGTCAGCACGTCGCGCAACGTCGGCGCACGACCGTCGTGCAGGTAAGGCGGCCTCGCGCGCACCGCTTCGAGGGTCGGGGTCTGCGCCACCCGGAGCGTGGCCGCCGGGTCGTCGCTCGGTGGCACGATCGCGTGCGCCGCGCCGTCGCTGCCACCGCCCGGATGGCAGCTCGCGCACCGCGCCTCGAAGGTGGTCGCGCCCCGCTCGGCCGCCGCGGCATCGTCCGCCGGTCGCGCGGGCGGTGCGGGAACCTCTTCCATGTACGCGACGAGCGCGTCGAGATCGACGAGCAAGCCGTCGCCCTCGAGCAACGCGCGAATCGTGCCGAGCGTGAGCTCGCGTGCGCTGCCGAGCTCGCCGTCCCAATGGTACGGCGCGAGCTCGGGCCGGGCGGCCCACGCCGGTGGGGTGCGGCGAAGCTTCGGACCCACCGTCGCGGTGTGAAGGAACCACGCGAGTCCGTCTTCGCCGCCGCCCGGATGGCAGCTCGCGCAGGTCACGACGCCGCTCGGGGTCAGCTGCGTGTCACGTGCGTCGTGAAAGAGCGCGCGTCCACGAAGCGCGGCGTCGCTGAGCCGGGTCGGCCCGAGCGTGCGGGTTCGTGGCCCTTCGATCACCAGCGCTTCGTCACGCTCGAAGACCCGCGCCACCGCGTGATCGAACGCGACGTCCACGAACACGCCGCCTCGCCCGTCGAGCGTGAGACCTTCGAGCCCGCGCCCGACGAAGGCGCTCGCGATCACACGTGCTTCGCGGTCGTTCGGGCTCGCGAGCCCTTCGCCCCCGCACGCGACGAGCACCACGTTCCCGGTCTGCCGGTGCGCGATCCAGAGCCGCCGTCGCGCGCGATCGAACGCGAGCGCGGAAGGCCCGCTCGCCACGCGTTCGGTTCCGTCGAAGCGCGCGTAGCGACCTCCGCACGTCGCGAGCAGTCGTGGCTCCAGGCGCGGCGTTCCGGCGGTCACAGAGCCATAACCACCCGTCGAAGGATCCCGCGAGCGATCGCTGTCGACGTCGACGCGTTGGTAGCTCGCGACGACGCCCGTGCCGTCTGCGACGAGCGCCTCGAGCTGCACCGCTGCGAAGCCCGGGACCGTCTCGAGCGCCTGCGTGCGCGTGACCTCCAACGTCGAGGCGTCGCGCACCTCGACCACGCCGCGGCGCGAGAGCCCGACGTAGACGCGGTCGCCGAGGCGAGTCAGCGCGGTCGGACGTCCCACCGCCTCGACCCTCTCCACGAACGCGCCGTCGCGAAGGCGAACCAAACGATCGTCGTGCGGGCACGCCACCAGCGCCTCGTCGTCCGAGAGCGCGATCGCGGCGCCGGTGCCCCCACAAGGCACGTCGACGTAGGTCACGTCCGACCCCCGCACCCAGGCGACCGCGGCGCGTTCGGCGAGCCCGACGACGAGCGCGTCGCCCACCTCGGTCAGCTTCGACGGGGCCCCTTCGACCACGAGCCGCGAGCGTTCGGCGAGGGTGGTGGGGTCGAGGAGCACGAGCGCGTCGTCGTCCGGCGAGGCGACGAAGAGCGTGTCCTCCGCGTGATGAATCGAGCCGCCGTTGGAGACCGACGCTTCCTGCGTGGTGCAACCCAGCGCCACGAGCGCCCAGGCCAGGCGAAGTGGTCGCACTCGAGAGACCGTGCCGTGCGCCCGGGCCGCGCCCATCGGACCGCGGCGTCGCGGCACCGCGGAGACGGTGCTGCGCGGCCGGGCCACGACGCCCATTGGACCGCGGCGTCGCGGCACCGGAGAGACGGTGCTGCGCGGCCGGGCGACGACGCGCGCCGGTCCGCGGCTTCGCCGTACCCGAGGAACGCTGCGCACGCTCAGCGGCCAGGCGGGAGCAACAACGCGAACTCGACCACGATCGGTTGCTCCGCACATTCGAGCGGGTAACCGCCGATCGGGAGCGTCACGGGGTCGCCCTCGTCGGGCCGCGGTGCGTCCGGGTCCGCGTTGCCGTCGATGTCCATGAAGCCGAGCAACTGGTACTCCCCGACCGGCAGATCCAGATCGATCGCGTAGACCATGCCCTCGCCCGCGACGGTCGCGTCGACGTCTTCGAACTGAAAGCTGCCGAGCGGCTCGGCGCCCTCGCGTGGACCGCTGAGCGTCACGTCCTCGGCGCGGAAGACGTCCCCCCAGATCGGACCGCGCAACGGGTTCGTGAGCGCGTCGCTCTCGCGCACCGTCGTCGACGCGTCGAAACGAACGCGGAACTGGCCGCGAAGCGCGGGCTCGCTGCCGACGTCCGCGCAGCTGCGCCTCGGCGGCTCGAGCGTGTCCGGAACCTCGACCACGCCTTGGTACGGCAAGAAGCTCACGTCACGCAGGCGCTTGCGCGGCGCTTCGACCGCGTACGCGATGCGGAAGACGCCGCCCTGGCCCTGCGCGATGACGCTGACCACGCCGCCCCCCTCGGGATCGTCGTAGTAGAAGGGCACCCGCCACGCCGCGCTCTGGCCGGGCGTCTCGCGCTCGATCGCGTTCATGTTGCCGACCATGCGGAAGACGTTCTCGCGAAATTGCTCGCCCGCGACGAGCGACGCGGGCGCACGCGCGAAAGGCACGCGGCGGCCGTCCGTGGTCAGCACCTCGAACGCGACGTCGACGCGTTCTTCTTCGAGCTGCGGCGTCACCGTCAATCGCAGCCAGTCGTGCGGCAGCAGACGGAAGTCGTCGAAGTTCTGCGCGGCGCCGGCCGAGAGCCCGTAGGCGCGCGTCGAGAAGAAGTCGAACTCGTCGCGGCTGAGCGTGAACCAGACCGTACCGCCGAGCGTCTCCCAAGGCTCGCCGGCGAAGGCGGGCGAGTTGAGCGTCGCCGGACGCAACGAGGTCTCCGGCGTCGTCGTGTCGAGCTCGATCGTCTTCTGGCTCGCCTCGAAGCGTGCGCGCACCGTGAGCACGCCGCCGTTCGGGCTCCACGCGCGGTACTCGAGCACGAAGGGCTCCATGCTCCCCGCGGCTTCCGCTTCGATCGCGTCGGCGCGGCGGAACGCGACGTCGGCCGCGTCGACGAGCACCCGGCCGTAGGCGTAGCTCGCGGGCACCTGCAGGATCGTGCGTGGGTCTCGCGCCATCGTCTCCATCTCGAGCACGATCACCGCTTGCTCCGGCGTGCGGTCGTCGGGGTACGAGGTCAGGCGCAGCCCGCTCTGCAGCTCGGTGTCCGTGTGTCGGTCGCCCGACGCCGCCGCGTTGCCGAAGAGGCGGTCGAGGAAGCGCACCGCATCCGCGGTCTCGGCGAAGGGCACGGTCACCGCGAGGCCGACGCTCTCGATCGGCTCCGAGCGTGGTCGGTTCTCACCGGCCGGTGCGGTCGACGACGAGGGCGAGCTGGAGCACGCGGCGAGCAAGGCGAGCAAGACGAGGCGGCGCATGCGAGCAGCGTCGCACGTGGGCCCTGCTGCTTTGGCGTGACCGCCGTCACGCGTGAGCTCGTGAATGGTGTTCGATTGTCCGAATTCGAAGTCGCTGCCGAGGTTTACGCGGGTCTTTCAGCTGCTTCGGCTGGCTCACCGCGCCTCTCCTGCGCTCACGTCCTTCACTCGGCGGCGTCGGCGGCACCGCTCGGTGCGCGTCGTTCGGCCCGTCGCGCCGCGCGTGCGTCGAGGCGTCGACGCAGGCCCACGTAGGTCGTCGGGATGACGAAGAGCGTGAGCAACGTGCTGGCCACCATGCCGCCGATGATCGCGCGCGCCATCGGCGCCCACGTCTCCGCGCCGTCCCCGATGCCCACCGCGAGCGGCAGCATGCCGAGGATCGTCGTCAGCGACGTCATCAAGATCGGCCGGAGGCGCGTGCGTCCCGCTTCGAGCGCGGCTTCGTCGAGCGAGCTTCCTTCCTGCCGTCGTCGTTTGAGCACGTCGACGAGCACGATGCCGTTGTTCACCACGATGCCGGCCAAGAGCACCACGCCGACCAACGCCGTCACCTGAAGCGTCGTGCCCGTGATCAAGAGCGCGAGCATCACGCCGATGCTGGCGAGCGGGACGGTGAACATGATCACGAAGGGCTCGAGCAACGACTCGAACTGCGACGCCATCACCATGTAGACCAAGAGGATCGCGGCGAGGAACGCGAAGGCGATCGACTCGAAGCCCTTCTTCAGGTCTTCCGCCGAGCCACCGATCTCGGTCCGCAACGACTCGGGTGTCGGGGTCTGCCGAAGGTGCGCCTCGACGCGCTCGACCACGCTGCCGAGGTCGCTCCCCCCGACCGCGAGATCCACCGTGGCGTAGCGTCGTTGCCCTTCGCGCTCGATGTCGGTCGGGCCGAGGCGATCACGCACCGTCGCGACGGCCGAGAGCGGCAAGAAGGTCGAGCCCTGCGTCAACCCGGCCAAGCCGCTCGCGCCTTCGGGCTGCGGCAGCGGAATCGGCAGGTAGCGCAGCAGATCGAGGTCGCCGCGAAGCTCGCGCGGCATGCGCACGCGCACGAGGTGCTCGTCGCCGTCCTCGCGGTAGAAGGTCGCCGTCTCGCCTTGGTAGAAGATGGCGACCGCGCTCGCGACCTGCGCCGGCGAGATGCCGAGCAGGCGCATGCGCTCGCGGTCGTAGTCGAGCGCGAGCTGCGGGCTGCCTTGCATCATCGAGAAACGCGCCTCGCGAACCCCGTCGATTGCGCCGAGCTCGTCGCGAAGCCGCTCGCCCCACGTGCGCAGCTCGTCGAGGTCGTCGTCGAAGAGCTTCACCGAGACATCCCCGCTGCTGCCCGAGAGCGAGAAGCCGGAGATACGCACGTCGAGCCCGGCGACCTCGTCGCGAAGCCGCGCCGCGATCGCTTCTTCGATCACCTTCTGGTGCCGATCACGCTCGGCCACCGGCGGCAGCTTGATGCGCATCGTGCCGCGGTTGGCGGTCGCTCCGAAGAGCGCCGCGAAGCCTTCGGAGGCGCCGTAGTCGGCGGTGATCACGGTCGCCTCGGGCACCGCGTCGTGCAGCAAGGCCTCGACCTCGTCGACGGCGGCACGCATGCGCTCGATGCTGGTGCCCGGCGCGGCGCTGAGCTCCAAGCGAATCTCGCCGACGTCGGACTTCGGCAAGAAGTCCTTGCCGAGGATCGGAATCAACGCGAGCGATCCCACGAAGAGCAACGCCGAGACGCCGAGCACGCGTCGTGGTCGTCGGAGCGCCCAAGCGAGCGCGGCCTCGTAACGCACGGGCAGCCGATCGATCCAACGCTCGCGTCGGGCCTTCGCGCGATGCACCTCGCCGCCCAAGGCGCGGCTGACCAGGAGCGGCACCACCGTGATCGCCACCCCGAGCGAGGCGAGCAGCGTGATCGTGATCGCGAGCACGAGATCGCGGAAGAGCTCACCCGCGATGCCCTCGACCAGAAGAATCGGCAGGAAGACCACGCAGGTCGTCAGCGTCGAGGCGAAGAGCGGCAGGGTCATCTCGCGTGCGCCACGCAGCGCGGCCATGCGCGCGGAGGCCCCACGCTCGAGCTCTTGAAACGCCGCTTCGAGCACGACGATGCCGTTGTCGACCAACATGCCGATGGCGAGCGCGAGGCCGGCCATGCTGATGAGGTTCAGCGTGACGTTCAGCCACGACAGAAGCGAGAAGCTCACCAGCAACGAGGTCGGCACCGCGATCACGGCGACCAACGACGTGCGCCAGCTGCGCAAGAAGAAGAGCAAGACGAGGCCGGTGAGCGCGAAGGCCTGCAGGGCGGTGAGGCCGAGGTTCTTCACCGCACGAACCACCGAGTCGCTCTCGTCGAAGAGGCGCGTGAGCGAGACGCCTTCGGGCAGCGTCTCGGCGATGCCGGGAAGCGCCTGCGCGACCGTGCGCGCGGTCTGCACGGTGTTGGCGTCCGATTGTTTGCGGACGAGCAACAACACCGCGTTCTGACCGTTCGCGGTGACGACGTGGGTCTCGTCTTCGAAGCCGTCGACGACCTCCGCCACGTCGCGCACCAAGACGCTGCGGCCGCCCCGCACCGCGACGACGGTCTCTTCGATCTCGCGCAGGCTCGTCACGAGGCCGGTCGGCTGCAGGTTCAGCGCCTGCACGCCGTCGTCGAGGTTGCCGCTCGGCACCACCACGTTGGCGGCGCGGAGCGCGTCGACCACTTGCGCCGGCGCGACGCCGAGCGCTTGAAGCTGCCGCGGACGTAGCAGCACCTGAATCTGTCGGTCGAGCCCGCCGACCACCTCCGCCGCGGCGACGCCGTCGAGACGCGCGAGGTAAGGCTGCACGCGCTCGCGCGCGATGCGGCGAAGCTGGTGACCGTCGAGCGGGCCTTCGATCGAGAGGAACATCACCGGCGCGAGGCTCGGATCGAACGCGAAGGTCAGCGGCTTGGTCGCGTCGCCGGGCAAGAGCTCGTTGGTGAAGATGTCGAGGTTCTTGCGGACCTCGATCTCCGCCTGCCCCATGTCGGTGCCCCAAGTGAACCCGAGGAGCACGAGGCTCGCGCCTTGCCGCGATTGGCTGCGAATCGTCTCGACGTTCTCGACGCTCGCGACGGCCTGCTCGACCGGCTCGGTGACGAGGGTCTCCATGTCTTCGGGCGACGCGCCTTCGTAGGTCGTGACCACGGCGACGACCGGCAGCTCGACCTCGGGCAAGCGGTTGACCGGCAGGCCCGAGAGCGCGAACGCGCCGAAGCCCACGAGCGCGAGCGCGACCATCGCGGTCGTCACCCCGCGACGCACCGCGAAGGCGGCCAAGCCGCGTTCGGGATCGTCGCTCATCCGCTCTCCGCGCCTTCGTCGCTCGCCTCGTCGCGTTCGACCTCGCGTGCTTCGGCGACCCGAACCCGCGCCCCGTCGCGGAGAACGTGGTGTCCTTCGACCACCACGGCCTCGCCGCCTTCGAGCCCACGCACGATCTCGACCCGCGACTCGTCGTTCTCGCTCGGATAACGCCGACCGAGGGCGACCTCGCGCCGCACGACGCGCCCGTCGTCTTCGACGTACACGTGCGCGACCCGCTCACGCGCGGTCCGGGTGCTCATCAACACCGCACGCGACGGGACCAAGACCACGTTCTCGCGACGCTCGAGCTCGATCGCGACCTCCGCGACCATGCCCGGCCGCAAGACGTGGTCCGGGTTGTCGACGTCGATCTCGACCACGCCCGTTCGTGAGATCCGATCGAGCACCGGGCTCTTTCGCGCGAGCGTGCCCGAACGCGTGATCTCGGGCAGCGCCGTCGGTCGCACCACGACCTGCATGCCTTCGGCGAGCCGCACGAAGTCTTGTTCGACCACGCGGAGCACGACCTTCACGCGGTCCATGCGCACGACGCGCGCGAGCGGAACCTGCGGCGAGACGAGGTCCCCCGGATCGACGCCGAGCTCCGCGACGATGCCGGACGCGGGCGCACGCACGACGGTGCGCCCTCGACGCAGCGACGCGGCTTGGCGACCGGCGCGAAGCTGTGCGACCTGTGCATCGGCGCTTCGGAGCTGCGACTCGAGCGCTTCCCGCTGCGAGCGTGGAAGAGCGCTTCGCTCCACGAGCGGCGCGACCCGGGCGAGATCGACGCGAAGCTGATCGCGTGCAGCCTCGGCGGCCGAGAGCGCGGCGTCGGCTTGGGCGACGTCGGCCGAGGTCGTGGCGGCTTCGAGGGTCGCGATCGGCGCCCCTTCGGTGATCGCGTCGCCCTCCGCGACGTGCAGCTCCCGAATGCGCTCGGGGAGCTCGGCGACGACCCGCACGTCCAGCTCGCCTTCGACGTCTCCGAGCAACACCAGACGGTCGATGGCGGGCCCACGCGCAGCGACCTCGACCCGCACCAGCCGCGGCGCCGGTTCGGGCGCGGCCTCTTCGGGGGCACAGGCCGCGAGGAAGAGAAGGGCGAGGGCGCAGCGCACGGCCCGAGGGTAGGGGCGCGCCCCGCGACGTTCCACTACGCCGCCTTCGACCGGGTGAATCCCATGCCCCACGTGGCCCCCTGGACGCGGTTCGCCGCGCTCTTCCGGCCCGACCGACGTCGAAAACGCAGCGTACCGACCCCAAGAGCGGGCGCGGTGAACCGCGGCTACTCGACGTCCGACGGGCGGGGCTTCTTCCCCGTTACCTCTGGCGTTGCCGCGCGGCGAGGCCGGCCACGTCGATCGCGCCGCTTCGTTCGCCTTCGCGCCACACCCGCCAACAGAAACGTTCCGCATCTTCGACGGTGGTGAAGAACTGGAGCGGCCACTGCGGGCGGTAGGCGCGACGAACCACCGCGAAGGTGCCTCGGGCCAAGAACGCGTCGTGAACGATCACCTCCGCCAAGAGGCGACCCCGCGCACGCGCCTGGTGACGGTTGAGCAGCGAGATGGTGGTCGCTCGCAACACGCCTGCGAACGCCTGGACGGGTAGCGCGCGGGCGTCGACCAACGAGAGGTACGGGGCGTCGCCGCGGGCTGCGGACTCCTCCATCGAGCGGTCGTAGAGCGTTCCGAACTCTTCGGCCGTGAAGGTTCGGCCCACCCGCACCGTGACCAAAGGCCAACGTGTGCGGTCGATCGAGAATCCGGACTCCGGGTAGGAGCCGAGGACCTCGTGGTCGACCGTGCGTTCCACCACAGGCGATTGTCGCGGCCTCCGTCGACGGGATCAAGACGGTGCGCGGGCCAAGACGCGCTTTCTCCGCCGGTCGGTCAGCGAGGCGTGTTTCGCAGGCGGTAGGCTTCGGCGACGGCGACGATCAGCGGCAGGGGCTCGGCGAACCACGCGCCGTCGAGGCTCGCGACCTCGCCGTTCGCTTTTCGTACCGCGAGGCACGCGCGCACCGGGCTCACCCGACCCTCCGGCGGGTGTTCTTCGACGGCGAAACGCGCGATGTCGCCCCACGCGAACACGGCCGGGCCCGAGGTGAGGCCGACGATGCATCCGTCCGGCGCCAAGACCAACACCCGCGGCCGGCGTCGGCGTGCGCGAAGGCTCTCGAAGCTCGACGAGAGCGCGACGGGCACGCTGGCACCGACCGTGGCCCCCGCGGCGGCGACCCCGAGCGCGATCATCGGGTTGCCCGAGAAGGCGCCGGCGTAGAGCCCGGCCAGACCGCCGGCCGAGCCTGCGGCGAAGACGTCGAGGAAGCGTCGCCACCAACCGCCGGGGCCGGCACCGACGGGCACTTCGAGCGCGCCGGGGACCTCTTCGCGAGCCAGCACCCGCTGCATCAAGGTCGCGGGATCCAGCAGCGGTCGCGTGGGGCCGCCGCTTCGGTAACTCCGCTGCGCCATTCGCTCGCGCACCTGCCGCGCCAAACCCTCGAGCCCTTCTTCACGAAGCTCCTCGGGCAGGTCTTTCGGGAGAATCTCGATCCAAGGCGGCTGCGGGGGTCGGCGCGGCACCAGAACGAACGCCTGCCGGGGCGCGTCCTCGGGGACCAAGGCGATGCCGAAGACCTGCTCCCACGTCGCGCGAATGCGTCGATCCCCCGTCGAGGCGTCCAAGCCTTTGGCGTCGAGCCGCAGGCTGCGCGCGTCGCTCGTGACGTCTTCGTCGACCCAATCGCTCACACTGCTTCTCCCACGAGGCCTACTCGTTCGACGTGATCCTCACGCGCCGCTCGTCGAGCCTCGTGGCTTCCGTGATGCCACGCGACCGTCGAAGAACACGAGCTCACCGGGCGAGGGTGCCGCCGGTCGCGCGCGGACGCCAGAAGAGCGCGCCGGCGACGAGCGCTTCGCGAAGCCATTCCCGGCTCACGGGTGCGCCCTCGACCGGCTGCGCTTCGTTCACCGCAGCGCGGAAGAACACGAGCTCGTCGTCCTGGCAGGGCAAGAGCGAGACCCCGTCGTCGTGCGCGCCGACCACCCACGCGAACGTGCCTTCCACCGCTTCGCCGCCGGCATGAAGCGCGACGACGTCGTGTGTGGCTTCGACGACCCGGAAGGAGAGGTTCGCGAGGACCACACCGCCCTTGAGGCGCGAGGGAACTGCCTCGCTCAGGTGCGTGGCTTCGTCGTTCGGTCGCACCTCGGCGATCGCGCGCTCGAGCGTCGCGAGCTCGCGCACGACGGTCGGCGCTTCGGCCTCTTCGAGAAAGGCGTCGAGTCGTCGCGCGAGCGGTGCGCGCGCCAAGAGGTGTCGGCTGGTCGCGAAGCTCGAGAGCGCTTCGTCGTCGAGCGCGGCTTCGACCCGCGGGGTCACGCTGTGAAGGCCTTCGCGAAGCTGGCCGAGCGCGATGCCGCCGACGCCGTCCGCGAGCACCGCGCCCGCGATCTCCTCGCCGAGGGTAGCGACCAGACGCTCGAGCCAGCGTCCCTCGTCGACCGGCTTCTCGCCCGCGAGCTCGGGCCGCGCCTTCTTCACGAGCGCGCGCACGTCGAGGCCGGTGTGCGCGGCGCGGTGAAGCCAATCCCAGAGCGTGCGGCGCGAGCGCGCGGCGTCGAGGGCCTCGACGTCCACGCGAATGCGCTCGAAGAGGAGCCGGTCGTGCACCTGCTCGACCTGACGACGAAACGCGGCGATGGAATCGAAGCGTCCGAGCGACTCGGGCAACGACGCCAAGAGCGCGCTCACGATCGGATCCCGCAGACGCTCGCCGTGCCCGACGACGTAGGCCGTTGCGTCGCTCGCCGCGTTCAAACGCGCGCCACCGAGCTCGACCGTGGTCTCCACGACGCGGCCCGTGGCGATCTCGCGGTCGACGTCGGCGATCTCGCCGCGGAAGCGAATCAGACCCGTGAGGAGCGCGGCGTGGGTCCGGCGGACGCGTTGCTTCAGGCCCGCTTCGCTTTCGAAGAGCCATTGGGCGTCTTCGACCTTCGCCTCGGGTTTGGCGTCCGCGCGCACGAACTCCGCTTCGTGGAGACGCGCGACCTGATCGTGGCCGTACCAGAGCGCGACGGGGAGCAGCTCGTTGAGGCGCGCGCCGAGGTAATGCTCGAAGCGCGTCGCGTCGGGCGCGAAGAAGAAGCCGACCGCGCGATGCAACATCTCGTGCGGGCCCCACTTCGCGACGTGCGCGGGGTCGAAGCTGGCGGGCGCGGCGTCGGCTTGAAACGATTGGTATTTGCCGACGTGCAGCCGGCCGGCGTCCCAGATTCCGTGGGCTTCGTCGGCGGTCGCGGCCTGGCCGAAGCGCTCGGGCCAAGGCAAGAGCGCGCGGGTCTCGACGTGCGCGCAGGTGGCGCCGGCCGCGACGCCGAGCGCGACCGCGCGAAGCCCGAAGGGCGAGGCGACGACCTCGCCGAGGGGCAGACCCGCGGCGTCGGCGAGCGCTTGCCAACGCTCGGGACCGCCCTGGCGCAGCGAGACGAGCCAGCGGACCAACGCGTCCACGGCGTCGTCGGGGAGGACGAGCGAGTCGCGTCGGCCCGAGAGCGAGCGGGAGCGGGGAGCGGCGATGGCGGGAACGTCGAAGAGCATCGAGGACGCGGCATGCCACGTGTTGGTGTGATTCGCGAGGCGCGATCCTGCGACGTCACCGCCTCTCGCGAGGGCGCTTCGAAGGGCCGTCGGCACGGTTGGCGACGTCGACGGAAGCCGGACGCTGCGCCGGATCGTAGGAGCCCACGAGCACTCGAAGCTCCTCCGACAAATGGTAGCCGGTCTCGCCTCGTTCCAAGAGGTCGCGCAGCCCGAGCTTGCGGAGCGTGTTGATCGCCACGTGCACCCGCGCCGCGGCGGCGGCAGTCAAGACCCGTTCGCCGGGCCATCCCTCTTCGAAGAGCTCCGAGGTCGAGACGCCATCGCGCCCTTCGTGGGAGGCGCGAGCCAGACACGACAACACTCGACGCAGCGTCGGTCGGCGACGCAGGTCCACCCAAGGTTCTCCGGGCGTGCGAAACCATCCCTCGTCGTCGACCAAGAGCGTGGGGCGCAGGTCGATCCGTTCGGCGCGTCGAAGCCATCGCTCCAGAAGCCGGCGAATCGCGAGGTCCGTGATCGATCGTTCGTCGTAGGCTCGAAGCCTCTCCCGCGCGGCCTCGAGTCGCTCGCTGACGGTGGCGGCGTCGGCCTCGTCGAGGCCCGAGGTGACGTGAAGGACGTCGACGAGCGCCAACGCCAGCCCGAGGTCGACGTCACTCGCGTCCGCGAGGCTCTTGGCGCGCCGTCGCTCGGCGGCGGACTCCAGCAGCCGCCCGGCAACGAGAAGCGCGATGGCGAGTCCCGCCGTCGCCTTGGTCTCGATCCAAGCGACGCCGGTGCCGCGGCCGAGGGCCAGCGCTTCTTCGAAGTGTCGCGTGGCCACCGGATCTTCGGCTTCGAGCGCGAGCCAACCGAGGTCCAAGAGCACGATCGCTTCGTTCTGAGGTTGCTCGAACCGACGAAACGCCTCGCGGGATCGAGTGAGGCGCGTGCGGGCCTCGTCGAGATCGCCTTCGATGGCGGAGGCGATTGCCACTGCCGAGTCGACGATCGCGAGGCCGACGGCGTCGTCTTGGGCCGCCAGCTCGGTGCGCGCCTCCGGCCAGAGGCGATGGAAACTCTCGAGCTCGCGTCGCTCGAGTAGCGCCACCACGAAGCTCCCCAGCGCGGTCGCGAGCGCGCGTCGATCGCCAGCTCGGCGTGCGAGGGCCACCGACTCGGCGTGAAGCTCCAGCGCGTCCTCGCCGCCGCTCCACACCCGGCGCAGCGACGCCGCGCGGCGCAGCACTTCGGATGCGACCGAGGCGTCGACGTCCCGTGCCGCTTCGAGCGCGTCGCGCACCGAACGGTCCGCCAGGTCGCGGTCGCCACGCGCGGCCGCCACCTCGGCGAGCTCGATCGCGCAGCGGGCGCGCACGACGCCTCCGGCCTGGAGCTCGTTGGCCATCGCCGCGGCGGCTCGCAACGCGTCCCGCGCCTCGTCGTGGTGGCCGAGCGTGCGTGCCAACCGACCACGCGCGCGGAGCGCGCATGCGACCTCCACGCTGCGCAGCGAGGCGGCTTCGGCGAGAGAGAGCGCGGCGTCGAGCATGGCGGGGAACTCGACGTGCGTCCGGCCTCGAAGCGCCTCTTCCGCGCGCAGCACGAGGGAGATGGCCTCCTCCGGCCGTCGCTGATCCAACCACCACGACGTCGCGCACAAGAGGTCGTCGGCAGAGGCCGCACGCTCGCGACGGAACCACCACCGCGCATACGACTCGCGTGCGGCCTCGAGCTCGTCGGGCCGCGTGCGAAGACGCCGGCGGAGAAAGGCGCGCACGGGCTGCAGAAAGCGCACGCGCCCCTCGTCCTCCATGCGAAGCCAGCCCGAACGCACGTACGAATAGATGGCGAGCGGAGCCTCTGCGCCGAGCATCGCTCTCGCATCGTCGAGTCCGAACGTGTCTTGAAAGAGCGCGAGTCGCTCGATCGCCGCGACGTCCGGCACGGAGGCCGAGAGCGCATCTTCCAGCAAGGCGGCGAGTGGGTTGGGCGACCCCGCAACCTCGGTGAGCGCCAAGAGCTCCTCAAGCGTGAAGTCGAAGCCCAGCACGGGAACGGCCGCCGCGGCGACCTCGATCGCAAGCGGCAAGCCATCCAAGGTTGCGACCAGCGCGCTCGCGCGATCGCGTTCTCGAGTCGAAATCGGGCCGGCGATCGGGGCGGGCGCGATCGGTCGAATCGAGCCTGCGACTCGTAGCTGCTCGAAGAGGGCCAGCGCGGGAGCGGGAGCCAGGGGCTCCACCTCGATCACCGCCTCGCCGGTGACGCCGAAAGGCACGAGCGACGTGCTGATCACCACGTGCGTCGGCGCGGCGTCGAGGTGCGCGCGCGCCGCGTCGAGCGTCTCGGGGGTCGGAAGGGTCGTCCGGAGAACGCGGACATGGGCGCCGAGTCGCTCCGCGAGACGCGCCGCGACACGCCGTTTGCCCACACCGACGGGGCCCATCAGCGTAATCCACCGTGCCCCCGCGGAAACCCGTGTGAGCGCGCGCTCGAACGGCTCTTCGTGCGTCGGGGAATCCGGGACGTGCGTCACCGAGACCAGTATGCCCCGCCGGCGGCTGGGTCGTCCTAAACACCGAGTTTTAGGTGACCCCGCCTCACAATTGAGAGGGGTTTTAGGGAAGCGTCGCGACACCTTCCTCGGGCCGTATGAGTTTCTCCGCTCGCCCCTCGTCCGCCGCGCCCCCGCCTCCCCCACGTTCTCGCCGGAGCGTTTGGTGGGTCGCGGGAGGTGCGTTTCTGTTGGTGAACGTCGCGGCGGCGCTGGCGGTCCGGAGCTTGCGGAGCGAGGAGGCGGCGCCGACTTTGGCGAACTCGGCGCCGCGCGCGTCGGCCGAGCGGGCGATCGAGCCGGCCGGGCCCACCATCGAGGCACCGGCCGAGCCCACGGTCGAATCGACTGCGGTCGAAACGCCGCCTCCCGTCGCGATCGTCACCCCCGTGACGTCCGGCGCCGAGGCCGAGCCCGAGGTCGAAATCGTCGAGCGGACCTCGCCCACCCATGCGACTTCCATGGCGAGCCCGATGACGACCACGCGGGTCGGTGCACCGCGTCCGACCACGTCGACTCCGACGGAGGTCGCTCTCGAACCTGCGACCGAAGAGCCGGAGCCTGTCGCGCCCACCGCACCCGTCGCGCCGACGCCTGCTCCGGTGACGCCCCTCCCGGTCCTCGCGGCGGTGCCGACGCGTGTCACGCCTCCGCCGTCGACCCCTTCGCCCATGGCCCCCGCGGCTCCGACGGGTGAGATTCACGTCCCCGCCGGTCGGTCGGGCGACGCGTCTTCGGGGGCTCGGCTCGCGAGCGCGCGATGTGGCTCGTGCCATGGCTCGACCGCCGCGGCGCTCGATCCTCGTCGCTACACGGCCGAACAATGGTCGCGGTATTTCGAGACCGACCGACACCGACGCCGAGCGCCGCTCGGGGACACGTTCTCCGTCCCGCAGCTGGCGGATGTGAAGGCGTTCTTGATGTCGCGCGCGGCCGACGTGCGTGCTGCGCGCGCGGCGGGAGTGCACTGATGAGGCGCCTCTTCGCCGCGTGTCTGGTGTGGACGTGCTCCGCACAAGCGTTCGCTCAGGGGGTGTCGAACGACCCGCCCGACGATCTCTCGAGCGAGACGAACGAGCAGCTCAAGCCAGCGAGCGCCGTCGATGCTGCGCCCTCCGCGTTCGCGCCCTCCGCGCCCTCCGCGCCCGAGCCGATGCTCTCCGAGGAGCTCGAGAACCGCTTGCTCGACCTCGAGGATCGGCTCGATCTCGTGGAGCGCCAGACGGTGCTGGACTCGGTTCGTTTCACCGCCGAGTACCGCATGATCCTCAACTCGGTTCGCTACCGCGGTCCGACGCCCGATCCCTACGACCGCCTCTCCCCCTTCGCGGCGAGCACGCGCGAGATCGAGACCACCGGCGCCGAGATCTGGGCCCATCGCGTACGCCTCAACCTGAGCGCGGAGCCTCTGCCGTCCCTTCGGCTCACCGGTCGCCTGACGATGTACAAGCTCTTCGGCAGCTCGCAGGGACCGGCTTTCGTGCAGGACAGCAGCAGCACCCGTGTTCCGCGCGATGCCGCACTGCGTTTCGACACGATCTGGATCGATTGGTTCGCGACCGATTGGCTGGCGATCTCCGGGGGTCGCATCGCTTACGCGGGAGGCAACCCCGGTGAGCTGAAGGAGAACTCCAGCACCCGCGCTGCGACGTGGGGGTTGCAGATGGTGGACGGCGAGTACGACACGCTCAACGTGACCGTCTCACCGCACGAGACCTTCCACGTGCGTGGCTTCTACGCGTCGTGGTTCAACCCCAACACGAGCGACGTCTTCGGTGGATTGCCCTTCGTGAGCAGCGGAACCGACAACCTCCGAATCGTCGGGGGAAACGTCGAGCTCGAGGTTCCTTCGCTGGGTCAGAACTTCTTTCAGCTCGGCTTCTACTACGTGCCGAAGTTTCGCCCTTTCTCCGTGCCGATTCCCGACCCTGGATTCGATCCCTCGAGCGATTACACGCATGCACCGGCGCCGCTGAACGGCTCGTTGCTCTTCCCCGCGGAGATGCCTTCGTCGCTCGGCACGTACGCGAACGCCAGCGCGCTGATGCAGTTCTACGACCTCGGTGGGAGCGGGCTCGATCTCTTCGCCGCCGGGTCGATCGGCTTTCTGAGCTCGAACGGGAACGCGATCGCGTACGACGTGCCGGCGGGGCCGGGAACGACCGATCGAGTCCGCGCGCCGGTGCTCTTTCTCTCGAGCACTCGAGACTCCGGGCTCACGTGGTTCTACTTCGTCGGCGCCCGGTACCGTCTGCCGATCGATGCGCTTCGGAACCCGAAGATTGGTTTCGAAATGAACCGGGGATCCCGGTACCACGTCAGCTTCACGGCACCGACGGACAACCTGCTGACCAAGCTCGCGACGCGCGGCTACGCCTACGAGGCGTACGTGATCTTCCCCGTCAACGAGCATCTCTTCTTCCGTGCGTCTTACCTGCACGTCGATCAGCGTTTCGCCTCCGGGTTCTTCGGGCCCAACCCGGATCAGTTCGGAAGCACGGCGCCTCCGACCTCCGCCCGAATTCACGCGCTGAGCTTCGTGCTCGACGCGCGATTGTGAGCGAGTCATGTCGAACGAAGACCGCCTCTCGAATCCTCCCCCCGCACCGGAAGCGAGGCCGTCGGCACCTCCGCAGAACGAGCTCTCCGGGGTGACGGCGGTCGAAGGCACGCCCTTCGGGAAGTACCAGCTGGTCAAGAAGATCGGCGTCGGCGGCATGGCGTCGATTCACCTCGCATCGCTCGAGGGGCCCGACGGATTTCAGAAGAAGGTCGTGGTCAAACGTGTGCACGCCCACCTCGCCGAGGTGCCGGGCTTCTCGGACATGTTCGCCACCGAAGCACGCGTGGCGGCCCGGTTGAGTCATCCGCACGTCGCCCAGGTCTACGAATACGGCACGATCGACGCGACCCCCTACCTCGCGATGGAGTGGGTCGACGGACCGACGTTGCATCAGCTGATTCGGCATGCGGCGAGGGCCGGGGTGACCTTGCCACCCGAGCTCGCGATCGTGATCGGTGTGCAGCTCTGCGACGCGCTGCACTACGCGCACGAGCTCTGCCACGAGGATGGACGATGGATGGGTCTCGTCCATCGCGACGTGAGCCCGAGCAACGTGCTCGTGGGTCTCGACGGCGGTGTGAAGCTCATCGACTTCGGCATCGCGAAGGAGACCGAAGGCCCCTCGATGACCAAGACGGGCATGCTCAAGGGCAAGCTCGCGTACATGGCGCCCGAGCAGCTCGCAGGATCCGTCGATCGGCGCACGGACGTCTTCGCGCTCGGGGTCGTGCTCTACGAGCTCGCCGTCTCGAAGCGACTCTTCAAACGCGCGACGGACGCCGAGACGCTCACGGCGGTCGTGCAATGCCAGGTCGCCGACCCGCGCCGTTTGGTGCCGGGCTTCCCGTCGGATCTCGCGGCCGTGCTCGAGCGCGCGCTCGAGAAGGACCCGTCCCGTCGTTATTCGAGCGCCGCGGAGATGGGGCACGATCTCGAGGAGATCGCGCTTCGTCGCGGCATCTCGGTGTCGCGCCGTGGGGTGTTGACGGCGCTGAAGGAGCTGCCGCTCGAAGGTTTGGGGGCGGGCAAGGGCGCGTCGAGTTGGTCGTCTCCGTCGCGGCCATCGACACCCTCGCTCTCGGGGACGCGCTCGATGGAAGACTCGGACCCTTTGCTTCCCGCGTTGGCACCTCCGGAATTAGCGGCGACCTCGTCGAATGCGATTCCGATCATCGTGGGCATCACCGCAGTGCTGCTCTTGACGATCGCGATGTGGTGGGTCGCGTTGGGGTGACGTCGTTCGAAGCGCGGCACGTGATGCGCACGACCGAGACGCGGCTCGCGTGACCTGACCTTCGCGCACGTCGTCGAAGGCGAGCGCGAGCACGTGGGGGCGCTCGAACCTCCGCATCGCGACCGTGTCGTTCGTTCGCGTCGGGACGCGCGTGGGTCTCGGCGATCGCGGCGCGCTCTCATTCGAATCTAGCAGGCGGACGTCCCGATGGCCGTCACCGAGTCTCGTGCGCAGGAGACGAGCTTGCCTTCCCGTTGGAGCAGGACGGCAAGTGTGAAGAGGACGTCCCACGGGACGTGGCAGCCGTGCGCGCCGCCGACCACGGCATCGACCGTCGTCTTCGGAGCTCGGGCGGTGAAACGCGTTTCGTCGACCCGTGCGTGCCCGCGACGAAAAAGACGTTCTCGAATCGATCCATCTCCCACCGCGATCCGTACCGCAGGTCGACGAGAGGGAGGCCGGCGCGCTCGGTGCGCGCCAGGCACCGCTCCGTCCGTTCGATTGGGAGGACTCATGCTTCGTAAGCTTCGATGGAAACCACTGCTCGGGGGCGCGCTCCTCGTGGGGCTGACCGGCTCCGCGTTCGCCGCCGACCACCTCGACTCGCCGGCCGCGCAGGCGGAGCCGACCGCCGACATCACCGACCTCTACGCGTGGATGTCGAGCGACGCGACCAAGCTCAACCTCGTCATGGACGTCGCGCCCGACGCCGGTGACGCGATGTCGTTCGGCACGTCGACCGTCTACGCGTTCCACGTCAACAGCAGCGCCGGCTACGGCATGGCGCAGACCGAGACCCTCGTCCGCTGCCAGTTCTACGACGAGGACGCGATCGAGTGCTGGGCGGGCGACGAATACGTCACGGGCGACCCGTCCGACCCCGCCGGCATCGTGAGCTCGAGCGGACGTCTCCGCGTCTTCGCGGGGCTTCGCAACGACCCCTTCTTCTTCGAGTTCGTCGGCTTCAGTGAGACGCTCACGGCGGTTCGCGGTGCGGCCGGCTCGCTCACCTTCGACGAGGACGGTTGCCCCGCGCTCGACGAAGCGACTTCGGCCGCGCTCGTCGGTCAGCTCCAGAGCGGCGCCGACGGTGCCGCGGCGAGCGACACCTTCGCGGGTCAGAACGTCCTCTCGCTCGTCGTGCAGATCGACGACGCGGTGGTCACGAGCGGCGGCGACGTCCTCGGTGTCTGGGCCTCCACCCACGCGGCGGAGTGAGGAGATCGACATGCGCACGCTTGCACGCACCGCCTCGCTCCTCGGACTCCTGCTCGCCTTCACCGGCTGCGGCGACGACGACGGACCCACGCCCACCCCCGACTCCGGCACCGACTCCGGCACCGACTCCGGCATGATGACCATGACCGACGGCGGCCCGGACCCCGATCCCGACGGCGGCCCGCCGGCGCCGATGCCGCGTGGGGCTGCGAACCCACCCGCCCTCGGCACGCAGATCGATCGCGTCGGACGCCCTGCGATCAGCTCCGCGCTCATTCACGCCTTCGACGGCGACATGGCGACCCGCAACGCGGCCAAGGACGCCTACAACGCCGACGGCACCGCCAGCGGCTGGGGCGCCGAGTGGACCGACGAGATCCGCACCAGCCTCGCGATCCTCGACTCGCTCGACCGGAACTGCGGCAACCAGCTCGCCGCCGACCAAACGGAGAGCCGTTACACCTTCCTCGCCGGCGTCCTCGCGGACGACCAGCTCTACGTGAACGCGGCCAGCGGCAGCTGCGGCACCTACCTGGGCCTCGAGGCTCAGGTGCTCGGTGTGGTCGAAGACGGCGGCTGTGGCGGTCGCACGCCGAACGACGACGTCATCGATCGCAGCTACTCGGTCCTCGCGGCCGGCATCCTCACGGGCGTCGACGACACGATCACCACCGACGACGCCACCCACGACCCCGACACCTTCCCCTTCCTCGCCGCTCCGACGGAGTGAACCCATGACGCGCTCGCTCTCCGTCCGTTGCCTCGTTCTCGCGTTGGCCTCTTCCACCTGGGCTTGTTCCACGCCGGCGTCATCCCCGCCGGAACCGAGAGAGCCTCACTCGGTCTTCGTGGACACCACGCGTCCGAGCACGGACGGAGAGCTCGCGCTTCGCAACCTCGACTCTTCCATCGACGCCCGACTCGCGAGCGTCGAACGAAATCCCTCGCTGCTCGCGACCCGTCGTGACGCGGTCGGGCTGCTCCTCTCCCGCGCGCACTACCGCGGCACCTTCGACGACCTCGCCACGGCGAGACGTCTCGCCGACGAAGCGCTCGAACGCTGGCCCGACGATCCGACCGCCGCACGCATCGTGGCCGACGTCGCGTCCGCCGAGCACCGCTTCGACCAGGCCGAGCGCCAGCTCGTGTCCGCGACCGAGCTCGGAGACACGTCGACCACGCTCGCACACCTCACGCTCGAGGTCGCGCGCGGCACGAACCTGGAGACGGCCCTCGCGCTCGCCGACGAGGAAGCCGCGCGTGCCCCGACGTACGCGACCCACGTCGCCCGGGCCTCACTCCTCGCCGCGCTCGAACGCTACGAAGACGCCGACGCGGCCTTCCTCGACGCGCTCGCGACGTACCGCGACGTCTCACCGTTCCCGCTCGCGTGGATCGCCTTTCAACGCGGCGTGATGTGGGCCGAGATGGCGGACCGCGCGGACCTCGCGCGCCCGCTCTACGAGGAGGCCGTCCGACGGGTGCCGACGTACGCCGTCGCGAACGTTCACCTCGCGGAGCTGGAGGTCGAAGCCGGAGAACGCGACCGCGCGATCGCGCGGCTCTACGCGCTGCTCCCCGGCACTACCGATCCCGAGCCCGCCGGATACCTCGGCGAGCTCTTGGCGGAGACCGACCCCGAGACGGCTCGTGCCCACGTGGCGGACGCTCGAGCCCGCTACGACATGCTGCTCTCGCGCCACCCCGAGGCGTTCCTCGACCACGGCGCGGAGTTCTTCGCCGGGCCGGGTGCCGACGCGGCACGGGCGCTGAGGTTGGCGGAGACGAACCTGACGAACCGACGCAACGCACGCGCCTGGGTCGTCGCGCTCGAGGTCGCGCAGGTCGCCGAGTCCGATCGCCTCTGCGCGTGGCGCGAAGAGGCCGCGCGCAACCCGGCGCAGAGCATGGTGCTTCGACACCTGGTCGATTCTCTCGCGGCCGACTGCGATTGACGCCTCGTCGTGCCGGCAGGCGTTCGTCCCCGGGGGCGAGATGGCCGTCTTGGGAGAGCTCGTTCGAAGGGCGCGCCGAACGACGCGTCCTCGACGAGGTGAAGAGCAGGAACCGACGCGTCGGATTCCTGCTCTTCGAGTGCTCACGATCGTGGTGACGAGGGCCGTCCGCTGCGTCCCGTGGAAGAAGCGCGGCGTCAGCTTCTCGATCGAGACTCGCGGCTCGGTACGAGCAGTTGGTACGCGGCGATCACGACGATCGCGCCGACCGTCGCGACGCCGATGCTCTGGAGGTTGAAGCCCGTGACCTCGGCGCCTCCGAAGAAGTGGAAGAGAGCCCCTCCGACGAACGCGCCCACGATGCCGAGGACGAGGTTCGTGAGGAAGCCGCCCCCTCTTCCGCGCATGACGAGGTTGGCGAGCAGCCCGGCCAGCAGGCCGAGGACGATCCACGAGAGAATGGACATGGCGTGACTTCTTTCCGGCGCCGTGCGCCGTTCGATGGGAAAACTTCGAGGCTGGTTTCGTCCGAGCGAGCCGCACCCGGTGGGTCGAGTGCGACCCGAGACGCCGCTCGGTGGCGAGGCGAGACGCCGCTCGGTGGCGAGGCGACGACCGCCGCCTCAGGTGGGCGGCGCGGCCATCGACTGCAGGATCGCGGCGCCGCCTCGAACGTCGTCGCGCCGAAGCACCGACTCGCACGTGTCGACGTGATTCGCGACGTACCCCGGAACCATGCAGCGACGTGCGTCGGCGGGTAGCGCGCGGCACGTCTCGAGGTAGGCATCGCGAGCGACTTGCGTCGGCGAGTCGCCCGCGCGGGCGTCGGCCATCGCTCGGTAGGCCTGAAGGCACGGCTCTCCACCCGGCATCTCGCCTGCTTCGTCGAGCGTCTCGCCGAGAGCCACGCCGATCTGCTCGATTCCCCGAAGCGTCTGGTCCGTGTCGACACCGGCGGCCTGCGCCGCCCCTTCCGCGAGGGCCTGTTGGGCGACCATCCCCGAGGCGCGGTCCGCCGCCACCCCGAGCTCGCGTTCGATTCGAGACTCGGTCGGATCCTCGGTTGCCGTCTCGTCGGACGTCCATCCACAGCCGACGAAAGCGACGACGACCAGGAACCAGATTTGATTTTTCATGAGTGAGCACCTTGGGCCTCGAAACGAGGCGAGATCCAAGATAGCCACTTTGTTTCGAGAATATACGAGCTATGTTGTCCCGGCTGAAAAGAGATTGGAGGCACCGGGTGGTGTCGGCATAAAATCTCTTCTCGCGAGGAAAGCGGACGTCGCTTGTCCAAGGTTCGCGCGCGATTTGCGCGGTGCCGGGTTCGGGGCGCGTCGGCAAGAATCGACAAAATCGATTCGAAAGGACTCGAATGACGATCGAAAAGACCCTGCGGGACGCGAAAGTGGACCAGGTCGTTGGAAAAACGAAGGAGATCGCCGGAAAGATCTCGGGAAACCAGGGCCTGGAGAACCGCGGGCGTCTTCGTGCCGCCATGGGCAAGGTGAAGGAAGGAGCCGCGGGACGGGCTCAGCAGGTCGCCGGTGGTGCACGGGAGGTCGCGGGCAAGCTTCAGCAGCTCGCCGGCGAGGTGCTTCGCGAAGACGACCTGGTTCGCGACGGTCGTGCGAACGAAGCCAAGGGCAAAGCGAAGCGCGAGAGTGGCGAATGACCGGACGCGCTTCTGGAAACGCTCGCGTCCAGCGAGCGGCACTCCCGCACTCGAAGCGGTCAGGTGTCTGGATTGCGTTGGTCGCGGCCGGCGTCGTGGCCTGCGCGGGCCCCGCCCACACGACGACCACCACGACCGAACGGACCGAGCACACCGAAGGTGGCGTCGAAAGCCATCGTGAGACCACCGAGACCACCGAGACGGCGGAGGACGGGAGCTCGGTCACGGAGACCGACTCGTCCACCGAGACGTACACGCCGCCGCCCTCTTGAGCGAAAGCGTCCCTACGCCTCTTCGACCTGCGTGGCTCGACCCATGCGACTCGGTGCGAACCGAGTCGCGCGGGTGGGCCGGTCAGGGCGCGCCCTTCCAGGCGGCGAGAAGGAGCGAGGCCCAACCCACCAACAACGCGACGCCGCCGAAGGGCGTGACCGCGCCGAGCACTCGAATGCCCGAGAGCGCCATCACGTAGAGGCTCCCCGAGAAGAGCAACACGCCGACCGCGAAGCTCCCGCCCGCCACGCTCACGAGCGACGCGCCCGGCGCTTGGGCGCCCCGCGACGCGAGCCATGCGAGCGCGAGAAAGGCCGCCGCGTGCGCGAGCTGGTAGTGGCTCGCGGTGTTCCACCACTCGAGGCGCTTCACGCCATCCTCGAGCGCCTCGAAGCGTTTGCGCAGCCCGTGCGCGCCGAAGGCTCCGAACGCCACCGCGAGCAGCCCGTCGAGGGCCGCGATCATCAAGAGCACCCGCGCGCTCACGTCGGCTCGTTCTCCCGCGGCAGCCAGATCGCCATCTCGGTGCGACCCGGACGCGACTGCACCTCGATGCGGCCCCGCGCGTCTTCGACGAGCCGGCGCGTGAGATCGAGGCCCAGGCCGCTGCCGCCGTCACGTGTCGTGAAGCGCGGCTCGAACACCCGAGTCACCAAGTCCGCGGGAATCCCGGGGCCGTCGTCCACCACGCGAATCACGACGCCGTCGTCCTTCTCTTCGAGGAAGAGGTCGATCAAGCCGTCGTCGCGGCCACTCTCTTCGATCGCCTGCGCCGCGTTGAGCACGACGTTGATGAGCACCTGGCCGAGCGCGCTCGCGGCCATCGGTACCCATGCTTCGCTCTCGCCGTGCAACACGATCGCGCAGGTGCCACGCACGCGCGGCTCGATCAGACGCGCGGTCGAACGAAGCACCCGGTGCGGCTCGCAATGCTCCGGGGAGCGTCCATCGTCGCGCAGGCGTTGCGTGAACCCGACGAGCTGCTCCACGCACGCGAGCACGTGGTCGCTTCGTTCGATGCAGCGCTCGACCGATCCGGAGACCTTGCCGGTGACCGCGTCGCGCATCTTGGTCAGCTCGTCGCCGAGCACCTGCGCGGAGAGGCCGAGCCCGGTGAGCACGTTGCCCAGCTCGTGCGCGATCTCGGCCGCCATCGCCCGCGCCACACGCTCGGGCACGTCGCGCAAGAGCCGCTCTTCGAGCGCGGCCACCTCGCGGCGAGCGACGACCAGGGAGACGGCGTCGATCAGCCGGTTGCGAAGCTCTTCTTCGTTGTACGGCTTGTGGAAGTACGCATGCACCGCGCCGCGGTTGATCGCGTCGACGGCGGCGTTCGCGTCGGCGTAGGCGGTCAGGATGATGCGGAGCGTGTCGGGGCGCCGCATGCGCACCTGCGCGCAGAGCTCGCTGCCGCTCATGCCCGGCATGCGTTGGTCGGCGACCAGCACCGCCGGCGCGAGCTCGTCGAGACGCGCGAGCGCTTCTTCTCCGGACGACGCCACGGCGACGTGGAGCTGCTCCTCGTAGAGGAACCGGAAGGTCTGACGGTTGGCCTCTTCGTCGTCGACGTAGAGGATGAGAGGACGCGCGTCGCTCATGCGGTACGCCTCTTCGGGTATTCCCCGCTCCGGTCCTCCATGCGCTCGGCCAGCGGCAGATGGAGCACGAAGCCGGTCCGATCGGTCGAACGTTCGAGATCGAGCGCGCCGCCGACGCTCTCGACGCGCTCTCGAGCCCGGGCCAGGCCGAAGCCCGCGCCGCCGTGCAACGAGAACCCGGGGTCGAAGACCCGCAACCGCGCCGGTTCGGGGATGCCCGGTCCGTCGTCGCGTACCGCGACCCAACCGGTGTCTTCGGACTCGCCCACGACCACGTCGATGCGTCCGCCGCCCGCCCGCGCGAGTGCGGCCACCGCGTTGTCGAGCAAGGCATCGACCACCTGACCGAGGAGGCTGGCTTCGACGAACGCGCGCGGCGTGCCCTCGACCGAGAGGGCGATGCGAATCGCCGGGTCCAGCTTCGCGCGACGCAGTCGCACCGCGCCCTCGGCCAGTCGCGCCAAATCGACCGCCGGCGCCGGTGCCGCTTCGGGGACCAGCTCGGCGTCGAGCCGGAGCCGCATCTCCTCGAGCTGCATCACCTCGCGCTCGGCGTCCTCGCGGGCGTGCCGAAGCTCCCCGAGCAGGGCTTCGCGACGCGACGCATCCTCCGTCCGCTGAAGCGCGACCACGAGGTCTCCTCCGTGCGCCAGAGAGCTTCGAAGCCGACGAAGCGGCTCCGCGAGCTGCACCGCGAGCCGACGCGACACCGCCCGGGCAGGCGTCGCACGCAAGGCACGCTCCTGAAGCTCACGCATCGCGCGTGTGGCGTCGTAGGCGTCCAAGGCGGTGCGCAGGACCTCTTCCAGTTCCTCGTTCGAGACGGGTTTGGCCACGTAGCGAAGCACCTGACCTCGGTTCACGGCATCCACGGCCGAGTGGAGATCCGCGTACGCCGTCAGGATGATCCTTACGACGTCGGGATACCGCTCACGCACGTGCGCGCAAAGCTCGACCCCACTCATCCCCGGCATGCGTTGGTCGGTGAGCAACACGGCGAAGCGCTGCTCGCCGAGCCTCTTGAGCGCCTCTTCTCCCGAGCTCGCGATCTCGACGGGCAAAATGCCTTCGAACGCGTACTGCACGGCGAGGAGATTCGCGGGCTCGTCGTCCACGTAGAGGATCGGGTGGGTCCGCGCAGCGACCGTCACTCGCGGAGGATATCGCTTCTACCTCGTTTGGAGTAGCGCTGGGCGACCACTCGCAAGGTGGTGCGGCATTTCGCGACGCTTCCGTCACGGTCTTTCCCGCACCGGCAAAGATCAGCCGCGAGGTGGCTCCTGAACGGCCAGCGGAATGCGCATCTCGAAACGCGCGCCGCCGAGGTCGGGAGAGCGGTCCACGACGATCTCCCCGCCATGCGCACGCGCGACGTCGCGGGCGATCGCCAAGCCGATGCCGGAGCCCTCGCCACGCGCACGTGTCGTGACGAAGCGGTCGAAGATGCGTTCGCGAAGCGTCTCCGGGACGCCGGCGCCGGAGTCTTCGACCGTGACCACGTAGTCGCCGCCCACCACGGCGCCGCGCACGCGCAAGGTGCCTCGGTCACCGACGGCCCGCGCCCCGTTGTCGACGAGGTTGAGAAACGCGTGGTTCAGGTCCGCCGGGCGTCCCTCGATCGGGGGGGAATCCGTGATCTCCTGCTCGAAGAGCACGGAGGCCGGAATCCTCGCGGAAAGAAGGCGAACCGCCGCCGCCAGGCCTTCGCTGGGCGTGAACGTGGCGACCTCTTGTCGATCCACGCGCGAGAGGTCCATCAGGTCGAGCGTGATGCGCTCGATGCGCTGCGCGCACTCGACGAACACGTCGAGCATCTCGCGACTGCGGGGATCCACGGTGTCCGCCAGACGTCGTCGCATCGCGGGCAGGCCGCTGACCAACGCGGTCAGCGGGTTGCGCACGTGGTGGGCCACCGACGACGCGAGCGTGCCGAGTGTCGCGAGCCGCTCTCGGTGCGCGAGCTCGCGCGCCAAGAGCCGCAGCCGAAGCTGCACGTCGATGCGCGCCAGCAGCTCTCGGCCGTGAAAGGGTTTGAGCAGGTAGTCGTCCGCGCCGGCGTCGAAGCCGTCGAGCACCTCGGTCGGCTCGCCGCGTGCGGTGACCACGAGGATCGGCACCTCGCGGGTGCTGGGCATCGCACGAAGCCGACGCACGAGCTCGAGCCCGTCCATGCGCGGCATCGCGACGTCCGTGACCACGAGATCCGGCGTCTCCGCGCGCGCCGCCGCGAGCGCTTCTTCGCCGTCGACCGTGGCGCGAACTCGAAAGCGCGTGGCGAGCACCTCGCCGAGGAAACGTCGAAGCTCGGGGTTGTCCTCGGCGATCAGCGCCAAGGGCGCGTGGGCGTCCGGACCTTCGAGATCGGCCGGTACCTGCGGTGACGCGAGCGCCGAGGCGTCGAGCTCGACCGTCTCCGGGGGAAGACTCGCGATGCGCCGCGGGAGCCGCAGCACGAAGCGCGCGCCGCCGAGCTCGCCGGCTTCCACCGACGCGCTGCCGTCGTGAAGGCGCGCGGCCTCGCGGACGATCGCCAAACCCAATCCCGTACCACTTCGTTTGCGTGCTTCGGTCGAGGCTTGGCCGAAGCGCTCGAAGATCACCGCGCGATCCGCTTCGGGAATGCCGGGCCCGTCGTCCTCGACCTCGAGCGCCACGTCGCCGTCGAGGTCCCGCGCGCGCAGGACGATGCGCGAGCGAGCGAAACGCAACGCGTTCGCCGTGAGGTTCGAGAGCGCAGAGTCGACCCACCGCGGATCGAGATCGATCGGCACGTCGACGCTCGACTCGACCTCGAGGGTCACGCCTCGCGACAGGGTGGCCGGCGCGAACGACGCGTGAATGGCCTCGAGCAACTGCGGCAACCTCGTGGAGCGCAACTCGAGTCGCTCGCGGCCGGCGTCGGCCTTCGCGAGATCGAGCAGTCGGTCGATGAGCGACAGGAGGCGACGCGAGGCCATGTGCATCGACTCGTACGCGGCGCGTTCCCCGCCCGGAGGAGGCTGCCCACGGCGCAACGACTCGAGCGGTGAGAGGATCAACGTGAGCGGCGTCCGGAGGTCGTGGCTGACGTTGGCGAAGAAGTCGGTCTTCGCCCGGTCGAGCGCTTGGACCTCGTCGAGCGTTTCGCGCAGCCGGGCGCTCGTCGCCGAGAGCTCGGCGGTTCGTTCCTCGACTTGGCGGTCGACGGCGGCCTTCGCCTCGAGCAGCTCGGCGAAGCGTTCTTCGTTGACGATCGTCGAGCGAACGAGGGCGTCCTGTTGCTCGGTCACGACCTTTGCGCTCTCGGCGAGCTCGCTCCGAAGCTCGAACGAACGAATCGCCCCCGCGAAGGCGAAGCCCGAGGTGAGCGCGAGCAGGGCGGCGAGCCACCACGACACGCCCAGCGACAACGTGAGCGCCGCGCCGATTCCCACGCCGACGACGAACGCGCTGCGTGAACGCCAACGCGAGCTCGGATCGGCGTAGTGCAGGTGGTACACGCACGCGTCGTCGCCGCGATGAATGCACCGGTCGTGTTCCACTCGCGCCGGCGGGAGATCGAAGAGCGTGGGAACCGCGACGAGATTCTCCATGCGCCCACGACAGACCAGCGGCTCCGTCTCGAGGCTCGCGCCCTCGAGCGGTCGGTAGACGAGCACCGCCTCGCCTCGCCCGATCGAGTCGAGGTGGAAGCGGCCCACCTTGTTGAAGCGCGTCGCCATCACGGGGGTCTGTGCGTAGACCTGACTCGGAGAGCCCACCGCGCGCAGCAACGTGCGGAGCACGCCGAGGTAGCGCTCCGTGAACGAGAGCCGAGCGGCGCGGCTCACGAAGGTCGGATCGTTCACCGCCGCTTGCGTGTCGTGGACGAACTTCTCCAGCGACCGCAGCGAGATCCAGGCGGCGCGATCGGCGAGCGCGCTCGGATCGACCTTCGCGCGACGGAAGATGTCGTCGAGCGCGTCTTGGGGGACGACCTTCGCCGCTTCTTCGGCGAACGGCGCCAGAAGTGCGGCGTGAATCTCGGCCCCGTCGTGCGAATCGGGCGCGCTCAAGGGGCTCTCCCCGAGGTCACGAAGAGCGTCACCGAGCCGAAGGCGCCTTCCTCGGCGATCCACGCGCCGAGCTCTCGTTCGGCACGGTCGAGCCGCTCCGGGTCGCCTCGAAACACGACGCGCGCGTGCGGCGAGAGCGCGACGTCCGCGAAGGTCTCCCGACCCACCGTGTCGCTCGTCACCGTCAACACGCTGGTCCGCACGTCGGTGCACCCCGAGCCGACGAAGAGCGAGCGCAGCCGAACGCCGACGTGCGGATCGGCGCCGTTGGCGCGCGCGTGCTCGACCCACGCACGGCGTGCTTCTTCGCCGGTCGGAATCTCCGGATGACTGACGAAGCTCCGGACGTCCGTGTCCATCGCGAGCACGAGCCCACCCGGGCGAACCACCCGCGCCATCTCCGACACGACGGCCTGAGGGTCGGGCACGTGCTGAAGCAGGAAGCGCGTGAAGGCGCCACCGAACGTCGCGTTCGGAAACGGGAGCGCGTCGGCACGCGCGACGAGCCGACGAGCGTCGGCCGGAGCGTGCGCGAGGATGTGAGGGTCGAGGTCCACGCACGTGACCCGGAGCCCTGCGCGCTGCATCCACCGCGCGGGCTCGCCGGAGCCGGCACCCACATCGACCACGTCACCTGCCTCGAGGAGGCCGTGCGCCTCGTAGACGGGCGCTTCCACGGAGAGTCCGGCGCGGACCTGCGAACGCAGACGTTCCAACTCGCGGTCGGCGGACTCGAAGGCGCGAAGGCGATAGGCGGTCATGCGGATCCTCGTGCGCGTGGTTGTACCCCGAGCTCCCCGAAGGCGTGCGTGAGGAACGCGATGTACCTTCGAAGACCGGTTCGGTTGAAGACGTAGACGTTCGCGTCGAACGAATGCACCGCCTCGGGGACCGGCGGCGAGGTGTCGTTCGGGACGAGGAGGAGGCGTTGGACCTCGAGGTCGTCGAGAGCGAGCGCCTGGATGGCCGCGGTCAGCCGCGTGCGGTCGTCGTCGGTCGCGCCGCGCTGCAGGGGGAGCACCCACGTCCCGTCGACCAACCCCGGGATGCAGAGCCCGGGCTCGCATCGCTCCGTCACGAGCGCGAAACGCGGCTCGCCGTCGCGCGAGTCCACGATTCGCACGTCGCGTCGGCGGCGAAGGCCGACGTGGCCGAACGACTCGCCGAGGCGTTCGAGCAAGACGTGGGCGGCGTCGAAGCTGAGGGCTCGCATCGGGAGGTCTCCGAGATCGCGTCGCATGGCGTTCTCGAGCGTGACCAAGTCCTCGTCGGTGGCGGCCCTGGACGTCGAGGGGTCGCTGCCGTCGGGGGTCACCAACCACGCACGCACGGGAAACTGGGCGAGCGCCTCGGGCGTGCCCGTCAGCGCGCGAAAACGCGATTGGATCCCGTTCATCTTCGCGTTCGCCACCGTGGTGAAGAACACCATGCGTCGACAATCCGGGCGCAACACGAGGTGGTCGAGGGCCGCGATGAAGAGCTCGCCGGGCGAGCAACCGCGTCGGTTTCGTCGGGCGGCCAGGTGCTGCGCCAACCACGTTCGGTCCCACGCCTGGATCGCGCTGACGCTCGCCACCGCCTCTTGCTCTTCGTAACGGGCGAACGAAAAGGCGAGGTCGGGCGCCTCCGCGTGCGCCACGCGCCAGGCGTGCTGGGCGCGCGACGCCGTGAGGTCCAACCGCCGCGCCATGTAGGGCATCACCAACCCGGCCTCGCGGTACAGCGCCACTTGGGCGTCGAAGGTCGAACCGTCGTGAGGTGCGAGGTCGGGGTGCCTCAGATGCGCGACGAGGTGACCGAAGCGAACGTCGTGCAGCGCGCGGTCGTCGACGATGCGAGCGTGCGCGCGATCGGCCGAGAGCCCCCGAATCTCGATCGAGCCCAGATCGATTCGTTGATCGCGGTGGAGGAGCGCTGCCTCGCGTATCGGCAGACCCTCCCAGAGCAGCACGTCGCGCGACTGAAATCCGATGCCGCCCTGGCTCAGGTCGACGACGGGGAGATGTTGCGGTGTGTCGTCGACGGGATGGCGGAACGCCACGTGGAGCCGGATGGACGGGTCGACCGACGCTCGCGCTTCGCTGCGGAAGCGTCGGCGTCGAAGCACCAGCGGGCGGGTGAGGCGCCGCGGTGCGCGTACGCGCACCACGAGCTCGTAGAGCAGTCCGAAGAGCTCGAAACCGAGGGTGAGCGTTCGTCCCAGCGCGAGCTCGTCTTCGATCACGAGCTCGTCCGAGGTCACCTCCTCGAAGCGTGTCGACCGCCCCCCGTCGATTCGGACGGGCCTTCCGAGCGACGCCGCCAGCTCCAACACGTGGTCGACCAGGTGCGGCTCGTCGACGACGTCGTACTCCCACGTGCTCGGCTCCGGACCACGCGGTTCGAGCTCGCAACGCATCCGAAAACGCGCCGAACCGCGCTCGCTCCACCACGGACGAACGTGGCCCACCCGCGCGCGCGCTCGGCGTAGCACACCCAGGTCGCCGACGAGCTCGACGTAGGGAAGGGCGTGTCCCTCCGGGAGCGGCGTGGTGGCCTCGATGACGCACGAGGAGGCCGTGAGCTCGACGACGGGGAAGACCTGTAGGTCGAGCGCGCCCACCGGGCACGCGAGCAAGAGCGAGCTCAGGTCCTTCGGACGTTCGGACGTGACGGCCGTCGGGTGCCAATGAAGGGAGGAGAGCGAAAAGGCGAGGGTGTCGTCTCCGAGCGGACGTGCGTCGTACGCCCGCACCGCCCATCGCCCGTGCGCGTCTGCGAGCATCCACGTGCCGCGAAGACCCGCCAACGACGTGGCGGCGGTCGGGGACACGACGAGCTGCGATTCGTCGACCCGCGAGAGAAAGCCCCACGCGCCGGCGTCGCCCCGCTCCACGGTCACGGCGTGAAGGCCTCGTGCCGCGCGACGGAGGCTCTCCAGCGTGGCGTCCGAAAGCACCGAGGCAGGCTACCACCCCGCCTCCGAGGACCGAGCAACGAGAACGTGCACGCGGAGTCGCGCGTGTGCACGCGCACGGGGAGTCCTCACGTCGGGCCGCCGACGAAACGAAAAAGCCCCCGCCGAGGCAGGGGCTTCTTCGAAAGCGACGCGCGATCACATCATCGACGCGGCCTGGAGCTGACGCTGAATCTGCTCCATCAGCTCCGGCGGGATCTGCCCGCCACCGGGTCCACCGAGCCCTCCGCCCGGACCCCCGAGGCCCGGGGGCATCTCGGGCGGCGGCTCCGGCTCCGAGCCGGGCTCCGCCTCTTGGAACGCGTCCATCGCGGGGCGCGCACGGTCGGCGAGGTATTGCGAGACGACGTAGATCGTCTCGTCGCCCTCGACGCGCACGTAGTGCTCGTTGCCTTCGCGCGAGCCGCCGATCTGCAGACGCACGGTGCGCGTCGGCGCGGCCGGAGCCGGAGCCGGCTCGGCGCCTTCTTCGGCGGGCTCGGGCGCCGGCGCTTCGCCTTCGCGAATCTCGAGCGTCACGGTGCCGGTCGGCTCGTCGAAGCCCGCGGCCGAGTGATCGACGTCGGCGGCCGCGAAGTCCACCGCGCGCATGTTCGCGAGACTCGACACGAGGCTCTGCACGCGGGTGCTGCCGAAGCGCTCGATCGGCGTCTCCCCTTCGGCCTGCGTCCACGCGCCTTCGCCGCCCCGAAGGAACGAGAACGCGCCGTTGGTGTTCTCGAAGCGAATCGCCACGACCTCTTCCGGCGCCTCGTCGAGGATCTTCTTGTTGCGCCAGTCCTTGAGCGCCTTGTTGAAGGCGAACTTGATGCTGCCGCGAAGCGCGAGGACCCGGTCGTCGCCTTCGAGGCGCGCCATCGTCGAGCGGCCGCGGTACGCGCCGATGCGAAGCGTGATGACGGTCTCGTCGCCGGCCTTGGCCGTGACGAGGATCGCCTTGTCGTCCGAGACCTCGAGACGCTCGTGGTTGTCCGGGTTGGTCGCCGCGATGCCCGTGAGCTCGAGCTCCGCCAGACGCGAGAGCGCGGTGTCCACGGCGCTGCTGTCGGCCTCGGCCTCGATCGGCTCGACGACGAACCACGTCTCGCCACGCTTGACGAGCTTCACCGTCTCCGGCGAGCCGCCCTCTTCTTGCGCGGGGCGCGTCACCGTGAGCTCCGTGATCGCGTCGCGGTCGACCTCGGGAAGCGTCGGCAGGTTCTGATCGGCGACCTGCGTCTCTTCTTCGCCCGAGCGCTTCACGATCACGTAGGTCGCGCCGCCGGCGAGGACGAAGAACGCGACGAGCGCAGCCACCATCTTGGTTTGCTGGTTCATGGTCGTTTCCTCAGAGCTTCATGTTCTTGCGGCGAGCGTTTCGCGCGCGCCAACGGAGCACGCCGAAGAGCCCGAGCGCGAAGGGAATGCCCAACGTGTTGAGCCAGCGGTAGCGCGACTTGCGGGAGTCCCACGCCTTGAGCGCTTCCTTGCGCTCCTCGAGCGCGGCCTCTCGCTCCGCGATCGCGTTCTCGGTGCCGGCCTGGTCGCCCTCTTGCGCGGCGCCCATGGCCTGCTCTTCGGCCTCGAGCGCGGCGTCTTCGGCCTGCGAGACGGCGGCGGGAATCTCGAGCGCCGGGTCCTCGACGTTCTTCGCGCGAATCGCGATGAGGTCGTCGTCGGCCGCGAGCCAGTCGATCGCGTTGAGCGCGAACGCGAGGCCACCGCTGAGCTGACGCTGCCCGTCCGGGCCCGCCTGCGGGATGAACTCGTCGCGGAGGAACGCGCCGGTGCCGCTCACGAGCACGCGGACGTCGCCTTCGCTCGAGGTGCGACCCGCGTTCTCGCTCGAGCTCTGACCGCCCGCGAAGGCGCTCGGAAGCTCACCGGAGATCGCGGCGAGGACCGGGAAGGGACCGAGGTCGCCGTTCGGGCGCCACTCGCGGGGGTGACGCGGGCGAAGCTGCACGGCTGCGGCGGTGTCGCGCCACGAGTTCTCGCTCGTGCGACCGAGCACCTCGACGTTCACGCCTTCGGGGGCCGTGGTCAGCGCGAGGGTCGAGCTGAAGGGCCAGACCGCGGTCGGAATGCGGAAGAGCGCGGGGTGCTCCATCGCGGCTTCGTCGAAGGTCAGGATCGCGACGGGCGGGTAAGGCACGGCGACCTGCATGCCCATCGGGCCGGCCATCGGCGCGCGGCTGCACTGGAAGTCGAGGGCGACGTCCGAGCGAAGCTCCACGCCCCAACGCGAGAGCATCGCGTTCAGACCCGAGCTGACCGTGGTCGCGCTCGGCTCTTGGCTTTGAATGTCGAGCGTGAGCCCGCCGCCGAAGATGCCGAGCGAGCCGCCGTTCATCACGTATTGGTCGATGTTCCGAAGCTCGGCCTCGGTGATCTCGTTGCCGGGCGTGACGATGAGCAGCGCCTTGATGCGGCTCGCGTCGATCGGGCTCGTGGCCGAGACCTCTTCGAGCTCGTAGGTCGGCAGCGAGTCGCGAAGCGCCGAGAGACCTTCGGCGAGCGTCGGGCCCTCGTGGCCGGTCAGGATGCCGACCGTGGTCTTCTCCCCGACGAGCTCCTTGATCGCCATCGTGATCGTGTACTCGAGACCCGTCGGATCCTGGATGACCGGGATCGTCTTGGTCTCACCGAGGTAGCGGATCACGAGGCCGCGGTAGCCCTCGACCACCGAGACGGCGTCGTTCTCGATCTTCTGGTGGGCGACGCGCTGGATGCCGTCGGCCTCCGCGGCTTCGCGCTCTTCGTCCTCGTCGGGGTTGACGAAGCGGACGACGACCTTGCCACCGGACGCGGCCGAGTACTCGTCCAGGATGTCGCGGACGTATTGCTCGGTGCTGTTGAAGGGCGGCGGCAGGTTCTCGGTGAAGTAGGCCGTGATCTCCATGCGGTCGCCGAGGTCGGAGACCAGATCACGGCTGCCGTCCGAGAGCGACCAGAGGCGGTTCGCCGTCAGGTCGATGCGGCCGACGTTGGTGTACCCGGCGATCACGTTGAGCGCGACGAGGGCGCCCGCGACCAGCACGAGGATGGAAACGGAAGAGGCGGCGAGGTTGGGACGCTTTTGCGTGGCCATGGCTCAGCTCCAGCGGCGGCTCTCGAGAGAGCGGTAAGCGACCATCAGCGTCAGGACGGACACGGTCGCGAAGAAGAGGACGTCACGGAAGGCGAGCACGCCGCGCCGCATCGATTCGAAGTGCGCGTCGAAGCTCAGCGCTTCGAAGAAGTTCGCCGCACCCGCTGGCATGAAGGGCAGGAACTTGTCGACGAGGAAGAAGGCGACCGAGCAGGCCAGCGTGCCGAAGAAGGCGACGATTTGGTTGTCGGTGAAGCTCGACATCATCAGCCCGATGCCGAGGATCGCCGAGCCCTGCAGGAACATGCCGAAGTAGCCGGCGAAGACCGGACCCCAGTCGAGGTTTCCGAGGCTCGCGACGCTGAAGCAGTAGGGGATCGTGAGCGCGAGCATCACGAGGTAGAGCCCGAGCACGCCGAGGAACTTGCCCCAGATCACCTGCGCGTCCGTGACGGGCATCGTGATGAGCAGCTCGATGGTGCCGGTGCGCTTCTCTTCGGCGAGCAGGCCCATCGTGAGCGCCGGCAACGCGAAGTAGTTGATGAGCGACGCGTAGCGGAACATCTCGCGCATCGTCGCCTTCCCGAAGAGGAAGAAGGTCTCCCAGAACAGGAAGCCGAGGACGAGCAGCATGACGCCGATGACGACGTAGGCGATCGGCCCGTTGAAATAGCTGCGGAACTGACGTCCCGCGATGGTGCGGACGTTGTGCATCACGCGTCTCCCTCTGCGCCCTTGGCGGCGTCGCGCGCCTTCTTCTTGTCGCGCGCTTCTTCGATCTTCTGATCGCGCTTGCTCTTGGTGGACGCGACGGCACCGCTGGTGTCGCCGGTCGTGAGATCGCGGAAGACCTTGTCGAGGCCTTCGCTCTTCTTCTCGAGGCCGAGGAGCGTGAGCTCGTTCTTCACCGCGAACTGGAAGAGCTCGCTGCGAAGGTCGGCCGAGTCCTTCGGCGTCACCGCGAAGATCACCTCGCCCTTGGCTTCCGCGTCGCGGAGGCGGGCGGAGGCCACGCTCGGGAGCTTCGAGAGCACGCTCTGCGCGTAGGCCGCGAAGCTCGAATGCTCGCCGCGCTTGTCGGCGTCTTCCTTGAGCGTGATCTGGTAGCTCGCCTTGCCCGCGCGATCGCGAAGCTCTTCGGGCGTGTCGTCGGCGACGAGACGGCCCTTGGCGATGATGAGCACGCGGTCACACGTGACCTGCACCTCGCCGAGGTCGTGCGTCGAGAGGATGACCGTGCGCTCGCGACCGATGTCGCGGATGAGGTCGCGAATCTCGGCCGCCTGGTTCGGGTCGAGGCCGCTCATCGGCTCGTCGAGGATGAGCACCGGCGGCTCGTGCACGAGCGCTTGGGCGAGACCGACGCGCTGCCGGAAGCCCTTCGAGAGCGCGCGAATCTCCTTGGCGATCACGTCGCCGAGGCTCGTCTGTTCGACCGCCTTCTTGATGCGCTTGCGGGCCTCTTCGCCCTTGAAGCCGCGCATCTTCGCCGCGAATCGAGGTACTCGAGCACGAGCATCTCGGTGTAGAGCGGCGTCGACTCGGGCAGGTACCCGATCGACTTTCGGACCGCCATCGGGTCTTCGAAGATGTCCGCCCCGTTCACCTTCGCCGAGCCGGTCGTCGGCGCGATGAAGCAGGTCAGGATCTTCATGGTCGTGGTCTTGCCGGCGCCGTTCGGGCCGAGGAACCCGAGGACCTCGCCTTTGCGGACCTCGAAGCTCACGTCCTTGAGGGCTGTCGCCGGGCCGTATTGTTTGGTCAGGTCCCGGGCTTCGATCATCAGGTCGCTCATCGCGATGCCTCTTTCGCTCCCCGCTCGAGGAGGGTCGTCTGGCGCGTCAGCACTCTGGGGTGCCGGCTGCCAACGGAAGGTCCTACGCCCCCCTCCGGAGCGCGTGCGGTTCTAGTCGGGTGTGTCGCGGTGTCAACGTCCGGACCCCGCCGTGGAAGGACCGGCCGAACGGCCTCGCGAACGTTCGAAATCGCGCCGCATTCCGGTCCGCGCCGGGAAAATGCGTGAGGGTCGTCACGGTTCCGTCGGCGCCCACGGATGGGGAGCCGCGGCAAGGCGCTGCGGCACGCACCTTGCCATTTCGCTGCGCCCCTGGGTCAGGCTGCGCCATGTCGGGCGCCGCCTGCCGCTTCTTGGGATCTGGCGGGCTTCTCCCGCAGAATGAATGGGACTCGAAGCGGAATCGTGCGTGCGAGGCGGACGCCGAGGCGCAGGATTTCGAAGCACCACCCTCGGCGGTGGACGCCACGGCGAGGGAGCCGTGGACCGGTCGAACGGGACCGGGGAACGAATCGGAATCGAACCGGCACCCACGCCGGCCGTTTTCCCTGCCCTCGAGGGCGAAAATCGACGGCGCCGATCGCGACGAAGATCGGCAGACGGATCGTGGCGGCAGCGGCCACGAACGACGAGGCGCCCTCGGGCGCCGGATGGGGATGGACATGCACAACGGGCTCGTGAACCGCGTCGTGATCGGGGTGGCGCTGCTGGGGTTGGCCGCCTGCGGCCGCACCTCGCTCGACACCTTCTCCGACGGCTCGCCTCGGCGTGACGGAGGCTTCGACGCGGGCTTCGACGGCGACATCCCGCCGCCGCCTCCCGACGGCGACGTGCCCGAGTGCCTGAGCGACTTCGACTGCAACGATGGGCTCGTCTGCAACGGCGAGGAGCGATGCCTGGGCGGCCGCTGCATCTCCGGCGGGCCGATCTTCTGCGACGACGGCGTCGCGTGCACGGTCGAGCGCTGCAGCGAGGTCAGCGCGTCGTGCGAGTCCGTGCCCGACTCGTCGCTCTGCGCGCCGGGCGAGGTCTGCACCTTCGGCGGCTGCGAGCGTGTGCGCTGCGGGAGCGACTTCGAGTGCGACGACGGCTTCGTGTGCAACGGCGTCGAGGCGTGCATCGACGGGCTCTGCCAAGGCGGCGCTCCCCCGCGCTGCGACGACGGTGTCTCGTGCACGCAAGACGAGTGCAGCGAGGCGGCGGGCGGTTGCACTTCGATTCCGGTGAACGTGCGCTGCCAAGACGGAAGCTTCTGCAACGGCGCGGAGCTCTGCTCACCCCGCGGCTGCATTCCCGGTCGTCCGGTGCTCTGCGACGACGGCAACGCGTGCACGGTCGAGTTCTGCGACGAGCGCTCCCGTTCGTGTGTCTCGCGCGGCGGCATCGACGCGGGCCCGCTCGGAGAGAACTGCCGCAACGGCGTCGACGACGATTGCGACGGATTGATCGACTGCCGCGACCCTTCGTGCTTCCGCGATCCCTTCTGCGGGGGGTGCGGCGGTGACGGTGGGGTCTTCCTCCGGGAAGGGTCCTCCGTCGACACGTGCTTCAACGGCATCGACGACGACTGCAACGGCTTCGTCGATTGCGACGACTTCGCCTGTCGGCCCTTCTGCGAGTGCACGCCGACCGCGCCGATCGAGGTCGAGTGTTTCGACGGCCGCGACGACGACTGCAACGGGCTGGTCGATTGCGACGACATGTTCTGCGCGGACCAGTGCTTCTGCGAGCCGATCGGTCGCTTCGAGCGCTTCTGCCGCGACGGGCGCGACGACGACTGCGACGGGCTCTTCGACTGCGGCGATCCGGACTGCCGCGGCCGACCCGAGTGCGAGATGTGCACGGAGTTCGAGGTCGACTGCTTCAACGGCTTCGACGAAGACTGCGACGGGCTCGTCGATTGCCGAGACTCGGACTGTCGCGCCGATCCGCGCTGCGGGGATTGCGCGCCCTTCGAGCTCTCGTGCGGCAACCGTCGCGACGACGACTGCGATGGGCTCTTCGATTGCGGGGACCCGGACTGCGTGGGCTCGCCCGAGTGCTTCGAGTGTCTGCCCAGCGAGGTCATGTGCCGTGACGGCTTCGACGAGGACTGCGACGGCCTCTTCGACTGCGCCGACCCGGACTGCCGAGGTCGCCGCGAGTGCGCGATGTGCGAGCCCTTCGAGCGTTCGTGCTTCGACATGCGTGACGAGGACTGCGACGGGCTCTTCGACTGCGAGGACCCGGATTGCCGTGGGGTTCCGGGATGCGACGTCTGCGAGCCCTTCGAGTCGCTCTGCGTCGGCGGGCGGGACGAAGACTGCGACGGCTTCGTCGACTGCGACGATCCGGATTGCCGCTTCGATCCTTCGTGCGGCGTCTGCACGGATCGTGAGCGCAACTGCCGCAACGGGGCCGACGACGACTGCGACGGGCTTCGCGACTGCGCGGACCCGGATTGTTCGGCCGACATGACGTGCTGCCGACCGACGGGGCCGGAGCAATGCTTCAACGGCAGCGACGACGACTGCGACGGACGTCTGGATTGCGACGACCCGGACTGCGTCGACGAGCCGAGTTGCTGTGTCCCGACCGGGCCGGAGCGTTGCGGCAACCGCCTCGACGACGACTGCGACGGTCGCATCGACTGCTCGGACACGGAGTGTTCTTCGTCGCCGATCTGCTGCACACCTTCGCCCGAGTCGTGCGGGAACGGCCGCGACGACGATTGCGACGGCCTCGCGGATTGCGCCGACTCGGACTGCAGCGGCTCGACCGAGTGCTGCGTTCCGCGTCCCGAGCAATGCCGCAACGGCGCTGACGACGACTGCGACGGACAGGTCGATTGCCGTGACTCGGAGTGCGCGGGTACGACGGTGTGCTCGGTCTGCGCGCCCTTCGAGCTCTGCAACAACGCGATCGACGACGACTGCAACGGGCTCGCGGATTGCGACGACCCGCGCTGCGCGATGGAGCCCGTGTGCTTCGGGGAGTGTGTGGCGGAGGAGTGCCGCAACGGCCGCGACGACGACTGCGACGGCATCGTCGACTGCGCGGACCCGGATTGCGCGGGTCGTCCGATCTGCAGCTTCTGCGTGCCGGAGCGCTGCGACATTCCCTTCGACGAGGACTGCGACGGGCTCGTCGATTGCGCGGACCCGGACTGCGCGAGCACCCCGGCATGTCGACCGATCTGTCAGCCGACGGAGACGAGCTGCGTCAACGGCAACGACGACGACTGCGACGGAGCCGTCGACTGCGCGGACAGCGAGTGCGCCGACACCGACGCGTGCCGTGAGTGCCGTCCGGAGGTGTGCACCAACGGGCTCGACGACGACTGCGACGGTTCGCCGGATTGCGCGGACCCGGAGTGCGCGCGTGACCCGTCGTGCTTCATGACGCCGCGCGGCGAGATCGGGCCGGCGATGTGCACGAACGGTCGCGACGACGACATCGACGGACGCATCGACTGCGACGACTCGGACTGCAACCCCTTCGGCGCCGAGTGTTGCGACGGGCGGGACGACGACGGCGACGGCTTCGTCGACGTCTTCGCGTGCCGTTGCTTCAGCAACGCGGACTGCGTCGGGGTCGGGACGCTCCCGCAGGTTTGCTACACGGGCCTCTTCAACGTGTGCGCGCCGCGCTGCGACCTTCTCGGGGGCGACTTCTTCTGCCAGCAGATCGATCCGAGCCTGCGTTGCGTGACGTCGGGCGCGCAGGCGGGCCAGTGCACGTTTTGACGGCCTTCCCCGCGTCGATCGAGGCGAGCCGCGTGTCGTGGTCGGCGTGATCGTCTCGATCGCGCTGGCCCAGTGGGATCACGTTCCCGCGCGACCTTCGCGCCACCTCGGCGCGGCCGCTGCGGGTCGTGGTCGCGGCTGACCATGTCGGTCGGCGCCGGCGACCGAGCCGCGTGTTCTCTCTCGTAGGGAATGGGGGGCTCGACGTTCGTTGGACGCTTCATGCGGACACGCGCCGGAGTTGGGCCGCAGGTACGGGCGAGCACGCGCCGAGGGTGAACCTGCGAGGTCTCGACGGTGCGCGTTCGACGTGAAGGTCTGGGGGCCAGCGAGTGGTGCGTCGCGGCGATCTCAAAGGGCGTCGAGCGCGATCCACCCGAGACCCGTCGGCTCGACGCGATCGCAATCGTTCGGGATGCGCCGCACTCCGAGCGCCTCGATGACGGCGACGTGGCCCCGGAGTGTCGTGCCGAGGAGCAGCGTGGTCCCGGCGGGGAGCTCGACCGACGGCCCTCCGCCCGGACGCCGCCTCAGGACCGCCGACGCGGGGAGCACGTGGCTCCGCACCCCTGCCTCGCCGCGGAGACAGCCCAGCCCGATCCGCCCGTCCCCCACACCCGCGCCACCGCTGCGCGGCGTGGGCGCGACGAGCTCTGAGGACGCGAGCCACCCGAGCACCCGCACGCCGCCATCCGACACGATCACGCGTGCGTGGCCTTCGCGTTCCTCGACGCGCACGACGGGCGCACCGCCGCGCACCTGCACGCGCGCCGCTCCGCCCGCGTCTCGCACCGTGGTGTCGCGGCGGATCACCCTCGCGGTCCCGCGGGCCCGTTCCTCTTCGCTCGTGGTCCAAGCGGGCGGCGGCGCCCCGGACGCCGCGCAGCCCTCCGTTCCTGGGGCGCCCACCAGCGCGAGCGTGTTTCTCGGGACTCGCAGCCGTCCCAGCGTGACGTGAAGGCTTCGCGCTTCGACCACGGCCGTTCGCGCGCCCACCGAGCGCACCACCACGTTCGTTCCCGCGACCAGCCACACACCGGGCGATGCCTCGACGGTCTCGAGCATCACGAACTCCACGTCCCTCACGGAGGCCGTCGCCTCCAACCCGAGCGAAGGAATCGTCAGCCTCGCGCGCGCGCCGTCGATGCGCGCGTCGAACGCCGTCCGTATCGAGACCCGCTCCCCGGAACCGAGCCTCGCGTCGATCACGCTCCCGGACGGCGTGCTCGACAGGCAGGTGTCGTCCTGGGCCCAAGCGCTTGCGGGAGCGAGCAAGAGCAGCGGAGCGAGCACACCGAGAGCGCCCGCTGGCGTGAACCAAACGAGCTTCGAGGTCGGCGTCGCGCGCACTCCCGAAGAGTACGCCTCACGGCGACGGCGAACAAAACCCGACGAGCGGTTCGCGGTCGCCCTCGTGAATCGCCGCTTCGATTCGCCGTGCTTTCGCGCGTACGTGTGCTCGCGGTACGACTGCGCCGTGCGCTTGCCCTTCGAGCTGCCGCGTTGGGCCTTCGCGACGCTGGCGTTCGCGTTGCCGCTCTTGCTGGTGCCGTGGCACGCGGAGCTCGGACATCGGGGCGACGTCGCGTTCTTCGACGCGTGGTGCGCGGCGGTGCGCGAAGGTGCGTTCTACCGCGACGGGCCTGGGGTGAACTACCCGGTGGTCGGGGTGGGTTTCGTGTGTTTGCCGGAGTCGTTCGGGGACTTGCCCTTCGAGACGTACCGGTGGGGGTTGAAGCTGAGCTTGGCACTCGCCGAGGGGCTCACGGCGCTCGCGCTCGCGGGGTTGGCGCGGCGGATCGGGGCGAGGTCGCCGCAGGTCGTGGCGCTCGTCGCGTGGGCGGTGGCGGTGGCGCCGGGAGGGAGCTTCTTCGGGCAGATCGACGTGTGGGGGACGTTGGGGATGACGGTCGCTTGGGCGGTCGTGGTGGGTCGTTCGAGGGGGACGGGGGCGGAGACGGAGACGGGGACGGTCCGCGCTTCGCGCCACCTCCGCTTCGCTGCCTCCGAGGCTGAGACAGAGTCGGCGCTGCGCGCCACGCACGGGCACGGACACGGACACGGACACGGACACGGACACGGACACCGACACGGACACGGACACCGACACCGACACGGACACCGACACGGACACGGACACGGACACGGACACGGACACCGACACCGACACGGACACCGACACGGACACCGACGGACACGGACACGGGCACGGGCACGGGCACGGACACGGACACGGACACGGACACGGACACGGACACGGACACGGACACGGGCACGGGTTGGGCGCTCGCCGCGGCCACGCTCTTGCTCACCGTCGCGCTGCTCACCAAGCAGCTCGCGCTCTTCTCTTTCCCCACAATCGCGCTGGTCTGGCTCGCGCGTCGTCCGCCGCTGCGCGTCTGGTTCGCGACCGCCCTCGGCGTCGCCGCGCTCGTGCTGCTTCCCGAGCTCTTCCTCGTGCTGCCCGAGGGGTGGCACTCGCACCTCGCGTTCGTGCTCTTCGGCGGTGGCTCCGACCACGGCGCGACGCTCGCGCACCACGGGGCGAGCGTGTGGGCGCTCTTCGCGTCGGACGCTTCGATGCCGGCCGCGTCGATCTCGCTGGGTCCCTTCGACGCGCAAGCGCTCGGCTGGCTCGCGTTCTTCGGCGCGCAGCTCGTGCTCGCGTGGCGGCTCGTTCGCACTCGCTTCGCGCCTGCCGCGGTCGTGCTTCACGCGGGCGCCACGCACCTCGCGATGGCCGTCCTGCTCACCGGCGTGCACGAGCGTTACCTCGCGCACGGCGGCGCGTGGCTCCTGCTCGCCTTGGCGGGTCGCCTGCGCTTCCCCCTCGCGCTGGCGACCGTCGCGGCGACTGGAATCTACGTCGTCGCCTCCGTGAGTTGGGACTCGTTTCCACCGTGGCTTCGCGAGGCGCAGCTCGCGGGAACGGTTCAGCTCTGGCTCCTGATCGCGTTGCTCGTGCTGCCTTTTCCGAACGAACGCGCTCGCGCGAGGGCTTCGCTCGGCCCAAGCTGACGGGTCGCGAGTGGGGTCTCGCGGCCGAGGTCGTCGTGTCGCTTTCTTCTGCTTCTCCCCGCGTGTTGCTCGTCACGGGAGGTCTTCTCTCGGTTCGCGACAAGAGCTTGGTGCAGGTCCTACGTCGCCAGGCCGCCGCGGTTCGCGCGTCGAGCGGTGCGTGGCTCGACGTGCAGGTGAAGCTGCTCGGGCTCGAGGAGATGCTGGTCCTCGGCAAGCACCGCCGATCGCTCGCGTTTCGACGTGCGCCCTACCGCGGCGCGGTCGAGCGTTTCTTCGACCGCTCGCTCGACCTCGACTCGCCCGAGCTCACGGAGGTCGTGTTGCTCACTGCGCTCGCGCAGGAGGGCCTCGAGGCTTCGGTCACGACCTTCGCCGAGATCGCGTCCGACGACGCGCTCCGGGACGAGCTCCTGCGCGCGCACGACGTCGTCTTTGCGTCGAGCACCTTGCTCCGCGATCTGAGCGAGCTCGACCCGCTCCTCCGCATGCTGAAGCGACCGCACAACCGCGTCGTCGTGGGAGGCGCGCTCGCCGGCATCCTGCACCACGAGTGGCCGGGACATCCTTGCCTCGACGTGCTCGCGGTCGGCTACGGCGAGATGCTCGTGCCATCGCTCGCCGCGTGGATGCGAAGCGGGTTTCGTGAGCTCGTGCCGCCGCCCGAAGGGCGCGTGATCGAGAAGAACGGCAACCTCGTGCTCTACGGCGGCGTGCCGTCGACGAAGGATCTCGACTTCCTGCCCACGCCCGATTGGAGCCTCGCCGAGCGCGCGCACGGTCGCCGCTTTCGCATGGTGCACTACGAGTCGGTGCGCGGCTGCCCGTACCGTTGCGGCTTCTGCAACTACCCCTTCCTCTTCGACGACACGAAGTTCCGTACGAAGTCCGCCGATCGCATCGCCGACGACTGGCAGCGTTACGCCGACGCGGGCGCGGAATACATCTCGTGCCTCGACAGCCTCTTCACGATGCCGAAGCGGCGGCTCGTCTCGCTCTGCGAGAAGCTCATCGACCGAAAGGTCGGCCTGAAGTGGCTCTGCTACGCGCGCTCGGACGACCTCGCGGACCGCGACACCGTCGAGCTCATGAAGGCCGCCGGTTGCGTCGAGGTGCAGATCGGCATCGAGTCGGGCGACCAAGGTCAGCTCGACCACATGAACAAGCGGAACACGGTCGAGAAGAACGCCCGCGCGCTTCGGAACTGCCGCGAGGTCGGCATCACGACCGCGGTCACCGTGATCCTCGGCTACCCGGGCGAGACCGAAGGTTCGTTGCTGAACACGCTCGCGTTCCTCAAGGACTCACCGCCCGACTTCTATTATCCCGCTCCCTTCAACGCGCGCGTCGAGTACGTGCCGATCCTGCAGCCGGAGAGCCGCGTGCACTACGGCATCGAGCTCGCGAACGACGGCCGCTCGTCGCAGCCCTATTGGCGCCACGCGACGATGTGCTGCAGCGAGGTCGGCGCGTGGTACCGCCGCTTCAACCGCGAGCTGATGCAAGAGCGCGTCGCACTGCACGCGGGTCTCTTCTACGACGGCATCCTCACCTTCGACCCGCGCGACCGCGAGGCGTTGCTCGACTTCCAGGCCGACGCGCTCGCTCGCGACCGGGTGTTCTCGCAGGTCTTCGTGCCCATTCATCGTTGGGCACGTCGGCGCCTCGAAGACGACGTCGCGCGTCAGCTCGGGCCGCGTCGTGCGGCCCCTCGACCGCGCGCGCTTCACGTTCTCGCGTGAGAACACGCGGGGGCGAGCGCCTACGATCCGGAGTCGCGTTCGCATCGCACACGAGCATTGTCCCGTGAGCGTGGGACGCGTACCAACGTCGCATGGGGAGAGCTTGGTTCGTGCTGGCGTGGCTCGTCGCGTGCGGCGGGCGCGACGGCGTCGAGCGGCCCGACCTCGGGTCGCCGCGCGACGTCGCGCTGCTCCCGAGCCCGAACCTCGAGCCCTTCGGCCATTGCGCGGACTTCGAGGCGACCCGTCGTCCCTACTTCGGCGAGCTTCACGTACACACACGCTTCTCGCTCGACGCGAACCTCGAAGGCACCCGCGGCTCGCCCGACGACGCGTACCGCTTCGCGAAGGGGGAGCGTGTCGCCATCCCGCCGATGGACGAAGACGGACGCCCGACCCGCAGCGCCCAGCTCGACCGCCCGCTCGACTTCGCGGCGGTCACCGATCACGCGGAGTTTCTCGGCTTCGTCGGCGCGTGCGGGGACCCGACGTCGCCGGCGTATGCGAACCGTGGTTGCCGCATGTTCCGCAGCGGAGGGCGCGTGGCGTTCGGGCTCTTGAACATGCAGACCGCGCAGCGGGGGCGACGGCTCGCGCGGCATCCCGCGTGCGGTCGGGACAACCGACACTGCGAGGCGGCGCTTCGCGACCTGTGGGCCGAGACGCGCAACGCCGCAAAGCGGCACGTCGACCGCACCGAAGCGTGCCGATTCACGACCTTCGTCGGCTACGAGTACACGGCCAACCCCTTCGGCCGCGCGCTCTCGAAGGTGCACAACCTCCACCGCAACGTGATCTTCCGAAACGGCATCGTGCCGGAGCGGCCGATCGACTACTTCAGCACCAACGACCTGCGGGTGTTCTGGCAGCAGCTCCAAGACGAGTGCCGCGAGGGCGACTCGGGCTGCGACGCGGTCGTCATCCCACACAACTCGAACCTCGCGTCGGGGATGATGTTTCGCGAGACGGCGGGACGCCGTGAGCCTTGGACCGACGAGGACCTTCGTCGCCGCGAGGCGCTCGAGCGCCTCTTCGAGATCTTCCAACACAAAGGCGCGAGCGAATGCCTCCCCGGCACGCTCGCCGGCGACGAGGCCTGCGACTTCGAGCTCGTACCCTACGACAACCTCGAGTCCGCCAAAGTCGACCGCATCGACCACCTGCAGTCGCGCGACTTCCTGCGAGACGCGTTCGGAGCGGGCCTTCGCATGCAGCGCGATCGCGGCGTGAACGTGTTCGGCTACGGCGTGATCGCCGCCACGGACAACCACCTCGGACTGCCCGGCAACGTCAACGAGGGTCAGTTCGTCGGAGGCGGTGGCGCGGGAGAGGTCGGCGTGAACGGCGACGCGATCTTTCCCGACCGCATCTACTTCGGCGGCGGCGGTCTCGCGGGCGTGTGGGCGGAAGAGAACGGCCGCGAGGCGCTCTTCCGATCGCTCCGGCGGCGCGAGACCTTCGGCACCTCCGGACCACGAATCCCGGTGCGTTTCTTCGGCGGATGGCGGCCTTTCGGACCCGATTGGTGCGGCCTCGACGAGAGGGAGCGCGCACGGGTGGGCTACGAACGAGGCGTTCCGATGGGCGCCACGCTCGGCGCGCCTCGCGAAGGCGCGACGCCGAGGTTCGCGGTGTCGGCCGTCTTCGATCCCGGCACCGTCGCGTTTCCGGGTGCGCGTCTGCAACGCGTCGAGGTCATCAAGGGTTGGCTCGACGACGCAGACCAGCTGCAGGTTCGGGTGCTCACCGTGGCGGGCGATCCGACCGACGGCGCGGCGCTGCCCGCGCGAAGCTGCCGGAACGAAGGCGGTCAGACCACGTTCTGCGCGGAGTGGACCGACCCCGAGCACCGCGCGGATCGTCCCGCGTTCTACTACGCGCGTGTGCTCGAGGTGCCGACGTGCCGCTGGACGACACGCGTCTGCCTCGACGCGGAGTACGACTGCAGCGGCTCTCGGCCCGTCGACGTCGCGTGTTGCGATCCGCGCCTCGGGTTGAACGAGCCCGCGTGTTGGAACCGTGGTTGCGACGCCTCGGCGGTGCCGCCCGATCCTTGCTGTCGGCCGGACGTCGTGAACCCGACGATTCAAGAGCGCGCGTGGTCGTCGCCCATCTGGTACTACCCGCCCGGTTGGGAGCCGACGTCGCGATGACGTGGTGGCGGGAGCCCTTGCTGCACTTCTTCGCGGTGGGCGCGTTGGTCTTCGCCGTGCTCCCGCGTGGGGAAGAGTCGGGACGCACGGTCGTGCGCGTCGACCGCGAGCTCGTGCTGCGGGTGATGCAGGAACGTTCGCGGCGTTTCGATCGCGTGCGTGCCGAGTCCGAGCTCGACGCGCTCTCGCCCGAAGCGCGGCGCGCGTTGGCGCTGGAGGTCGCGCGCGAAGAGGTGCTCTTCCGCGAAGCGCTCGCGCTCGGGCTCGAACGCGAAGACTACGTGACGCGGCGTCGCCTCGCGCAGAGCGTCGAGCTCTCCGCGCGTGGGCTCGCGGGCGAAGCGGCGCCGATCGACGACGCGTCGTTGCGCGCACACTACGAGGCGACGCGCGAAGAGCATCGCCTGCCGGATCGCGTCACCTTCGAGCACGCGTTTTTCGCCGAGGGCGTGGAAGCGCATTGTCCGCCAGGCGAGGGCGCGACGCCATTCTTCGCCGGCGATCGTTTCGAGTCGCAGACGTGGCGCTTTCTCGAGCCGACCTTCGGCGGCGCGTTCGTGGGCGCCGTGTTCGCGATGGAGCCTGGCGAGACTTGGCAGGGTCCGCTCACGTCGGCGCACGGAAGTCACTGTGTGCGTGTCGTGGCGCACGAGCGTGGGCGCTTGCCCGCGCTGGAGGAGGTGCGGGCGCAGGTGGAGGCCGACCTTCGTGCCGCGGTGGATACCGAGCTCGGCGAAGCGGCGGTCGGCGCGATCCTCGAGCGCTACGAGGTGGTCGTCGCGGAGGAGCTGCAGTGAGGACGTGGCTCCTGCTGCTCCTCGTCGCGGCTCCCGCCGTGGCACGCGCGCACGACGTTCGTCCGGTGTCGGTGCACGTGGTCGAGCACGAGGAGGGCTTCGAGCTTCGTGTGTGGGTGGCGCCCGATGTCCCGCGGCCGATCGTCGCGCTCGAACCGTGCGCGCGTGAGGGCGCGCTCTGGCGTTGCGAGGGCGATCCGACGTTGCGTGTGTCTTGGGACGAGGCCGCCCCCGCGGCGAGCTTGCTGGTTCGAATCGAGCGTCGCGACGGGACCGAGGCTTCGATCGTCGCCGCGCCGGGCGACACACGCGTTTCGCTTCCGCCCCCGACGGAGGAAGGCGCGGTGTGGGCGGAGTACGCCGTCAGCGGAGCGAAGCATTTCGCGGAAGGCCCCGATCATTGGTTCTTCGTCGCGCTGCTCGTTCTGGTGGCGGGGACGTCGCGAAAGGTCGTCCTGGCGGTGACGGGCTTCACGCTCGGTCACGCGATCACCCTCGCCGCGGCGTCGCTCGGAGGCCTGAAGGTCTCGGTGCCTGCGGTCGAGGGGTGCATCGCGCTTTCGATCGCGTGGTTGGCGGCGGAGCTCGTCCGGGCGCGACGCGAGACGCTGATCTTTCGAGCACCGACGCTCGTCGCCATCGCCTTCGGCACCCTGCATGGGCTCGGCTTCGCGGCCGTGTTGCGCGAGGAAGGACTGCCGCCGGGACACGTGGTGTCGGCGCTCTTCGCGTTTCACGTCGGCATCGAGCTCGCCCAGCTCGTGTTCGTGGCGCCGGTGGCGCTCGTCGTCGGGGCCGCGAAGCGGTGGTCGCTCCACGAGAGGGCGCGCCTCGCGTGGGTCTATGGCACGGGCTGCCTGGCCGCGTATTGGGTGATCGCGCGCGTCGTGGTCGCGATCTGAGAGCAGCCCCCGATCGGGCCTGGCCACCGGGGGAGGCGGTTACGGGCGCCGCGTCCCGGAAGCGAAGGAAGAGGACGAATCCGTGCAGCGGATTCGTGCTTCGAGGTTCAACCGCCGAGGGAAGCCAACCGTTCTTCGATCGCCGGGTGCCCGTGAAGGCGCGCGAGGTCGCGAGCGGTGTGGCCGTGCTCGTCGAGCTTCGTCTTGAGGTCGAGGCCGCCTTTCACGCAGGCCTCGAGGCGTTCGGCCAGGCCGTCGCGCGCGGCGAAGTAGAGCTCCCAGCGGTAGTGGTGCGGTGGCAGATCCGTGTGGTCCATTCGATAGCCTGGCGGAATCTGCAGGTGCTTCGCGTGCTCGACCTCGAGCGCGACGTCGAAGCCGTTGCCGGCCATCGAATGCGCGGCGAGGGCGCGTAGCGCGTCGACCGTTCCGTCCCACGCGTTGGCCAGGCCTTTGCCCGAGAAGTCGAGGTAGAGCCAATGCTCCTCGCGACGGAAGTGCTCGACGTTGACGGGCGACTCCACGCTTCGAACGAGGAAGGCGTCCAAGCCGGCCTCCATCGACCAGCCGTCGAAGAATCGAAGCTCACCCCGGGCGACGATCGGAAAGCTCATCGGGACCTCCACCTCGATCATGCCCGAGGCGAGGTTCGGGTTGAAGCCGCGCCGATGCCGTGCTCATGCCCGTGCCCGTTCCCGTGCCCGATGCAGAGTCTCTTCCGACGGTCCCGCTGCTACCATGCGCCTCGGAGAAGGACGTGCGGTCGGCTCGGGAAGCCTTTCGAACACGCGCCCGCGTGGCGCTCGGTGCGCTCGCGACCTTGCTCGGGATCAACAACGCGTTTCCGTACTTCGGTCTTCGCGACGACTCATGTCAGGCGATGTTTTCGTCGCTCGAGTGGTCCGACGCCGGGAACAACCACCTCTTCATGCCGCAGCGCATGAGCTCGGATCTGTGGCGCGGTTGGCGGGACGTGGGCGGCTCGACGGTCACGAACGGGACCTCGTCGCGTGGCTGAACCAAGAGCGGCGCGAGCTGAACACCGAGGCGATGCGCGCCGTGATCGCGCAGCTCTGCGCACGCGGGCATCGCGTACGACTTCGCTACCGCCACCCCTCCGAGGAGACACCCCGCGTGACGAGCGACGCCTGTGGTGTGCCCGAGCTCTCGTCGCCGCACGCGTGGATCCCCGTGCGCCTCTACGAGACCGACATGGAGGTCGGCCCGTGAGCGTGCGGCCGATGCGCGAGGTGAGCGCCGACGGACGCCTTCGCGCGATCGCGACGCTGCTTCCGATGGCGCTGCTCGGTCACACGCTGCAGTTGCTCGGCGAAGACACGCCGTGGGCGCCGCATGCGTGGGCGCGGTATTGGCGCACGCCCGGCTGGCATTTGCACCTGCCGCCGTGGACGATCGTCGCGATCGCGGTCTCGCTCGCGGTGGCGACGTTGGGGCTCGCAATTCGGCGCACGCGGCCTTGGCTCGCGGCGGTGATCGTCACCTACGCCGCGCACTACCTCACGTACCCCTACCGCATTCGCAACCACATGACGCTGATGCTCGCGTCGTTGCTGGCGCTCGCGATCGCGTGGGGGCTCGGCGCGTCGTTGCGTGAAGGCGGGCGGAGACTGATCGACCTCCGAGGACGAGGGCCCGCCGCGCGGTTCGTCGATCGCTACGCAGTGCGAGGTGTCGCGGCGGTGCTCTGCGTCACGTACTTCTACGCCGGGCTTCACAAGACCAACGAGGCCTTCCTCGCGTTCGACGAACGAAGCGCCGCGTTTCGCGGCACCCAGACGTTCTGGATCTACGGCGATCTCGGCTCGGTGGCGCCGACCTGGGCGCTCGCCGTCGCGACCTACGGCACGTTGGTCGTCGAATACGCGTTCCCGATCGTCGCGCTCTTCGTCCCGCGGCTGACGATCGCCTGCGTGCTCGGCTTGATGTGCTTTCACTTTCCGCACGTCGCGGTGATGAACGTCGCCGACTACCCGATGCTCGCGAGCGCCTTCTACCCCGCGCTCTTCACCGCGGCGCGCTGGCGGCTGCTCGAGCGCGAGCTCTTCACGGCTTCGAAGTGGAACGTCGGGGGCGCGATCCTCGGGGTCGCCGCGCAGCTCTGGTGGATGCCGTGGTGGGGTGAGCTGACGATCTTCGGGATCGGCGTGATGGCGATCTGGGGCTGGTGGGGCGGCTCGATGCTGCGGCTGTCGTGGCGTGGTCTTCAGACACGTCGTCGCGTCGCGGCCACGAGCGCGAGCCAGAGCAGCGACAGGCTCACGCCCACGCCGAAGGTGCCGACGTAGCCGAGCTTCTCGGCGAGCCATCCAGACGCGAGCGAGGTCGGCATCTTGCCGAGCACCTCGACCGCGGCGAGCAGCGTGAAGTGCGACGCCCCGACCCGCGGATCGACGCGCCACATCATGAACGCGAACATCACGGTGGTGAGCATGCCGCCGCCGAAATGCTCCGCGAGCGAGACCCCGATCACTGCGGGCGGTCCCGGGTCGCCGACGACGGCGAGCCCGAGTTCGAGCGCGAGGGGCACGGAGCGAATCGCGCCGACGGCGAGAAGCGCGGTCGGAAGAGCCATGCGGGTCGCGAGCACGCCGCCGAGCACGGAGCCCGCGACCGACGCGCCCATGCCGTAGCCGCCGAGCCAGAGCCCGAGCGTCTCGCGCTCGTAGCCGGCGTCGACCAAGAACATCGAGAACATCGGATCGATGACCGACTCCCCGGTCTTGTAGGTCGCGACGAGCAGGAGCACGAGCCAGGCGCCGGGTCGCTTCACGGTGGCCGCGAGCGCACCGACGATCGCGGAGAGTTTCTCGGGCGCCTCTTGCGAGGGACGAGGCGGGGGCTCGCGCACGGTGAGCACCAGCCCGAGCGCCGCGAGCACGAGGACGGCCATGGTGCCGAAGTGGCCGACCCAACCGATCCAGCGGCTCGCCCAGAGCAAGAAGCCTCCACCGATCAACATGCCGGCCTTGAAGCCGACGACCTGCAGCGTGTTGCCGAGCGCGAGCGAACGCTGCACGCCGCCTCCGTCGTCGCGGAGCAGATCGATCGCGAGCCCGTCGACCGCGACGTCGAGGGTCGCGGCGAAGAGGTTCATCAGGAGCACGGCGATCAGCAGCGGCTCGAGCGCGCGACCCTCTCCCGGCGGAAAGAACGCCGTGACCGCGCAGGTCGTCGCGAGCAGGACCTGCATCGGCACGATCCACGAGCGCCGGCGGCCGAAGCGAGCCGAGCCGTAGCGGTCGACGAGCGGCGCCCAGAGCGCTTTGAGCAGCCAGGGCAGGGCGAGCGCACCCGCGAGCCCGACCGCGGTCAGCGACACCCCTTCGCTGCGCAGGTAGAGCCCGAGAGCCGAGGCCTGGAAGCCGAAGGGCATGCCCTGCACCACGTAGAGGACGCCCAGGACGAGGTAGGGATGCCGCACGTGGGCGCATCATGCCGCGGTCGGGCGGGTCGAGGCGAAGAGTCGGGTTCCAAAGGTCCGCGCTCGAATCGGCCACGGGAGCGACCTCGGATGGCGGCCCGCGCTCTCCCTGATACGCTCCCGCCCGTGCCCAAGCGGGACTATTACGAAGTGCTCGGGGTCGGGCGCGATGCCAGCGCCGACGAGCTGAAGAAGGCCTACCGCGACCTCGCGCGCCGCTACCACCCCGACCGCAACCCCGACGACGTCGAAGCGGAAGAACGCTTCAAAGAAGCAAGCGAAGCGTTTCGGGTGCTCTCGGACGCCGAACAACGCAAACGCTACGACCGCCACGGGCATCAAGCCTTCGATCGCGCGACCGGCGGCGGTTTCGATCCGGCCGACTTCAGCGGTGGCTTCGGTGAGATCCTCGAAGGCATCTTCGGCGAGGTGCTCGGCCGGCGCGCGCGCAAGCGTGGCGGCCGCGACCTGACCCTCGAAGTGCAGGTCAGCTTCGAAGAGGCCGCCCTCGGCGCCGAGAAGAGCGTGACCGTGCGAAAGCCGCAGCCCTGCGATCGGTGCAGCGGCACCGGCGGCGAGCCGGGCACCACCGTGCGCAGCTGCCCGACCTGCGACGGCCGCGGCGAGGTGCGTTTTCAGCGCGGCATCTTCGCGGCGACGCGCACCTGCGCGACCTGCGCCGGCACCGGCAAGAAGCCCGAGATGCCGTGCACGAAGTGCCGGGCGACGGGTTTGATGGAGGGCGAGCACGAGCTCTCGGTCCGCATTCCGCCCGGCGTGGAGGACGGCGCGATTCGCTCGGTGCGCGGCGCCGGCGAGGTCGGTCCCGGCGGCCCTGGCGACCTGCACCTCACGATTCGCATCGAGCCGCACCCGCTCTTCGAACGCCGTGGCGTCGACGTCCTCTGCTCGGTGCCCATCACCTTCCCGCAGGCGGTGCTCGGCGCGACGCTCGACATCCCCACGCTCGAGGGGAAGGTGCAGATGAAGCTCCCGGCCGGCACCCAGAGCGGCAAGGTCTTCCGTCTGCGCGGCAAGGGCATCACGGCCTACGGCGGCGTGGGCAAGGGCGACCAGCTCGTGACCGTGATGGTCGAAGTGCCCGAGAAGATCACGCGCGAGCAGCGACGGCTCATCGAGGCGTTGGCGTCGGAGATGGGCACCGAGACGCTGCCGCAACGCGCGAGCTTCCTCTCGAAGCTCAAGGGCCTCTTCGAGTAGTGAGACGACGCCCCGAGCGTGCTCGCGGGCGTCGTCGTGCGTTCAGCGCATCCACGCGCCGAGGATCAGCGCCTTCAAGCGCTCTTCCTCGGTCGCGCTCGTCTTGCAGACGAAGCCGCTCGCGTGGGCGAAGTGCACGTCGGGCTCGGCCTGCACGCGCGAGAAGTCGAGCGCGGGGTGGTCGTCGTAGCGGGAGATTCCGTAGCCCGTGCCGCGACGGTCGGGGTAGACCATCACCGCGATCTCGCTCTGCCAACCTTCGAAGCGGATGAGCGACGCGAGCGCCCCGGAGGGCTCGTCGAGCACGCCGGAGCTTCGCGGGAGGAAGAGTCCCTGCAGCCGTGCGTCGCCGTCCTCGAGCGTCCAGCGCGTCACGTGCGTGCGCACCTCGGCGATGCGCGTTCGAGCCTCGCGCAGGTAGCTCAGCAAATCCTCGCCGACGAAACGCATCACCTCGTAGAGCGTCTGGCCGGGGGCGAGCTCGGACGACGCGGCGAAGCGACGGAGCATCGTGACGTCGATCGGCGAATGCAGCTGCGAGATCGCGCGCCGCGGCACGTTCAGCCACTCGGCCGTCTTCTTCGGTCCGCGCGAGTCGAACCACTCGGCCGGCTCGAGCCAATCGCAGAGCGACTTCGCTTCGCCGTAGAGGCCGAGGTGATCGAGCACGAGGCTGAGCGCGCACGTCGGCGGATGCTCGCGCCCGAAGTGATGGTGATCGAAGTTGGACTGCGCGGGTTCGTGGCGTCCGCCGACGTCGACGATGGCGACGCCGGGATCGTCGAGCTCGGCGTCGGTCGGGTCACGCCGAACGATGGGCGCGCCGTGCTCGGCGACGAGCACGCAGGCGGCGAGGAAGTCGTCTTTGTGGGCGCCGCCTGGATGGGTGAGGATCGTGTGAATCACCGGAGGGTCCTAGCACGCGGTGTGCAGGGCTGCGGTGCTCGGCTGCGCCTGCGCGCCTACCGCCCGCTCGGGAGGCTCTCTCGCTGCTTGCCTCGGAGGGTCGACCGGTGTCTCGTCAGAGGAACGTGACGCGGCCGGTCTCCATGGCGTACATGCCCCCGACGATGCGAATCTCGCCGGCCTCTTCGAGGCTGCGCAGGACCTCGCTGCGCTCGCGAATGGCGGCCATCGAGAGCCGCACGTTCTCTTCCGCCACGCGGTGCACGAGCGCGCCGTTGTCGCTCGAGCGCGGCCCCTCGACGTCGGTGACGGCGTCGACCGCGGGATGCAGGTTCTGAAGCATCGCGGTGAGGTTGCCGAGCTCGACGCGATCGATCGCGCCCTTGATGGCGCCGCAGCTCTCGTGCCCGAGCACCAAGACGAGCTTCGCGCCCGCGACCTTGCACGCGAACTCCATGCTCCCGAGGATGTCGACGTTCACGAAGTTGCCGGCGACGCGCGCGACGAAGACGTCGCCGATGCCGCGGTCGAAGACGTCCTCCACCGGAATGCGCGAGTCGACGCACGAGAGGATGATCGCCTTCGGGTACTGACCTCCCGCCGCCAACCGCACTTGCTCGCGGTGGTCACGGTGGGTGACGTCGCCCTCGACGAAACGGCGGTTGCCCTCTTCGAGGATGGCAAGCACGTCGTCCGGCGTGAGGGCTTCTTGTTCTTCGCGGGTGAGGATGGTGTCGACCGGGTTGCTCATGGGGAGAGGAATAGCAGCAAGGGGAAACCCTCGTCGCGTGGAACCGTGACGGTTCGCCAAAGAGTCGGGGCGTCGCCCGTCACGTTCCCCCCTGCGCCATCGACCCGCGAGCTTGGCCACCCGCGCAAAGAAAAGGGGAGCCCGAAGGCTCCCCGTCTCCTCGTGAAGGCCGACCTCAGCGAACGAAGAAGATCGGCTGCGTCACGCCGAAGGGCATGCGTCCCGGGATCGCGGGCGAGAGGTCTTGGTCGCCCTTCGCGTGGAAGACGACCCAATCGCCCTCGACCTCGATCGACTCGTCGAAGCGCACGACCTCGGTCGAGGCGTCGATGGGGATCGACTGCGCGAGCTCGCCGTCGACGTACACCTCGAGCACGTCGACGTCGATCCACGGCGCGGCCTGCACGCGGACGCGCACGCTCTCGCGCGTCATCGCGCTCGTCACCTCGTCGCCCGGCTGCACGTCGCCGCGCGCCCACGCGTCGACGTAGATGCCGCCGCTGACGGTGAAATGACCCGCGGCCGTCGCGTCGCGTACGAGGTCCTGCGCGCCGCCGTCACGCAGCATCTCCGGATCGTCCATGCCGACGCGAAGGCAGGTGCGCGGGTAGCCGACCGGTGAGCCCCGCATGACGTGGTGGGTGTCCGACGAGCCGACGGCCCAGACGCGGCGGCCCGAACGAAGGAACGAGAACCAGTCTTCGACCTGCTCGGCGCTCTGCTCGAAGCTCGAGTCGTTGAAGGTCTCGATCGCGCCGAAGTTGTCGTCCCAGAGCTCCGGGTTGCGAACGCTGCCGGTGGCCGCGTCGTAGCCGGCGGCGGAGAAGTAGCCGCTGATCGCCGCACCCCGCGGGTGGTTGATGATCAGCATCGGCTCTTCCGGACGCGCGCGCACCTCCGCGAAGACGTCGGGCGGCGTGCGGTCGGCCCACACGATCGCGCCGTTGTTGATCTCGCTGGGACGGGGCTCGAGCGGGACCACACCGAAGTGGCCCCACGCGAAGGTCGTCAGCTCCAGCGAGGTCACGCCGAAGATCCACTCGTTCAGAGACTCCTCTTGCACGAGCTCGTCCCAGCTCACGACCCACTCGTGGTCGGAGCGGCAGGGGATCTCGAGGCCGTCGCCGGCCGCGCTGTGCAGCTTGAAGCGGACGGGATCCTCCGAGTCCGGCGAGCGGTTCGTGTGAATGTGGTAGTCCGCGCACATCACGCCCGTCGTGTCGACGACGCGCTCGAGCATCACGGGAACGTTCGTGGTCTCGCCCGCGGTGACGGTCACGTCCGACTCGAAGAGGTCGTATTCGAAGCCACGCGAGACGATCACGCGGTGGGTTCCCGGAAGCACCGGCAGCGTGACCTGACCGTCGGTCGGGAAGACCACGTGCGTGCGACGCGCCGGACGATCCGGCTCGCCCCAACGACGCGCGATCGAAGGCTCGGGCGCGCTCTGCGGCGCGGTCTGGACGCGCACGGGAAGGGCGCCCTCCGCGCCGGTCGCCGTGACCGAGATCGCGCCGAGTCGGGGCAAGGTCACGTCGGTCTCACCGGCGGCCATCTCGACGATGCCCTCGCCGACGCGGAACGCGCGAAGGCGCACGTCGGTCTCGCTCGCGTCGACGCGAAGGCGGTAGTTGCCCTCGGCGTCGGTGGTCGCGCGCGTGAGGTAGCGGGCCATGTCGGCGCTCTCCGCGTGCACGCGGACGCCCACGGCGGGGTTGCCTTCGCCGTCGGTCACGGTGCCCGTGATCTCGCGCTCCGCGGTGCCGGCGTCCTCGCGCATCGCCGAGAGCAGGCCGTCCATGCCTTCGCCGCCGACGTGAATGCGCGCGAGCGGAATGTCCGAAACCGAGCAGCCCGCGGCCTCGAAGGTCTGGCCGCGGAAGAGCACCGCGCCGCTGACCTCGAGCAGGAGCGAGAGATCGTCGTCGATCGCTTCGATCGCGTAGCTCGTGGCGTCGTCGTCCGCGAAGCCGACGAAGGGAATGCCGGTGTCCGGAATGTCGAAGCCACGCTCCGGCGCGAAGGCCGTCATGCGGTAGGTCTGGAACGTGAGCAGGAGCAGGTCCGCGCGTGTACGACCGACCCGCTCGCTCGCGAGGTGCAGCGTGACCTCGACGTGGTTCGCGCCCGGCGCGAGCGAGTAGTCGACGGCGACCGCGAGGTCGTCGTAGTTCTGCGGCGCGACGGCGGCCGCGAGATCGTCGGCGAAGGGAATCGGGCGAAGCGTGCCGAGCACACGAATCACGGCCTCGTCGCCGGCGCTCTCGTGCACGCCCACGACCTCGGGCACCACCGTGTAGCGGCCGACGCCGAGGATGATCTCGTTGTAGTCCGCCGGGCGGACCATCGCGCCGTCTTCCACGGCCGCCATGCCGGCGAGCTTGCCGCCGAAGGGGTCGTAGCCGTCGGACGCACGGGCGTCTTCGATGACGACGGCGACGCGATCGTTGGCGAGCACCCAGTCGCCGGCGCGCCACGTCAGCAGCCCTTCCGGATCGTCCGGGAGGTCGTCCGCGGTCAGCTGGCCCGCGCGGGCTTCCGTCGCCGACGCACCCAGCGGCTCGGCATGGGCGGTCCCACTCGGCCGTTCCAGGGTTGGTACCGGACCCTCGCAGGTGCGGCCACCGCCTCCGTCCTCTCCTCCGTCTTCGGTCCCCGCGTCTTCGACCAGCGGCGACGTACCCTTGCCCGAGCACCCGGCGAGCAAGCCGAGCACCACCCAAACCCCGAAGCTACGCACGTGGAACAGGTTACGGCGGACGACGCGGGCCTGTCACCTGGACGAAACGAATGACGTCGAACGACGTGGGCCTGTCACCCGCGTGGGCGCCCGTGGGAGACTGAACCTGCGTGGGATTCAAGTGCCCGAAAAGAATGGCGAATGTGGCTTGGTCGTCCCGGCGCGGTGAGCCCGAGCGGCACCGGATTGCGACGAATTGAAGGTGTTCGTGCTCGGAGCGGTATCGTGCGCGAACCATGACGTTCTCGCTTCGGCGCGCCGAGCTGGCCGACCGCGACACCATCCAGCGATTTCATCGGGCGCTCTACCTCGAGCACCGCAGCGCGCTGATGCCCGAGGGGCTCGAGATCCTCTACGCCTACCGCGACTTCGAGAACGTCCTGCGCGAGGACGTCGACGCGATGCTTCGAAATCCCGGCACGACCATCCTCGTCGCCGAGGACGAAGCCGGGCGTCTGCTCGGCTACGTGAGCGGCATGGTCGAGCACGACCCGCGGCGGGTGCTCAGCCGCAAAGGCGTGCTCGGCGATTGGTACGTCGAGCCCGACGCGCGTGGGCTCGGGGTCGGCCGCAAGCTCGTCGATGGGCTCTTCGCGCACTTCCGCGTGCTCGGCTGCAGCGTCGTCGAGACGATGACGTGGCCCTTCAACACCGGCACCCGCAAGGCGATGGCGAAGCTCGGCTTCGAAGAGATTCAGATCGTCTACCGGCAGTCGTTGTCGGAAGACCTCTGAGTACGCCTCTCCCCGACCGGACAGAGCCCGCGCCCCGCTCTCGGCGTCGTTGCTTCGAGCTTCGACGCTCGATCACGACCCCGAGGGCTCGAGGCTCACTCCTGGCCGAGCGCGTCGAGCAGCGGGCCGATCGCCGCGCGCTTGAGCTTGAGGCCCACGCGGTTGGCGACGACCACGGAGCTGACCTCGCAGATGTCCTCGACGACCTCGAGCCCGTTCTGACGAAGCGTCTCGCCGGTCTCGACGATGTCGACGATCACGTCCGCGAGACCGGTCAGCGGCGCGAGCTCCACCGAGCCCTGCACGAAGATCATCTCGACCGCGATGCCGCGGCTCTTGAAGTGCCGCGTGGCCACGTTCGGGAACTTCGTGGCGACCCGAAGCAACGCGCCGGGCGGCGGCGGGTAGCTCGCGCTCCGATGCGCGGCGACCGCGAGCTTGCAGCGTCCGATGCCGAGATCGAGCGGCGCGTAGAGGTCGTATTCGCGCTCGAGCAACACGTCGCGACCGACCACGCCCACGTCCGCGGCGCCGTACTCGACGTAGGTCGGCACGTCGTCCGGCTTGAGCAGCAACCATTGAATGCCGCGCGCTTCGTCGGTGCGAATGAGCTGCCGCGTGCTCCGCGTGAGCACGTCGGTGTCGAAGTCGGCGGCGGCGAGACGAGGCACCAATTGTTCGAGCACGCGACCCTTCGGGATCGCGACGACCACCGACTCACGCATGGCCGGGCACTCGTTCGATCTTCGCGCCGAGCCCGGCGAGCTTCGACTCGATGTGCTCGTAGCCGCGATCGATGTGGTAGACGCGAAGCACCTCGGTGACGCCCTCGGCCACGAGGCCGGCGATCACGAGGCTCGCGCTCGCGCGAAGATCGGTCGCCATCACCTGCGCGCCTTGAAGCGTCGGCACGCCGCGCACGGTGGCGGTGCGGCCCGAGATCGCGATGTCCGCGCCCATGCGGTTGAGCTCGGGCACGTGCATGTAGCGGTTCTCGAAGATGTTCTCGACGATGCGCGACTGACCGCGGGCCGTGGTCATGAGCACCATGAACTGCGCCTGCATGTCGGTCGGAAAGCCCGGGTGCGGCGCGGTCGTCATGTCGGTGCCGCGCGTGGGCTCGTCCGCCCAGACGCGCAGGCCGCTGCCTTCACGCTCGATGCCGACGCCGGCCTGGCGCATCTTCGCAGCCACCGCTTCGAGGTGCTCGAAGGTCACGCCTTCGAGGAGCACGTTGCCACGCGTCGCGGCGGCGGCGGCCATGAAGGTGCCGGCTTCGATGCGGTCGGCGATGATCGCGTGGTCGACGGGCTGCAGCGCTTCGACACCGAGGATCGTGATGACGTCGGTGCCGGCGCCTTCGACCTGACCGCCCATCTTGTTGATGACGCGGGCGAGCTCTTCGATCTCGGGCTCACGCGCGGCGTTGACGATCGTCGTGCGGCCCTTCGCGAGGGCGGCGGCGCACATCAGGTTCTCGGTGCCGGTCACGGTCGGCATGTCGAGCACGAGCTCGGCGCCCGAGAGGCGTCCGCTCGGCACCTCGACGTGCACGTAGCCGTGGCTGAGCTCGACCTTCGCGCCCATGGCCTCGAGGCCCTTGAGGTGTTGGTCGATGGGGCGGGCGCCGATCGCGCACCCGCCGGGGAGCGAGACACTCGCGCGGCCGTAGCGGGCGACGAGCGGCCCGAGCACGAGCACCGACGCGCGCATCTGTTTGACGAGCTCGTAGGGCGCGACCGGCTCGAGCACCGGACGGCTCGTGATCTCGACCACGGATCCGTCGATCGTCGCGTCGAGACCCATCGTCCGGAGCAGCTTCGCCATCGTCCGGACGTCCATCAGGTTCGGGACGTTTCGGAAGACGTGATCGCCGTCCGCGAGCAACGCGGCGGAGAGAATCGGGAGCGCGGCGTTCTTGGCGCCGCTGATCGGGACGGTGCCCTCGAGGCGCGCGCCGCCTTGGATGCGGAAGTTCTCCACGGGCCAGGGATACGGGAGGTGGGGCCGCGGAGCAACGAAAGGACATTCGCGGCCCCTTGGCGAGGGGAGACGAGGGGCGTCCGGGGCCCCGTTTCGTGGGCGCCGGGCTGCGCGCACGAGGGGAGCGGAGAGGACCTGGAAGGCAACTCCGGACAAGCCTGTCGGGGGGAACCACGCCGACCGCGCCAAGACAAACGCCGCGACCAGGGCCGCGGCGCTCGAGGACGGGAAGCCGGCAAGAGCACGGCGCCCGAGGGCGTCAGCGTCGGCGGCGACCGATCAACGCGACCGCCACGCCGAGCATCGCGAGTCCGAACGCGGTGGAGCCGCCGCTACCAGCGCTCGCGCTGCACTTGCCGCCGCCACCCTCCATCGGGGGCGGAGGTTCGACCGCCTCCGGGAAGCAGCCCGAGACGCTGCCCGCGGGGTTGCACTGGAATCCGTCCGGGCAATCGGTCGCGTCCGAGCACAGCCGCGTGCACGTGCCGGCGCAGACACCGCTGCGGCATTCCGCGTTGTCGGTGCAGGCGGTGCCGAGCACGGCGCCCGGCGGCAGACAGACGCCACGATCGCAAACCGTGGTGCCGGGACAGCCGTCGCCGCACGCCGCCGTGCAGACGCTCTCGCCGTCGACCTCCGCGCAGCTCAGGCCCGTCTCGCAGCCCGCCGTGCACGGCTCGCCGTAGGTACCGGGCCGTCCGACCGCGCACACGCCCGCGGGCCCACAGACGTAGCCCGGGCACTCGCTGTTGCCGGTGCAGGTCTGCGTGCAGAACCCGTCGCAGTCGCCCGAGGCACACTCGGAGTCCGCGCCACACGCGGTGCCGAAGGGCAGCATCGGGCTCGTCGTCGCGAGGCAGACGCCGCAGAACGTGCCGCCCGCGTCGCAGGCGAAGCCCTCGGGACACGCGGGGCCGCTCGTCGCGCAGGGGCGTCCGCAGACCGAACGTCCGCTCGCCAGGCGCTGGCAATGCGCCGACTGGCAGTCGCCGTCGCGCGTGCAGGTCGCGCCGTCGACCGCGCCACCGGGGTTGCCGGGAACGCAGGCACCCGAGCCGCAGGTCACGACGTCGCAGAACGCGCCCGCTTCGCAGCTCGAGAGGGCTCCCGCGGCGCCGAACGGATCGCAGGCCGCCGTGCACACCTGGCGATCGCCGAGGATGCGGCAGTCGCCGCTCTCGCATTCTTCGTCGTCGACGCAGTCCGCGCCGAGGTTGCCGCAGCCGGGATCGACCATGCCGTCGCAGCTGTCGTCGGCTCCGTTGCAGGTCTCCGTCGCCGCGGTGCAGGGCGGCTCGCGTCCGAGCGCCGACTGGATGAGCGCGAGGTGCGGCGCGGTCTCCGTGTAGAACGACATGTCGACCGCGCAGCGCTCGTCGACACCGAAGCTCGTCACACCGATCAGACGGCCGGCGGCGTCGAACGCGGGGCCACCGCTGTCGCCCTGGCAGGTGCGTGACGTGCCCATGGTCTGGAAGACCTGGACGTAGGTGTCGCCGACGTTCGTGGTGCCGACGTACTTCGTGCCGCTCGCGCCCGAGCTGACGCTGTTGCGTCCGAAGCCGACGATCGTGATCGGCGCGCCGCGGCGCGCGGTGCTTCGCGCGACCTCGCGGATCGGCGTGCCGATCGCGCTGCCCGTCGTGAGCACGGCGATGTCGGTGCCGTTGGTGAGGTCGTCGTCGGTGTAGGGCCCAGGCGTGGTCGCGATCGCGGTCACGGTGCGGAACGACGCGCTCGCGGAGGAGATGCGGTTCGGCGTCGAGTTGCCGATGAACACCCGAAGGCTCGACGTCGAGATGCGCGTGGTGCCGCTGTAGATGCAGTGCTTCGCGGTCACGACGGTCGTGTTCCCGATCACCGTGCCCGTGCACAAGCCGGCGATGAAATCACCGCTGGTTTGCACGACGGCGACGACGTCCGGGTACTCGGTAGTGCGGGTGCCGTTGATGATCGGGCTCGCCGCGGCGCCGGGGTCCGGCTCGGGCAGCGAAGGCGATTGGGCAAGGCGACAAGCGAAAGAAGAAGGAGCGCGCGGCGCATGGGAGCGCAGCTTCGCGCGAAAAGGCCGGGGCGTCCACGTCGCGCCCGGTCCCTCCTGGCGAACGTTCGTCACGCATGGAAACCCTCGGTCGTGACGCGTCGCGTCGAAAGTGCACGATGCGGCCGATCGTCGCAGCCGAGGCATTCGCTCGCGCGCGCTCTATGCTCGGCGGCGATGAAGAGCTTCTGGGACGAGCGCTACGGCGAAGACGGGTTCGCGTACGGGGACCGACCGAACGACTTCCTCGCCGAGGTGAAGGACCGACTGCCGCGAGGACCGGTGCTCTGTCTCGCCGAAGGCGAAGGTCGCAACGCGGTTCATCTGCTGGACCTCGGGCCGGTCACCGCGATGGACCAATCCGCGGTGGGTTTGCAGAAGGCCGAAGCCCTCGCGCGGACGCGCGGCGGCGTGCTTCGCACGGTGGCGGCGGATCTCGCGACCTTCGAGCTCGGCGGACCTTGGGCGGTGATCACGTCGATTTGGGCGCACGTGCCGCCGGCGATTCGTCGTCGGGTTCACGCGGCGATTCCGGAGGCGTTGGCGCCCGGAGGCGCGTTGGTGCTCGAGGCGTACACGCCGGCGCAGGTCGGGCGCGGCACCGGAGGACCGCCCGATCCGGCGCTGACGATGACGCTCGAGGGTTTGCGCGAGGAGCTTCCCGGCCTCGACTTCGTGATCGGCCGCGAGCTCGAGCGCGAAGTGCACGAAGGCAAGTACCACGAGGGGCTCTCCAGCGTGGTGCAGGTGCTCGCGTTCCGCCGCTGATCGGTTCTCGAAAGTGAGCGAGCACCTCTCGTTTTCGAGAGCGTGCGCGACGCGTCAGGCGCCGACCAACCGACCGTCTTCGAGGCCGTAGCGAACCTCGGCCAACGCGCGGACGTCGTCGCGGTCGTGGCTCGCGAGCACGACCGCGACCCCGCGCGCGTCGCAGCGCGCACGAAGCCCCTCTGCGAGCGCCAGGCGCTGGGACGCGGGCAGCGCCGCGAAGGGCTCGTCGAGGAGCAGCAGCTTCGGACGTGCGAGCACCGCGCGGCCGAGGGCCACGCGTTGTCGCTCTCCGCCGCTGAGGTGTCGCGGTCGCCGATCGAGCAGGCTCGTCAGCGCGAGCAGCTCCGCGACCTCGCGAAGCTCGTCGTCGTTCGGCGCCCCGAAGAGCAGGTTCGCGCGGACGTCGAGGTGCGGGAAGAGCAAGGCGTCCTGAGGGACCCAGGCGGCCCGGCGCTGGTGCGTCGGCACGTTGCGTCGCTCGTCCAGCCAGACCTCGTCGCCGACCTGCACGTGTCCCGTCGCAGCGTGAAGGCCCGCGAGCGCGCGGAGCAGGGTCGTCTTTCCGGAGCCGGAGGGGCCGACGACCGCGAGGCGTGTGGCCGGAACGTCGAGCGTCAGGCGCGCGTCGCGCGTGCCGATGCGCAGCTGGAGATCGAAGCGGATCATCCGGGGAGCTCCAGTCGAAGGCGCGCGCGTCGTCGGAACACCTCGTAGAGGACGACCGAGAGCGTCGAGAGCACGAGGCTCGCGAGCACCAAGGTTCGCGCGGCGTCGTCGCCGTCGGGGGTCTCGAGCAGCGCGTAGACCGCGAGCGAGAGCGTGCGGGTCTCGCCTTCGAGGTTGCCGGCCAGCACCACCGTCGCGCCGAACTCGCCGAGCGCGCGCGCGAAAGCGAGCGTCGCGCCGGCGGCGAGGCCCGGAAGGGCCAGCGGCAAGGTCACGCGGCGGAACGTGGCCGCGCGGGGGCTGCCGAGGGTCGCGGCGACTTCTTCGTAGCGCGGATCGACGGCTTCGAAGGCTTGGCGGGCCGAGAGCACGAAGAGCGGGAGCGAGACGAAGAACGCGGCGACCACACACGCGGCGAAGTGAAAGGGCACGTCGAGGAAGCCGAGCGGGCCGCCGCGTCCGAAGAGGGCCAAGAGCAGGTAGCCGGTGACGACGGGCGGCAAGACGAGCGGCACGAAGAGCGCGGCCGCGAGCAAGGAGCGGCCCGGAAAGGTGCGGCGCGCGAGCAGGTGGCCGAGGCCGAGCGCGACGGGCGTCGCGAGCAAGGTGCCGAAGAGCGCGGCGCGCAACGAGATCAGGATCGCGTCGGTCACGTCGACGTTCACGGGAGCTCCTCGGCGAAGCCGGCGTCGCGAAGAATCGCGCGCACCTCGTCGCTCGCGAGCAGCGCGAGGAAGGCGTCCGCGCGCGCCTCGGCGCCGCGGCGTTTGGCGGCGAGGTATTCGATCGGCGGATGGGCGTCGGCGTCGAAGGCGAACGCGAGCTCGACCTCCGCATCGCGCGCGTCGCTCGCGTAGAGCACGGCGGCGTCGACCTCGGACGAACGCACCCAGCGCAGGGCCACGCTCGCCGAGGGGGCTTCGATCACGTTCGGGCCGAGCGGCGCTTCTTCGTGTGCGAGGGCGGCGCGTGCGTAGCGACCGCACGGCACCTGCGGCGCGCAGAGCGCGAGGCGCGGCAGGTCCGCGAGCGCGGCGGCGTTGGTCGGTCGAGGGCGACCGCGCGGGACGATCACGACCAAACGCCCACGCGCGAAGACCCGCGCGTCCTCGACCTCGGGTCGCGCCTCATCCATCCACGCGGCGTCGGCGGTGAGCAAGACGTCGAAGGGTGCGCCGCTCTTCAGCTGGCGAACCAGACGTGACGAGGGGCCGAGCTCGAAGACGAGCTCGCTCTCGTGGGTCGCCGCCCAACGCGCGCGAAGCGCTTCGGTCACCGGGGCGAGGCTGGCCGCCGCCAGGACGCGCATCGGGGGCTCCACGCGCGCCTCGCCGCAGCCGAAGAGCAGCGTGAGGGCGAGGGCGCAGACGTCGCGGCGGAGGGGCATCGGGGAGACCCTACCTCCGAGTCGGCGGGCAGGATGTCAAGCCGAGGCGAGGGCCTCGGCGAGCCGAGGCCTGCGTCTTTCTCTTTCGTCGAGGCCGACGACTCGCTCAGGGCACGAATCCGTTGCACTGATTCATGCTCTTTCTTCTCTTCGAGGGGGCGGCGCGCCCCCTCCCCCGGCCGGCAAAACCGGCCCCCTCCCACCAGCGAGCGCCACGACCACTCGCACGGATTCGATCCGTGCAAGTGGCGCGCTCTCAGGGATCGACGCGGGTCGGGAGGCCCGTCACGAGCTGCAATCCGGAGACGGGCGCCGTCGACCCGTTGCCGAGCTGTCCGGAGCCGTTGGCGCCCCAGCAGTAGACACGTCGGTCTTCGAGGCGCGCGCACGTGTGTTGGAGGCCTCCGACGATCTCGAGCGCGCGGGCGGGCAGGGTGATCGCCACCGGCGATTCCTCGAGGCCGCCGAGCACCCCCGTGACCTGGCCCTCGAGGTCGCGGCCCCAACACGACACGGTGCCGTCGCGATGAATCGCGCAGGTGTGGTTCCAACCGGGGCCGAGCTTCACCACGTCGGTGAGACCGACGACCGGGGCGAACCGCGTCACGTCGCTCATGTCGCCGGCGCCGCGTCCGAGCTGGCCTTCGGCGTTCGCGCCCGCGCACAACACCTGTCCGCCCGAGCGAAGCACGCACGTGTGGTACTGCCCGGCCGCGACGTCGATCACGTCGAGGGGTCCGAGGGAGCCGTCGCTCGTGGTGGTCGCTTCCGACGGACCTTCGAGGATCAGGGTCCCACGCGCGAGCTGCCCTTCGCTGCCACGGCCGAACGCGACGGGCAGGCTCGGGCTCGGCGAGCCTCGGAGCGCGACGCCGTGATGCCGGCCGACGCTGAGCAGCGAGGCCACGGCGACGTTGCTCACGTTCGTCAGCCCCATGTTGTCGCCGTTGCACCCGCCCGCGCATTGACCGGCGACGGCAGCGAATCGTTCGTCGCCGAAGCAGGTGACGATCCCGGAGCCGCGCAAGAAGCAGGTGTGCCAAGCGCCGCCGTCCACCCGGATGGCGTCGGCGACGCCACCGTCCCGCGAAGGCGTGGGGATCAGCACGGTGCCGCTTCCTCGCAGCGTCTGGTTCTGCGAGTTGTCGCCCCAGCAGAACAAGGACCCGGACGTGGTCGCCGCGCACGTGTGCTGCACACCGGCGCCGATCGCGGCGACGCCGCCGAACGTGGCGCCCCCCGACGCGACGACGCGGGTCGCGCGATCGCGCAGCGTGGTCGTCGCGTCGCCGAGCTGGCCGCGGTTGTTCGCTCCCCAACACCACGCGCTGCCGTCGCCGAGCACCAGGCAGGTGTGGTTCTCGCCTGCCGCCAAATCGAGCGGCTCGAGCTGGCAGACGCCGTCGACGCAGCGGTCGCCCGCGCGGCATCCGTGGCCGCAGCTTCCGCAGCTCGTCAGGCTCGTCGCGAGGTCGGCCTCGCACCCGTCGAGCGGGAAGTCGTTGCAATCGCCGAAGCCGGGCAGGCACGCGACGACGCGGCAATCGCCAGCGTCGCAGTCGAAGACACCGGTCGACGGATCGCCGCACGCGTCGTCGGCCACGGGGGTGTCGTCCACGACGCCGTTGCAGTCGTCGTCGAGGCCGTTGCAGATCTCTGCGCTCGGGAAGCCGGGCGTGCAGCGCACGCTCACGCCGTCCTCGCAGAGGCCGACGGTGCGCATGCAGGCGCCGCGTCCGCAGGTCACGGTCTCGAAACCGTCGTCGACCTCGCCGTCGCAGTCGTCGTCGACGCCGTTGCAGAGCTCGGTGGCGTCGGGTCGCACCGCGTCGTCGTCGTCGTCGCAATCGCCCCCGACGGTCACGAAGCCACGGCTCGGAACGGTGCATCCGGTCCGGCGGCCGAGCGTGTCGCCGAAGCCGTCTTCGTCGTCGTCCGGGTAGAACTCGACGAGATCCGCGTCTTCGTCGGCGCGGCCGTCGCAGTCGCCGTCGCGGCCGTTGCAGTCGTCGTCGACGGCGCCGGGGTGAATGTTGCGGTTCGAGTCGTCGCAATCCCCGACGCGAAGCACGTGGCCGCGCGGCGGCTCGCATTGCCGGATCGGCGTCCCGTCGGCGTCGCCGTAGCCGTCTTGGTCGAAGTCCGGGTACCAGGTCGTCGATTCGGTGCCGTCGTCCGAGAGCCCGTCGCAGTCGTTGTCGCGGCCGTCGCAGATCTCGGTCGCGCCCGCGTAGGTCGCGGGATCACGGTCGTCGCAGTCGGTGCCGAAGACTCCGCAGCGGGCGTCCGCGAAGCCGTCTTCGTCGTCGTCTTCCGTGTCGCCGCTCGCGATCGTGAAGTCCGCGCGGCCGTTGCAGTCGTCGTCGCGGCCGTTGCAGACCTCGTCGGCGCCAGGATTGATGCCCGAGCGGGTGTCGTCGCAGTCGGTGCCGAGCAACGAGAAGCCTTCGAGCGGCTCGCAGCTGATCTGGATGGCGGTGTCCGGGCTCCCGAAGCCGTCGCCGTCGGCGTCGCCGTACCAGGTCGTGGCGGTCGGGGCCTCGTCGACGCGTCCGTCGCAATCGTTGTCGAGCGTGTCGCAGATCTCGACCTGCGCGCCGTGGCGTCGCGGATTCGTGTCGTCGCAATCGTCGTCGACGAGCGAGAAGGCCGACGCACCCGGGCACGCGGAGACCGGCATCGAGGGATCGCCGTGAAGGTCGCGGTCGGCGTCGCGATAACCCGCGACCATCACGCCTTCGTCGACGCTGCCGTCGCAGTCGTTGTCGAACCCGTCGCAGACCTCGGAGGTCGCGGGGTTCACGCCGGGCCGCCCGTCGTCGCAGTCGTTGCCGCACGCCTCGCCGTTGCAGCAACGCGCGTCGACGAAGCCGTCGTTGTCGGCGTCGCGGGTGCCGAAGGTCGCGTCGTCGCAGTCCTCGTCGACGCCTTCGAGGTCGCAGAGCTCCGCCGCGCCCGGCCGGCGCTTCGGGTCGCCGTCGTCGCAATCGTCGCCGCCGCATTCGATCGCGATCGCGCCATCGCCGTCGGCGTCGGGGGTCACGTCGCAGGCCGTCGCGCAGAGCTCGCGCTCCTCGTCGCAGGCCTGGCCCTCGAGGCACGGCTCGGCGCCACGGACGCAGCCTCGTCGGTCCGCGCGGGCCATGCTCGGCATACACGCCTCGGTGCCGTTGCAGAAGACGCCGTCGTCGCAGTCGTCGTCGGTCACGCACGGCTCGCTCGAGCCGCCCGCGTCCTCGCGTCCACCGTCCGTGTCGACTCCGTCGTCGTCCCCACACGCGATCGCCACGATCGCGAGCATCAGCGCGAGTTTCCGCATTTCGCCTCCCCCGAGGTGCCGCCGTGCGACGAACGACTCCTATCGCACGAGCGACGTCTCGAACAACCGGCGTTTCCCCCGCATCTCGTAGCTGCGCACCTGAACAGCCGCAGATGCGGGCGAGCCCGGCGGGCGTCGTTCCGCAACGGACGCGTGACGCGCGTTGGTGGCGGGACGGGTTCGTGCCACCGTCCGCGCGCTCGTGTCCACGCTCGCCGAACGAGGCCGTCGTTTGCTCGCCGAAGGAAAGCTCGGTCGTGCGGTGCCGCTCTTCGGCGCGCCGATGGCCCTCGGCATGGCGCTCTACACGGCGTTCAACTTCGTCGACCTCTGGATGATCGGTCAGCTCGGCGACGCGAGCGCGGCTCTCGCGGCGCTGGGCGTGTGCGACAACGTCGCGGCGGTGGCGCCGATCGTGGCGCACGGGCTCTCGACCGGCGCGGTCACGCTGCTCTCGTTCGCGCTCGGACGAGACGACGCGGCGAGCCTGCGCCGCATCGCGTGGAGCTCGCTCGGGCTCGTCGGAGTGCTCGGGCTCGTCTTCGGGCTCGTGGGCCTCGGCGGCAGCGAGTGGATCGTGCGTGACCTGATGCGCGCGAAGGGGGCGGCCGCGGAAGAGGCGGTCCCGTACCTGCAGATTCAGCTCGGCGGCAGCCTCGCGATCTTCCTTCTCTTGCAGGTCACCGCGATCCTGCGCGCGCTCGGCAGCTCGGTGACCGCGGCCGTGCTCTTGGTGAGCGGCAACCTTCTGAACCTCGCGTTGAACGCGGTCGCGATCTACGGCCCGGGGCCGAGCCCCGAGCTCTTCGCGTGGGGGGCGCCCATCGCCGAAGCCCTCGGAGTGCCGCGGCTGGGCGTGCAGGGCGCGGCCTGGGCGACGTTGGTCGCGCGCACCTTGCCGGCGCTGATCGGCCTCGCGCTCGTGGCGGCGCGGTGTGGGGCGCCGACGCGCGACGCGTGGGTCGGCTTTCGAGACGAGGTGCGTCGCATCGTGCGGCTCGGGTGGCCGGCGAGCGCGCAGTTCGTGTTGCGTGCGCTCGGCGTGCTGGCCTTGCTCGCGCTCGTGAACGCGCGCTGGACGAGCGAGAGCGACCAGCACGTGCTGACCGCCTTCGGGATCGTCTTGCGGCTCGAGTCGATGGTGCTCTTCGTCGGCATGGGCTGGGGCGCCGCGGCGTCGAGCTTCGTCGGCGTCGCGCTCGGTCGGAGCGACGTGGCACGTGCGAAACGGGCCGCGGGCGTCGCGACGGCGTGGGGCTTCGCCAGCGCGGCGTTGCTCGCGTGGCTCTACGTGTGCTTCGCGGCCGACGTGGTGCAGATCTTCGACGCGAGCCCGGAGGTCGTCGCGGTGGGCGTGGAGCATGCCCACGCGCTCGGCTGGAGCTACGCGGCGCTCGGGGCCGGCGTGGTGCTCTCGCAGGTGCTCGCGGGCGCCGGGGCCACGTTTCAGAGCTTGTTGCTCGACGTGGTGGTGCTGGTGCTGGCGATTCCGGCGGCCTATCTCGCGGTGCTCGCGTTCGACGCGGAACGCGTCGGTCTCTGGCACGTCTTGGCGGCGGGCAACGTCGCGGGCCTCGTGCTCTTCGGCGTGTGGACCTGGCGCGGAAGGTTCTTCCGCGTGCCCGACGAAGCGAGCCGGTGAGCGGAATCGCCAGCGAACCCACGCCGAGCCCGCCCCGCGCCTGCGAATCCGAGCCCTGGGGAGGCGACGACTCCACCCCGGTGTGCCGCGCCGGTGCACGCCGCCGAGTTCGCGGTCGCGATCGTCGGTGCGTTTCGAACGACGAGTGCGTTCTCCTCGCGACCTGCTCGGCCCAACACGCGGTCCACCGCGACCGCGGCGCGCGCTACTCGCGCTGGGATCCACCCTGCACGCCCCCGGGTGCCGGCGCATGCGGCATGCGTTGGGAGGCCGCCTGCGAAGCGGGGTGTTGCGTCGTGGTGCCGGAAGGCTTCTCGCGCCGCCGCCCTCGCGTCAGGTGAAGCGCCAACCAAGCCAGAGGAAGGCGCCGAAGATCACGAAGTTCAGCGTGATGAGCGCGGCCCGAAAGGGCACCGGCGCGACCTGCATGAACTTCTGCACCGTCGTCTCTTCGCCGACCAACGCGATCTGACGACGCGCGAGGTAGACACGCGCGATGCCGACGCTCGGGAGGGTCGCGACGAGGGCGGCGGCCATGAAGAGCAAGAAGCGCATCGAAGATCCGGAGGCGGACGTTCCTCGACCGTCGAGGAAACGTCGCGGCGCGACAACGTACGCGCGCCGCGCCCGGGTCTTCCCGCCCTCGTTTCGAAAGTTTCGTCCCAGAAGACCGGACGAATCAGCGGCGCCACTGCCTGCGGTAACTCTCGGCGTGCGGCATCTTCGCCGCTTCGGTCGCCGCGAAGAGCGCGTCGAGATCGAACGCCACCTCACGCAGCTCGATCGTGATCCGCTCGTCGAGCGTGATCACCGCGCACTCCGCCCACGGAAGCACCTCCGGCGGCCGTCCCGGAGCGGGGAGCGTCGCGAAGGGCATCGACGTGCTGCCGACGTTCACGAAGTAGCGTCCATCGACGCGTCGAAGCGTCTGCACGTGCGTGTGGCCACACACCATCACGTCGAAGGGCTCGCTCGCCCACTCGCTCAGCGTCGCTTCCGGCGTCTCCGCGAAGAGGCCCTCGGTCAGCGAGCGCGGCGAGGCGTGTACCGCGAGCAAACGATGTCCGTTCGCGTCGATCCGCAGCGCCTCCGGCAACGCCGCGAGCCACGCCTTTCGTTCGTCGTCGAGCACCTCTTCGGTCCACCGCTCGAGGTCCTCGAGGAAAGGCAGCTCGGGGAACTCGTCCATGGTGTCGTGGTTGCCACGGACGCAACGAATCTCCCGCTCACGCAGCAGATCGATCACCGCGGCGGGCTCGGGGCCGAGGTCCACGATGTCGCCCAGGCAGATCACCTCGTCCACGTCCGACAACGCGTCCAACGCCGCGCGCAGCGCGGGGAGGTTCGCGTGAAGGTCGGAGACGAAGCCGAGACGCATGGGGACGGACGGTACCAAGGGTGGGCGAGGGATGCGCAGAACCTGCACGTTTCGGCTTCCGCACGGGGGCGTGGGCCTCTGACGAAACAAGGGCTCAGAAGCTCGCGCGGCCCCCCGAGAGGAGAAAGAGGGCGACGCCCCCGAAGATCGCGAGGGAGGCGAGCCAAGCCCCGGTCGCGAGCCTGCGCCGCGCCGGGGACGCGTGCATTCGTCGCGCGAAGAGCACCGTCGCGTTGAGCCCGAGCGCACCGACCGTGGCGCCGAGCCCCGCCGGACCGGGAGGCAGCGCGAAGAAGAGCGTCATCGCGAGCACGACGCCGACGAGCGCCTGACGCGCCGCGCGATCGAACGCCCCGGCCTCGCTGTCGGACGCGTCCGCGAGCGAGGCCTCCAGGCGCCGTTGCACCACCACCGAAGCCACCACACCGCCGAGCCCGAGCGCCGCTCCGACCACGATTCCGAGGTTCACGGCGCCGGTCTACGCCTTCCCGCCGCCTTTCGTCCCCGCAGGCTGCGATTCGAGGGTGATTCCACGCACGCGCCGCTCGTTGCACGGTTCACCGGCCTCCATCCCCAGCCCGCGAGTTTCCTCGCGCCCGGGGCAACCCGCCCTGTTGCCAGAGGCGCGGGCGCTCTACAGTCCGCTCCTCATGACCTCGCGATACCAAGCGCCTTTCGCCGAGTCCGGCCCCGCGCCCATCGACCCCGAGATCGCTCGCAAGCTCCTCGACGTCGCCCTCGAGCAGGGCGGCGACTACGCGGACCTCTTCTTCGAGTACGCCGCGAGCGGCAGCTACGCCTTCGACGAAGGCATCCTCAAGAGCGCCGGCCGCTTCGTCACGATGGGCCTCGGCGTCCGCGTGATGAAGGGCGACGCCACCGGCTACGCCTACGTCGAAGACCTCGACCTCGACGCGATGAAACACGCGGCGCGCACGGCGGGACAGATCGCCGCCGGTGGAACGTCCGTCGTGCCGCAAGCCATCGCTCGCAAGAGCCCCGCGGACCGCTACCCGGTCGGGCTGCTCTCGATGGACGTCGACGGCCTCGTGAAGCGCGAGCTGCTCGAGCGCGCCGACCGCGCCGCACGTGCCGCCGATCCGCGCATCGTGAAGGTCGACGCGAGCCTCTCGGAGGAGCTTCGCGAGATCCTCATCGTGACGAGCACCGGCCATTTCGTGCGTGACCGCCAGCCGCTGCTTCGCTTCGGCGTGCGCGCGATCGCGGAGGAGAACGGCAAGCGCCAGTCCGGCTCGTCGGGCGGCGGGGGTCGCGCCGGCCTCGAATACTTCGACGAGCTCTCGCCCGAACACCACGCGGCCGAGGCGGTTCGACAGGCCGTCGCGATGCTCGACGCGCGCGAAGCGCCGGCGGGCGAGATGGAGGTCGTGCTCGCCCCCGGCGACAGCGGCATTCTCTTGCACGAAGCGGTGGGTCACGGCCTCGAGGCCGACTTCAACCGCAAGGGCACGTCGAACTACACCGCGCAGGTCGGCAAGGAGGTCGCCTCCGAGCTCTGCACCGTGGTCGACGACGCGACCCTCGGTGGCTCGCGTGGCTCCATCAACGTCGACGACGAAGGCCTCGAGCCGACGAGCTCCGTGCTGATCGAGAAGGGCATCTTGCGTGGCTACATGCAGGACCGGCACTCGGCGGATTTCTTCCACGTGCAGCCGACGGGCAACGGACGCCGCGAGTCGTTCCGCAGCCACCCGATGCCGCGCATGACGAACACGCTGCTGATGGCGGGCCAAGACGATCCCGAAGAGATCGTGCGCAGCGTGAAGAAGGGCGTGTACGCGCGAAAGTTCGGGGGCGGTCAGGTCGACATCTCGAACGGCGACTTCGTCTTCTCGCTCACCGAGGGCTACCTCATCGAAGACGGCAAGATCACCGCGCCGCTCAAGGGCGTGAACCTGATCGGCAACGGGCCGGACGTGATGCGAAAGGTCGTGATGCTCGGTCACGACCTCGAGGTCAGCGACGGCATCTGGACCTGCGGCAAGGACGGCCAATCGGTGCCGGTCGGCGTCGGCTGTCCGACGATCAAGATCAGCGCGGTCACCGTCGGCGGGACCCAGCTCTGAACGCCTTTCCTTCCGAACTCGAAGATCGAAACGAGATGACGATGCAGAAGCTCGACGAGCTGCTCGAAGTCGCCGAGGGCGTGGTCGCCGCGGCGCGCAAGGCCGGAGCCGACGTGGCCGAGGCGACGGTGCGAGGTGGAAGTCACCTCTCGACGAAGGTGCGTCTGCGCGAGCCCGAGCTGGTCGAAGAGGCCGGCTCGCGTTCGCTCGGACTGCGGGTGATGCTCGGCCAACAGGTCGCCGTGACCTACACGAGCGACTTCACGCCGGCGGGACGTGCGCGCTTGGTCGAAGACGTGATCGAGCTGGCGAAGCTCTCGCAGCCCGACCCCTTCGCGGGGCCGCCCGACCCCTCGTTGCTCAGCAAGCCCGAGCAACACGCGAACCTCGACGTCTACGACGAGGCGATGGACGCCTTGAACGCGGCCGAAGCGCTCGCGCGCGCGAAGGACGGCGAAGACGCGGCGCTGAGCTACGACCCGCGCATCACCAACAGCGAAGGCGCCACCTTCACGCGCGCGAGCGGCGAGAGCGTGCTCGTGACCAGCGGCGGTTTTCGCGGCACCTCGCGTGGCACCTACGCCTCGCTCGTCGTGAGCCCGGTCGCGGACGACGCCGACGGCAAGAAGCGCAGCGGCTACCACTGGGCCGCGAAACGTCACCTCGGCGAGCTCGAAGACGCGCGAGGTGTCGGCGAAGAGGCAGCGCGCCGCACGCTGCGAAAGCTCGGGGCATCGAAGATCGCCTCGTGCGAGATGCCCGTGGTCTTCGATCCTGACACCGCGCGCAGCCTCCTCGGCCTGCTCGCGAGCTGCATCAACGGCGGCTCGGTCTGGCGTCGCAGCAGTTACCTGCTCGACCGGCTCGACACGCAGGTCGCGAGCGAGCTCGTCACCGTGATCGACGATCCGCTGATTCCGAAGGCGCCGGGCTCGCGTGCGTTCGACGGCGAAGGGCTGCTCAGCCGTCGCAACGTCGTGGTCGAGAAGGGCGTGCTCAAGACGTACCTGATGGACACCTACGCGGCGAAAAAGCTCTCGATGCAGAGCACGGCGAGCGCGTCGCGTGGAAGCAGCGGCGGGGTCGGCGCGTCGACCACGAACTTCGTGCTGCAACCGGGAACGATCTCGAAGCAAGAGCTGCTCGCGAGCACGAAGCGCGGCCTCTACGTCACCGAGATGATGGGCTTCGGCTTCAACGCGGTGACCGGCGATTTCTCGCGCGGCGCGGCGGGCTTCTTGATCGAGAACGGCGAGCTCACGCAGCCCGTCAGCGAGGTCACGATCAGCTTGAACCTCGACGAGATCCTCAAGCGCATCGACGCGGTGGCGGACGATCTCGACCTGCGCACGTCGACCGCGAGCCCGACCTTCCGGGTGAGCGCGATGACCATCGCCGGCAAGTGAAGGCGAGCGACGCGACGTGAGCAGAAGCCCGCCTCGGCGGGCTTCGTCGCAGCGACCCACCCGTGCTCATGCTCGTGCCCGTGCCCGTGCCCGTGCCCGTGCCCGTGCCCGTGCCTGCCCGTGCCCGTTCCTGCGCCTCTGCCCGTGCGCGTGCCCGTGCCCGGCGCGACGACGGAACGAGAAGAGCCCGCCGAAGCGGGCCCTCGTCGTGCGAGCGCGTGGCTCAGATCAACGGCGACGAGCAGTCCTCGACGTTGCGCGCGTTGAAGGTGATCGACCAATCGAAGATGTAGCCGTTGTCGATGCCCCAGAGGTCGGTGACCGAGAGCGTCCAGCGGCCGTTCATCGGGGTTCCGATCAGGTTCGTGAACGGCGTCGAGGTGCCGTAGTCGCCTGGCGGGAGCATGTCCGCGGTGCCGCCGTTGCAGTCCGTGACGCTGTCCATCGGGCCGGTGCCGTTGGCGTACGTGAACATCGCGGGGCGGGTCGCGGTCGGCGTCCAGCAGTAGCGCGCGCCGGTCCCGGGGCTGGGGACGTCGTCCTCGTCGCAGTCGTTCGCGGTGCCGAGGTAGACCTCTTCGACGACGTCACGGCCTTCGAACGCCTGGAGCTGTACGAACTGGCCGTTCGGCGCTTCGAGGCGCATCTCGAGGTCACGCACCCACGAGTGCTCCATCGTCACGCAGACCGAGACGATGTCGCTGACGTCCGTGAAAGTCGCGGTCGGCGCGAAGCCGATGAAGTCCAAGCTCGAGCGGTACGACTCGCGGCACTCGAAGGTCCGGCCGCCGAAGAGGTCCTCGCCGAGGTCGAAGCATTGCTGCGCTCCGGGGCAGCTCGAGCCGCTCGAGCACGAGGTGCCGCCGACGCCGTCGGGCAACGCGAGGGGCGCGCCGAGCTGGGTGTCGACGCTGCCGCAGACCGGGCAGGGGCCGACGCCGGAGCAGGCCTCGTCGGCGCAGTCGAAGCGACCGTCGCAGTCGTTGTCGAGGCCGTCGGTGCAAGACTCGACGGAGCCTTCGGCGCCCGAGGGGGTGCAGGGGCCGGCGTCGAACACGGGACGCACGCCGCCGTCGCCGTCGACGCTGCCGTCCGTGGTTCCAGTTCCCGGACGCCGCGGTCGTCCGCCCGAGTCGCCACACGCCGACAGCAGACCCACCGCCAACAACATCCACACGTGCCTGTTCACGATCCCACCTTCTTCCGCAAGCCAGGAAGGCACGCCCACCACGGCGCGCCGCCAAGCGGCGAAGGCTACGCCAAACGGAGGCGGAATGCTCGCCGACGGGCTTTCGTTTCGAGCGGCGCTGCAAGTGTCCGAATTGACGGCAGATCGCTCGCGCTCGACCCGCCCGATCCCGAACATCGCGGTCGTCCCGCGGGTGGGCGATGGAAGCGGAAGTGTGCCCGGCGGAACGGACGTCAGTCCGTGGAGGGGCAGGAATCCGCGAAACTGCCGCCCCCACGCGAGCGTGCGTGGGCGAATTCCGAAGGCGTGCTCGGCGGAACGGACGTCAGCCCGTGGAGCGGCACGAATCCGCGAAACTGGCGCCCCATGCGCGAGCGTGGGTGGGCGAATTCCGAAGGCGTGCCACGGTGCGCCCGGAATGCGGCCCGTGGGTTCTTCGGTTGGTGCGCCGTCGATGCGTCGTCCGCTCGCGATCGCCGCGGCGTTGCTCGCCCTCTACACGATCTGGGGAAGCACCTACCTCGCCATCGCGGTCGCGGTGCGCGACGGGGGCTTCGAGACCTTCCAGCTCAACGCGACGCGCTTCGTCACGGCGGGGCTGATCATGTTGGGGGTCGCGCGGCTGCGAGGGGTGCCTTTCGGAACGGCACACGGGTGGCGCCACGCGGCGCTCGTCGGCGTGTTGTTGGTCATCGGTGGCAACGGACTGACCACGGTGGCGTTGCGATGGGGCGCACCCTCGGGCCTGAGCGCGACGGTGATCGCGACGACGCCGCTCTGGGCCGGGATCTGGAGCGCGGTCTTCGGCCACCGTCCCGCGAAACTCGAGTGGCTCGGCATGGGCGTCGGTGTGCTCGGGGTCGCGGTGCTCACGCTCGACGCACGCTTCCGTACGCACCCCGCGATCTTCCTGCAGTTCGTCGCGCCGATCCTCTGGGCGCTCGGGAGCATGTGGAGCAAACGGGTCGAGATGCCGAACGGGCTCGTCGCGTCCGGCGTGCAGATGGTCGCGGGGGGATTGGTCGCGTTGCCGCTCAGCCTGGCGCTCGGGGAGACGTGGAGCCTCCCGAGCGCGCAGGCGTGGTCGGTGTGGCTCTACCTCGTGCTCTTCGGAAGTCTGGTCGGCTACAACGCCTACCTCTTCTTGCTCGGTCGCGTCTCGCCAGCGCTGGCGACGAGCTACGCGTTCGTGAACCCGTTCGTCGCGCTCGCGCTGGGTGCGTGGTTGGCGAACGAGGCGCTCGACGTTCGGACCTTCGTGGCGTTGCCGATGGTGCTCTTCGGCGTGGGGGTGATCGGCTTCGTTCAGCGTCGTGAGGCGCGCGCCGCGCGGGCGTCGGGCTCTGCGTGATGTCGGGGATCGAGCTCGAGCTCGAGCGCGTTGCGCTCGGGCTCTGGCGCGATGTCGGGGATCGAGCTCGAGCTCGAGCGCGTTGCGCTCGGGCTCTGGCGTGATGTCGGGTCGTTCGAGGGCGTGAGCGACGGACGTGTCGGTCGCGTGGGACACGCCGGACCGGTTCGGGCGACTCGAAAGTCACCAACGAACCGGCCCGTCGCGTCCCACGCGCCCTGGCTCGAGCGAGGCGATCGGGGGACGTGCCGGTGCTGCGAGATTCGGGCACGACGGCGTGGGGGAGGGGGGCGGTTCGCGTCACGAGCTGCGCGCGTGACACGACCCGTGCTCGCTCGGGCGACCGAGCGACACGAGTGGATCGCTGCTCCGCGTCGTTTGCTTCGCGCACGACACGGTGCGCCGATCGGGGTCGGATCGGGCATTCGAACCATGCGGGAATCGAGGCGCTCGACTCACGCGGGCTGTGGGCGTGTGGACACTTCGGGCGTGTGATCGACGCGCGCTGCTCGAAGGGTGCGAGGTCGCGTCGTGAGCTCGCGCGCACGACACGATTCGCGAGGGAGAGGGGTGCGTGCTGCTCGAAGTGCGCGCACGACACGACTCGCGAGTGGAGAGGGGTGCGTGCTGCTCGAAGTGCGCGCACGACACGACTCGCGAGTGGAGAGGGGTGCGTGCTGCTCGAAGTGCGCGCACGACACGACTCGCGAGGGGGGAGGGGGCGGCTCGAAGCTCGCGCGCCCGAGGCGACTCGCGAGGGGAGTGCGGCGGCTCGAAGCTTTCGCGCACGACACGACTCGCGAAAGGGGCGGAGTGCCCAAGCCGACGAATGCGAATCGTTCCTTCTCGGGAAGGGCGTATCGTTCCCGTCGGAGGGCATATGGACTTCAACGCAGGACAAATGGGGCAGGCCACGGCGGCCGGTCAAAACGAGCAGTACAACCTCACGATGGCGATCGTCGGTGCTGTCGCGGGCGCGCTCGCGCTCGGCTTGGTGTACGGCGTGGTCGGTCGCTTCGTCGCCGAATACAAATACATCGCGCTCGCGGTCGGAGCCGTCTCGGGCATGGGCGCGGTTCGACTCGGAGGCGGCATGTCGCTCGTCGGAGGCGTCGTCGCCGCCGTCGCGACGCTCGTCTTCATGTTGGTCGGCAAGCTCTTGATTCAGCCCGGCGACGGCGGCTCGTGGATCGCCTATCACACCACGATGTTCGACATTCTCTTCTGCTACATCGCGGCGCCCGTGACGGCGTTCGCGACGGCGGGCACGCCGGTCGGCGAGCAGATTCGGCAACGACTGCCGTTCTGACGCGGGGCCCGCGAGGGGGAACGAGGCGCGTCCGAGAGGGGGCGCCTCGTTCTTTTCCGTCGCGATCGGGATGGCTCCCCACCGTGTCGAATCGAGGGCGCGCGACCGTTCGCGTGTGTCGTCAGGGCCCGCACGTCTCGAACGACGGGGTTCAGCGACCGTACGTCGCCGTCGCGCGACCGTACGCGAGCGTGTGCCCTCGAACCGAGAATCGAACCACCGCCGGCGACGTGCTCGCGTCCACGCCGAGCGACGGCACGTCGAGCGCGTAGACCGTGACGACGTAGCGATGCGGCGTGCCGGGCGGCGGGCAGGGGCCGCCGTAGGTCGTGGTGCCGAAGTCGGTGCGCGTCTGGACGCTGCCTTCGGGCATGCCGCTCGCGGCCGCGTCGTAGGGAAGCTCGGTCGTGCTCGGGGCCAGGTCGGCGACGAGCCAGTGGAAGAAGCCGACGCCGGTCGGCGCGTCGGGGTCGTGAATCTCGACGAGCACGCTCTGCGTGCCTTCGGGTAGGCCGGACCAGCGAATCGCCGGCGAGTGGTTTCCGCCCGAGCAGCCGAAGCCCGCGAAGACGTGGCGTTCGTCGAGCACGCCGTTCGTGGCGTCGACCTCCACGGTCAGGGTCGGCGCGCTCGCGAGCTCGGCGAAGAGATCGGGACGCTCGCCGCCGGTCGTCGTGGGGGTGGTCGTGGGCTCGGGGCAGGGCGCTGGGCTGCAAGCCGCGAGAAGGACGCCGCACGCGAGACCGGGCAGGTTTCGGAGGGCAACCGAGACGAAGAGGCGTTGGGGCATGGCGCGTTCATGCCGCCTGCGGCGACGAGGAGAAAGGTCGATTCGTCGTTCGACCTGGCGAGGTCGCTGGTGGTTCGCGGGAAGGCTCGTCCGCGCCGGGGCCACCTGTGCCACTTCGAGCGCAGGCGTCTGTGGCTTCTCCGCCACGCGAGCCGGGCCTCGTCGCTCGCGCGTGATCCGCGTGCATCCCGAAAACCCCGTCGTACGCGAGCCATTCGTCGGTGGCACGCCGTCTGCTCAGTGCACCGCTCATGCGCTCTCGACTCCTTCTCCTGCTTCCGCTCCTCGTCGCCGCGTGTGCCCCGGCCACCCAATACCGGCGCACGGCGCTCGTGCCGACGCCACCCGCCGACGGGATGACCCAGCCACAACGGCGTACGGCGGAGCTCTCGATGACGGCGACCGTGAACCCGGTCACCAGCGACTTCGTGCCTTCGTACGGCGACCCCGCCATGCAGGCGGCGGAGACCACGTTCACCGGGCAGGCGCGTTTTCGTTTGGGCGAGCACTTTCGGCTCGGAGGGCAGCTGCTCTATTCGCACGCGTCCCTCGCGCACGAGACCGCGGCGGGCACGCCGCCCATGCCCGGTGAGTCGGTGGTCGGCGGTGGTCCGCAGATGTCGGCCGGGTTTGCGGGCGAGCATTGGCACGTCGGCTTCGGAGCCATGGCGACCCTCGTCAGCGTTCCTTGGGCCGCGTGGGAGCGAAACGACGACGCGCCGGACGTCGACCGCGAATCGGTCGACGTCCTCGACCACTACCACCTCGCCGTGCAGGGACGTGAGCTTCGCCTGATGTTCGCGACCTCCGTCGGTGTGACGTGGATCGTCAACCCGTGGTTCGAAGGCTTCGGTGGCGTCTCGGTGCAGAGCGCGTTCGAGAACGTCGGCTTCGACGACCAGGAGCGCAGCGGCTCCACGCTCTCGATGCGACCGGTGGTCGTGCCTTTCGTGGGGGTTACCGCGCGTATCCCCGAACCGGGTCTCTTCGTTCGCGCGCAATACCAGTACCCGATCGGCGAGCCGCATCTTCTTCACGGTGGGTTCGGGATCACGCTCGGCATCGAGGTGGGAGAGTAGGCGACCTCGTTGCGGGCGCCTCGCTGCCCGGGTGGGCGGCACCTGCTACGCTCCGCGCGTGGGGGTTCAGGGGGTACCTACCGACGCGAGGTCGGAGTCCGTCGAGCGCGCGCGTCCATCCTCGGGCGCGACGGCCGCGAACGTCTCCGCGTCGGACGTCACCGCGTCGGACGTCACCACCTCCGACTCGGGGGTCGGTGAGTCTCCGGTTCGCTCGCACGCGCGTCGGCGCTCGGACGTTCCCGAGCCTTCGTCGGCGCGCGACGCGCTCTTGCTCGCCGAGGCGAGCCGCATCCGCCTCTTCGCCGTCTCGATGTTCTTCTGGAGCCTTTCGGGGGTCGCGATGGTCGCGTTGCTTCCGGGGGATCCGCTCGCGCATCGCTTCGCGTACGTCGGCAGCTCCATGCTCTGCGCGTGCTTCGCGGTGTTGGCGTTCCTCGCGCACCCCGACCGCATGGGCGACGGCCGCGGCACCGTGAGTCTCGCGGTCGTGATTCCCGCGGCCGCGATCACGCTCGGCTACGGCCTCGGGCCTTTCTCCACCTACGTCGCGCTCGTCGCGGTCGGGCTCACGCTCTTCGCGATCAGCGTGCCGCCGCTCGCCGCGCGCGCCTCGCTCGTGACCTTGGCGGTCGGCTATCCGGCGGTCGCGGTTCCGATGCACCTCGGTTGGATTCCCGACGTGAGCCTCTTGGCCACGGCACCTTCGCCGGCGGCGCGCATCGCGACGATTCTCGGCACCGAGTTCGGCCTCTTCACGGCGTGGGGCATCGGGCGCCTCGCGCGGCGCAAACACGCGGCCGTGGTCGGGCAGCTCGAGCGCGAGGTGCGTCGTTCGGCACGGCGCGAGGCGTTGCTCCGCGAGGCCCAAGAAGAGCTCGCGCGCGCGGCAGGTGTCGGCGAAGGCAGGCGCTTCACCGATCAGGAGCTCGGCCCGTGGCGGCTCGGCAACGTGCTCGGGCGTGGCGGCATGGGCGAGGTCTACGACGCGCGGCACGAGGACGGCTCGGTCGCCGCGGTGAAGGTGCTGCGTCGCGACGTGCTCGGAGACCCGTCGATCGTGCGGCGTTTCGCGGACGAGGTGCGTACGGCGGCGGCGCTCGCGTCGCCCCACGTGGTGCGGGTGCTCGACGTGGGAGGCGACGACGCGCCCTTGCCTTACCTCGCGATGGAGCGTTTGCAGGGCGACGATCTCGCGAGCGTGCTTCGGCAGCGTGGGCCGCTTCCGCTGCGCGACGTGGTCGAGCTCGTGGTGCAGGTCTGCGAGGGGCTGGCGACCGCGCACGCGGCGGGCGTCGTCCACCGCGATCTGAAGCCGCAGAACCTCTTTCTCACACGGGCTGGCAACGACGACCGTTGGACCATCCTCGACTTCGGCATCGCGAAGGTCGGGCGTCTGGCGGACGAAGCGACCGGCGGCTCGCTGGTCGGCACGCCGACGTACATGGCGCCCGAGCAGGTGCGGGGCGCGGGGGTGGACGGTCGCACGGACCTCTACGCGCTCGCCGCCGTGGTCTACCGCGCGCTCACGGGCGAGCCCGTGTTCGGCGGCAGCGACGTGCCACGGGTTCTGCGGGACGTCGTCGAGACGATGCCGCGGCATCCGGGCGAGCTTCGCGAGTTGCCGGCGGACGTCGTCGCGGTCCTGCGGGTCGGCCTCGCGAAGGAGCCGGCGGATCGGTTCGCGGATGCGCGAGCGATGGCCGAAGCGTTTCGCCACGCCGCGCGCGGTTCGTTGCCCGAGGCGCTCCGCCAACGGGCGCGCGCGCTCGAGTCGTCGCATCCGTGGCGCGCGGTGGATCCACGCGAAGCGGAGAGCACACGCTCCGCGTTGCCGCGTCCGCGTTGAGCGCGTGCTGCAGCGGAGAGCACGCGCTCCGCGTTGCCGCGCCCGCGTCGAGCGCGTGCTGAAGCGGAGAGCACGCGCTCCGCGTTCCCGCGCCCGCGTCGAGCGCGTGCTGACGCGGAGAGCACGCGCTCCGCGTTGCCGCGTCCGTGTCGAGCGCGCGAGCCGGGCGTGGAGGCATGTCGAGGTCGATCGGACTTGCATCGTCGGGGACCGATCCGGAACGCTCGGGCGATGCGTCGTCTCTGGGCTCTGGTCACCGTGTTGTCTTCGTCGATCGCGTGCGAGGAGCCCACGCCCGTCGCGCCACCGGTGCTCGAGCCGGCCCCGGAGCCGCCCGTGGTCGCGGCGCCCGAGCCTCCCGGGCTCGACACCCTCGCGCCGGGGGGCGAAGGCCAAGCCGCGATGGTCTTGCCGCCCGAGTACGGTCGCGAGGATTGGCGGGCGTCGTTCGGCAGCGACGACGAGCGTGGGTTGGTCGTGATCGCGAAGGACGAGAGCGAGACCGCGCCGAAGGTTCGGCTGGTGCTCTTCGGCGAGCCGACCGTCGGGACCTACCCCGTCGTGATCGAAGCCGCGCGTGGCAACCGCACGCAGGTCGTGACGGTCGCGCTCGATCACCAGCCGACCTTGCGTGTGCTCGGGGGCGAGGTCGTGCTCTCGGCGGTGACCGAGAACGAGCTGCGAGGCACCGTCGAGCTCGAGGTGCGCGACGCGATGACGCCTTCACGCGACTCGCGGGTGCGCGGCAGCTTCAGTGCACAGCACGATCGTTTCTACGACGCGCAGCTGGACCACGAGCGCGCGATTCGCGAGCAACTGCGTCGTCGTTGACGGTTCGGTGGTGACGTCGTGCGGTGACGTGTGCGGTGACGTCGTGCGGTGACGTCGTGCGGTGACGTCGTGCGGTGACGTCGTGCGGTGGCGTGTGACGTCGCGTGGTGACGTCGTGGGCGTGATCGTCGTGGCCGAGCCCGTGGTTCGTCGCACACGGCCCGCGATGCCGGCCACGAAGCGCGGTATCCTTCGCGCCCATGTCTCGGATTGCGCGCTTGGCTCTCGTTCTTCTCGTCGCTTGCGGAGGCGACGACGACCCCGATTTGTTGCCCGAGCTCGAAGCGCTCGGCGAGCACCCCGTCGGTTTCACGCAGATGAGCGTCACGTACGACCGGCCCGACGGACGTGGCGACCGATCGCTCGAGCTGCTCGTGTGGTACCCGTCCGAGCCGGCGGAAGACCTCGAGCGGCCGCGCTATCCGTACCGGACCGCGGTGGCTCGGTTGGACGCGCCCCCGGCGGCAGGCGTGTTTCCGGTCGTCGCGTTCTCGCACGGTCATCAGGGCGCGCCCGACGTGTCGACCTTCTTCTGCGAGCACCTCGCGTCGCACGGCTACGTCGTCTTCGCGCCGACCCACACCGGCAACACCACCGCGCGGATGGTTCGGACCGCATGACGGACATCTATTACCTGCGCGCATCCGACGTCTCGCGCAGCTACGACCATTTGCTCACCGCCGACACACCCCTGCGCGGCCACGTCGGTGATCGCGCGGTGATGACGGGCCACAGCTTCGGCGGATACACCGCGTACGGTTTGGTCGGTGCGACCTACGACGTGGCCGCGATCGAGAGCGAGTGTGCCGCAGACACCTTCCCAGCGGACGTCTGCGACGAGCTCGACGACACCGCGCTCGGCCTCTTTGGGGGAGGGTTTCGCGACGAGCGTTTCGTCGCGCTCGTCGCGATGGCCTCGGGAGACTTTCGCATGTACGGCGCGGCGGGCGTCGCGGCGGTGAACGTACCGGTGTTGCAGATGGTGGCGGAGGGTGATGGGCATCCGGCGGGATCGGCGGCCGAGGACGACTATTTCGTCGCACTCGACGGGGCCGACGACATGCGCATCGACCTGCTCGGGGCGGGCCACAACTCGTACACCGACGTGTGCGAGAGCCTCCCGAACGCGACCGCGCTTCGTTGTCCGGACGACGGAACGGTCGCGGAAGCGCGGGCGCTCCATCGGGCGCGCGAGCGGGCGATCAACGTGTACGCGTTGGCGTTCGTGCGGGCACACCTCGACGGCGACCGCGACGCGTTGCGATTCCTGGAAGAGGACGTGCTCGTCGAGCCGAGCGCGGAGATCGTGCGGAAGTAGTCGTCGCGGGCGAGTCCCCTCGGAACCATGGCTTCTTTCGAAGGCCGCGGTTCCGAGAGACTCGACAGGGCCTCCGAGGGGGCGAGCAAACCCCAACGCACGTGATTCGTGCCGAGGCCTCCATCCATGTCTCCGAGGATCGTCGCGAAACTTCAGAGAGGGGAGCCCTCGGCGGTGGTGTCGAGGAGCCCGACCGCGGTCAGGTTCGACTCACCGTGCCCACGAGCGAGCGCCTCGGCGAAGCGCCCGCGGGCGGTCGTGACGAGCGGCAACGTGACACCGAGGTCAGCCGCGGCGGCGAGCGCGTAGCCGAGGTCCTTGTGGGCGAGCGTCGCCGGGAAGAGCGGCGCGTGCCGGTGTTCGCGCATCGCGTGCAGGGCGACGCGTGCGGCAGGGCTGGTGACTGGCAGCGCGCCGAGCGTCTCGGCGAAGGCGGCGGATCGTGGGCCCGCGGCGTTCAGGAACGCGAGCAGCTCTCCGACGAGCGCGACTTGGGTCGCGAAGAGCGCGTTGACGACCAGCTTCGCGTGTGTGCCCGCGGGTGAAGGGCCGACGTGGTGGGCGGCCTGGCCCGTGGCGTCGAAGAGCGGCTGCGCGCGGTCGAAGGCTGCCGTCGAGCCTCCAACCAGGTGCACGAGCGCGCCTGCGTCGGCTTGTGGGCGCGAGCCGACGACGGGGGCGTCGAGGAAACGCGCCCCGGCGTGTGTCGCGAGCTCGTCGATCCAGGCGGGGCTCAGCGTGCTCTGCTCGATGGCCAACGCGTCGGCGCGGAGGCCCGCGAGGATGCCGTGCTCGCCGAGCCAGACCGCACGCGATGCAGCGTCGTCGGTGACGAAGACGAGCGCGGCGTCCGCGTGGTGAACGGCGGCGGCGGGGGTCGGGGCGTGTTCGAGCCCTTCCGGGATGGCGCCGGATCGGGCGTAGCCGACGACGTCGAACCCTCGCGTACGAAGACGGGAGGCGACGCGCGAGCCCATCGCGCCGAGGCCCACGACCGCGACCTTCACGGCTTCCTCTGGAACTGAAGGTCGAGCTCGACGTGCACCGTGTCGCCGACCGCGACGCCACCGGTTTCGAGCACCGCGTTCCAGACGAGGCCGTAGTCCTTGCGCGAGAGTGTGGTTCGGGCGGACGTGCCGACCTTGAGCATGCCGAAGGGGTCCAGGCTCTCGGGGGAGATTGTGTCGGTGTCGAGGACGGTGGGGCGACGAATGCCGCGAATCTCGAGCTCACCTTCGACACGCAAGCGGTCTTCGAGGGCCGTGATCCTCGTCGACGTGAAGCGCATGGTCGGGTGGTTCGTGGCGTCGAAGAAGTCGGCGCTGCGAAGGTGCTCGTCTCTCGCGGCGACGTCGGTGTCGAGGGAAGCGACGTCGATCTCGGCTTCGACGCGTGAGCGCGTGGGGTCCTCGCGGTCGAGCCACAGCCGACCTCGGACGCTGCGAAAGCGGCCGCGTTGCCACGTGACCATCATGTGGCGGATGCGGAAGGCGACGGTGGTGTGGGTGGGATCGAGCTCGTATTCGACCGTGGTGTCGGGGTTGGCTTCGAAGGGCATCGGGGTCTCCTCGGGTGTGGCATCGCTGCCGGGTCGAGGGATCTCTTACTCATGCCGAACGGGGTAGACTACGACTGGATCGGCGTAGGATTCATGCCGGTTAGGGAGGTTGGACGTGGACCGAATCGAGGCGCTGCGTTTGTTCGTTCGTCTCGCGGAGCGGGAGAGCTTCACGGGAGCGGCTCGCGACTTGGGGGTGAAGCAGTCGACGGCGAGCAAGTGGGTGGCGGCGCTCGAGGAGGAGCATGGCGTGGCGTTGGTGGAGCGAACCACGCGGGCGCTGCGCTTCACGGAGGCGGGGCAGCTCTTCCTCGGGCACGCGCGAGACGTGTTGGCGGCGTACGAGGAGCTCGAGGCGTCGGTGGCGCGCGACGACCGACCGCAGGGGAGACTTCGAATGAGTTTGCCGGTCGTCTTCGGGCGACGGCACGTCGTGCCCGCGTTGGTGCCGTTTCTTCGCGCGAACGCCGGGGTCGAGGTGCAACTCGTGTTGAGTGACCGGTACGTGAGTCTGGTCGACGAAGGGTTCGACTTGGCCGTGCGGGTGGGGGAGCCCGTCGACACGAGCGATCGGAGTCGGAAGCTCGCGGACGGCGGGCGGGTGCTCGTGGCGTCGAAGGAGTACCTCGTCGCGAATGGGCGACCTCGCCACCCGCGCGAGCTTCGTGGGCATCGGTGCCTCTCCCACGTCGACACCACGACCCGCACGGTTTGGCGGTTTCGGAGGGAGGGGGAGGCGGAGGTCGCGGTGCCCGTGGGAGGTGGCGTGGGCGCGAACCACAGCGACGCGGTGCTCGAGCTCGCACGTGCGGGGTTGGGCGTCGCCTTGCTTGCGGATTGGCTCGTGGACGAGGATTTGCGGGAGAAGCGTCTCGTACCGCTCCTGCGCGGGTGGTCGTCGCCGCCAGCGTCGGTGCATGCGATCTGGCCGGCGTCCAAGCGGCCACGTGGGGTGGTTCGGGCGGTCGTGGAGCACCTGGGCAGCGCGCTGCCGCGACAAATGGGTCGAGCGAAGTGAGCGCCTGCCCGGAGGCGAGGCGCGTCCCTACGAGCACGCGAGGCGCGTCCCGACGAGCACGAGGTACCGCGACCGGGCGTACGCGTCCCGACGAGCACGAGGTACCGCGACCGGGCGTACGCGTCCCGACGAGCACGAGGTACCGCGACCGGGCGTACGAGGTGACAACGCGCGGAGTTGTCGGGAGGTGTCTCCGAGTGCCATCACGCGGTGCACCGAGATCCGACAGCTTCAACACGAACGGACTCTCTGCGTGCGAACGGAATCACACCGCACGACGGACGCACCGATGCGCGGCCCGGGCCGAAACCGTGCCGCGCATCGCCTCACCGGGCGGTCTCCGCTCACTCGGGTGGGTCGTTGTTTCCCCGCCGACGCCGCGTGACCGCACGAGCACGCGTACGAAGCACGACCACACGCTTCCCGTCCTTCGCACACGGCCGCTTCGCCCCCAGCGCGCGACGCGTGATGTCCTCCGGCGTGGGCACGTCGAGCACCGGCACACGACGCAGCGGGTCTCCCGCGACCTTCACCCGACGCATCGCGTCCTCGAACGCACGCTCGAGCTCGTCGACCTCCGCAAACGTTTCCGCGCGCTGCCGACGCTCTTCACGAATCCGCGCCCGCTCCCGTCGTGCCGCCTCCAACTTCTCCCGCGCCGCACGCTTCTCCGCGAGCTCCGTCTCGACCTCCTCCCGCGAAGGAAAGGGCGCGCACAACACGGCGTCCGCGGCCGGCACGTCGAGCGCCATGCCCAAAAACGTATGCCCGCGAAGCGTGCCCGCCGGAAACGGGCTCGTGCGGTCGCCCTTCTTCCACGCATCGACGCGGTCGTGGTGACCGTGCAAAAACCCGTAGAGCTCGCCCTTGCAGTGGTCGCGCAACGCCTTCCCTTCCTCGCCCGCACGCCCGACCGCGAAGGGTCTCGAGTCACCGTCCTCCTCCACCTCCGTGTCCGGCTCGTCCCACGGATGCACCGCGCTCAGCGCCGCGACGCCACGCACCGACTGCGCCCCGAGCCCTTTCAACCGCTTCTCACGCAACGCCGACATCGCCGCCACGACCGCGTCGACGTCCCCCTCGAACTCACGAACCAACGCAATCGGCGGCGTCAGCCGAAGCTCGAGCTCTGCGGGCATCCACTTCGAGAAGTACGGGTTGTCCGGCTTCGGCACCGCGAGCCCACCCGCCTTCCAATGCTCGAACCCGAGGTGGTGCCCGAAGGGCACGTCGAGCGGATGCGCCACCCAACCCGCCGTCACGCAGTTCACGTCGTCGTACACGAGCCGCGACGCCACCGCCTCCAAGTCCACCAGCGTCTGCCAATGCGTCTGCCGCTTGTCCCACACCGACCCCGGCGCATCGAAACCACGCTCCCTCAACAACCGGTTGAGCGCACCGGCCGTCGTCCGATGCAACACCCGCGTCGCCTCCGCCAGCTCGTACTCCCGCGGCGTCGCTTGGCTGTGGTGATGGTTCACGTTCAGCACCAGCTGATGCCAATCGATGCCCGTCGCCCGTTGCGCCAGCGCCGCCGCATACGCGAACGTCTGCCCGACCTCGTCCCAACACGTCGCGCCCGCCTCACGCGCCGCCGTCACTTCGGGACGCGACCTCAGCGCGTGCCGCGACGCCCCCGCCCACGGCGCCACGAACGCCTTGCGCAACACCGTCCGCCGCGTGAGCGCGACGCACGCGTTCGGAGTGACGAGCCGCGGACGCATCGCCGCGACTCCTTTTCAACCCTCGTGCCGATGCCGCGCTCAACGATTTCGCGTACCTGCGAGTCGAGTGGCGGCGGATCGGCGGCGATGGCGTGGCGGCCGCCACCGCGTCCGACCCGCGTTCGGTCGGTTTGTCGTCGGTCGAGTCGACATCGCGCACGTGGGTACCCGTGTCGATGCGCCGCCGCTCACCGACCACGCGTGCTCAACCGACGCCGCCCGCCGTTCTCTCGCACATACGTCGTCTACGCCGACGTCGGGTCCCATCGTCGTCGAAGGCACGACGCACAACGCTCGACGCGCGACGAACGCTCGACGCGCGACGGAGGCTCAGCGCGCGACGAACGCGTGAAGCCCGCCGTCGTCCGCGCCGACGTAGAGCGTCCCATCGCCGCCAATCGCCGCCGTGCTGTCGATGTCCTGCCCGACCTCGACCCGCCACAGCAGCTCGCCCGCTGGCGACAAACAATAGAGCCCGTCGTCCTGCGAGCCGACGTAGATGCGACCCTCCGGATCGATGCGCGCCGACGCGCGCAAGCGTCCCGTCGTCTCGAAGCGCCACCGAAGCTGACCCGCCGCCGACAACGCGTACACGTGACGGTCGTAGCTCCCGACCACCAAGGTTCCGTCTGGCGCCACGGCCGGCGTCGCGCGTACGTCGTCACCGGTCTCGAAGCGCCAGCGCTCGGCCCCACTCGCATCGAACGCCACCACGTGCCCACGGTCGGTCCCGACCACGATCATCCCGTCGTCGGTGATGGCGGCCGCCCCGTCGATGCTCGCACCAGCCTCGGCGCGCCACGCCACCTCGCCGTTCGTGCGCACCGCCACCACGGTTCCTTCTGGGGTCCCCACGACGACGAAGCCCTCGGGATGCAAGGCGGGCGAGCTGCGGACGTGCGACGCGGTGGGCACGTGCCAGCGAATCGCCCCCGCCGGGTCGACCGCGTACACCCCGGCCGCGGACGCATACACGGTCCCGTCCGGCCCCACGGTCGGGCTGGCGTCGATCTCGTCGCCGAGATCCAAACGCCACTTCACGCGCCCCGACGGCTCGAGCGCGACGAGGTGATGGTCGAGGCTGCCGACGTACACCGTCCCGTCGGCCGCGAGCGCCGCGCTCGCGTAAATCTTGTCCCCTGCGACGTAGCGCCAGCGCAGGGTCCCGTCGGCTGCGACCGCGGAGAAGGTCTTGTCGAGGCTGCCCACGTAGACGGTCCCGTCCGGACCGACGACCGGCGACGCGAACACTCGCGCCCGCGTCCGATGCGTCCACGCCCGGCGCGGCTCGGTCGCCGGCCCCGCGTTCGCGGTGCGCCCACGATGACGTGGCCCCCCCATGAACATCGGCAGCTCGGCGAAGACGGGCGCCTCGACCGCCGCGTCCGGGGCCGGGGGCACACTCGCGTCGACGTTCGCTTCCCCACCGATCGAGGTCTGCGCGCCGAGCTCCGCCCGCACCTCTTCGAGGAAACGACAACGACCCTCGTGGCAGATGCGATCCGCCCGGCACTCGCTGTCCGACATGCACGGCGTCGGCTGAGGCGTGTCCTGTCCGGTGCGACAGCTGGCGAGGACGAGGAGCAGCAGCGTCGCCGAAAGCTTCATCGATCCGGCGAAGTAGCAGCCTCCGCCCCTGGGTTCAACGGGCGGACGAGAGGATCCAAATCGCATCCCCCCGCAGAACCGCGACCTCGCTGCCGTCCGCCGACACTGCAGCGGCGCTGGGCGCCGGCCCTTGGGCCCACCCTTCGGGCCGCCAGAGCTCGACCCGACCGCCCGAGAAGACGAGCACCCCCTCCGGGCGTTCGAGGATCCACGTGTCGCCATCCGGCGTGACCCGACCCCCTCGTGCCGGCGCGGGCCAAGGCGCGTCCGCGTCGAGCACCACCGGATCCCCGGCCGGCAAACCGTCGGTGGTGATCGGCACCACCCGGCGCTCCCCGAGGCGCGCCGCCAAGAGGCCCTGAGGCGCCCACCCGACGACCCGCCAGGGCCGCGCATCTTCGTTCTCACACCCGTCGGGCCGCGCGAGCGTCACCTCGTGCGCGCCCCCGAGCGTGCCGCCCAAGAAGAGCGCGAGGCTGGCCTCCGCCCCGCACCCGTTGCCGCGGGTGCGCACCACGGTCCACGGGGGCTCGTCGCCGGAACGAAGCACGGGCGGCTCCGCATCCGCCGGCCGGGCCCGTCCATCCCGACCGACCCGATCGATCGACGCGCCTTGGACCCGCAGCTCGGGCGCCCCCTCCGAAGCGAGGAACCCCAGCGCGAGGTGTGTCACGTCGAGGCTCGGCTCACCGCGGTACGGGAAGGGCAGCCGCGTCTGGGTGATTCCCGAACGCGCGGCCGCGTCGAGCGCCTCCGCCGAAGCGACCGCTCCCGCGTCGAGCGCGGCGAGCGCCTCGACCAAACGCCCCGCGCGAAGCAGCGCGTCGGTCTGCGCGACGCGCGCTGCCCCGAGCAGCTCTTCCGGACAGTCGAGCCCCCAACGACCGGGACCCAGGCGAAGCGTCGCGTCGTCACCGAGGCAGAGCGCGCGCGCCAACACCAGCCCCCGCTCGCGCGCGTCGGCCATCGCGGCCCGCACGGAGGCTGCGGGCTCCGCACGGTCGAGCGCGAGCCCTCCCGGTCGATCGAGCCAGTGCAGCGTGGTCTCGCGCCCTGCCGCTTCGACGGTGCCTCGCACGTCCTCGTGGCCGTCGTCGTCGAGGTCCTCGAAGGCGAAGCGCAACGTCGTCTCGCCACGCGTCGAGGTCACGAGACGCACGCGAGGCGAGGCCTCGTTCGAGAGAATCCAACGCAAGGTGCGCGACTCGTCGACACCCTCCGCGGTGCAGCGGGTGCGCGCCTCGGCGACGAAGCTGCTGCGCGTCGGATGCGTGAGGCTCGCGGCTTCCACCACGCAGCCTTCGAGCGGCAAAGGCGAGGGCGCCCGCACGCGGAACGTACCGCCTTCTCGGATCGCGACCGACACCCCGACCACCTGACGCGCGGCATCGACCCGGAGGAGCAACGCGTCGCGGTCTCCGTCGCCGTCGAGATCGGAGACGAGCAGCGCGTGCGTCGTCGCAGCGTCGGGCACCGGGAGACCCTCGACCGAGACGCTCGCCACCCCCTGCGGAAAGGTCTCGCCCTGGCGAGGCTCGAAACCCGTGTCCACCGGCGTCGGCACCTCGTCCGTGGTCGCGACGGGAATCGGCACACGCGGACCCTCTTCGTCGCCGCACGCGAGCGCGAGCAGGAGCACGAGCAGAAGCGAACGGCGAAGAGGTCGAATCATGAGGCGGAGCTCCGCGCCTGACGTAGCAGGCGTCGCAAGAACGCGACAACCGATGGGTTTCCGTCCCGGAGCGCCTCGACGTCGCGCCGCCCGCGTAAGGCAGCAGGTGTAAGCAAGCGACGTTGAAACACGCACGCCGCAACGAGTACGGTGCCGCAACTTCTCCGGGGTTCCATGAAACGAGCGTGGGTCGCGTTGGGCGTGTGGATGTGCGTGTCGACGGCGCGCGGGCAGGAGCCTGCGGCCGATCCGGTGGAGCCGTCCGTCGATGCCGCGGCCACCGTCGATGCGGAAACCGAGGCCACCACCGCCGAAACGACCGACGAAGATTCCGCCGAAGCCACTGCGGAAGAGGCGCCGACCGACGAGGCTTCGGCCGGCGAGGCTTCGGCCGACGAGGCTCTCGCCGACGAGGCTTCGGCCGACGAGGCTTCGGCCGAGACCACGGAAGCGAGTGAAGAAGGCGAGATCGGCGAAGCCGCATTCCTCGAGCCCGAAGCCGTGGCCGCCAACGAAGCCGTCGCCACCGAGGCCGACGCGCCCGCCGAGCCGACGCTCTACCGCGCGCGAGGACCCTTCGCGCTCACGGGTGAGTACCGCTTCCGCTTTCACGCGATGACCGACCTCGCCCTGCAGACGCAGGAGCGCACCGGCTACCCGGACGAGCTCGGACAGAACCTCTTCGGCACCCAATGGCTGCGCCTCACCCCGCGCCTCGCTGGCCGTGGCGTCGAGCTCGTCGGTCAGATCGATCTCTTCGACGGCGTGGTCTTCGGCGACCGCACGGTGGGCGTCGACACCGCGGAGCTCCCCCGCGACGAGCACGACTCGTTCCGCGCCGGCGGCGTCGATCCGCGTTGGCTCTACCTCTCGTGGCGCTCGCCGGTCGGTCTGATTCGCGCCGGTCTTCAGCCCTCGCATTGGGGCCTGGGCCTGCTCGCCAACGACGGCGACCACGAGGTGCCCTTCGGCGACTACCGCTACGGCAACCGAAACATCCGCCTGCTCTTCGCGACGCGCCCCTTCGGCGCCGACGTGCCCTTCAACGTCATCGTGGCCGGCGACCTCGTGTACTCCGACCCCATCGCGCAACTCCGCGACGACGAGCGCGCGTGGCAGGCGGTGATGGCAGCGCTCTACGGCGACGAGGACCGCGGCGTGGGCGCCTACGTCGTCTACCGCCACCAGACCTCGGATGCGCTCGGCGGTGGGCCCATCCCAGCGCAGATCGAAGAGAAGCTGAAGGTCTGGATCGTCGACTTCTTCGCGCGCTGGGAGTTCTCCGAGCCCTCGGGCGGCAAGCTCTTCGCCGGCTTCGAAGGCGCCTACTTCCACGGCACCGCCAACCTCGCGCGCACGACGGAGAACCCGCAACAAGACGTGCGCCAGGGCATGTGGGCGATGCAGGTCGGCCGCGAAGGCGAGACGGTCGACGCGGTGCTCGAAGGCGGCTGGACGAGCGGCGACGCGAACCCCGAAGACGACACGCAGCGCCGATCGACGATGCACCCCGACCATCGCATCGGGCTCATCCTCTTCCCCGAGCTGCTCGCGTGGAGCACCGCCCGCGCCGCGAACCTCGCGCGATCCGACGAGCTCGTCGGCCGCCCTTCGCCGGGCAGCGATTTGCTCCCGACCGACGGCGGCGTCTCGGGCGCGGCCTACCTCTTCAACCACTACACGATCCGCCCCGTCGAGTGGCTCGACCTTCGGGCCGGCTGGGTGTGGGGCCGCGCCACCACCGACGTCGTCGACCCCTACCGCGCGCGCGCCGAGTCGCGTCAGGTCGGTTGGCGTGGCGGCGACCGTCGCAGCCGCGACCTCGGCGTCGAGGTCGACGCCTCGGCCATCGCCCACCTCTCGCTGCCGCGCGACCTCGACCTCGAGCTCGGCATCGAAGGCGGCGTCGCGGTGCCGGGTCGCGCGTTCGACGACGCGGACGGCGGCCGCATGAGCACGATCGGTCTTCTCCGGCTTCGTGCCGGCTTGGCTTTCTGAGGAGACATCCCATGCGCGCCGCGCTCTTCTTCGCGTTGGTTCTCTCACTCGCGTGCGGGGACGACGACGGGCCCTCCGTGCTCGACGGGGGCCCCCCCGACACCGGACTCGAAGACGCGGGGACGGTGGAGCCGGACGCCGGAGAGCCGGCCTTCGAGCCCGACGTTTTCTGCCCCGGACGCGTCGGCTGCGACGAGGCGGGGGACGACGCGCTCTTCGTCGGCGCTGCACGCGTGGACATCACGCCTCCGTTCTCGGAGACCCGCGACGTACTCTCGGTCGACGTCAACGGCGACGCGATCTGGGATCCCTTCGCCGGCGACGAGTTCGAGGACCGAAACGGCAACGGCGTCTTCGATCCGATCTTCATCGCCGGCTTCGGGAGCCCACGACCGGCGAGCGGCATCGCCGACCCGCAATGGGCGAGCGCGATCGTGCTTCGGCAGAACGGCACGACGATCGCGCTCGTCTCGCTCGACACGTTCTCGATCTTCCTCGACGACACGGACGCCATTCGCGCGCGCGTCGACGCCGCGCTCGGGGTCGACTACGTCGCGGCCTGCGCCTCGCACACGCACCAAGCCTCCGACACGCTCGGCATCTACGGCCTCGACGAGAGCTCGAGCGGTGTCGACCCGGCCTACCTCGAGCAGATCCGCGACGGCGCGGCACGTGCGGTGGAGCAGGCGGTCGCGAACCTCGAACGCGCGCGCATCGAATACGCGAGCTTCGACTTCCGCGATCAACCCGGCGGCACCTACCGCTACGTGAGCGACGCGCGGCATCCCCGCATCATCGACGACCACGCGCAGATTCTCCGCTTCGAGGCGGTCGACGGTGAGTCGCCGACCGGCACCGACACCATCGCAACGTGGGTGAACTTCGGCGCGCACGCCGAGTATTGGGGCACGCGCAACTCGCGCCTCTCGAGCGACTTCCCCCATCACCTGCGTGAAGGCGTCGAAAGCGGCGTGGTCGGCCCCGACGGCGAGGTCGCGGGCATCGGCGGCATCACGGCGTTCTGCGAAGGCGCGATCGGCGCACAGATCGGTCCCGGCGAGATTCGCCCCCAGACCTGGGACGGCGTCGAGCTGCCGCGCCAGGGCGAAGAGACCAAACGTGTGGTCGGCGAGCAGTTCGCGTACTTCGTGCTGCGCGCCCTGGACGAAGGCGAGACCGAAGAGACGGCCGACCTCGCGGTCCGCACGACGCGATTCTTCGTCGACGTGCAGAACCGTGGCTTTCACGTCGCGATCCTCAACGACCTCTTCCAGCGCGAGAGCTTCAACTGGGATCCCGATCGAATCCTCGTGCCCGGCTCGAACGAGCCCGACGTCCGCACGGAGATCGCGATCGTCGATGTGGGCCGCATGCGCATCCTCTACATGCCCGGCGAGGTCGACCCAGCCCTCTTCGTGGGCGGCTACGACGGGAGCTATCGCCCCGAAGACGTGCCTTTCGTCGACGAAGACACGGCGAACCCGCCCGACGTATCACGTGCGCCCGGGCCGCCCTACCTCCGCGAAGAGGTACGGGGTGCTTTCGATCACGTCGCACTCGTAAGCCTCGGGAACGACCAGTTGGGGTACATCCTCCCCGATTTCGACTACGTGCTCGACTCGACCAACCCGTACATCGACGAGGCCGAGGGCGATCACTACGAGGAAACGGTTTCCGTCGGCGTCGACGGATGGGCTCGTCTCCACGACCGGCTTCGGGTGCTGATCGATTACGAGCCTTGAGCGGATGGAAGCGAACGGAGTCGTGCGGCGGGGTCGCACGCGGAATGGGGACGGAGCGATGACGAAGCGAATCTTCCTTGGTGCCTTGTTGGCTCTGGCGGTCGGCGCGTGTGGCGACGACGACGGCACGACGCCGGGCGTCGACGCGGGTGGCGTGGACGGCGGCGGCGAAGAGGTCGACAGCAGCACGCCGGACGTCGACGCCGGCCCGACGCTGGACCAGCCCTCGTTGCAGCTCGGCGACGGCGCCGACCCGACGGACCCGACCGGCGTGGGCATCGATCCGGGCAGCGCCGAGCCCGCGGACTACGCCTGCTTCGGCATGCGCTCCGAGCCGGCGAGCGACGGAGCGGCGACGGAGTTCACGCTCCAGGTGCGCGAGTTCCGCACCGACGAGGTCATCGAAGGCCTCTGCGTACGCTTCTACGACGACAACGCGCCCGTGGTCGGCGACACCTGCGATCCGGAGAGCGACCTCGTGACGGACGCCTCGGGCAACGTCACCGTGACCGCGCCGGCCGGCGGTTGGTACGCGTACCGCGTCTTCCCGAAGATGGGCCCCTCGCCCGCGCTGACCATCGACGGGTCGGTGCAGATCAACGAGCCCGCGCCGACCTCCTCGAGCACCGTCGAAGGCAACAGCATCTCGGCGGCGACGCTGAACCTCATCCCGACCGTGCTCGGTTTCCGCCGCGCGGCCGGCACCGCGATCGTCGCGGGCACCGTCTTCGACTGCAACGAGGACCCGGTCTACGGCGCGACGATCCGCATCTACCGCGCGGACGGCACGCTCATCGCCGAAGGCAGCGCGAACAACGATCCGCACTACCGCTACTTCGACGGCGACGAGTTCCCGAGCGCCGAGCAGCCGTGGTCGCACGCGGACGGTCTCTTCGCCGTCGCGAACATCCCCGTCGGCGCCGACGGCGAGTTCGTCTTCGTCGAGGCGTGGGGCAAGCGCGCGGACGGCGAGCTCGAGGTCGTCTCCTGCGAGCGCATGCCGGTGTTCGGCAGCACGATCTCGATCATCAACCTGCAGCCGCTGCGCTCGGACGCGCCGGCGTGCCCGGGCCTGTCGGGCTGACGGACGTGGAAAGCGAGCGCACGGGCGACCGTGCGCTCGTCGTGTGTGGCCCCGAAGGGTGAGCGGGGCGTTCGGCGCGTCGCACGGCGTGGACGAAGGTCTGCGTCGCGCACGCGATGCGGGGAAGCGATGTCGAAACACGCCATGACGAAGTGGGTGACGTGCGCGCTCGTGCTCGGGCTGACGGGGCTCGCGTTCGCGCAGGCACCCGAACCGACGCCCGAGCCACCGAGCGTGGACGCGGTGCGGACCGACGTGGTCACGCTCGGCGCGGTACCGCCGATCGCCGGGTTGAGCCTGCGCGCCCGTGCCATTCGCGGTGAAGGCACGATGACGCTCTCGTTCGTGCGAACCGGAACGACGTGGGTCTTTCGCGAGTGCCACCAGCTTCGAGCCGAGCTCGGGGGCCAGGTGGTGGAGCTCGCGTCCGAGCACGAGGGCCAAGAGTCGAACGAAGGCGTGACCGAGACGGTCTCGGTGGTGCTGAGCGCGACCGACCTCGAGGCGCTCCTTCAGCAGGGCGGAGCGAGCCTCCGCTTGTGCAACGAATCGCTCGTGCTCGCAGACGTGCACGAAGAAGCGTTGCGGCGCTTCGTCGCCGAGTGGGAGCCACGACCCGTCGAGCTACACCCGGAGGTGGCCGAGGTCGCGCCGGAGCCCGAGCCCGAGCCGGCCCCGCCTGCGATTCCCGACGCGCCGATGCCGACCGCCGACGCGCCCACCGACGCGGGCCGCATCCCGGTGAACATCGCGCTGCACGGCTACTACCGCGCTCGCTACAACTGGTTCGGCAACGTGCCGCAGGCCGACTTCTCCCTCGGCGTGTCGGGCTCGGACCAAGCGCACTTCGCGTACCAGCGCCTGCGGCTCGAGCCGGTGATCAGCTACGGCAACGACCCGGACAAGCCCATCGCGTCCGTGCACGTCCAGATCGACGCGCTCGACAACGTCGTCTTCGGCGACAACGCGCGCATCGTGCGCACGCCGATCTTCGCCGCGGATCCGAGCTACACGGACGTCGAAGGCTTCGACCTCGCCGACAGCTTCCGCATCGAGCGCGCGTGGCTCGAGGTTCTGTTGCCGGTCGGTCAGCTTCGCGTCGGACGCATGCCCTCGCAGTGGGGCCTCGGCCTGCTCGCGAACGACGGCAACGGCCTCGGCGAGTGGGGCGACCCGCTCTTCGGCACGAGCTTCGACCGCGTCCTGTTCGCGACGCGGCCGCTCACGGTGATCAACGCGCTCACGAGCGGGGACACGCGGCCGACGCCGCTGATCTTCGCGATCGCCTACGACAAGCTCGTCGAAGATCCCGTCGTCGCCAGCACGACGCCTCCCGAAGGCGCGATCTCGATCGGTCCTTTCGGTCCGCTCGGCACCGTCTCGCCCGGTCGTAGCACCGTGCCCTTTCAGGCGTGGTCGGGCGAAGGCAACGACGTGAACCAGATGGCCGTGGCGATGATCTGGAACGATCCCGACGCCGGCCCGCGCTCCACGGATACCTTCACGCTCGGCGGCTATTACGTGTACCGCTGGCAGCATCGCGGCGGCGCGCTTCGACCGCTGCCGACCGACGCGCAGGCCTCGCGCGTGCACATCACCGACCTCTATTGGAAGCTCGACTACGGCCTCGGCGGCTCGCGCCCCTCGATCTACACCGAAGGCGAGATCGTCCACATCGGTGGCCGCACGAACACGGTGACCCTCGCGGGTCCGGGTCGCTGCCAGTCGGACGAAGCGGGCATCTGCAACGAGACGAACGCGAACCTCTGGGGCGGTGCGTTCCGCGCGGGCGCTCGCAAGCACGGCGTCTGGGGCGCGCTCCTCGAGTGGGGCTTCTCGAGCGGCGACGGCCAGTACTTCAACGACGACAACCTTCGCGCGCGTCCGCTTCACCCGGACTACCACGTCGGCTTGATCATGTATCAGGTCGCGCTGAGCACGATGACGGCGGTGGGCTTCGGCGAAGAGATTCGTCCGCTCTGGTCGCGCGGTGGCGTGTGGAACTCGCACTACGTCTACCCGCAGTTTCGGTTCCATCTGATCCCCGGCTTCGAGCTCCACACCGCGGTGCTCGCGGCGTGGGCACGCGAGCTGATCCCGACCGTCTACGCGCACCAGCGGGACGACCTCGCGGACACGGCGTGCGGCGCGTTCGAGAACGATTGCCACGTGGGCATGGAGGTCGACGTCGCCCTTCGCGTGAAGTGGGGCACGAACGACCTGCTGCGTTGGGACACCGAGGTCGGCTTCATGCGCGCGGGCAACGCGCTCGTGGGTGACACCTACCTGGCGGATCGCTTTCTTTGGACCGTGCAGACCCGCATGGCGATGGTCTTCTGATCGCCCGGGCCTCGGCTCGAGCTGAAATGCGAATCGCGTCGGGGGGTCCCGGCGCGATTCGTCGTTTGGGGGCCGTCGCCTCACGGTTCGGCGGGTTCGTGGAAGCCACTCGCGAGCTGCGGGATCGGCGGCCGTGGGGCCGCGAAGCGGCGGTGGCGCAAAGCGCCGACTCGGTCTCCGTCTCGGTGGCGCGAAGCGCGGTCTCGGTCTCGGCGAAGCCGTGGGGCCGCGAAGCGGCAGTGGCGCGAAGCGCCGACTCGGTCTCCGTCTCGGTGGCGCGAAGCGCGGTTCCGGTGCGCGTTGCGACGGCGAAGAGCATGGGTAGAGGGACGAGAGTTGGGCACGGGCACGGGCACGGGCACGGGCACGGGCAGGGTCGTGGATAGAGGCACGACGCCCGTATGCGAATCGTGCGGGCCGGCTCGATGGCGTAGGCTCCGTTCTCAAGGGAGAGACATGTCGAGACTGCCTCGTCTGACACCGCGAAAGCTTCCGCAGCAGGACCGCAGCCGTGCGCTCGTGGACGCGGTCCTCGAAGCCGCCAAGCGCGTCATCGTGCGCGACGGAATCACCGACGCGCGCATCGTGGACATCGCGGAGCTCGCCGGCGTGAGCCCTGGCAGCCTGTACCAATACTTCCCGAACCTCGCGTCGGTCGTCGCGCTGCTGCACGTGACGCTGCTCGAGAACGCGATCGCGGACCTCACCGACAACCTGCTCGAGCATCGTGACTCGCCGGTCGAAGACGTCGCTGCGGTGATCGCGCTCGTGCCGCTTCGCAACGTGCGCGACGACGTCGAGGTGCATCGTGCGCTCGCGCTCGCCGCGCCGCGGCTCGGCACCGAACGAAAGCTCGCCCCGGTGCTCGAACGCGAGCGCGCTTTGCTCAAGAGCTTCCTCGGCGCCCGCGCGGACCTCGCCGGTCAAGACCCCACGCTCGCGGCCTTCGTGCTGAGCTCGGCGGTGCGCGGATGCATCGACGCGGCGCTGACCGAGACCCCCGGCCGCATCGACGACCCCTCGCTCGACGAGGCGCTCTGTTCGCTCGTCGAGCGTTACCTGCGCGCGGGATGAACGTGCGCCTCGCGGGGGAGACCCTCGAGAAACCGTCGAGTGTCTCGAACCCGTGACCTCCGAAAGCACTCACGGTTTGCGGGGACTTCACACCTGGCCCGACCGAACGCCGTTCTCGAGGTTCCGGCCCCGGCGCTTCTTCGGCACCCTGTGACGATGGCGACCGAGCTCACCCCGAGCTTCTTCCTCGGCGTCGACTGGACGGGCGCCGCGACGCATCGGCGCAACTCCGCCGAACGCTTCGAGCTCGTCGCGCCGCTCGGGGTCGGCGGCTTCGGGGAGGTCTGGCACGCGCTCGACACCGCCACCGAAGAGCACGTCGCCGTGAAGGTCCTCGGGCACGCGGCGGCGCGGGCGCCCGCGCTTCAGGCCGCGTTCCGGCAAGAGATTCGCGCAGCGTCCCGCCTGGATCACGAGGGGGTGGTGCGCCTCTTCGACGTCGGCACGCTCGGTCCCGAGGTGGAGCGCGCGAGCTCGGGGCGCCTCGTCGCGGGCAGCCCCTTCGTCGCGATGGAGCGACTCGCGCAGACCTTGGTGCCGATCGTGACCCGTGGGGCGACGTGGGAGCGCATTCGCGCGATCACCGAGCAGTTGCTGCGCGCGCTCGCCCACGTGCACGCGCGCGGCGTGATCCACCTCGACCTCAAGCCTTCGAACGTGATGTTTCGCGGCGACGAGCACGGGCCGGCGGTGCTCACGGACTTCGGCATCGCGTGGTTGGCGCACGAGACGGGCGCGCCGACCGGCACCGGTACGCCGGGCTACGCCGCGCCCGAGCAGATCGTGGGTGACGCGCGAGGCATCGGTCCGTGGTCGGATCTCTACGCGCTCGGCTGCATCGTGTGGGAGCTCGTGACCGGTGCGTCGCCTTTCGCGGCGAGCTCGCCTTTCGATCGCCTCTTCGCGACCCCGCCGCCGCTCGTGCCGCGCACGCCCGTGCCCCCGGAGCTCGAGGGGTGGCTGCGGCGTCTGCTCGCGTCGTCGACGAACGCACGCTTCCCGTCCGCCGCGCGCGCGTTGCACGAGCTGACGCACGGGCTCGACGCGCCGCTCGAGCCGACCTTGCCGGCCGTGACCGCTTCCCCGCCGAGCGGGCGTGGGCTCGGCATGGGGCTCTTCGCGATCGCCGCCACCCCGCTGGTCGGACGCGACGCGGAGCGTGAGCGCTTGTGTGCGATCGCGGCCGACGTGGCTCGCTCGGGCGAAGGGCGCAGCGTCGCGATCGTGGGGCCGAGCGGCTCGGGCACCACGCGGCTCGCCGAGTGGCTCGCGGAGCTCGTCGTCGAGCACGACGTCTTCGACGTGGTCGTGGTGCACGGCGAGCGAAACGAAGGGCTGCGCGAAGCGCTGCGACGGCAATACCGGCTCGCGGGCCTCTCGCTTCGACGCGCGATCGCCGCGTTGGGCGAGCCCGAGGATTGGGCGGTGCGCGCCGCAGCAGAGGTGTTGATCGACGACGACGCGCCGGACGAAGGTGCGTTGCAGCGCTTCTTGGCGACCGTGGCACGGCGACGGCCGCTCTTGGTCGTCGCGGACGCGAACGCAGACGTGCCGTCGATCGAAGGGCGTGTGTTGTTGGTGCGGACTGGGCGCACGACGCTTGCGACCGACGAGACGATCGTGCTCGGTGAGCTCGCGAAAGACGACGTGCTTCGCCTCGCGGACGAGCTGCGTTTCGCGCCCAGCGCGCGCGACGCGTTGCTCTCGGAGGTCCGCGCCTGGCCGGGCGACCTGCTCGCGCACGTGACGGCGTGGGCGGACCAGGGGCGTCTGGTGCGACGTGGTGCGTTGGTGGAGCTCTCTGCGCCGACCGGCAACACGAAGACACGCTTCGACGCGTTCGCGCTGCGCGTCAGCGAAGCCGAGCTTCGGGCGCTGGAGGTGGCGGCCTTCCTCGCGCCTTCGGTGGAGGTGCTGTTGTGGCGGAACGCGGCGCTCGCCTGCGACACCGCGGCGACGTGGGCGTGCCTCGATCGACTCGTCGCCGACGGCCTCGGCCAAGTCGTCGACGGGGTGCTCTACTTCGAGTCCGACGAGACCGTGGAAGCGTTGCGCGCGCGTGCACGAGCGCGGGCGACGCGGATTCACCACGCGTGCGCCGACGCGCTCCTCGCGAGCCCGTGGGCGAAGGCGCGTGACGAGCGTTTGGTCCGGCATCTGCGGGCGATCGGTCGCGACGACGAGGCCCTCGAGGCGCTCGCCCGCGCGACCGAGGCGCGCACCCGGGTGCTCGATCTGGCGCGCGCGCACGAGCTCGCCGAGGCGCAGCTCACGCTCGTCGACGCGCTCGGCATTCCCGAGGTCGACGTGCGTCGGGTTCGCGCCGCGCTCGCCGCGGGGATCGTCGATCGAGCGCGTGGCGCGATCGAAAGCGCCGAGGCCCACGCGCGTCGTGCACACCATCTCGCACGCCGGGCGGGATGGTCGGCCGAGCTCGCGCGTGCGGCCCATCTGCGGGCCCGGCTCGCGCGCGCACGCGGCGACACCACGGCGGCCGTGCAGCTCTTCGTGCAAGCCGGCGGGTCGGCGCGCGCCGCGAAGCTGCCGAGCGTCGAAGGCGACGTGCGCCTCGACCTCGCGCAGCTGCTCTCGGATCTCGGCTCGCACCTCGAAGCCGAGCGGGAGCTGACCGCCGTCGCCGAGCTGCACGACGACGAGAGCGCGCGTCTCTTCGCGTCGGTGCTCTTGGCGCGGTCGGAGCGGCAGCGCGGGGAGCTCGGTGCGGCGCGCGCACGCCTCGATTCCGTGCGGCGCGAAGCGGAGCGCTCGGGGCGTCGTGCGTTGGTCGCGACCGCGTGGCAGGAGGCCGGCGCGGTCGAGGCGATGGCCGGCGCCTGGGGCCCGGCGCGGGCGTGGCTTCGCAAAGCGCTCGAAGCGCACGTGGCGCTCGGGACGAACGAGGTGCCGGCGATCGAGCTGATGCTCGCGTGGGTCGCGGTCGAGCTCGAGGACGTCGAAGGCGCCCGCACCGGCATCGAAGGCGCACGCGCCGCGTACTCGGCCCGTGGCGACCTCGCGCTCGAAGCGCGCGCGCTCTTCGTGGAGGCGTGGTTGTACGCCCGCGTGGGCGAGTGGGAGAACGCGCTGGCGCTCTTGCGAGACGCGGCGCTCGGAAGAGACGCGATCTGGGGCGCGTGGCGCGCGCGCTTCGAGGGGCACGCGTCGGTGGAAGGGCGCGTGCAGGTGGTCGAGCGTCTTCGGGCGCTCGCGCCGACAACGTGAAACCTCGCGCGGTAACCCGAGAGCGGTCGCTTCGGCGAACGCACCGATTCGGGCGAGGGATCTGACGGGCTACCGCGAGCCCGAGACGCGGGGTTTCACGAGAACGGATGTGTTCGCGCGCGAGCTCAGTGACTCGTGAAGACGCAAGTAACCGTCGGATCGGATTCGTCGGAACGATGTCGTTCGGGTGGAGCGTCCGGTTGGGTTGGAAATCTGACGGAGACGTGAATCTTAGCAGGGGCCACTCGGTATCCGCAGTCGCGATCGGAAATGCGAATCCGATCGTGGGATTGAAGCCAGTCGAGGAAGAAGACGCCGGAGAAAAGCGGATTCCTAAGTGCGAATGTCCTTCTTTGGAGACGGGGGATAACGTCTCCCTGTGCCTTGGAAGACCCAGTGGCTAGCTGTTCTCGTGGTCGCGGCTTGTTCCGCCCCCGAATACGCAGCGGACCACCCGGATGCCGCGCGTGTTCCACCGGATGGGGGAGAGTCAGGCAACGTCGAGGTGGTCGTCCGCCCGCCAGTGTTGCCCGTGGGAGGGGTGAGGATCTGTGACTGTCGGCGGGTAGACGAATGTGAAAGAGCCTACTGCGACGAAGCGGGCGTCTGCGTGCGTGAGCCGCTTCCTGACACGACCCGTTGCGGCGAAGTCGGGTTTCACTGCGCGCGTGGACGCTGCGTGCAGCGTGGCTGTGGCGATGGCTATCGGGAAAGAGGGCCGGAGTCGTACGAGGCCTGTGATGACGGCAACCTGGCGATTGGCGACGCCTGCTCGAGCGACTGCGAACCCACGGTCGCCGTAGTTTCCTCGTCGGCTGGAGTGTGGAGCGAGTCGCTCGGAGCACACTCGGTCGCGGTCGACGGTGCGGGAAACGCGATGCTCTGGTGGCGAGAGGAGACCGAGGTCGACGATGAGGTGCGCGCCGTCGATCGTGTGATGGTGTTCGGTTTCGGAGGGGACGCGACCGCCGACCTCGAGTGGTCGACGGTACCGGAGCGTCGCCACCTGGTGGGGTTGGACCGAGGGTGGGCGGTCGCGACCCTGGATGCAGGAGGGCAGGTTCGGCTCGAGTCGCTCAGCGTCGACCTCGGGGTCCGGTTTCGACGTGAGATCGGCGTCGGTCACGAGGTCGCGCTCGCGCGGTCCGGCTCACGCCTCGTGGTCGCTCTCGCGGAGGAGGACGCACTCGTCTTCGTGGCCTTCGACGGGTTCGGCAACGTCGTCTCGAACTGGCGGCGGGACGGTCGGGTCGATCAGGTCGCGGCCGCGTTCGACGACACACGAGGGCTTCTCGTCACCTCGACCGGCGGTCGCCTCGAGGGACTTCGTTTCGACGGGGAAGGGTTCGTCTCCGAACGACCGCTCGGCGACGGGACCGATCCGGCGGTCGCCCACACCGGCGAGGCGTTCGTGGTCGCGTACACCTCGCGGGGGGACGACTCCTACGGCGACGTCCATGCTCGGGTCGTCGATTCGGCGGGGGTCGTAGGGGACGCGATGCCGCTAGCGGCACGGCCTCGCTACGTCGAACGACGAGCACATCTGGCTCGCCTGGCCTCAGGGGTCGTTGCGACCTGGGAGGAACGGGGCTCGTACGGTGGGGCAGGTTTCGCGTTGCTCGGTGTCGATGCTCCCAGAGTCGACGCTCTCGCGGCCCACGTCGCGCCTCCCGGTGACGCCGGTGGCCTCGCAATCGCCGGCGGGGACTCCGCCAACGTGTGGATCGCGTGGAGCGAGGGACCTCCCGCGGGAGCTCCAGGCGCGATCCGGTCTGTCTTTCTCTCGCTTCTTCCGGAGGGGCTCTAGTGCGTGTTTGGCTTGCCTGTTCCGCGTGCCTCGCCTTCGGCACGTCGGCCTTCGCGCAACCGCTGTCCCGGGTCGCGCTCGAGGAGACTTCGCCGGCCGTCGAAGCGGTCGTCGAGGCGTCGTCTCTCCCCGAATGCTCGAGTCTCGACGCCCGGCGTGCGCCTGGCATCGCGGGATCCGAAGCCACCTCCGAGCTCGCCGAGCGGCTCGAGTACGACCTGGACTCGAACCTCGGTCGGTTGGCGGGAGCGGAAGCGGAAGAGCGGCTCTCGCAGGTTGCCCTCGAGGAGGAGCCCGAGTGGTCCGAGGACGTCGAGCCGGTGGACCTGCCTTCGGGCACCGAGGCGGGAACGCCCACGACGCAAAGCGTCCCCCTGCCCACGGGTGAGGGCTCGATCGAGGGAATGGGTGAGTCCTTCACGCCGAGCCTCTCGGCCGGAACGGGGACCTACGCGGTGCCACTCGCGATGCCCGGAGGACGCGGCGGTCTGAGCCCGTCCGTGGCGCTCTCCTACTCGACCGGGGCGGGCAACGGGCCGGTGGGCATCGGTTGGGGGATTGGCAACGCGTGCATCCACCGTCAGAGCGACCGAGGCCTTCCGGGCTACGTCGACGCGCCGGCGTGGCATCCCCTCGAGGACCGATTCGTGTACGACGGGGCCCACGAGCTCGTCCCCGTCGATGGAGACGAAGTTGCCGCAATTGATGGCGGCATCGTGCCAGCCGAGCTTGCCGGATGGCAGCAGTACCGCGCTCGAATCGAAGGAGGCTTCCATCGCTTCTTCCGGTCGCCCGACGGGACACGCTGGGTCGTCCAATCCCCCACGGGAGGACGAACGGATCTCGGTCAGCTGCCCGCGGGAGACGGCCCGCCCGGCATGGTCGACGCGTCGGTTCATGCGCTGCAGTCCGAGCACGACGACGGAACGGGCCGCATCTTCGCGTGGTGCACCAGCCGCACCAGCGACGCGCTCGGCAACGTCGTCTACTACCGGTACCGCGCGTACCTCGGGGCCCGCTACCTCGACGACATCCATTACGTCTCGCCCGCCTCGTGCGCCGACGAAGGAGACCCGGTCGCGCGACGTCGCTGTGCGGCGCCGCTCTCGGACTACCTCCACCACGTGCGCTTCGTCTACGAAGAGCGTCCCGACGTCTTCGACGCCTACACGACCACCTGGCGAGTCACCACGGCGTGGCGTCTCGCGCGCGTCGAAGTGACCTCTGCGTTGGGTCTGCCTGGAAGTCGTGCGCTCGGGTGGCGCTATCGCTTGGGGTACGACCCGGCACGCTTCCACTCGTTGCTCTCGTTTCTCCAGCTCGAGGGCCGCCCGAGCCGCTTCGACGACGAAACACAGGTGTACCTCGGCGAGACCGACGTGACGGAGGGGTCCTTCGACGCCAGCGTCGTCGGCGACCTCTACCCGCCGATGCGTTTCCGCTATTCGCAGACGGACGCGACGTCGACGGAAGCGCCTGGATTCGGAGGGTTCGATGCCCGCGTGCACCACGCACCGACCTCACCGAGCGTGTCGCTCGACACGGCGAACGTCTCGCTCTTCGACGTCAACAGCGACGGGCTGCTCGACGTCATCGAGACCAACCCCGCCCGCCATCGTCGCGAGGGCGGTCCTGCGATGGGCGTCTTCTTCAACGGCTTCGTCGGCGCGGACGCCCGTCCGGCCGTCGCGGGTGGCTTCTCCGATCCCGTTCCGGTCGGGGTGCCGCAGGGATTGAGTGCCGAAGCACGTCTGCAGAACCCGAACTTCGTGCCCATGGATGCCGACGGGGATGGACGGGGGGACTTCCTGCACATGCCACGCGTGCGGAGCTACGGATACCTCACGCCGACTCGCTCGCCGGAGGCAAGCGAGGTGCATCCCTCCGCGCAGGATTGGACCTTCGTTCACGTGCCTGCGGTGTTGCCGGAGGGGTTCACCGATCCTCGCGTCGACTTCCAACGCGACGCGGTCCGGATTCGCACGCTCGACGTCAACAACGACCACTTGGTCGACGTCGTGCGAACGACGGGCACCGGCATGCAGACGTGGTTGAACCTCGGCTGGCTTCCAGAAGGAGACGGTCGCTTCGGAAGCGCGAGCTTCGACGGCTCCAGCTGGACGCTCTCCCCCGAGCCGATCGAGTCGTGTCTGCTGCACGATGGGCGCCCCTTCGACTTCGCCGATCCCGACGCGCACACGGCGGACATGAACGGCGACGGGCTGGTCGACCTGGTGCGACTCGCCCACGGTCGCGTCGCCTACTGGCCGGGGCGCGGTGTCGGAGCGTGGGGCGACGGACCGGCACGCTGCGACGCGAACACCTTCGCGGGAGACCGGCACGTCGAGATGGCCTCGCCGCCCCGTGAGCTCAACGCCGAGCTCGCGGGCGTGATGCTCCTCGACGCGAACGCGGACGGCGCGGCCGACGTCGTTCAGGTTCGTTTCGACGCGGTCGACGTCTGGTACAGCCGTGCCGGGCGGGGCTTCACCGAGCGCGTTTCGGCGCGCACCCCCTTCGCGCCCGCATTCCTGTCGCGGGTGACCACCGCGGACCTCGACGGCAGCGGAACGACCGATCTCGTGTACGGCGAAGCGGACGATTGGCGCTGGCTCAGTCTGGTGGGCACGCGTCGACCGCGACTGCTCGAGGAGATCGACAACGGCCTCGGCGGTCGCACCACGCTAGAGTACGGATCCAGCAGCGAAGACTACCTTCGTGATCTGCGTGCACTCGCCGAGTGTCCCGACTGCGAGGGATTCTCGTGGAGCGCGACCCCTGGTGGCTGCGACCAGAAGCTCGAAGCACGCGCGGGCGTGTGTGCCTACCGATCGGGCTCGAGCCCCTTCGTGAGCACCGTCGTTCGTGCGACCGAGCTGACGGATCGCTTCGACGAGGTCGGCCGCGAAGCCAACGTGGTGCGCTCCGAATACGCCTACCACGACGCCTACTACGAAGGCATCGAGCAGGAGTTCCGAGGCTTCGGGGCGGCCGACGTCGTCGCGCTCGGCGACGTCACGACGCCGACATCCGTTCAACGCACCTACTTCCTGCAGGGGCGCCGCCCCGCAAGCCTCGCGTCCGATCGGCTCGCGGACAACCCCAACGAAGCGCTGAAGGGGCGAGCCTTCTTCACCGAGACCTCGGACACCGAAGGGACGTACCTGAGCACCACCCACAGCGCGTGGGCGGTCCGGCACCTGGTTGACGGACTCGACGGTCGGGCAGTGTCGTACGCCTACGCGTTCCAGAGCGACGCACTCGCGTACGACACGGCGCCCTTCGCTCCGCTCGAGACTTCCTTGCAGGTCCCCGCGCTTCGCTTCGAGCACGCAGGGGGCGCGGCGGCGACGGTCGAGGAGCGCACCATCACCGTGCGTGGCGATCGATGGGCGCACGTGCGCGACACCGTCGACGTCGTCGACGACCTCGGCCACCCGCTCCAGCAGACCTCGCATGGCCGCATCCGCGGAGAGTTCGGCGAGACGCCGAGCGAGGCCATCACGAGCCACGTCGTGGTCGTGCGGCTCGACGATCCGACGGGGTGGCGCTTCGTGTCGACGGCCTCGTGGATCGACGGCGAGGGTGGTGTTCCGCTCGGGCTGACGACCATCACCTACGACCCCGCGACCGGGCTGCCCCTGCGGCGAGAGACCGTCGCGAGCCTCGCCACCACCATCCCGTTCGAGTTCGGAGGCGACGACGACAGCGCGGGATACGTGCAGACCGATCAGACGATGGTCGCGTCGACCCGCTACGACGTCTGGGGGGCACCCGTCGCAACCTGCGCCGGCGCCGACCTCCACGTCGCGGAGCACGACTGCCTTCGTTACTCGGAAGTGGACTACGACGCGGACTACTCGACGTATCCGGAGGTGGAGCGCATCGCGGTGGATCGCGCCGGGGGCGCCTGGACCTTCCTCACGACCACCGGCGTGTGGGATCGCGGGCGAGGTGTGATCGTCTCGGCGACCGAGCCGAACGGGCAAGTCACGGAGATCGGGCTCGACGGTCTCGGACGCCCGACCTTCGTACGTGGTCCGCCGAGCGTCGGGTGCGAGGGCAGCACCGTCCCGTCGACGCGCATCGAATACGCCTTCGCGGAATACGATCTTCCCGTCTCGAGGGTACGCACGACCTCCGAGCTCTCGTGCGTCGCCGTGGGCGCCGATGCGCTCGTCACGACGGAATACTTCGACGGCTTGGGTCGCACGCGGGCAACGCTGACCGAGGGCGGAGAGGAGCACGCATGGGTCGTGTCGGGCCACCAGGTTCTCGATGCCCGTGGTGGCGTCGCGCGTGCCTACCAACCCGACTTTCTCGACGTGGCCGCTCCGAGCGCGGCCACCGTGCTCGCACTTCCTCCGGTGCCGTTCGTACGAAGCGCACGCGATGCCTTCGGTCGGGACCGACAGCAATGGGCCGAGGATGGGCAGCTCGTCGCCGAAGTACGCCATCACGCGCTCAGCCAAGACACCTGCGATGCCAACGACGTCGACCCCGCCTCTCCCCACTACGACACCTGCGTCACCACCCGCGTCGACGGGCATGGGCGGACGATCGATCGGGTCCTGCGCAACCGGCAGCCGGGGCTTCTCGACGTGGAGTACCACCGTCTGTTCACGCGATACCGCAACGACGGCGCCGTGGTCGAAGTCCGACGTGCACAAACGGCGACCGACACGCCGCTCCCCGGCGCGCTCGCCGACGTCGTCGACGGTCGCTCCGTGGTGCGGACTTTTGCCCTCGACACGGTAGGGCGCCGGCTCTCCTCGAGCGACCCGGACACGGACAGCCGCTACGCGGCAGCCACCGACGCGAACCGAAGCTGGCGCTACCTCTACAACCACATCGGCGACTTGGTCGCGGTTCGCGATCCACGCGGGTGCGGACAGAACTTCTACTTCGATCGCGTCGGGAGGCTCCTCGGGGAGGCGTACGTGCGCTGCTCGGAGGCGCAGTCTTCCGGTGAGCTCTCGGACGACACCGTGCCGGCGGGCGCGATTGCGCTCGGACCCATCGCCGCGTCCGCGTACGTCGAAGCGCGTACCTGGTACGACGCGTATCCCGAGTGGGCGGTTGGCGAGCTCGCGCCCCCCGGCGGACCCACTCTCGGCCGAATGACGGCGAGCGCGAACCGAAGTGCCCGCGCGGTCGTGGCGTACGACGTTCGAGGCAACGGCGTGTGGAGCGCGAAGCAGATCGCGCTTCTCCCGCAAGCCGCCCTCGCGCCTACGAGCCTCGGCACCGCGGACGCTCCAGTCGTGGAGCCCGTGACCGCTTCGCCGCGCGTGTACGACACCAGCCACACGTACGTTCGCACCGCGTCGTTCGACTTCGCCAACCGTCCGGCCGACATGGCGCTCCCGGTCGACCCGGATTGGGAACTCCTCGGAGGTACGGGGGCGGCGCCCACGATCGGAGGTCGTCTCCGATTCGACGCACGCGGATTCATTGCAGGTGCCGACCTCACGATCGATGGGGTTTCCCGACCCGTCGTCGCCTCGACTGCCTATACCCGCGACGGCTTGGTACGTGAGGTCGTTTACGGCGACGACGACGAAGGCGCCCGCCCACCGACGACCTCGATCGCGACCTACGACGTGAGGCGTCGACCGGTGGCGATGCACACGGAACGCGCGCCTACCGCGTTCGGCACCGCTGCCCTCGCTGATGTCTCGGTGGTGGCGCACGACCGGCTCGTGTGGGACGGCGCCGGCAACCTCGAGGCGATTCACGATCTGCGTCCGGCATCGGAGTGGCCAGAAGGCTACCGGCCTCAAACGGCGCGAATCACCCACGACGCGCTCTACCGCGTCGCGGGCGTCGACTTCGAGTACCGAACCGAGCTCGGCGCGACCTACCTCGACGTTCCGAGTGATTGGCGAGCGTCGCTTCATGCCACCAACGCGGATGGTCAGTCACATCGCACCGCCGACCCCATGCGGACCGACCCCGCGCCGATGGTGGCGGCGTTGCCGGAGGCCCGGGTCGTCAACCTGACCTACGAGACCGACTGGTTGGCGAACGTCGTCGAGTGGACCGACGACGCCGCGAGCTTCTACGAGCGTTCTCTCGGCGAGATCACGAACGGAAGTCTCGCCGACGGCGATCGACCGGCCGCCCTGAGGCTCGCGACGAACCTCCCAGAGGCCCAGACGGCAGGTGATGACCTCGGTGGGTACGTGACCGTCGACTACGGGCAGAACGGCAACGTCGTCGCCATGACGGTGCATGCACGTTGCGCGGACGCACCCGCCCGTGCGTGTGTCGACGATCGGGACGCCGCCCTTCAGACGCGTCGCGACGCGCTCCTGCTGAACTGCGTGTGCGCGAACGAGCAGCACTACCAATACCTCTGGGACGAGGTGGGAAGGCTGAGCGAGGCGCGGCGCTACGATCGCAGCGGTGACGGAGCCTGGTCGCTCGCCGCGCGACAGCGCTACGGCTACGGCGCCGGCTTCGAACGCGTCATCAAACAGACCGACGACCTGGGTGGCGGCGCGCCGCGGGCGACCCTCTACGTCCACCCGGGCGACTACGAACGCCGCGGCCTCGTGGCCAACGCGGAGACCGAGACATGGGACGCCTCCCTCGCGCTCGGGACCGAGACCCAATACCTCGTCGCCGGCGCCCGCGTCGTCTGGAAGGCGAGCGAGTCGGCGGGCGCGCTCGACCGCAACCACCGAATCACCGTCCCGATCACCAACATCATCGGAACGACGGCCGCAGTGCTCGAGCTCGAGAGTGGGGAGCTCGTCGAAGCGAGCACCTACTACCCGAACGGCGCGCGCGAAACCCTCCGCGTTCAGTCCGACGAGAGCTCGGCGACCGAGCCGGCTGGATTCACCGGGAAAGAAGCCGACGAAGAGGTCGGCGTCGTTTACTTCGGTGCTCGATACCTAATTCCTCGGTTGGGTCGATGGGCGAGTGCGGATCCGCTCGAAGTGCATGCGCTCGGCGGTGGTGAAATCGGGAACTCGTACCACTACGTGGGCGGGAATCTTTTGAGAGGTCGCGACCCAGTTGGTCTGAACGACAAGTCGGGAAGAGGATGGGTCATGACTCCAAATGGAGAGGGCGCACATATGCCCCCTCGTGCGCACTCGAAGCGGTTTCCGGAGTCGAGAGGAATGGCCGAGTCAGGACGCGTCGTTCCCACCGTATATCCAGTAACCGATCTCGACGGAAATCCGCTGTCCGACACGCCTGACGGGCACCGTGGGGCTGGGCAGGTGCACGAGTTGATGGATCTGCATGTGGCTCCAGGGCACGGGGTGTCGCACGTCCCGAGCGCAGACCCCAATGCCCCGAAGACGTACGAAGAGCTTCTTCAGAGAATGGACGAAGTTGCCAGGGATCCAAGACTCTCAAAGGTCAAGTTCGATGTGAAGATCGACCCAAAGGCGGGACCAGTGCCGGGGGGGGCGGGTGTCTCTTTGGCAAGAGCATGGGAACTCGTTGAGTCGCTGGCCGTCGCACAGAACCGAATGCCGCCACGGGTACCCATCCCCAAATACGAGCCCATTCGGCGTCAACCCAGTGATTCAGGTTTCGCAGGCGAAGGACGAACACGAAGCACACCAGATGTTTCCGGAAGAAGAAAGATCCCGGCTGCAGGGGGAGCCGCGTTGACCGCTCTTTGTCTCACTTCAACCCAGTGCATTGCTGAGCTTGCCACCGAAAACGTCGTGTCCCGCACCTTTGGTCCTGTAGCTGGAAGAGTTGTTGGAAATATGTTCTCTCTGGTGGACATAAGCCTAAACTACAGTGGCGATTGTGGGGGTGAATCGTGCGTCGATCTACACGCTGAACGAGATCGAGATATACAGGGAACTTGGGGATGCGGACCAAACTGGTGCTTAGGCGCACCAGATGAGCTCGAACTCGATGATGTAGGTCCGCCGGTCATGGGTTCCGTTTTTTATTCCGAACCAGTGATCCCTTGATCGGTGATTGGAAAGAAGTTTGCTATGAAATCGTTCGCCACACTATCGTTGCAAATGACGGCGCTTTTCATTGTCGTTGTCAATTGCGGCTGTCGAACTGACGACGCGACGGGAGCCAACGCGAGCGCGTCCGCCCTTTCTTCGGGGCGAGGCTTCGAGGTGCTTACGGTCGCAGAGGGGACGCTCTCTCGTCAGTTCGTGGTCGTGGGCGATTCGGAGCTCTCCGACGACATACGGATTCGGCTCGAGGAGAGCTGCATCGCGCAGGTCGCGGGACGCGCGGCGGCCGTCACCTCACGAATGGCCGACGCCCGGCCACTCGGTCGCACGAGCAACGCGATGGCGGTCTCCCTCTGCCTCGGGCACGAATGGATGAACCTGGCCATCGCGACCAACAGCACCGACTTCTTCGCGGACGGGAGCTTCGCGACGCGCGAGCCGCTCGATCCGAACGAGACGCCGACCCAGCAACTCGAGCGTTTGACTTCCGGTCGCGAGGCGCTGGAGTTGGTCCTTCCGGCGCCTTCGACCGAGAGCGCGGCCACGTTCGCTTACCTCGCCGTGGAGTCGTTCCAAGACGCGGCGCTCACGGGGGCCGAGATTCTCGAGCTCGCGCCCGCTGGAAGCCTGGAGGCCGAAGTACGCGCCGCCGCGGCTGACGGATCGGGCCTGTCCGACGACCCGTCCGAGACCACGCGGCTCGCCGACGTGGTGGTGGTTCAGACGGCAGAAGCCACCCAACGAATGGTCGAAGCCGCCCGACTCGCCTCGGAGCTGACCTCCAACGTCGCGCAATCGGTCAACGGCAGCGCGGAAGGCGACCGACACCAGCGCCGATTGCTCAGCTGGACCGGGCGCCACAACTCACGCCTCGAGACGCTCGGGCTTTGGGCGGGACGACCGAACTGCGATTGCTGCGACGACCCGAACTCGTGCTGGAGCGAGGGCATCGATCCGTCGATGTGCTTCGACGACTCCTACTGCGCGCGTCCCGACGACCTGCCGCCTCCTCGGACCGACGACTGCTCCTGCTGCGCGGTCGACCCGTTGACCTGCGTGACTCCGTCGATGTGCGATCCGACCTTCGACATCTGCCGCCCGGACGACGAGCCGGAGGACGAACCCCGCGACCCCACCGACGACCCGGGGGACTTCACGTGTGACCCACGTTCGACGGACGAAGAGCAGGCCGAGCAGGTGGTCATCGCCCTGGGCGTACTGCCCGACGCGGTCACACCGCCGGCCGAGATGCTCGATGCGCTCGCCGCGGCGGTCCGCGAAGCCGACCCCGACGTGGAGGCGGCCAGCAGCCGTGAAGTGCTCGAGACGCGCTATCGACTTCCGGCGGGGGCTTTCGTCCGCGCGATCCGAAATCTCCATCAGCGGATTCAGGTGCTCGGGCTCCCGATCGCCCGCCGAGAGGTGGATGGCCGACGCGTGGTTCGAGGATTGAGCACTCGACCTACACCCGAGCAGCTCGCCACGTACACGGCGGCACGCACGATCGGGAACAACGTCTTCGACTACCAGGACGCGTTGGCCAGCGAGGCCAGCTACCGTGTGCCGGGCAGCTCCGGACCGGCCTTCAACCACTCGTTTGTTCCCTTCGCCTACGGAAGACAAGGCGTCCTGCCTGCGCTGACCGTGGTGGCGGCGTCGCTTCGCAAAGCACTCCAGCGTTCGGAGCTGACACCCGATTCCGTAGTCGCCGGTCGACGGGAGGTCGGAACGCGCCAGGTGGCCCACACCGCGATGAGCTTCGCGCGCCAAATGGTGCCTCAGCTCCTCAAGCTCAACGTCGGCTTCGGCAACGGCAACGGGGCCGAGCGTTTCCAACTTCGGTGCTTCGGTTGCGAAGGTGACACCAGCGACTACGAGATCTTCGTCGGCGAGACGGGGCTGCATTGTGCCACTTCGGGCGAAGTGGCGGGGGCGCGTTGCGAGTCGCGCGAGCACCGCGTCGACGTGACTCCGACCCGGCAGGTCGAGGCATCCCAGAACGGCTTCTCGAACAGCTTCGTCGACTTCTTCGTCACCGCCGCGAACGTACCCGCGCACGGGCTGCGCAGCGGGAGAATGGGGGACACGCACTTCTACCTGACCCGCATGGTGCAGGGCCGACGCGAGGTGCTCGCGGGATTCACTCCACGACCCGGCCCCAACGCCGTGGGTTTCACCCGGACCACCTACCTTCCGGTCACGGCGCAAGGCGCGCAGGTCGCGACCTCGGCCGCCCTGCCGGCGCCGGAAGAGTGCGACGAGCCGGAGCTGTGCTGCGACGACCTTCCGTGCAACCCACCACTGCTCCCACGTGAGGCGGAGCTCACCGAAGACCGGTATGGCGAGAACGCCTTCGAGAGCATCGACGAAGCTCTGGCGAAGCTTGCCGACGAGTTGGCAAACCTCGCCGACAACTTCGGGACAGACGTGATCCAACGACAGCTCTCCGCCGACGAAGGCGCGCATGGCGCTCGCGACGCGCTTGAGCAGCTTTGCGGGGGTGTCGTCAACGTCGAAGGTTTGGGGCCCGCCCAATGCGAGACAGACTTGGATTGCGGCGACGGGGGCGACTGCGACGGCTCGACCTGCTTCTACGAAGACTTGGCTGACGAGCTGCGGCAACGAGCGGGCTCGGAAGACATCACCAGCGTGATGACCTGCATCGCAGGGGAGAACGCCAACATCAACTTCGGCGTCGACCCCATGTGTTACTTCCAGTTCGAAGAGCTGCCGCCTTGCGTGTGTGCTCCCGCCGACGAAGAGAATTGTCCAGCGTGCCCGATCCAAGTTCCCTTCGGTGAGTGCGACGCAACCGCGTTCGGGCTCGGCGCGGGGTACACCGCCGACACCACCCAAGCGCTCGGTTTCGTGGCGGCACCGCCGACGCCCGAACCGCCTGATTGTCGCGACCTAGCCATCGTCCGAAACGGGGCGACGCAGTCGGAGCGTCTCGCGGCCGTCCAGCGTCTGCTCGCCTCGGATTGGCTGAGCGGGCACGCGTTCAACGCGGTGGGGGAGCGCGTGGGCTACGTGCCCCAGCTCTACCAGACGGCGCGCGCGACCCTCGACGGACGCTCGTGGTTTCAAACTGGCACCGAGGTCAGCGGCATCACACCCTCGGACACGTTTCCGTGCGCGCAAAGTCGCCTGGTCGTGCCGGGGCTCGACGAGGACGGAGACCCCGAAGAGGATCTCTGCGGCACCTCACGCAACTACGGCGCGCCTCTGATGTGCGGCATCGGAAGTGAATACAGCGTCCTGCCCAGCTGCGAGAACACGCGCAACCGCATCGTCTTCAACTCACGCGTCTACCACGCGGCCCGAATGGCGGCGGCGTTGGGCGCGGCGTCCGGCAAGTACCTCTACGCCGCAGGGTTCTCGGGATCCGATGGAGACTTGCCGGGAATCAACTTCGACTACGGCATCGATTATTGGAACGAGAGCACCGTCGACGACATCGTGAACACGGCGCCATGGCGGCAGACGTCGCCTGCGGGGGACGCCACGGGACGTGTCGAAGTGACGCGCCTCCTCGACACGATCGTCATGCGTCGCTGTCAGCAGGACGAGGACGAGATCTGCTCGGACGCGGCGGCTCTACCCAACCCGATACGCGTGGAAGGCGTACTGCCCGACTGGCTCGGCTTGACGGTGGGTGGTGAGCCCGTGACCGGGCTGGTCGCTGGTTTCGTGGCGGTTGGTGGCGGCAAGGCGCTCGGCGGCACCTTCAACGGCAGCGCGGCGGAGTACGAGGAATTCCGTGCGTTTCAGACGTCGCACCGAGGCATCTCGACGAGATGCGTGCGAATCGATCCCGGCACGTACGACGCCACCGAGGCGGACGAAGAGTCGGAGGCGGCCCTCGCGGTCGGGGCGATTTGTCCGACCATGATGACGGCGCTGCCGGGATCGTTCGACGTCTTGGGTGTCTCTCGGACGGACGCCGAGGTGATCGCGAACTTCTGGTCGCGACGCGAGGTGCCCACAGGCGAGATGTCCATCGCCGAGTTCCTCACCTTCGTCGCGACGCAGAACCCGTCCAACGCGCGCTGGCTCCCCGTCCCGAACCTGACGTTGCAGGAAATGCGCGACGCCACGGACGTGCAGGACGGAGAGGTTCCTTACGGTCGCGTGCTGGACGGCTTGGAGCTCGCATGCATGGCCCACGCCGAAGACGAGCTCGTCGGATGTGGCGTCGACGTCTCCGCGATTCCGGAGATCAACTCCCCGGAGGACATCGCCAACCTCGGGCGCGTGTTGGACTGTGTCGCCGACACGCTCGAGAACACGATCGGCCGATTGACGCTCTTCGACGTCCCGAGGCTGGTTGCCGAAGACTTGGAGGACGGGGACGCGACGACGACCTATCCGCGCCTGCGCGGCGAGTACGGAATTGCCGCCAGCCAGCTGAGGGCAGGCGCCGAGACGATCAACGTTGCGCTCAACCAGATCGCGTCGGCCATTCGTCAGCTCGGTACCGACATGCGGACGGCGCAGCAACAGATCCGGCTGATAGGACTGTCGGAAGAGCTCGAGACCGTCCACTACCAAATGGAGCAGGTGAGGCGAGGCGCGGAGCTGGCGCAGGGCCTCTCGAACACCATCCTCGGCGTGCTCCAAGTCAAAGGCTCGACGGAGTCGCTCTACGAGGGCATTCAGCGGATCGTCACGGGCGTCTCGGAAGCCGCAGCTGCGATCACCGAAATCGCACTCGCGGCGAAAGCCCATCGCATTCAAGCGGAGATGAGCGCCACCGAAGAGACGCTCGCGTTGCTCGACCTCGAGCAGCAATACGGCGCGCACCTCGACGCGATGGCAGGCGCCGCGAGTCTCGTCGTCCAAGGATTCGGCGAGATGCAGCAGGCGCTGACTCGGCTCAGCGCGACCCGCCAGCAGGCACGGTCGGCCGCGATGGTCGTGCTCGGAAGAACGGTGGACTCTGCGACGGGGCGGGAGAACAATTTCCTCCAAGCGCAGCGCCGCTGGACCGACCGTTGGGTGGCCCGATACCACGGCGCCTGGAGCCGAGCGCGGCGGTTGGCGTGGTACGCCCGGCACGCACTCGAGGCGCGCATCGGCCTCGACCTCAGCGAGATCGACCAGGATCTCGCGCTCGTGGAGGCGCCACGCCGCTGGGTCGACAGCCTCTGCGACATGAAGCCTCTCGATTACGACGAGCTTCGAGACTTGGCCCCTGCTCCCGAGCCGGTGAACGAGGTCACGAATGGGTTTCTCGGCGACTACATGCGATTGCTGCGGCTGGTGAAGGACAGCTACGGCTTCGACTTCGCCTATCAGGACGAGCAAGACGTCACGGTGCTCAGCCTGCGTGACGAGGTCTTCGACGAGGTCATGTCGTGCGACGTGGAAGGGTACAACCTGCTCTACCGCGCCGCAGACCCGAGCTTTCTGGTGGAAGCCGGCGTCGAGGGGTTCAGCCCCGTCTTCGACGAGGATGGTTACGTGCTGTCGACCCTCCCGACGGCGAGCACACCGTTCGCCGAGGTTGCGCTCTCCGATGGTACGACGCTTTCGCGTGCCCTCGGTGGAGCGACTGCTCAACAGCTGAGCTACGTGGCTCCGCTCGGAGAGGTGAGCCCGGCAGCGCTACAGCCCACCCTGTCTCAGACGCTCGTGTTGGACGCCGGCCGGTACGTGCTCTCCTGGAGCGAGCGCATCGCGGACGGAGACGCCGAGATCTGCATGGGCGCGACGCCTCCGGCGCAGACGCGGCTCGTCGCGCTTCTGACACCCAGCGAGCTCGTTCCTGGCCCGGACGTCCTCGTTGCCGAGGAGTACGTAGACGATGGGGTCGCCCACCCGTGCTGGCGTCGCGTACGCGTCGTCTTCGAACTGGGATCGAGCGGAGCGCTCTCGGTCGGCTTCACGCTCCGTGAGCTCCCCATGGGAGGGGCCTTGCCCTCTGCCGAGTGGGCCGCGCCGCAACTCGAGGCGGTGTACGTGGGGGAGGACCCGACGACGCAGATGCCGCAGGCGTTCTTCCCGACCGACGACGACCTCGCGTTCCGCATCGGTCTTTGTGAGGACCACACTGGGGGGGCGCTGCGTCAGCACTTCACGTACCAATGCGAGCCCATCTGCCCACCGGAGTTCGGCGACTGCGATGCCGGCGACTACTGCTATTGGGAATCGAACTTCACTGTATCGCCCGACAGCTTCCTCACGCACGAGAACGGGTTCGGGAACGTCGCTGCGCGTGGCTACAACCACCGAATGGTCTCCGTCGCGCTGAATCTCGTCGGGACGAACGTTCGGGACTGTGAGCGCTCGCCCCGGCCGAGCGTCTGCTACGCGAGCGGGTACTTGCCGTACAGCCTTCGAGCCGACGGTGGTCGCTTCTGGAACCACTTCGGGGATGAGATCGTGCCGCCGTACCAGCCTGCCAACGTGGAGTTCGCGAAGGCGCTCTCCGCCGAACGCTACATCACGAACCCGCTGTCCTCGGCCGACGACACCCTGCTTCGCGAGTATTGGCGCCACTCCGTGCACGGCTACCCGTTGGCCGCTCAGTACCGCCTGCGGATCATCGACGTGCCGGAGCTGGATTGGAATGCCGTCAGCGACGTTCAACTCGTGATGCGCACGCGCTACTGGACGCATCAGCGCTGAGTGCGGTTGGGTTTCTCGGAGGACTCGCGTGTACGCATGGAGTCCTCCGAGGCTACGCCGGATCATCGACCCATACGTCGTCGTTCGCGAGCTCGTCGAACATGGCTTTGCCACGCACGTGGCGGGTCGGATCGATCACGCCGCGAGTCCGTGTAGTGTCGACGAAGCGCTCGGCCGGGGCGAACGAGGTGAACCACTCGGGCATCGTCGTGGGTACTCCGGGCTCGAAGCGTGTCGGCGGGGTGTCGCGGCGCGCTTGGTAGAAGAGCTTGTGGTCGAAGCGCGCTCGGGCGTGCACCTCGCCGTCGTGCACGTGCACGGTGGGAAAGAAGAGCCGGCTCGGGTCCCGGCGCGGAAACGAGAAGGCCATCGGGTGCAGCTTCTGATCGCCCTCTGGCGCGAGCTGAAACACCGCGAAGCCCCAATCGGCGTAGCGGGGTAGCGCGGTCCATACGTCGGGCGCGAGACGAAAGCGCGCGTCGAGGCGTGAGAAGTCCGCGAGGCTCGGAACGAACGACGCGACGAAGTTGCCGACGCGTTGCACCTCGAGCGTGAGCGTCTGCGGCGCGCCGAACCCACGCGCGGCGGGCACGGGAAAGACCGCGCGCGCCATCTGCTCGAAGAGGTCGTCGTAGTCGGAGAGATCGACGAAACGCAGCGCGTCCTCGCTCGCGCCGTGGGAGACGGGCAGCGGCAACACCATCGCGACCGGCGCGTCGCTCCCGACCTTCATCTGGTACGCGAGCATTTGACGGTCGCCCTCGTCGGCCCGCGCGAAGATCGCGGTGCCGGAGACGTGGCGGATGGGGCCCGTGAACATGCACATGGGAGGAGCGTCGGCGAGAGGGCAGGGGGAGGGCAACGGGGGGAGTCGGAGACGGCGACGGAGACGGAGACGGAGACGGAGACGGAGACGGAGACGGAGACGGAGACGGAGACGGAGACGGAGACGGAGACGGAGCTTCGCGGCACCGCGCTTCGCGCCTCAGAGACGGAGACGGCGCCACGGACACGGACACCGCCACGGACACGGACACCGCCACGGACACGGACACCGCCACCGACATGGGCAGGGCGCGGGTCCGGGTGCGATTCGACGGCGTCTCGGCTGTTCGGGGCGCAAAGCGCGGGGTCGGCGTCGCCGTGAGGCCGCGAAGCGGCGGTGGTGCGAAGCGCCGACTCTGCCTCGGCCACGGAGGCGCGAAGCGCGGTTCTGGTGCCCGTTCTCGCGTCCGGATGAGAACTACACCGCCACCGACCTCGACCAGGGAATCCCACCGCACCCCCCGCCCGTTCCCGCCCCTCGAACCTCCCAAACCGCCGGAAATTTGACCCCCCCACCCCCACGGGCTACCGCACGGGGTCGCGGGCCTGCCTGGGCGAAGGGCATGACCTGCCGTCTCGACGACGACACCTCCGGCGAGTTGAGGGCGACATGAGCGCGATGGTGCCGATGGGCGACGTATTGAGCAGCAGCGAGCGCGAAGACGCGCGCGCCAAGTCGGCGGCGGACCCCGCCGACTCGAGGAAGAACGCGGTGGAGCACGAGACCACGAAGACGAGCGGAGGCTGGAAGAAGCCCCTCTTCTTCTTGCTCAAGCTCGCCTTCAGCGTGGCGATGCTCGTCGTCATCTTCCGAAAGGTCGTCCTGCGCGACGGCGCGGAAGATCTCGGCGCCCGAATCGCGAACCTGCATTGGGGCTGGATCGCCGCGGCGATCGGCATGCAGCTGACCGCGATCGTCTGCGCGACCTTCCGCTGGCGCACCCTGCTCGCGGGCCAGGGCATTCGCCCGAGCTGGGGCTTCCTCAGCGGCTCGATCATGATCGCGCGCTTCTGGGGTGCGTTCACGCCGGGTGGCTTCACCGGCTTCGGCGGTTGGCGCATCTACGACGTCGCCAAACACACGGGCAAGACCGCCCGCGCCGCCGCGACCATCGGCACCGAGACCTTGCTCGGCCAGACCGCGATGGGCGTCGTCATCGTCTTCGGCACGCTCCTCTTCGGCCTTCGGTTCGTGGGCATGGAAGGCGTCGCGCTCATCTGCGCCGTCTTCGCCGGCATCATCGCCACCGCGATCACGCTGCTCGCCAAACCCGCGCTCTTCCGCTTCTTCGCGAAGTTTCTGCCGGGCGGCATCCGCGCGCGCGTGAACACGCTGGTCGATGCGGTCTGTGCCTACGAAGGCAAGGGGCTCTTGCTCTTCAAGGCCTTCGCGCTCGGCGTCGGCGTGCACGCCTTCAACGGCCTCATCTACGTCTGCGCCGCGCAGGCGCTCGGCGTGCAGCTCGGCGTCGGCGAGGTCTTCTTCGCCAGCAACCTGCAGATCCTCTCGACGCTCCTCCCCGCGTCGATCAACGGCATCGGCCTTCGTGAGACCACCGCGGTCGCGCTCTACACGAGCCCCGCGATCGGCCTGCCGCTCAGCGTGGCGGTGCTCATCCCGATCGTCGGCTTCGCCTGCGAGATGTTCGTCTCGTCCTTCGGCGGCCTCGTCTTCCTCGCGCGACGCAACGGCTACGCGCCGACCATCGAGGTCGACGATCCGGACCGCGAGGACGCGGTGAACGCCGAGATCGTCGAAGTCGAAGAGGCCCTGTGGCCCAAGCGCCTTCGCGGTCTCTCGCTCGGCCTCGCGGGCGGTCTCGTCGGTGGCCTGATCGTCGGCATCACCGAAGCGCTCGTCGTGCTCGCGGGCGCCAACGGCACCGTGGCTTTCCGCGTCGTGCCCTACGGCGGCGCGGCCTACGCGATCTTCTTCGGCCTCGCGGGCGCCGGCATGGGCCTCGTGCTCGCGTGGAGCGGTCGCTGGATGAAGCGCGAAGCGGCGCCGGAGAACGAGGCCTTCGCGCGCACCGCGGCCTTCTTCACCAGCGCGGCGGCCTTCGCGCTCGGCGCCTTCCGCATTCGCCGCGACGTCTTCGCGGAGGAGCTCGTCTGGAAGAGCGGCAAGGGCCTCGGCGTGCTCGTGGGCTGCCTCGTCGCCGCGACCGTGATCTACCTCGTGGTCTTCTACGGTCTGCGATTCGTGGGCAAGTCGAAGCTCGCGCTTCGCGCCTTCACGATGCCGCTCGTCGTCGCGGGCGTGATCGGAGCGCTCACCGGCGTGAGCATGGCGAACGGCAGCGCGCCGCCGATCGTCGACCGCAACCCCTCGACCGCGACCGCACCGAGCGGCGCCGGCAACGTGCTCTTCATCGTCGTCGACACGCTCCGCGCGGATCACCTCCCGGCCTACGGCTACAGCGAGATTGAGACCCCGAACCTCGACGCCTTCGCGGCCGACGCCATCCGCTTCGACCAGGCGTTCGCGAACGCGAGCTGGACCCGCCCGAGCTTCGCGTCAATCCTCTCGGGTCGCCTGCCTTCGAGCCACGGCGTGATGGCCAAGCCCGACGCGCTCGCGGACGAGCTCGTCACGATGCCGGAAGCCTTCGGCGCCGCCGGCTGGGAGACGCGCGGCATCGCGACGAACTACAACGTCGCCCCTTACTTCAACTTCCACCAGGGCTTCGACCGCTACGAATACCTCGAGCCGAACTTCGTGCTCGGCGCCGACGACGCGGCCGCGAAGCTGCTGCTGGTGCAGACCCTTCGCCGCGTGATCGAGACGGTCGAGGCGAAGCTCGGCCGGGTGCCGGCGGGCAGCGCCTACCAGGACGCGAGCGTCGTCAACGCGCGCCTCTTCGAGTGGCTCGACGAGCGCGGCGAGGGCGGTGCCTCTGGGGCCGCGGGTTCAGCCCCGGCACAGCGTCCCTTCTTCCACTTCGTCGGGTACATGGACCCGCACGATCCCTACTACCCGCACCCCTACGACGGCACCGGCTACAGCCGCGCCGCGAACCAGCGCCCGCGTCCGGAAGAGGCGCCGCGTCTTCGGGCGCTCTACGACGGCGAGATCGAGTTCTGGGACCAGCACTTCGGCCAGCTCGTCGAAGACCTCAAGCGCCGCGGGCTCTACGACGACATGACCATCGTCGTCACCGCCGATCATGGCGAAGAGTTCTGCGACCACGGCGGCTTCTGGCACGGCGTCACGCTCTACGACGAGCAGGTTCGCGTGCCGCTCTTCGTGAAGCTCCCGCGCGGCGAGCGCGCGGGCACGGTGGTACGCCACTGGGTCCAATCGATCGACCTGATGCCGACCTTGCTCTCGCGCTTCGACCTCGAGACCCCCGAGGGCGTGCAGGGTGGCAACCTCTTCACCGGCACCGACCGCGTCTACGCAGAGGAGAGCCACGAAGGCAACGTGCTCGAGAGCGTGCGTGAGCGTCGCGGCACCGACGAGTGGAAGATTCTCACCGCGAACCAGGGCAACCCGCGAGGGCTGCAGCCGGTCGAGGTCTACCGCGTCGACTTCGACGCTGCCGAGCAGAACGAGCTCTCACAGACCGAGCGCGACACCACGCGGCAGCTGATGGAGACGCTCGTCGAAGAGGGACGTCGGGCGCGTGAAGGCCGCGTCGAAGGCCAGGCCGTCGACCTCGCGGGCGACGCCGCGGATCGCCTTCGCGCCATCGGCTACATGGAAGACGAGTAGTCGCCGATTTCGGCATCGACGAAGGGCGCGGGCGGAGCACGTCCGTGCTCTTCGTGTTTCAGGGTGTACCGAAGCGTCGGCGACCTCGGCTCGCCCACCCGGGGAATCGGCTGCGTAGCGTGGGCTATCGTGGTGCGAGGTGCCGTGTCGCGAAGCCGCGAGGCCGCGAAGCGGCGGTGACGCAAAGCGCCGACTCTGCCTCTGACACTTGAGGCGCGAAGGGCGGTTCTGGTGCCCGTTCTCGCGTCAGGATGAGAACCACATCGTCACCGACACCGAAGTCGCGTGCGCAACGCTTTCGCGAGCGCGACGACCCCGCGAGATTCCACGCTTCACCGCGCAGCGTTTTCGCCCGTCGCGCACGGCTTGCACGGTGACCTCGCGCATCGTGAGGCGCGCCGCAATCCGCCAGAGTTCGAGCGTGCGTACCGCCTCGATCGTGTTCTCCCTCTTGGTCGCTGCTCCGCTCGTCGCCCAGGCTCCGGCCGAGGCGACGGAGGCGGACCTCCCCGGGACCTACCGCCTCGCTTCGTCCGTCAGCGACGCGCAGCAGCGCGTGGACGCCGCGATCGAGGCCGGTGTCGCCTCCATGGGGCCGTTGCGTCGCTCCGTCGGTCGTCGTCGTCTTCGTGCGAAGAACCCGATTCGACGCGAGCTCGTGATCGCGCTGAACGGCGACCGCGTGAGCGTCTCGTACGACGGAGAACGCTTCGACGTTCGGCGGGGCGTGCGCGAGACGGTGCGGCTCTCGGACGGCGAAGACGTGCGCCTGCGCGCGACGGTCGAAGGCGCGCGCCTGACGCTGCATTGGCAAGGCGACGACGGGGAGCGGCGGGACACCTTCACGCGGCGGCCCGACGGCTCGCTCGTCTTCGGAGTCACCGTGACGAGCGAGCAGCTGCCGAACCCGGTGCGCTACCGGCTCGGGTATCGAAGGTCGTGAGCGCAGCGCACGGCGTGCTACGTCGTGCGCCCGTGCGTCGCCGTCTTCGCCGCCTCGTCTGGCTCGTGTTCCTCCCCGTGCTCTGGCTCGGTTGGGGATCGGTCTGCCCGGCGTGGTCGAGCGCGTCGCCCTACCGGGAGACGCTCGACGCCGACGACACGCTGCTCGTGGTCGGGGATCTGCAACGCACCTCGCTCGCCGAAGCGTGGTTGCTCCGGCGCGAGCAGAACGACGCGGCCCGCCGACGTGTGCTCCGCGCGATGGAGCACGAGACCGACGTCGCAGGGTTGCTCTTGCTCGGCGACTTGGTCTTCGACGGCTCGTCGTGCGGCGATTGGACACGGCTCGACGCCGAGCTCGATCCTCAACGTGAGCGCGCGATGTTGGTGGTGCCCGGCAACCACGACTATTGGGGGCTCGACGCCCAGGCCTGCGCGCGCTTGCGCGAGCGTTTTCCGAGCCTCGCCGAGCGGACGTGGCGCACCGTGCGATTCGGCGAGCTCGCGTTGGTGTTGCTCGACTCGAACCCGGACGTGATCGGGCCCAGCGGGTGGAGCGCGCAACGGAGCTGGCTTCGCGAAGAGCTTCGAGCCCTGAAGGACGACCGCACGGTCCGAGGCGTCGTGCTCGCGATGCACCACCCGGCGCTCACCAACAGCACCGTCACCGAAGACGACGACGCCGCGGCCGAGTTGGTCGAGCTCGCGCGGGAGACGATCGAGCCGATGCTCGTGCTCTCGGGTCATGCCCACGCGTACGAGCACTTCGTCGTCGGGTCACGGCACCACGTGGTCAGCGGCGGCGGCGGCGGACCACGCGTGACCTTGCTCGAGGGCGAAGCGCGACGTCATCGCGACCGTTTCGAAGGACCGTCGCCGCGGCCGTTTCACTACCTGCGTCTGCGCCGACGCGCCGAGGGGCTGGTCGTGGAAGCGCGCGGGTTTCGAACCGGCGAGAGCGAGGTCCGCCGCTTCGATCGCTTCGTCGTCCCGTGGCCCGAAGCTCCGGCGCGCTGAACGACCACGCGCGTCGGACCTCGCTTTCGCAGCCACGAGGCCTCGGAGACCGCGCGAAGAGCGGGCATCCGTTGCACGGATTCCGGCTCTTCTCTTTTCTCGAGGGAGCGGCGCGCTCCCTCCCCCAACCGGCCAAGCCGGATTGCGGCCCCTCCCACCACCGAGCGCCACGACCACTCGCACGGATTCGATCCGTGCAAGGGGTCGGCGCGCTCAGCGAGCGTCGTAGCCGTGAAGCTCGCGCTGCCAGAGCCACTCGGTGATGCGCTCGACGCCCGCCGCGAGGTGGCGTCGGTAGGTCGAAAACGACAAACCCAGCAGCTCGGCGGCTTCTTCCTGCGTCCGCGCCGGATCGAGGTACGTGAGCTTCACGGCGGCATGGGCGCGCTCGTCCTTGCCCGAGCTCGCGAGCGTCTCGAGCGCACGCTCGAGCGCCCCGCGGAGTCTCGAAGGCGGCGCCTCGTCGGGGAGCTCGAGGCTCACGCGCGACCGGGAGAGCGGGTTTCGCGCGAGCGCGTCGGGGTCGGTGGCGACGCGCAACGCGTCCTTGAGCGCGCGCGCGAAGTCGTCGCGCGCGAGCACGACGGGCCGTGGCGGTGGCGGCGGGAGCTCGTCTTCGGCGCCGAGGACCTCGCGCTCCGCCATGCGATCGAGGAACTCACGCGGCCCGATCACCCGCCAATCGTGGCCGAAGAGCGTGTAGGTCGTCGCGCCCACGGACACGTCCACCGCGCGTTCGTGCATGAGGTAGCCCATCAGCGGCTCGTAGACTTCGAGCAGACCCGGCAACGCGAGGAAGCTCCACGCGAGCGGCTCGCCGCCGAGCCAGGTGCGAATGTCTTTGATCGAGAGCTGCGAAGCGAGGGCCCCGGGTTCGACGTGCGTCCGATAGTCGAGCCAGGTCTCCACGCAGAGCCGCTCGTGACCGCGCAGCGGGCCGTGCGCGCGTGCGTGCGCGAACGCCGCGGCCACCCGGGGGTCGTCGGCGAAGGCGGCCTCGTCGTCGAGTCCGACGATCAACACGGCGACGTAGCCACGTGCCCCGCGACCCGCCTCACGCACGATCGTGAAGCTCTCGGGGCGCAGCTGGATCCAACGCGCGATCGCGTCGGCCGCCGCGTTCCCTTGAAACCGTCGCGTCGCCTCGATCACGTCGTCGGCGTCGCCTTCGCGGAGGCGATCGGGCGCGAGCATGCGCGCCGCCGACCAATCGATGATCCGACCCATCACCGGACTGAAGCGGTGCAGCCACGAGACGTCGGAAGCCGCGCGCAGTTGCGCCACCCCCGTGGTCGACCGGAGCGCCTCGACGCAAGGCTCCCGGACCTTGCGGTGCATCGCCAAATAGGACGAGGGATCGCGACGACGCAGCTCGGTGTCGAGCGCATGCGCGGCGAGGTCGTGCAGGTAGAGGCCGTCGGAGCCCACGACGGCGAACGAGAGCTGCGCGAGCCAGTCGTAGAGCTCGTCCGCGCTCGCCCCGTCGACCGCGTGACGGAGCAGCTCGACGTCGGTGAGGCGCGCGTGTGCGGCGACTTCGAGAGCCCGGCGGTGGAGGTCGCTCGGGGCGTCGACTCGGAAACGCTCGACGAGCGCCGTCAGGATGTCGGGACTGTCGACCGTCAGCGGGGTCGCGTCGTCGTGGCGCTGGTCGGCGACGTCGGCGAGCAACGAGAGCGCGAGTGGATGACCGAAGGTCGCGTTCGTGATGGTCTCGACGGAGGAGGGGTCGAGCGAGCGCGCTTCCAAATAGGCGCGGGCTTCGTCGGGCGCGAGGTTGCGAAGCGCGACGACCCGCAAGAGCTCCGCCCACGCGGGATCGCGCCGCCACGCGGCGACGGGGGGCTCCCGCCCGGCCACGACGACGAGCGTGTGGGACGGGAGGCGGGGCAGGAGCTCGTCGCGCAGCCAGGTCTCGACGCCGCCGAGGTCTTCGGCGGTGTCGACGAACAACACGCTCGGCTCCGCGAACGCGGCGTAGGGATCGTTGCCGACTTGCCGGCCGAGCGCTTCGAGGAAGCTCTCGGGCGTGCCCAAGAGGTGGCGAGCGTCGACGTGGAGCGTGCGCCGGCCGTGCTCTTCGGCCAGGTCGGAGAGGCGCAGGAGCAACGCCGTCTTTCCGATGCCGCCCGGTCCGACCAGCCAGAGCAACGCGGGCTCGAGCTCACCGTCGAGCGCCCGGCGAAAGAGCTCTTGCTCCGTGCGCCGCCCGACGAACCGGCGTCGTCGCGCGCGTGCGAGCCGGTCCGCGATCGTTCCCGCCCCCATGCCTTCCCCCCGCTCGTGGCCGAACGTTTCGACGGTCGGCTTCGGCCGCCGAGACGTCGCGGAGACCGACGCATGCTCGGTCGCACCGACGGCTCCTCCCATCGAGCTCATCCTATCCGCATCGTCGCGCGAAAGGGGGCGTCCGGATCGTCCGTGGGCGGGGTGCCGACGACGTGGCCGACCGAGGTCGAAGGGCTCGGCGGTCTCGTGGTGTCGGCCGGTAGCGCGGGCGTCGCGCGACGACCGAAGAGCACCCGCAGCATCGTGGCGGGCTTCATCAGCGACGAAGGCGCGTCGAGCAGGTTGGTCACCCGAAGGAACGCGGTGCCGACCTTCGGGTCGTGCTCGGCCACCGCGAGCAGGCGATCGAGGTAGCGGTCGAGCAGCGTCGCGCCCGCGGGGCGGGTGCCTTCGACCCCTTCGATGCGCAGGTCGTTGCCCGTCGCGATCGCCCACGGGACGTCGACGATCGGTCGCGCTCGCGCGTAGAAGCGGCGCCAGAGGCCGTCGGTGCGTCCGGTCGCGAGCAAGATCGAGAGCGCGAGGGCTTCGTGGGCCGCCACGGTCATGCCCTGCGCGAAGATCGGGTTGAAGCCGCAGATCGCGTCGCCGAACGCGATCACACCTTCGGGGTGCCGACGCAAACGCTCGTAACGCCGCCGCCCGGCGTGCGGGAACTGGTAGGTCGCCACGGGCGAGACGAGCTCGGTGTCCGCAAGCAAGGCCGCGAGGTCCGGCGCGATCAGCTGCGAAGCCCACGCGCGCATGCCCTCGAGCGTCGGCTCGGGTCGCGCGCCGAGGTAGCCCATGACGGTCACGATCCATTCGTCGTGGGCCACCGCGAGCGCCGCCCCGGCACGTGGGACCTCGGGTGTCGCGCCGACCACGACGACGAGGTCGCCGTTCGCGTGCGTGGGGCGGCGGCGGACACGGGCGCTCGTGTACGTCATGCCCATGCGGACGCGTTCTTCGACCGGGGCCGCGTAGCCCAGCTCTTCGAGCCAGGTCGGCAGACGCGAGCCGCGACCCGTCGCGTCGACGACGAGCTCTGCGTGCACGACCTCTTCCGCACTCTCGTCACGTCGCCCGAGCAGACGTGCGCCGCAGACCCGCTCGCCTTCGACGACGAGCCCGAGCACGTCGTGGCGGTCGCGCAGGGCGACGTTCGGCAACGCGAGCACCCGACGCCGCACCTCGGCCTCGAGGGTGGGGCGCGAGGCGCAGACGCCGGGGAAGCCGAGTGACTCGCTCTTCAGACGACGGCCTCCGAGGATCCAGCGTGTCTGGGGGAGGTCCGTGCGCATCGCGCCTTCGGCGGCGAGAGACTCACCGAGCCCCGGGAAGAGCGACTCCAGGGTGCGAAGTCCAGAGGCCAGCAAGCCATGGGCGTGGCGGCCTTGGGGCACGCCCTTGCGTTGTTCGGCGCGCTCGGGGAGCGCGTCGCGCTCGACGAGGGTGACACGGTCGAAGTGGTCGGCGAGCACGCGCGCGGCGAGCAGACCGCCGAGGCTGGCGCCGAGGACGAGGGCGTGGCGTTGTTCGTGGCGATGCATGGGGAACCTCCGAGTCCCCACCGTGGCGACCGCCGCCCTCGCGGCCCAGGTCGGACACTGCTCAGGTGCTGCTCACCGGCTGCTCGGTCGAACGATTCTGCGACGTGCCGCCTCCACTCTTCAGCCTCGCCCGCGTCGCGAATCGACAGCGTTTCGTGGGTGTTCGTGGCGCGAAGCGCGGTATCGGCGAAGCCGTGAGGCCGCGAAGCGGGGTGGCGTGAAGCGCCGTCTCTGCCTCCGACTCTGGGGCGCGAAGCGCGGTTCTGGTGCCCGTGCTCGCGTCAGGATGAGAACCAGACCCAGTCGGCTCCGATGCGCGGTCGGCTCCGATGCGCGGTCTCTCGGATGCTCGGATGCGCGGTCGGCTCCGATGCACGAGCGCGAAGAGCGGGAATCACTTGCACTGATTCCCGCTCTTCTCTTCTTTCGAGGGAGCGGCGCGCTCCCTCCCCCAACCGGCCGAGCCGGATTGGGGCCCCCTCCCACCACCGAGCGCCACGACTCCTCGCACGGATTCGATCCGTGCAAGTGGCGGGCGCTCTCAGCGCAAGACGTCGTCGCCCAACGCGTCGATCGCCGCCTTGAGCTGCCCCGCGTCGCGGTAGCGCTTGCGCTGGTCGACCGTGACCGCCTTGCGCACGATCGCGATCAGCTCCGGCTGCACCTTGCGCCGCACCTTCTCGTGACCCGGGAAGGGCCACTCGTAAGGCCAACGCGGCAGGTCTCCGGCGAGCATGCGCCAGAGCAACAACCCGAGGCTGAAGACGTCGCTCCGAAACGAAGGAAGACCGAGCGCCTGCTCGGGCGCGACGTAGCCGACGGTGCCGGAGCCGCTGCCTTGGACCTGCGTGCGCTTCGCGATGCGCGCGATGCCGAAGTCGATCAGCTTCGCTCGAGGCCCCGGAAAGAGGATCACGTTGTCCGGGTTGATGTCGCAGTGAATCACCCGCCGCGCGTGGGCATACGACACCGCGTCGAGCACCTGATCCATGATCTCCAGCGCGGTGCTCGCCGAGAGTCGATGACGAAGACGCAGCGCGAGGCTTCGTTCGCCGAGCGGGTACGCCATCACCAGCCGGTTGCCGACGAACATCGCGTTGCGCAGCTGGAGAATGCCGGGGTGCTCGAGCTTCCCCATGATGCGCACCTCGCGAAGGACCTCCTTGAGGCCGTCCTTCATCAGGTGCTCGTGCGGGACCTTCAACGCGACGTCGCGTCCCTCGACCGTGTCGCACGCGTGGTAGACGCGCGCGAAGCCGCCGGTCCCGAGCAGCTGCACGATCCGGTACTTCCCGAGCTCCTCGCCCTTGGCGTATTGGTCCGGGCTCCGGCGCCGCCGCGACATCGCGGGCCATCCTAGTACAACCGACCCCGTCGTCCGACCGTTTTTCTCGCCGAATCGAGGCGAAAACCGAGTGAGCGATGCTCCGCGACTCTCGCGGCGCTCGCGGCGCCTCACGCCCGGTCATGCCGTGGCGCAGACGGCGCGCTCGCCGCACGTCGCCCCCGCGTCTTGTCGGACCGGCGGACGCCATCGCGCGACGGTTCTCGGCGAGAGGTGTAAGTGCTCGTATTTGCGAGAAATGTTCGACAGTGCTCCGCGGTGGTTCCATGATTGGGGACGTGAGCTTGCGACCAGGCCCCTACCGGGTAGTGCTCGTCGACGACCAGCCCGAGTTGATCGCGCTCGCACGGCGTATGTTCGAGCACGCGGCGTTCGACGTCGTCGCGACGAGCTCTCCGATCGGCGTCGGAGCACTCATCAAACGGCACGATCCCGATGTGGTCGTTCTCGACGTGTCGATGCCGGGTCTGGATGGGGAATCGCTCGCGCGCCTCTCGATTCGGCGCGAACGGCCGCTGCCCGTGGTGTTCTGGTCGGCGCTGCCGGAGACGGAGCCGGCAACAGATCGCGCGGCGCACTGCGAACGCGACGTACGAATTTTGAAGGGGTCGCCGCTCCCGCAGCTGGTCGCCACCGCCGAGCGCATGATTCGACTCGCGGCAGACCGCGTGAGCCTTCGAATCGACGCCACCCGGGATTTCGCGTCGCCCACGGGCCGCGGCGCTGATACCCTGCAGCGGTGAGACCCTCCAGCATCCCGATGGGCGGTCGGGCCCTCCGGCCCGAAGAACAGGCTGCGCTCGTCGAGGAGATGACGGCGATCGTCGAGCACAGTCACCTCTTCAAGTCGCTCGACGCGGAGCTTCGCGGCGAGCTGCTCGAGAGCGGCTACGTGACCTCGTACGAGGCCGGCGACGTGGTCTTTCAGCAGGGCGATCCAGGGGAGCTCTTGATCCTCGTCATGCGGGGTCGGGTGCGCGTCGAAACGGCGACGCCAGGCGGCACGGTGCAGCTCGCCGAGCTCGGTTCCGGCGCCTGCGTCGGCGAGGTCTCGGTGCTCACCGGTGCACCACGCACCGCCACCGTGGTCGCGATCGACGCCGTGGACGCGGTCGCGTTCGCGAAGCACCGCATCGAACGAATCCTCGACCGCAGCCCGAAGGTGCGGAAGATCCTCGAGTCGCTCGTCGACCTTCGTGCGCGCGATCACGATTGAGAGAAGATCATCGGTTGAGCGCCCTCAGGCGTTGCGACCGGTCGCTCGCGCGCGATGCGATGCCGACGCAGGATCGCGGCGACGGTCGGCTCGCGTGCGAGCGCTCGGCGAGTAGCATGCGGACATGGTTGGAGGACGTTCGAAAGAACGAGGGGGCTCGCGATCCTCGTGATCGCGCTCGTCGCGGAGTGTTCTCGTGGGCTGCAGTGATCGATCGGGGCCACCGCCGGAAGAAGAGACGGCGGAGCGCCGTCGACGGTGGACGCTTCGACGCGGGAGCGACGGCGGGACCGTCGACGCGGGCGAAGAAGGCGCGAACGTGCCGACGCGGACGGCGTGGACGCCACGTGGACGACGCGGGCGTCGACGCCGCGCCGGACGCCGGCGGCGACGGCGGCATGCCCGGCGCCACGTGCAACTCGGACCGCGATTGCCGCGAAGGCTTCTGCAACTTCCCCGACGAGCTCTGCGGCGAAGGTGTCGCGGGCGTCTGCGAGAGCCCTGGCGATCTCTGCCCCGCCGATTGCCCCGGCGTCTGCGGCTGCGACGGACGTGTCTACTGCAACACGTGCCTCGCGCACGCCTCGTCGGTCGACGTCACCGGCGACATCTCCGCGTGCCGCCCGCGCGATTGCCGCGCGATGGACGCCGTGACCACCGGCGCTTGCGAACGTTTCCTTCGGCTTCGCGTGGAACGGCACGCGCTGCGTCGGGCTCACGGGCTGCGATTGCACGGGCTCCGATTGCGAGGCGACGTATCCCTCGTCCGACGCGTGCGAGGCGGCGTACGCCACATGCCTCGACGAGCCGCCGCCGGGCGGATCGTGCGGCGGCATCCTCGGCACCACCTGCGGTCGCGACGAGTATTGCGACTACGAGCCGAGCTGCCGAACGCCCGACGCGGGCGGAACCTGCCGCATGCGTCCCGAGGTCTGCATCGGGATCTACGACCCGGTCTGCGGTTGCGACGGTCGCACCTACGGCAACGCGTGCAACGCGGCCTCCGCGGGCATCGACGTCGAGAGGATGGGGCCCTGCGAGGGATTGCCCGCCGAGTGAGCACGTGACGCGAGCGCGCGCGGAGGCCGAAAAGGTGCTATCCCGCGCGCGCCATGAGTCGCATCTACCGTCAGCTCCCCCCCGCCGGAACTCGCATCGGGCTCGCCTTCTCGGGCGGCCTCGACACCCGCGCCGCCGTGGCGTGGATGAGCCGTGAGGGGCTCGAGGTCCATTGCTACACCGCCGACCTCGCGCAGCCGGACGAGAAGAACGTCGACGAGATCCCGCCGATCGCGATGACGCACGGCGCGGCCGCCGCGAAGGCGCTCGATTGCCGGGAGGCGATGGTTCGTGAGGGCATCGTCGCGATTCAATGCGGCGCCTTCCACCTGAGCTCGGGTGGCAAGAAGTACTTCAACACCACGCCGCTCGGCCGCGCCGTCACCACGACCGCGATCGTGCGTGCGATGAAGGACGACGAGGTCCACGTCTTCGGCGACGGGTCGACCCACAAAGGCAACGACATCCAGCGCTTCTACCGCTACGGCATCCTCGTCAACCCGGCGCTGCGCATCTACAAGCCCTGGCTCGACCCGAAGTTCGTCGACGCCTTCGGCGGCCGCACCGAGATGAGCGAGTACCTCGAGACGCTCGGCCTCCCGTACAAGATGGGCACCGAGAAGGCGTACTCGACCGACGCCAACGTGCTCGGCGCGACCCACGAGGCGAAGGACCTCGAGCTGCTCGACAAGGGCATGCGCATCGTCGAGCCGATCATGGGCGTCGCGTTCTGGAAGCCCGACGTGCAGATCACGCCCGAAGAGGTCAGCGTGACCTTCGAGTCGGGCGTGCCCGTCGCGATCAACGGCAAGCGTTACGACTCGCTCCTCGAGCTCTTCCTCGAGTGCAACCGCATCGGCGGCCGACACGGCCTCGGCATGAGCGACCAGATCGAGAACCGCGTCATCGAAGCGAAGAGCCGTGGCATCTACGAAGCGCCCGGCATGGCGCTCCTGCACCTCGTCTACGAGCGCCTGCTCTCGGCGATTCACAACGAGTCGACCCTCGACCTCTACTTCACGCTCGGTCGTCGCCTCGGCCGCCTTCTCTACGAGGGCAAGTGGTTCGACCCCGAGGGCTTGATGCTCAAGGACGGCCTCACGCGTTGGGTCGCGCCGAGCGTCAGCGGCACGGTGACCTTCGAGCTTCGTCGTGGCGACGACTACACGCTCGTGAAGACCGAGGCGGAGCACATGAGCTACGCGCCCGACAAGCTCTCGATGGAGCGCGTCGAGGAGCCGCCCTTCACGCCCGAGGATCGCATCGGCGCCCTCGAGATGTTGAACCTCGCGGTCGGCGACAACCGCGATCTGCTCTTGCACCACCTCGCGAGCGTGCGTCGTCTCGCGAGCGGCGTCGGCGCGCAGATCGGTGGGCTGCTCGGCGACGGCGAAGAGTGATGCGCGTCGCGCTCCTCTTGCGTGGCGTGAACGTCGGCAAAGGCAACGCGTTGCCGATGGCCGACCTTCGCGCCCTGCTGGAGGAGCTCGGCTGCACCGACGTTCGAACCTACCTGCAGAGCGGCAACGCGGTGCTGAGCTCGCGTCGCGGCGCGGCGCCGCTGGCGAAGGCGATCGAAGCCGCGCTCCGAAAGAAGATGGGGCGGCCGATCGACACCACGTTTCGCACGGGTCCCGAGCTGAACGCCGTCCTGGACGCGAACCCCTTTGTCGAGGTCGACGACCCGACGAAGCTGGTCGTGACCTTCTTGTCGGAGGAGCCGCCCGAGGCGCTCGTCGCACCGCTCGTGAAGGGCGATTGGGGGGCCGAGCGTTGCCGCGTGATCGGGCGTGAGATCTTCGCCTCGCTGCCCGGCGGACAAGGGCGAAGCCCGCTCGCGGCGGCGCTCGGCAAGACGAAGCTCCCCGGAACGGTGACGACTCGGAACTGGCGGACGGTGCTCGCGTTGCGCGAGATGCTCGACGGCTGAGCGTCCGCGCGGAACTGGCGGACGAATCAGTTGTGATTCGCTTTGGAGCGACGATGCTCGCAAGCCGGATTGGGGCCCCCCCACCACCGAGCGCCTCCACCCGCACGGATTGGATCCGTGCAGGTGGGGGCGCTCACGCACTTGTCGCGAGTCCGTTTCGACGCTCCCTTGCGCGCACGGCTCGGTCCGTCCCACGATCTTCCCTTCGCGTTGCCGTGGCCACCGCCTCCCCCGACACTCCCGTTCGTTCGCGCACTCCGGGTGACCGCCCGAGCTTGATGCGTTTGAACGCGCGTCCGGAGGGTGGGCTGCGGCGCACGCTCGTAGGCACCGTCGTCACCGCGATCGGCACGCTGATCCTCGCGCTCTTGTTGCTCGAAGATCCGCTCGTCGAGCATCGCGTCTCGCAGCTCGCCCAAGAGACGGTGCAGACGTCGCTCGCCGAAGTGGAGTCCCGCCTGGACGACGGCTTGCCGGCCGATCGCGTCGCGGATCTCGTCGGCGCGGAGACCGGCACGCGGGTGACCATCCTGCGCGGCGACGAGATCTTGGGCGACACCGGCCTGGATGGAGACGAGCTCGGCGACGCGCAGGGCGTGGTGCATCGCGAGGCGCTCGACGCGTTCCTCGACGGTCGTGCGGGCCCGCGTCGCGTGGACGGACAACACGTGGCGTTCGCGCGGCACGACGACCTGATCGTGCAGGTGGTTCGGTCCACCGCGCTCTCGGACCGCGTGCACGCGACGGTGCGGGAGCTGCTCGTCCTCGGCGGCGTGATGGCGGTGCTCATCGCGATGCTCCTGACCTTCGTGCTCGGGCGCATGTTGATCGAGCCGGCCCGCGAGCTGACCCGGACCGCCGACGCCCTCGCCGCCGGCGACCTGAGCGCGCGCACCCGCAGCGATCGGGACGACGAGCTCGGCGCCATCGGTCGCGCGCTCGACCGCATGGCCGACCAGCTCGTCGACCGCATCGACACCCTGCGCTCGGAGCAGGACCGCCTTCGCACGGTGCTCAACTCGATGGTCGAAGCGGTCTTCGTGACCGACAGCATCGGGCGCATCGTCGCGACGAACGCGGCGCTCGATCAGATGGTGGGTCGCGACGCACGGGGCCTGACCGCGATGGAGGCGATTCGCAGCCCCGAGCTTCACGACGCGGTGCGCGCGGCGCGGAAGGGCGAGGCGCGGCACGTCGAGTTCGAGATTCAGGTCGGCGAGACCGAGCAAGCGTTCAGCGGGCACGTCGCGCCGCTGCAAGAAGGCGCGGGCGTCGTCGCGGTCCTTCACGACGTCAGCAAGCTTCGGGAGACGGATCGGCTGCGCCGCGACTTCGTGGCGAACGCGAGCCACGAGCTGCGCACACCGCTGACCGCGATTCGTGGCTTCGCGGAGACGTTGCGCGACGGCGCCGTCGACGACCCGAGCGCTTCGCGCCGGTTCCTCGACGTCATCCTGCGGCACACACTGCGTTTGCAGGCGCTGGTCGGCGACCTGACCGCGCTCTCGCGTGCCGAGTCGACCGAGCACCCCCTCGAGCTCGAGGCCGTCGACGTGGCGTCGGCGACCGTCGAGGTGGTTCGAGGCCTCGCGTCGAAGGCCGAGCAACGCGGCGTGCAGCTCATCTTCGAGCCGCCGAACGAGGTGCTCCTGGTGACCGCGAACGCGCGGGCCCTCGATCAGGTGCTGATCAACCTCGTCGACAACGCGATCAAGTACACGCCGGAGAACACGAGCGTTCGGGTGCGCGTGCATCCCGCGGGTCGCTCGGTGCTCCTCGAGGTGAACAACCCGGGACCGCCGATCGCGCCGCAACATCTGGAGCGTGTCTTCGAGCGCTTCTACCGGATCGACGAGGGCCGATCGCGCGACGTCGGCGGCACCGGGCTCGGGCTGTCGATCGTGAAGCATCTGTGCATGCAGATGGGCGCCGAGGTGCGTGCGCGCAGCGACGCCGCCGAAGGCACGACCTTCGTGGTGCAGCTTCGTCGGGTCGGCGCCGAAGGCGAGGGCGCTTCGGCCGACGGCTTGGACTCGGAAGCGGGCTGAGCTCGCTCGACTGAACCAAGAGCGTTGCGCGCCCGTAACGCTTCGCCCGAGCCGCCCGTATCCTGCGTTCGTGCGCCTCTCGATCGTTCTCGTTCTCGTCGTCGGTTGTTCTTCCGAGCCTGCCTCGCGCTGCATGGGGCTCTGCCCGGACGACGCCTCGGTCGCGTCGGACGCGGGGGTGGTCGCAGACGCGGCGACGGATGCGATGCTCGGCGCCATGCCCGACGTTTCGCCGCTTTCCCCTCTCGTGTGGAGCTCCGACGAGCTCGCGTCCGCGCTCGCCGGGGGCGTGCAGGTGGTCGACACGCGTGCGCTGTCCGAGGTCGAGGCGTCGCGCATCCCTGGCGCGTCGCGGGTCGATCCGAGCCAACTCCGCACCAGCGTGGACGGGGTGCCCGCGCAGGTGCCTTCGGCGTCGGAGGTCGCGGCCGTGTTCGGTGCCGCGGGGCTCGTGGCGAACCGACCGATCGTCGTCTACGGGGCCGGCGTGACGACCGAAGCGGCGCGGGTCGTCTGGACGCTCGCGCATTTCGGCCACGACGACGTGCACCTGCTCGACGGCGGGTTCGCGGCCTGGGCTGGGGAGACCCAGAGCGGAGCGCTCGACGTTTCGCCCACGACGTACGCGCTCTCGCATCCCGAGGGTCGGTTTCGCGTCGACGCCGACGAGGTGAACGCCGCGCTCGGCGACGTGCTGATCGTCGACGCACGCACCGCGGGAGAGTTCGACGCCGGCCGCATTCCGGGCAGCCTGCAGGTCGCCTGGACGGACATGATCGTCGACGGTGCGTTCCGCTCGCGTGAGGAGATCGCCGCGCTCTACCCGAGCCTCGAAGGACGTCGCGTGATCACGTATTGCCAGACCGGCTCGCGCGCGAGCGTGACCTGGGTCGCGCTGATCGCGCTCGGCGCCGACGCCTTGCTCTACGACGGCTCGTGGGCGGAGTGGAGCACGCGCGAGGATCTCCCGCGCGAGCCGTGACCCTCAGCTCCGTCGTTCGGAGGGCGGCCGACTCACGCGACGCTTGCGCCACTCGAAGGGCGACACGCGAATGCGGCTGGTCGTCGTGCCATTCCATTCGGTCGGGAGCCCGAAACGCGTGAGCGTGTCGCAGATCTCGCGGCCGACCTTCACGGTCTCCGCCTGGTGGGCGGGACCCGTCGCGAACGCGCCGAACGCCAGGTAGAGGCCTTCGCCTCGCACGCCACGTTCCACGTCTTGTCCGTGAAAGAAGACCGCGCCCCACGCGCGTGGGCTCTGGGCGAGAACTTCTCCTTCGGTGCCGTAGCCGGAGCAGACGTGAAGGTCGATCTGCTCGCGAAGGAAGTCGAGGTCGCCCATACACGCGAAGGTAGCGCGCCGGACGTCACGCGAATCGAACGAAACGCACCTTCGAGTTCGACGCGCTCACGCTCGAGGGGTCGTCGAGCGAAAGCAACGCCCCCGGCGTCTCGCCGAGCGCTTCGAGCGCGGACGCGACGTCGGCGGCTTCGTGGGTCGTGATGCGACGAATCGGTGCGAGCGGAGGACGGAGCTTCGCGTCGAGCGGACCAGGCTTCGCGCGCGGCGGCGGATGCCGAAGGAAGCGTCGGTAGCGGTGCTCGAGCTCGGGCGCGACGTCCAGCAAGGGCGCGAGCGCGAAGCTTCGAAGCTCGAGCGCCGGATGCGGCACGACGAGACGCCGGCTTCGAAAGGGACGTTCCGCCCAGAGGATGTCGAGGTCGAGCGTGCGGGCGCCCCAGCGCTCCTCGCGTACGCGACCGAGCTCACGCTCGACACGCAAGAGCCGATCGAGCAACGCTTCGGGCGCGCCCGACCAACTAACGCGAAAGGCGGTGTTGACGAAGTCGGGACCGGGCGGCGCACCCGGCAACACCAGCGCCGGCGTCGCGACGAAACGCGCGATCCGTTCGACGCGCACGCCGAGTCCGTCGAGCCGCCGCGCCGCGCTGCGAAGGAGCGCGAAGCGCGAGCCCAGGTTGCTCCCGGCACCGACGACGGCGATCACGCGGCGACGTTAGCAGGGCCCCGCGGGGTCGCCCGTGATTCGCGCGCTCCTCTCGCGGCGGTGGGCGTGGGGTGCGCGGAGCGTCGGGAGATCCAGCAGACCCCGAGGCCTCCGCAGTGGCTGAGCAAAGTCCGGAGGAGGGCGCCCTGCTCGACCGGACCGAGCGGAGCCCGCGCCCCGTACACGCCGTTCCTTCGACTGCGCTTCCGCTCACCACATCGCCCATTCGAGCTTGCTCGACGTCAGTTCGAGCCCCGTGGCGACGAGAGGTCGTCCGCGCGCTCGGTCGGGGCTTCGTCGTCGTGACCGAAACGGAAGAGCACGTGGGTCCTCCACACGACCCCGAACCGTCGCTCTTGCCAGCCGTCGCCGTCCGCGCGTCGAAAGCCTCCGCCGACCTCGCCACCGATGCCCACGCGCGCGTTGACGAAGTACGTCGCGCCGACCGTTGCCGAGCCACCCCAAGAGAACGCACGGAGTGTCGTCGAGCCGAGGCTCATCGAGAACGTGCCGACGGACCCCGTGACGCGGAAGAAGGGCGAGATCGCAGACGCGCGAGGGGGTCGCACGTACAGCTTCAGGCCGATGGGAACGGAGAGGTGTCGGTCGGTCCGAGACGGTTGTCCGTCCAGCCGGAAGCGCTCCACGTCGCCACTGACTCCGAGGGTCAAGACGACGTGCTCACCGAGCGATGCGCCGATCTGGACGGCGGCACCGCGGCCGGGTCCGTAGCCCGCCAAGTGAGCTTCTCCTTCGTGGGCGTGAGCGAGCGAAGGGAGCGTGAGAACGAGCGCGAGGAGTACGAGGTGGGTCTTCATGCCGGAGCGACAGAGCAACCTCGGGGCCATCGACCGTGGACGCGGGATGCCGCAGCGACGCGTGAAAGCGAAAACGGCTCGCGATGACGCATCGTCCCGAGCGCTCGCTCGGTCGATGACACGGCGTCGACCCACCCCACGTCACCGGCGAAGACCGGCCAGGTCAGCGGGCGTCGACCGGCCGACCGCAGCTCGGGCAGCGGCCGAGCTCTGCGGCGTACGCCACGCCGCACGCACATCGCACGCGACCCACCCCGTGCGCGACCTGCCGAAGCTCGGGGTAGAGCGTTCGCAGCTCCAGGCTGCTCATGCGATCCGTCTCGAGCGCCGGGCTCCAGATCACCTCGAAGGCGACCAGGTCGTTCGGAGAGCAGCGCGAGATCGAAGCCACGAGTGGGTCGTAGCTCGTCGACGAGACGTCGAGGCCTTTCACCGCGACCACGATCGACACGACCACGAAGCCTTCGCCCTCTTCGGCGTGCGCGCGGTCCGGGCCGCCTTCGTGGCCGCGAAGCCCACCCTCGTCACGGCGCACCGTCTCGTAGCGAAACCGAGCGCGTAGGTCGGCGCAGGCGCCCGTGAACCGGCCTTGTGCCTCCATGGGCGCGAAGCGACCTTCGAGTCGTCCGCCTTGGAACGCGACGGCGCTCGCGTGTCGATCGAGCAAGGCGAAGGTGCGCGTCAGCGCGGCATGTCGCGCGCGGCGCGCGCCGTCGAGTCGAAGGCCGGACGCCATCGACCGAAGCTCGTCCTGCACGCTGCGTCGCGCCCGCGCGTCGAGACCCACGCCGACGACGGCGACCGTGAGGTTGCCTGGGCGCCTCATGGGACGACTCTCGCGCCGCGGGGTCGGGGCCGGTGGAGGTGGCGTCCGTATGCTCCTGAAGAACGACAGGACGGGCACGAGAACCGAGACCACGATCAAGGCGAACACGCAGAGCCCGCCGAGCAGCCCGAAGCCCGCGCCGACGACGGCCGCGCCGGAGCCGTAGTCGGACGAGCCGTAGTCGGACGAGCCGTAGTCGGAGGAGCCGTAGTCGGTCGAGCCGTAGTCGGAGGAGGACGACGAGCCCCAATCCGAGCTCGACGATCCGTAGTCGGATGAAGACGAGCCCCAGTCCGAGCTCGACGATCCGTAGTCGGACGAAGACGAGCCCCAGTCGGACGCACCAAAGCTCCCGCCCGTGTCCTGTGCTTCGGCGTTGGACACCAGCAGCGCCCACGCGAGCACGAAACCGACCCCCCACCCTCGTCTCACGCGGCGACTCTACCAGCGCGCAAACCCGCCGCGACGGCAGAACGTCACGTCGCCCTCGGAAGACGAGAACGCCCCGCCGAGGTAGGCGTACGTTCTCACCCACGCGGTGGTCACCCTGGAAGACGCGAACGCCCGGCCGAGGCCAGGCGTTCGTTCTCATGTGGTGGTCGCCTTGGAAAACGAGAACGCCCGGCCGAGGCCAGGCGTTCGTTCTCATGTGGTGGTCGCCTTGGAAAACGAGAACGCCCGGCCGAGAGGCGTTCGTTCTCATGCGGTGGTCGCTTTGGAAAACGAGAACGCCCGGCCGAGGCCAGGCGTTCGTTCGCACTCACATCGCGGGCATCGTCGGCGGCGTGGTCCCGACGATCGCGACGTCGAGCACCAGGCTGTCTTCGCGCACGTCGAGGTCGTCCTCGAGCTCGAAGCTGAGCTCGAAACCCGTCAACGACGGCGCGATGCCGCCGAGGTCGCCGATGCTGAGCGCCGGAAGCTCGAGCGCCAAGCCACCGGCAACAGCTTCCCGAAGCGAGGGCCAGAGCTCGTCGAGCACCAACGCGCGCAACGCGTCCTCGTTGATGAGCGGGCGCTCCGAGGTCGACTCGATGATCCACGTACGCACGTACGGCTCCTCCGCGATCTCGAGCGTGACCACACCCGCCGTGACACTCGCGTTCACGCCGGCTTCGAGGGTCATGCCGTAGGTCGTGGTGTCACCGAGCGCTTCGAGCAGAAGCTCGGCTTGCCCGAGCGAGAGGATCAGGTCGTAGGGCTCGTCCGCGCGGGCCGGACGAATCACCGGCGGAAGCTTGCCCGAGAGCAGCGCCTGCATGACCGCGCCCGACACGCCCTCGGGCAGAAGCGTGGTCGCGTCGATCTCGAGCATGCCGCTGTTCCAGAGCGTGTGGAGCAGCCCGTTGAGCAGGCCGACCTTGATACCGGCTTGCACCGGGCGTCCGCGGAAGAGCGGATCGGCGTCCGCGATCAGATCGGCGGCACCTCGCGAGTCCGGGTGGCTCGCCGTGGCGTCGGTCGAGACCGAGAGCTGAAGCGGCGCGCGCATCCAGCGACGGTACTCGGTGGTCAGGCCGGCGAGCCGACCGTCGAGGTTGAGCGTCACGGCCGGGAAGATGCCGGTGTCGATCGGGATCGTCTGATCCTGCAGAGCGGTGTCGATCGAGCTCAGCGCGTCCGTCAGCACCGCGGGGATGGTGTCGAGAAGCGTCGAGCCGAACGCGTCCGCGAGCTCACGCTCGAGCGTCGTGCGAAGCAGGCCTTCGGCGAGCCGAAGCACCGCGTTCGCCTCGGCGGCCTCGAAGCGACCTTCGATGCCTTCGATCGCGATCGTGAGATCTTCGATCGAGGCTTCGAGCGGCGCTTCGGGACCGTCCTTCGAGATCATCAGCCGCGCGTACGCGCTCAACGAGGCGACGAGACCTCCATCGAGGCTGAGCATGGTGCTCTCGTATTGCAGCGCGCCGGTGGTGTCGGCCTCGAGCGCGCCGATGCGCACGAAGAGCTCCGCACCGCCGTCGATCACGTCGAGGTTCACGTCGAGGTCCGAGATGCGGGTGTCCGTGACGCGCAGGAAGAGGGTCGGCCGCGAATCGATCACCGGGTCGGGCAAGAAGCCGCCGAAGTCGACGTTGCGGAGCACGAGCTCGAGCACGTCGGCGAGGTCGCGCGTCATCGGCGGCTCGACCGCCGGGTCGAGCGCGACACCGTCGTCGAAGAAGCCTTGGCCGAGCTGCAGGGTGATGCCGTCGGGCAAGACGACGGTCGGTGTCTCGCCTTCGGTCGCCGGCGCGTAGCGCTCGGCCCAGAGCACGTCCATGCGCACGCGCGAGACGTCGCTGATCTCGTCGCTCGCGGACACGTCGAGGTGGTTGATGCCGAAGGTCGGGACGACCTCGGCGCGGAAGGTCCCGAGCTCGCCCATCTCCGCGGGCGCGCCGTTGACGAAGACCGTGACGTCGCGGGTGTCGGAGACGGAGCCTTCGACCACGATGCGCGTCGACTCGTCGCCGCCCAGCTCCGCGCCGGGAAGCGGCGAGGTCACGACGAGCGTCGGCGAGCCTTGGTCGACGAGGATGCGCGCGAAGTCGCACATCGGCTCGCCCGTCGGACCCGGATCGTCGGTGCAGCCGTAGAGCTCGACGAAGCCTTCTTGTGCGAGCGTGAAGACCCCGGGCTCGCCCTCGGGCGTCGCGGCCGTGGCCGGCTCGGCGCGAAAGCTCACGGGGATGTCGATCTCGTTGCCGTCGACGTCGGTGACGACGGCCGTCACGCGAACCGCTTGGTCGAGCGCGTAGTAGGGACGTGGCGGCGCGATGGTGACCGTGATCCCGAAGGGCACCGGGCGACCCGTGCCGGTGTCCGGCACGATGCCGCCGTCGGCGACCATTCCGTCGTCGTCCCCGCAGGCGACGAAGGCGAGGCAGAGGAGAGGCAGAAGAAAGAAGCGCGTGCGCATGGTTCGTCCTCGCTCCGTCACAGGGAACCGAAGTTGCCGCGGAGCACGAAGTGCTGCGGTTCGATGGCGAGCGCCGGACTGCGAAGTCCGAGCGAGGTGCCGGCCGGGATGCCGTACGTCGAGAGCGACGAAGGCAGCTCGAACGAGGGGATGGGCAGCGCGGGGAGCGCGTCGTTGAGGACGCGGTCCACGATCGACTGCACGAGCGTCGTCAGGAAGCGCTCGAGGACGTCGCGTGTGGCGGCGTCGAGGCTCACGTCCTGCGTGGAGAAGAAGAGCTCGTCGACCGTGATGGCGTCGAAGCTCAGGTCGCTTCCGCCCCCGGTCAGCCGCACCGTGGTGCTCGCGCGCGCGCCGAGCGTGAGGTTGATCGGCTCTTCGAACAGACCGGGGTAGACGAGCGAGAGGTTCAAGCTGCCGATGCCGATCTCGGCGCGGCCCTCGTCGGTCAGCGTCGCGACCGGGGGAAGACCGCCCTCGAGGTCGGCGACGAGCCCGGCCGGCAGACCGCCGCCGAGGCCGCTGCCCGTGATGCGTCCTTGCAAGAGCCCGGCGCGCCAGAGCGCGTGGGTCACTTGGTTGAAGAGCACCGAGTGAATCGACACCGAAGTCGACTGCGTGAGCGAGGGGTCGTCCAGCAACGAGCCGCTCGCCACGCCGGGCGGAACCGCGACGCCGAGGGTCGGACGCGCGATCTGAACCGGCGCCGTGAAACGTGAGCCGATGCCGACGAGGAACCTCGAAGATGTCGTGCTCACCGACGAGAAGCCGACGCCGAACGAGAGCGGGATGTTTCCGCTGCCGTCGAGGCGCGGCACGCTGAGCGAGGTGCCGAGCGACTCGATGTCGAGGCCCGCGACCACGCCGTCGAGCACGTCGTTGAAGTTGTTCTGGATGTAGTCGCGCAGCGTGTTTTGGATCGCGTTGCGTACGGAGCCGCGGAAGATCGGCAAGAGGATGTTGTCGATGATCCAGCCCGCGAAGCCGCTCAAGTCGGTGCGGACGTTGCGGATCGAGACCGAGGTCGTGCCGGGCCGCACCGTGATGCGAGGACGACCCGAGACGAGCGCGACGTCGAAGGTCACGTCCATGTTGACGCCTTCGAAGATCGCCCAGCCGCTCGTGCTGACGGGGTTGCTCAGGCGCATCGCAGCGCGAAGCTCGTTGATGGCGATGCTCGCGCGAAGGCCTCCGTTGACGAGCTGAAGGGTGCTGGTCGCGCCGGAGATGCGGATCTCGTTGTTGTAGTTGAGCGTCACGCGGACGATGCAACCGAGGAAGCTGTCGACCTCGCAGTTGTTGTAGAGGGGGTTCATACCGCGCAGCGTCGAGTCGAGCTGGCTGCGCAGGCCGGCGCTGTTCAACACCGAGTGGAGGATGTCGTTGAGCGAATCGAGGCCGTCGCCTCGGTTCATGTCGTCGAAGGCCTCTTGGCGGAGCTTGAGCGAGATGACGTCGCCCAGGGTCGAGCCCGGGTCGGCGTAGCGGGCCGACGCCAAGAAAGCGCATGTGGCGGTCGACTCGGTACCGAACGAGTCACGCGCGACCACGTCGACGAAGTTGATGCCGAACTCGGTCGTGACGTTGGCTCGGAAGCTGCCCCCGTCGAGCGTGGCGAGCGAGCCGTTGACGCGAACCTCCGCGATGCCGCTCGCGTCGTCGACGGTGCCGGTGACCATGACCGTGCTGCCGGGCGCCGCGACGATCATGTCGCCGTCGCGCGGACCGGTGCATTGAATCTGGGGACCGTTGCCGTTGACGACGATCGTCACCTGGCCCGTGAGCTCCACGTCGTCTTGCGTCGGCGGGGCAACCGTCGCGGTGACGACGTAGGTGCCGTCCTCGAAGTAGCGGAAACGGTTGGCGCCGAGGGTCCCGTCGGCGGCGGGCTCGCTCACCATGCCGACGACGGCGTCGGGAATGACGTTGTCGAAGCGATCGGTCACGACGGCTGCGACCTCGACCACCTGGCCGGTCGCGTAGACGGGCTGATCGGGAACCTTGGAGAGCGCGAGGGCGGCCGGCAGGCTCGGAAGGACCTCGACGCGTTCGGTCGTGGCGACGGCGCCCGCGAGCTCGCACGCGACCTCGTAGATGCCTGCGCGCGTGAAGGTGCCGACGGCGTCTTCGACCGTGTTGCCAGGATCGGAGGGGCTGAGCGCCACACCGGGCATCGCGTCGAGGATGGCGTTGCCGTACGCGTCTTCGACGTCGCAGGTGACGTTGATCGAGTCGCCCGCTTCGATCTGCGCGCGGTCGACCGTCGTGGTCACCGCGGCGGCGGGGCCAGGCAAGATGCGCACGATCGCCGGGCTCTCGTCGGTGAGCATCAGGTCGGGGAACGAGCAGCTCACTTCGACCTCGCCCGCGATGGCGGCGACGATGTCGGCGGCGACGATCTCGACCGACGCTTCGGGCGCGACGCGAATGCGTGGGGTGCGACCGCGAGACGAGAACTCTTCGCCTCGGTCGTCGATGATCACGCAGCTCACCGCGATGACGTCACCCGCGCGCACTTCTTCGGGCGCGACGGTCTGGACGAGCACGGGGTTGCGAATGTCGGCGGGTGCGAAGCCGCCGTCGGGCAGAAGGATGTCTCCGTCCGGCGCGGGGATCGGGTCGGACTTGCCGCCCCCACATGCCACGCAGAACGCGACCACGAAGGCCACGCCGAGCCTCGACGTCTTCCAAGTCATCGACACCTCCAGCTCGCACTCGGCGAGCAAACACCCCGAGCACACGTTGCCGACCACCCCGTCGGGAGACGTGCCGCCGCGCTCCGCACGACGACCCAAGGGTATCGGGATCTCCGGGCTACTCGCAACGAACGTGGTTCTCGTCGCGCGAGCGAGCGCCTTGTCGGCTGTGGTCGAGAGGCGTCGTGCACCACCGTCGCTTGGCGACGACGGAGACCGAGGCCGAGACGGCGCTGCGCGCCACCGTCGCTTGGCGACGACGGAGACCGAGACCGAGACGGCGCTGCGCGCCACCGCCACCGACACCGACACCGACACCGACACCGACACCGACACCGACACCGACACCGACACCGACACCGACACCGACACCGACACCGACACCGACACCGACACCGACACGGACACGAACACCGACACCGACACCGACACGAACACCGCCACCGACACCGCCACCGCCACGGACACGGACACCGACACCGACACCGACACCGCCACGGACACCGCCACCGACACCGACACCGACACCGACACCGACACCGCCACGGACACCGACACCGACACCGACACCGACACCGACACCGCCACGGACACCGACACCGACACCGACACGGCGGAGCCGTCTCGCAAGGCACTGAAATCCAATGGGAATCGGACGTTCTTCGCTCCGCCTCCGCCGCGCGGACGCTGCCCTGCCCATGGTCACCAAACACCGTCCGTGGTACTGCCTCTGCCGATGCGCGGCGCGCCGAAGACCTGCTTCCCCACCGGACGCCACTACCCCGGCATCGCGGACCTGATCGCCCAGGCGATTCGCACGGTCCCCGGCCTCGTCGCCGAGATGGAGCCCGGCCGCCCTTGGACCGAGCTGCCCCTCGTCGTCATCGACTTCGAGACCACCGGCACCAACCCCGAACAAGACCGCGTCCTCGAGATCGGCATGGTCGGCTTCGACGCGGGCGGTCGCCTCGCCTTCCGCGAGGGCCTGCTCGTGAACCCGGGCATCCCCGTCCCCGAAGAAGCCCGCGCGGTGCATGGCATCAGCGACGAAGAGCTCGAAGGCGCGCCTTCGTTCGAAGAGGTGCTCCCGCACGTCGTCGAGCTGCTCGCGGGCCGTATCCCGGTGGCCTACAACGCCGACTTCGACCGCACCTTCCTGCTCTCCGAAGCCAAACGCGTGAAGCACGCGTTGCCCAAGGACCTGCCGCCCGCCCTGCGCGACGACACGACCTGGATCGACCCGCTCGTCTGGGCTCGCGAGATCCTCAAGGACCAAAAGAGCCGTCGTCTCGGCGACGTGGCGGCGTTCTTCGGCATCCCGCTCGAACAAGCCCACCGCGCCGCGGGGGACGCCGAAGCCACCGGTCGGGTCTTGCTCTCGCTCGCGCCGCAGATGCCGACCATCTACGGCGAGCTCATCCGCCTGCAGCGTCGCTACGCGGCCTTCCAGGAGGCCGAGCTCACGGCCTGGCGTCGGTTCCAGTAGCGTCCGCGCGCCGCCGCCGCGCTGCTACGATCCACGCATGATTCGACCTCGCGAGCTCGCGCTCGAGGCCGCCCGCACGAACCCCGGTGCGCTCGTGCCGTGCCCGTGGTGCGGGAGCTCGGTCGGCGCGGCCAAGCTCGAGCGTCATCTCGACGAGGTCCACGCCGACGCTCCGACGGAGCTGCCCCACGTCGAAGGTCCCGACGCCGGGATCTACGTGCCGATGATCGCCCTCGGTGTCCTCGGTGTGGTCATGTTCGGAATCACCGTCGCCGTGGCGCCCGAGAGCGGTCGAATCGCCGCCGCCTTGCCCGTCGTCACGCTCGGCGTGGCGTTCGCTGTTTCGTTCCTCGCTTGGCGCAACGTCGTTCGTGCGCGCTTGCGCTTCGAGCGCGAGATGCTCGTGCTGCGCTCGTTCTTCGGCCTGCATCGCCGTCGCCTGGTCCTCTCGCACCTCCGGGTCGAGACCGGCTCGGTCATGGGCTCGCGCCCCGCGTTCCCGGGCGATCACCAGGGGCGCCACGAGGAGATCAAGGTCGGCCACTACCTCCGGCTCTCGGACGGTACGACGACGCTCACGCTCGCTTCCTCGGGTGCCGGAGCCCGCAAGCGCTGGCAGCCGGACGGCGTGCGCCAAGGCCCGAAGCGCCGATGGGTCGACGTCTGGCTGCCGACGAGCGCGATGGTGGCGGTCGAGCTGCTCGTGCACGCCCACGGTGGGCTTCGGGTGCGCGAGGCGGGCGAAAGCTCGTAAGCTCCGCGCCGATGTCCGAGCTCGACGCGCACCTCGCCTCGCTCGATCGCGCCCCGCTGCCCCTGCCTTCGCGCGCGGGTCGCTACCGCGGATACGCCGACGTGATCGAGGAGCTCGCTCGAAGCGGAGCGCACGCGCTTCGCCTCGGGCAGAGCGTGGAGGGCACACCGCTCTTCGCGTTCGACGTCGGCGACCCGGACGCGGCGAAGGTCAGCTTCGTCGTCGCGGGTCTTCACGCGATGGAGTGGATCGGCGTCGAAGCCGCGCTGCAGTTGCTCGCCCGCCTCGTCGCGCGTCCACCGCGCGATCGCTTGGTGCGTGTGGTGCCGATCGCCAACGTCGACGGCTACCGTCGGGTCGAGCGTCGGCTGCGCCGCGGAGAGCGCGCCTTCGATCGCACGAACGCACGTGGCGTCGATCTGAACCGAAACTGGCCGACGCATTGGTCGAGCTCGCACCTGCGCGCGAAGGTCTTCCCTCACCTCGGGCACGGCGGCGACGCGCCTTCGAGCGAGCCCGAGATTGCCGCGATCCTCGCGTCGCTCGACGCGCTCGGTCGTCCGCTCGATCGCGCGCTCAGCTTGCACAGCTTCGGCCGCAAGGTGCTCTACCCCTACGGCGGCGTGTGGCGTCGTCCGAGCGACTTCGAAGCGCACCGTCGCGCAGCCGTTGCCTTCGCGCGGGACCTTCCGGGCTACGGCGTCACACAGACCGCGCGTTGGGTGCCGGGGGCGTTCGCGCCGGGCATGGAGCTCGATCACCTGCACGACCGCTACGGCGCGCTCGCGTTGCTGGTCGAGCTTGGCGCGGGTGGCTTTCGCGCGAACGATCCTGCGACGTGGCTCTCGCCCTTTCGGTGGTTCAACGCGCCCGCGAAGGATCTCGAGCTGTCGAGCGTGGTGCCGGCGATGGACCGCTTCGTGCGAGGTGAGGCGTGAGCGACGTCTGCCGAACGCTCGACCGGCCTGCTGCACGCCACGTGTCGACGGGCTCGCGACCGGCGCGGAGCGCGACGTACGAGCGCGGGTCGGCGAGCTTGGTCGCGTTCGTCGTCGCGGCGATTCTCGCCAGCACGCCAGGTGCGTTCGGATGCGGCGAGCCCGCAGCCCCGACGGACTTGCGGCTGCTGACTCCGAAGACGACCGCCGAGACCTTGCTCGACGTCTACGGTGTAGCCGACGTCTCCGAAGAAGAGGTCCGCCGCCGCATGCAGATCGGGCGCAGCTTTCACCTCAACGACCCCGACACGCGCGCCGTGTGTTTCGCCGACCTCGACGAGAGCGCACCGGAAGCCGAGGGGCTCGTCGGCTACGTCTTCGGCAGCCTCGCGTCGGGCAAGAGCGACCTCGAGGTCACGATCACCGGCGACGTCGCGCACGTCTTCGGCAAAGACGAGATGGGCCGTCGCAGCCGCCCGGTCGTGATGCGTCGACACACCGAGGGCTGGAAGATCGTCCTGCGCGAGAGCGTGCCGGTCGCGATTCAACGTCGTCTCGTGAACGGCACGCCGGAGTCGAGCGACGCGGAGTCTCCGGGCTCGCCCGAGGCGCCCAAACCTCCCACGCCGTGAGCGCGGCTCCCGAGGAAGAGCGACTCGCGTCGTTCGTGGGAGAGCCGTCAGACCTCGAGCGCGCCGATCGTGCTCGTCACCGCGCCGGCTTCGGTGCCGAAGCTCTCGAGCGGGACGCCGCCTCCTCGAAGCGCCGTGAGCACGGCGTGCGAGGTGTTCTCGTTGGAGCGTGAGCGGTAGTGCACGCCGCCGCGAAGCCGCCCGTTGCCACGCCCCGCGATCAAGAGCGGGAAGTCGCGGTTGCTGTGGTTCGAGCCGTCCGCGAGCTCGCTCGTCACGAGAATCGACGAGTGGTCGAGCAGGTTGCCGTCGCCCTCCGGGGTGTCGCGCAGACGCCCGAGGAAATACGCGAGCTGCTGCATCGTGAAGACCACCGCCGCGTGCACGGTGGGCTGTGGGTTCGCTTCGTCGTGGCAGATCTGGTGCAGGCTGTTGCGTGCGCCCACGGGCCAGACGACGACGCCGCTGCCGGCCGGGCTGAAGAGCACGCTGAAGCTTCGCGTGAGGTCACACGCGAGCGCGGTGACCATCAGGTCGCTCATCGCGCGGTTCTGCTGCTCGATCTGCTCGCGTCCCTCGACGTCGGGGAAGTCGCCCAGGTTCGCGGGCTCCATGCAGGCCGACACGCCCGAGGCGAGCCGCTGCTCGAGCGTGCGCACCGACTCGAAGTGTTGCTCCAGACGCGCGCGGTCGCGGCTGCCGACACGGCCTTGAAGCCCTCGCACTTGCCCCATCACCGCGTCGAGCACGCTGCGTCGCGCGAGGTCGACGTCGGCGTCGAGCGGCATGCCGAAGAGCCGCGAGAAGAGGCGGCTCGGCGAGTACTCGCTCGGGTTCACGTTGTTCGGGCCGTTGTGGCTCAAATGCTGGAAGGTGGTGCCTTCGTCGGTGCCGCGAAAACGCGTGACGCCGAGCTCGAGCGAACGAAAGGGCGTCGCACCTTCGAAATGCGAGGCCGCGATCATGTCCACGCTCGGACCCGCAAAGGTGGTGACGATGGTGTCGCGCGTCGTGCCGAGCTGGTGGTAGCGGCTGCCGGTGAGCACGCCGGTCATGCCGCTGTGGTGCGGGTGGGTCGCGGTCTTGATCTCGCAGCCCGTCACCACGCTCACCCAATCGCGCACGTCCTCGAGCGGTGCGAGCTCGGGGCTCGGCGTCCAGCCGGCGCCTTCGGTCGGTGGGATCCAACGATCCGGCTTCACGCCGTTGCCGAAGAACCACAGACCGAAGCGATCGGGGATCATGTCCCCTTGCGCGAAGACCCGGCCGTTGTCGTCGAGCATCGCGTCGAGCGCGGGCAAACCGACCGCGACGGTGCCGACCCCGGCCAAGGTGCCGCGAAGGAAAGTGCGTCGCTTCATGCGTCGTTTCAGCGGGAGCATCGCGTTCACCTCACGCAAGCGACGGCGAGGTTCTCGCCGGAGTTCTCGAGGGGGCCGAAGCCGCTCACCGCGCCCATCGCGCGGCACCAGCGGTGAATCGCGGCGTCGCACTCGGGGCCGATCCGAGTGCCGGAGTGGCAGCTGCCGTGGTGCGGCGTGAGATCGGCGTAGGTGATCGAATGCCGCGTCGCGGTGGGCACACACGTCACGTGCGCGGTGCCGTCGCCGGGAAGCTCGACCGGACCGAAGCCGGTGGTCATGCCGTTGGCGCCGCACCAGCGGCTGATCGCCGCGTTGCAGTTCGGCCCCATGACCTCGCTGGTGCCGTTGCAAGGCGCGTGATGCGCGGCGAGGTCGGCGTACGAGACGACGCGCGTCTGCCCGCTCACGCAGCCGAGGTGGGCTTCGTCGGGGCCCGCTTCGACGGGGCCGAAGCCGCTGGTGCTGCAGCCGGTCGCCGCACACACGCGGTGCACCGCGCTGTTGCAGTTCACGCCGCGGCGCTGGGTGGCGCCGTCGCATTGCGCGTGCACGGCGGAGAGCGCGGTGAAGCTCGTGATCGCGACGTGGGTGGCGAGCCCTTCGTCGGCGGTGCCGTCGCAGTCGTCGTCCGTGCCGTTGCAGAGCTCGACGAGCTCCTCTTCGCACGCGCCCCACGCCCCGCCGGCACAAGCCTGCATGCCGCCACCGCAGGTGCCCTCGCAGCTTCGCACCAGCGCTTCGTCGACGCTGCCGTCGCAGTCGTCGTCGCGGCCGTTGCAGTCTTCCGCTCGCGCGGCGGGGGCGTCGCACACGGCCCAGGCTCCGGCGACACAGACCTGTTCGCCCGCACCACACGCGGTCGAGCACGCGCGGCGTGAGCCCGTCGTGCACGCGGCCTCGGGATCGGTGGCGGCGTAGCGGAAGCCGTCGCTCGTGACGAGCGCATTCATGAGCGCGAGGAAACGATGTTCGGCGTCGACGAGTGTGTCGCCGAGGTCGCGGACCACGATCTCTTCGCCGCGTTCTTCGAGGTGCCCCGTCGCGTAGCGGTAGAGCCGACGCGAGAGGCACTCGGCCACACGCGGATCTTCGGCGAGCACTGCCCCGAGCTCCGCGGCGTTCGCGACCGGTGTGCCGTCCATCTCGGTCGTGGTGTCGATGGGCAGCCCCTCGTCCGTGTCGCGCCACTCGCCGAGCGGGCCGAAGTGCTCGAACGCGAAGCCGATCGGATCCATGCGGTCGTGACAGCCGGCGCAAGCGGCGTTGCTGCGGTGAATCTCGAGGCGCTCGCGCAGCGTCTTCGGGGTTCCGTCGCCGTGGGGGAGCGTGGTGTCCACTCCGGGCGGCGGCGGAGGGACGTCCTCGCAGAGCAGGTTCATGCGCACGAAGCGGCCGCGTGTGGTCGGCGAGGTCAGCGTCGCGTGCGACCAGAGCGTCAGGAAGCCCGCGCGACCGAGCAGACCGCCGCGCTCGCTCTCGCTCGGAAGCGAGACGGGCTGCAGGCCTTCGCTGCCGGGTGCGCTCACGCCGTAGACCGCCGCGAGCTCGGCGTCGACGTAGGCGCGGTCGGTGACGAAGAGGTCGCGAACGTCACCCTCGCCGAGCGCGTGGTCGGCGAAGAGCGTCTCGAGCTCCGCACGCATCGACGCGAGGAGGCTCGGCGTGAGCTGCGGGTAGAGCTCGGGGTCCTTGGTCACGGCGTCGAGACGGTCGAGCGCCATGTGCTCGCCGAAGAAACGTCCCATCGATTGCGCGGCGCGCGGGTCGGCGGTGAGGCGCGCGACGGCGGCGCGAAGGCCGGTCTCGGTCACGAGGTCGCCGCGCTCGGCTGCGTCGAGCAGCGCGTCGTCCGGCGTGGTGCCCCAGAGGAAATACGAGAGACGCGAGGCCATCTCGAGGCTCGTGTAGCGACGACGCGTGGTGTCTTCCGGATCGGGCTCGCCGATCTCGACGCGAAAGAGGAAGTGCGGCGATTGCAGCACCGCGCCGAGCGCGAGCTCGAGCCCGCGGTTGCCGTCGCGAAGTCGTGTGCCGAGGTCGGCGGCGAGCGTGACGAGCGCGTCGAGCTCCGCGGGCTCGAGCGGCCGGCGCCACGCGCGTCGGGCAAAGCGGCCGAGGAACGCGCGCACGCACGCGTCTCCGGGGGCGTCGATCGTGCAGCCGAGGAAGGCGTCGCGCCGGGTCGCGTCGGCGAAGGCGTACGCGGCGAGCTGGCGCGCGGCGGCCTCGTATTGTTCGGCCGCGCGAGGCGAGATCGTGAGCTCGGAGCCGCCGACGGTGGTGAAGCCGTAGAGCGGCGTGTCGACCTCGAGATCCGTCGGCAGCGGCGCGCCTTCGGGGAAGAGGTCTGCGACGCTGGCCAGGTATTCGCTGCGTGTCAGCCGGTGAAGCGTCGCGGCTGCGGGCGCGAAGGTCAGCGGCTCGTCCGGAAGCGGCTCCGCGGGTCTCGGCCTCCGGGTTTGGAGTCGCCGATCTCGCCGCTGCACGCGAGCGAGAGGAGACAGAGGAGCGACGTGACGCGCATCGGACCATGCCGGTGCAAGGCGTGCGCCTCGAAAAGATGAAGGAATTCGTGGGTGTGGGGCGGGGAGGGAGACCGGTGGGACTTTGGACCTGTTGCGGTGGTCGGCGACCCGTGCACCGTGCCGCGACCTGGCGAGACGCGTGCGACACCGTGCCCGCGTGACTCGGAGACGAGACGGAGAAGGCGATGGGACGCGCATCACGACACGCGCTTCGGGATCGGAGAGTCGCTTGCGACACCTCGCCGCGACCGGAGACGGAGACGGAGACGTCGCTTGGACCGTCGCTTCGGACCTGAGACGGAGACGCGTGCCGACACGTGCTCGGACCCGGAGACGGAGACGTCGCGTTGCGACACTCTTGGACCGCCACGGCCACGCGACGTAGCCGGCCGTCCGTGCTCTGGCGAAGCGCGGGAGGCGACTCGAGGCCGCAAGCGGCGGTGGCGCGCACGCCGTCCGTCTTGCTCTGGGCGCGAGCGGTTGCCGGTCTCACGGGCACGGGCACGGGCACGGCGCTACGAACGCAAGCTCCCCTCGCGCAACAACAACGCCCGCTTCCGATCGATCCCCCACCGGTATCCCGCGAGCCCGCCGTCGCTTCGCACCACGCGATGGCACGGCACCAAGACCGCGACCGGGTTGTTCGCGCAGGCGCTCGCGACCGCGCGTACTGCAGTGGGCGCACCGATGGTTCGCGCGACCTCGGCGTAGGTCGCGGTTCGTCCCGCGGGGATCGCGCGCAACGCCTCCCACACGCGGCGTCGAAATGCCGTGCCGCGTAGGTCGAGCGGCAACGTGCGCGCGCGTTCCGGCTCGTCGAGCGCGCCGAGCACGGACGACACCACTCCGTCGGTCGCGTCGTCGTGCGCCACGAGCGTCGCGTTCGGGTAGCTCGCTTCGAGCGCGCGCAGGAGCGCCTCCGGCTCGTCGCCCAGCGAGACCGCGCACACGCCGCGCTCGGTCGTCGCCACCAACACGGCGCCGAGCGCGTGCGCGCCGAGCGCGAAGCGCACCACCTCGCCGGCTCCTCCGCGTCGTTCGGCGGCCGGCTTCATGCCCGACTCTGCGGCGTCGGCGTAGAAGGTCGCGGCGGCGTCGTAGCCGGCGTCGAAGATCGCGGCGGTCACCGAGTTCGCGCGTCGCAACGCTTCGCGCGCTCGCGCCCGCCGCCGCTCTTTCGCGTACGCGTGGGGCGAGACACCGAGCGCTTCTTTGAACGCTCGCTGCACGTGGAAGGGGCTCTTGCCGAGCGCATCGGCCAACGACCGCAGATCGAGCGAGGGCTCGGCGTCGAGCAGACGACACGCGCGCTCGATCCACGTCTCGCCCGTGGGCGCACAACGAAGGCACGCGCGATAGCCCGCGCGCTCCGCGCTCGAAACGTCGACGAAGAGCTCCACGTTCTGCCGCTTGGGCCTGCGCGACGCGCAGCTCGGCCGGCAATACACGCCCGTCGTGCGGACGGCGTAGAGAAAGTCCGACGCGGCGTCGCGTCGAACGAGGGCCTGCCAGCGGGCGTCGGTGAGGGCGAGCATCTCGAGACTCTGCGCCCCCACACCATGCCTCACCTCCGAGGTCTTGCGGTCGAAGTCGTGAAGTCGAGTCGCCGCGGTGAACGGGGTATACTTCTGCGTCCTCGTGTTGGAATGTGCTGGGAAGATTCGGATTGTGCCCGTGGGCAGACTTGCGCTGGCGCGAACATCTGCCCCTGTGGTGCGCCCTGCCTCGTCCCCGATTCCCCAGGTACTTGCGCTGCCGCGTTATAGATCTGGGGAAAGCACGGAGCTGGGGCGTCGGCGGCGCATCGCTGTTCCATCACCGAGCTGACCGACGGTATTCGATCCCCAACATCGCACACCACCGTTC